>NZ_CP021323.1:2400000-3000000 GCF_002155145.1 Kushneria konosiri
ATCCAGCTGCTGATGATATTGCTGAAGCTGGCGCAGCTGGGCGCTTTCCAGCCGTCGTGTCAGCGTCGTCAGACGCTCCAGAATGTCGCGTCGATCCGGCACCAGCCGCTCGGCCGCGGCGGAGGGTGTCGGAGCGCGCACGTCGGCGGCCAGATCGGAAAGTGTGGTGTCGATCTCATGGCCCACGGCACTCATCACTGGAATCGGACTGGCCTGAATGGCACGCGCCAGACGCTCATCGTTGAAGCACCACAGATCTTCCAGACTGCCGCCGCCGCGCGTGATCAACAGCGCATCAAAGCGACCGTCGCTGCCGGCCGCGGCCAGCGCGCCAATTATCAAGGGTGCCGCCTGATCGCCCTGAACCGGCACCGGTAGCACACTGACCTTCAAAAGCGGCCAGCGCGCCTGCAGTACGGCCAGCACATCCTGAAGGGCCGCGCCGCTGGCCGAAGTGATGATGGCCAGATGCTGCGGCGGGCAGGGCAGTTCGCGGGCGTTGGCAAATACGCCTTCCCCCTCGAGCCTGGTCTTCAACCGCTCCAGCGCCGCCAGCAGGGCGCCGCGGCCGGCTTCCTGCACCGCTTCAACGATCAGCTGATAGTCGCCACGCGGCTCGAAGATCGAAACCTTCGCCCGAATACGCACGCTGTCGCCCTCGCGCATGGGGGCGGCCACAAAGCGGGCCCGGTTGCGAAAGAGCGCACAGCTGACCTGGGCGCGGTCATCCTTGAGCGTGAAATAGAGATGACCCGACGCCGGGCGCGATACCCGCGAAAGCTCCCCTTCGACCCACACCTCGCCCAGGGTGTTTTCAAGCGAGGTGCGCGCACGCCGATTGAGTTCAAACACGCTCAGGGCGTCATGAGAGGAAGAGGGGGCCATGGCAGCTCCAGGCAGGGTGACGGATTCGAGGGTCACAGTCTGGCATGCGCTCACCCTGGTGTCTGCCGGTGCCGCAGTCCCTGGGGCAGGAAGAAGGCTCCGGCCCTGAAAAAGACAGCCCATATGGCAGCGATAGTGTGCCTGAGGCAGGATGTTCGTTGTATGGGCGGGCCGCAGGCGTTAAAATGCTCGATTAATCTTCTCCCGCCGCCTGTACAACCCGCTCAGTGGACGCCAGTTATGCTGCGTATAGCTCAAGAAGCGCTTACGTTTGACGACGTATTACTCGTTCCCGGTTATTCCGATGTACTGCCGAAGAACGTCTCTCTGAAATCCCGCCTGACCCGCAACCTCGTCCTCAACATTCCGCTTGTCTCCTCCGCCATGGATACCGTCACCGAAGCTCGCCTGGCCATTGCCATGGCGCAGGAAGGGGGCATCGGTATCGTGCACAAGAGCATGTCGATCGCCGCTCAGGCCGCTGAAGTGCGCAAGGTCAAAAAGCACGAAAGCGTGATCGTGAAGGACCCGGTCACGGTCAGCCCCGACGCCAAGCTCACCGACCTTCTGGCCATGGCCGAAGAGTACGGCTATTCCGGCTTCCCGGTCGTCAAGGGCGATGAGCTCGTTGGCATCGTGACCGGTCGCGACATGCGTTTTCAGCCCAACTACAGCGACAGCGTCGAAGCCATCATGACGCCGCGCGAAAAGCTGATTACCGCGAAGGAAGGCACGCCGCTGGAAGAGATCAAGCGCCAGCTTCAGGAACATCGCATCGAGAAGATCCTGATCGTCAGCGATGACTTCCATCTGCGTGGTCTGGTCACCGTGCGTGACATCGAAAAGGCCCGCACCTATCCGAACGCCGCCAAGGACGAGGATGGTCGTCTGCTGGTTGGCGCCGCCGTCGGCACCGGTGAAGATACCGGCGATCGCGTGCAGGCACTGTATGAGGCCGGCGTTGACGTCATCGTGGTCGATACCGCTCACGGCCACAGCGCCGGCGTGATCGACCGCGTGCGCTGGGTGAAGGAGCATTTCCCCGGCCTTCAGGTCATCGGCGGCAACATCGCTACTGCTGCGGCAGCGAAAGCGCTGGCGGATGCCGGTGCGGACGCGGTCAAGGTCGGCATCGGCCCGGGCTCGATCTGCACCACGCGCATTGTTGCCGGTGTTGGCGTGCCGCAGATCACTGCCGTTGCTGATGTCGCCGAAGCGCTCAAGCCCTATGACATTCCGCTGATCGCCGACGGTGGCATCCGCTTCTCCGGGGATATCGCCAAGGCAATCGTGGCCGGCGCGCACTGCGTCATGGTCGGCAGCCTGCTGGCCGGTACCGAAGAGTCCCCGGGCGAGATCGAGCTCTACCAGGGCCGGACCTACAAGGCCTACCGCGGCATGGGTTCGATGGGCGCCATGTCCCAGACCCAGGGCTCCTCGGATCGCTACTTCCAGGACAAGAACGAAGGCGTCGAGAAGCTCGTGCCGGAAGGCATCGAAGGTCGCGTGCCCTACAAGGGCCTGATGAGCGCCATCGTCCATCAGATGATGGGCGGCCTGCGGGCCTCGATGGGCTACACCGGCTCGCATGATATCGACACCATGCGCACCGTGCCGGAATTTGTCCGCATCACCAGCGCAGGCTTTGCCGAGTCGCACGTCCACGACGTGCAGATCACGAAAGAAGCGCCGAACTACCGGAGCTGATGCCGTGCCCTGTCTACCCCGTACCTTTGGCCATGACGTGCCCTCGGGCAGCGGGGCGGGCAGGGCATGCGTCCGGTATCAGGACTGCCCAGTTTGAAGAGCGGGAGGCGAAAGCTTCCCGCTTGTTTATTTATATCCTCGCTGCACCAGAGAGATACCATGACCGACATCCACGCCCACAAGATCCTGATTCTTGATTTTGGCTCCCAGTACACTCAGCTGATCGCTCGCCGCGTGCGCGAGATCGGGGTTTACTCGGAAGTGCGCGCCTTCGACATCACCGAAGACGAGATTCGCGAGTACAACCCCAACGGCATCATCCTCTCCGGCGGGCCGGAATCGGTCGCCGAGCTGGATTCTCCGCGTGCGCCCCAGTGCGTGTTCGAGATGGGCCTGCCGGTCTTTGGTATCTGCTACGGCATGCAGACCATGGCCGCCCAGCTGGGCGGTGCCACCGAAGGCTCCGAGAAACGCGAGTTCGGCTACGCCCAGATCAGCGTCTCCGCAGAAGACGATCTGCTCGGTGGCATCAAGGATCACATCAATGATCACGGCGATGCTCTGCTGGATGTCTGGATGAGCCACGGCGACAAGGTCGCCACCGTTCCCGAGCAGTTCGAAATCACCGCCTCCACGCCAAGCTGCCCGATCGCCGCCATGAGCTGGGCCGAAAAGCGTCTCTATGCGGTGCAGTTCCATCCGGAAGTGACCCACACCACTCAGGGCCAGCGCATTCTCGAGCGCTTCGTGCTTGAAATCTGTGGCTGTGAGCGGCTCTGGACCCCGGCCAAGATCATCGAAGACCTCTCCGAGCGTGTTCGTGAACAGGTCGGTGACCGTCACGTGCTGCTCGGCCTCTCCGGCGGCGTTGATTCCTCCGTGGTCGCCGCGCTGCTGCACAAGGCGATCGGCGATCAGCTTACCTGCGTGTTCGTCGACAACGGCCTGCTGCGCAAGAACGAAGGCGCCCAGGTCATGGACACCTTCGCCCAGCACATGGGCGTGCGCGTCATCCGTGTGGATGCCGAAGACGAATTCCTCGGCCGGCTCGAGGGCGTCAACGACCCCGAGCAGAAGCGCAAGCTGATCGGCAATACCTTTATTGACGTGTTTGACCGCGAAGCCGCGAAGATCGAAGGCGTGGATTTTCTCGCCCAGGGCACCATCTACCCGGACGTGATCGAATCTGCCGCCTCCAAGACCGGCAAGGCGCACGTTATCAAGTCGCACCACAACGTCGGCGGCCTGCCGGAGACCATGAAGCTCAAGCTGGTCGAACCGCTGCGTGAGCTGTTCAAGGACGAGGTGCGCAAGCTCGGCCTCGAACTCGGCCTGCCGTACGACATGGTCTACCGTCACCCGTTCCCCGGGCCGGGCCTGGGCGTGCGCATTCTTGGTGAAGTCAAAAAGGAATACGCCGACATCCTGCGCGAAGCGGACGCCATCTTCATCGAGGAACTGCACAACGCCGACTGGTACCACAAGACCAGCCAGGCCTTTGCCGTGTTCCTGCCGGTCAAGTCCGTGGGTGTAGTAGGGGATGGCCGCCGCTACGAATGGGTCATCGCGCTGCGCGCGGTCGAAACCATCGACTTCATGACCGCCCGCTGGGCGCACCTGCCGTATGAGCTGCTGGAGAAGGTCTCCGGTCGCATCATCAACGAGATCAGCGGCGTGTCGCGCGTGACCTATGATGTGAGCAGCAAGCCGCCCGCGACGATCGAATGGGAGTAAATAAAAGGTTGATTTGAACGTTAGCGCTTGTTTTAAATAAAGCCTGCCGCTATAGGCAGGCTTTTGTTTCAAAATTGATAAAGGGCAATAATGCCCAAGAGCTTAGGTTTGCTCAGTATAGGTCGTGGTAAGTCTATTTAAAATAAAGAGTTTTTTAAGTTAAGGTAAGTCTGTTCAAGCTTTGTTAGTGTTTCGGCTTTTATTCATAATATTTTAATGCGTGGATATGTGTATATCTAATGTATATTTAAAATATATATATCGGAGCTTAGTATGAAAAAAAAATGTGATTTTTTGCCAGAAGATATAAAAAGAATTAGAAATAAAACAGGAATGACGCAGGAGTCATTTAGCAACGCTTTTAGTATTGAATTGGACGTTTTGTGTGGCTGGGAAAGAGGAGATTGTGTGCCATCTGAAGCTGCCACGGTTCTTCTGGATTTAATTGACAGGTCGCCATCAAGGATTTATTCAATATTAGATCCCAGTAAGGAAGAAAATATAAGGTCCTCAAATGGAAAAAGTTTTTTAAAGAATGTGATTTTTGATGGTTGTTATACTTCTTTACAGAAACTAGTCGAATCAGACTTTAGGTATAAAATTGAAGTCATTGATGATTTGATATTAATCAATGGTTTTTCATATACAAAAATAGATAAAAAAGAAAATGATTTAGAGTTTTATGCTGGCCATAGTTCTAAGAGCCTTGATAAGGTTGTAAGTTACAATTGCAAGGATAAACAGTTAGTCGGAGATCTTAAAGATGTTTTGGAAAAAACTTACTTAGTGCTTTTTGCTATAGAACATGAATTAAGTGCAGCTATGGGTTTTCCTCATGAGATGAGAATGGAAGAGATAAAAAGAGTAAAAGAAAGAATTAATGTTAGTAATGAGTTTTATTCTAAAATTTTAAAAAGTTGGTAATTTTATGAAAGGCATTTTAATTGCAATTGAAGGGATCGATGGTAGCGGCAAGGGGACGCAAGCTAATCTGCTTTTTCAAAAGCTGCAAGAAAAATCTATACCTGCCAAGCTATATAGCTTCCCCGGGTATGAAAAAACTTTTTTTGGGGAAGAGATAGGAGCGTTTTTACGAGGTGAGTTTGGAACGCTTGAGCAGGTACATCCAAAATTGGCTTCTATACTTTTCGCTGGAGATCGTTTCGAACAAAAAAACGAAATAGAAGAAGACTTAAAAGAAGGTGTCGTTGTCATATGCGACAGATATGTGGATTCAAATATAGCGCACCAGTGTGCAAAGCGTCCAGCTGAAGAGCGTCAGGGTTTTGCTAAATGGCTTGAAACATTAGAATATTCTGTATTTAGTGCTGCTAAGCCAGATATTACTTTTTTCTTGGATGTTCCTCTGGATATATCTAAAGAGTTGGTTCTCAAAAAAGGGAAAAGAAGCTATACGGATACAAAGGAAGATATTCACGAATCTTCATATGAGTATTTGGATAAAGTTTATGAAACTTATATGGAGTTGTGGTTAGAAAGACAGTGGGTCAAAATTCGTTGTACTGATGAGGATGGTATTAAAGGTATAAATGAAATTGGTGAAGACCTCTCTAAACATGTCTTAAACAGATTAGGGATGGCGTGATAAGTGCAAGAGATATTCAAGAAGAAATATTCTAGGAAAGCTTTTTTTATGGTATTGGTGCCTGCTTTAGTTCTAGTGGGTGTGTTTAGATATTTAATTTTGCCTTGTTTTGATCCCTCATTAAAAATTGGCTGGTATCCTTTTTTTTCAAGTTTATTGGATGGGTTGCTGTTTTCTACTATAGTAACCGTCTTTATAGGGATTTTTATATATTCTTTAACTCCTGAAGTTGTCAAAAGTTCCAAAATTGATGTTACAGATCCTCGAGAACTGCCGGACTTGTTCGAAACTGCTTTTTCTAAGACTGAAATTTGGTGGTATAAGGGTGGGTGCGGGCGATACTTTAGAACTAAAACTCTGCCTGAAATGGCCTCGCGAGCTAGAAGCTCTAGTCTTTCACGTGAGATAAAGGCAGTAATCCTAGATCCTATGAATACTTCACTATGTGAAGCTCACGCAATTTATCGAAAAAGTACTGCTTCTGCTAAAAAAGAAAAACGTGAATGGGATTTGGCTAAGGTTAGAAACGAGCTTTGTGCGACTATAGTATCTGTGCTGATTGCTCAGCGGAATGAGCAAATGCTGCGTATCAGTTTGTCTTTGGTTTCACATTACTCGGCATTTCGTATAGATCTTTCTAACGATTATGTGATAATCACTAAAGAAGATAGGAAAGCTCCAGCAATAATTTGTAGCTCAGGAAGTTATTTTTATAAGTCCTATAAAGACGAGATGGTATTAAGCGAGAACCAAGGTAAAAGAGTGGCTGCTCTTTCCTGTGGTGATTACGATGAAGAAAATCTGTCAGGCGCAAATGTTCAAGCTATATTAAAAGATGTAGACTTGATCCACTCTGATATGATGGACAAAGACTTTGAAGATATAGCAAGAATATGTAAAGAGCGAGATAATCCTTATGGAAAAAGTTCTTGAGAATCTATACTGGGATTTGGTTAACTCCAGAGAAGTGTCGGGTTACATAAATAACGTTCTCGAAAATATTCAAAACGAGGCAGAAAATTTTTCTCCAACATGGCATGCGTTAGGGTTTGTTCATTGTAAGTTGTATGAAAATGAAAGCGGGACTTTAAGAATACATATTTGGCCAGAATGGGAAAGAGATAAATCAGAACAGGTGCATAAAATACATGATCATATTTTTTCTATAAGTAGTTATGTCGTTTGCGGGAGCGTGACAAATAAAAATTACAGCTTGTTCGAGAGTGATGCCTCTTGTGAGTCTTCCTTTCAGCTTTATAGGGTGAAATATGAATCAAATGGTTCTTCATTAGCGCCATGTGAGGAGTTTTTCCAACCCGTTGTTGATCAAGAAAAGTTGGTTCAAAAAGGTAATATTTATTGCATTGATCGAGGGGTTTTTCACGAGCTGTCAGTAAATGAGTTCGAGCTGACGGCTACTTTTGTAGCTACTCATAATCATGATGTCAAAGATCCGAAAATGCTTGGTAATCGTGACAACGCTCTCAATATAACTAGGAAAAAAGTCAATTTTCCTACACATGAGTGGAAAGCTCTGCTTAAACAGATTCAAACCGGAGAGTGTTAATCGTTGTATTAAAATGTTTTGTGGCGTTTTAGAAAAGGTACAATGTATATGCAAAGTGTCGGGTTCAGTTCTAACTGAACATTGAGGGCGACGGGCCACTCTAATTCGTAAACAACTCTCCATCTGGGAATTATCCAGCGTCTGACTGCGCCGTTCATGACCAAAACCTCTTGCCTTGAAAAAGCGCAGAGCGGTCAGGCTGGCATCGATGGTCAGGCGGATCATTCTGCGTTGCCAAGCGGCCTGTTCCGCCATGGTTAGCAGCGTAGTCGCCACGCCACAGCGTCGATAGCCTGAGCGAACAAACAGCCTGTTGAGATGCTCTTTATCCGTGAGATCGGTAAAGCCCATCAGTATGTCATTCAGCAGCGCGTCCCACATGCTGCCAGAAAGCATCAGCGGCTCTGGTCATCGGCGTGGCAGGTGACCGAACCAGTCCAAAGGTGCGATCAATGGATGGGGCCAGTGGAAGCGCGCGAAGTCCCTTCATCTGCTCTGGCAGGATGGATTCAGGCACCAGCGCAACGCCCATGCCTTCCCGTACAAGTGCACAGGCACTGTCCCAGCTTTGTACCCTGACGCGAATATCCGTCAGTTCCAGCGAGTGTGAACGGGCCAGACTTTGAGCATGCGTTGTGCAGCCACCGGTTGCGAGGATGAACGGTTGATGCACAAGTTCTGAAAGGCCTATCCCCTGGCGAGTAGAGCGACGTGCCAGTGGATGAGCGGTAGGTAACAGGGCAACCCAGGCATCACGACCCAGCACAATGGCGCGGCGCTTCGGCTCGGGGTTAAGCACGACGCCAAAATCGATGTGCTTTTGATCAAGCCAGCTCTCGACCTCCTCATCGGTGCCTTCCAGTGCCACAACCTCAATATCCGGATATCGCTGGTGAAAACCACGAAGCAGGGCAGGTAATAGCGTCGAGATGATGGAAGGAAAGCTGCCTAGTTTGAGTCGAGCGCTTCCCGGCCCTCCAAGCCTGTTCGCCAGATCACGAATGGCACAATGGTGCATGAGCATGTTGCGGGCATGCTCAACGACCTGCTCGCCAAAGGCAGTGACCACCATCTGGCGATGCGAGCGCGAAAAGATTTTCATGCCCAGATGCTTTTCCAGCTGTGCAAGTGCCTGGCTGGCCCCTGATTGGGTCATTCCAGCGTCATTTGCTGCCTGAGAAATGGTGCCCGTATCGGCAATGAAAACCACCAGACGCCAGTGGGCAAGATTCAGCAAGGTAGTAGCTCGGCTAATGGGTTATCGATGAGGCATTAATTTTACAGTTGATTGAGGCGAGCAACATACTGAATCCGTTCAAACATGGCTTCGGTTCAAGCCGGTTTTTTAACTGTGGATGTCTTTTATGAAGCTTTATTACGCGCCTCACACCTGCTCGCTGTCTCCTCATATCGTGCTAAGAGAACTCTCTCTACCGTTCGAACTGATTCGGGTCGATAACCGCACAAGGCAAACGGAAAACGGGCAGGACTTTTTTGGCATCAATCCCAAGGGATATGTCGCAGCGCTTGAAGTCGAACAGGGGCGCGTCATTACGGAAGGGCCAGCCATTCTTCAATATCTTGCCGATCTAAAGCCCGAAGCCGGGTTGATACCGCTAGCAGACCAATGGGAAAGGGTTCGCATGCAGGAGTGGTTGGCCTTTATTAATAGCGAGATACATGCCGGTCTGGCGCCGCTGTTCAACAAGGAAATGCCGCATGAAGCCAGAGCGATGTTTTCTGAAAAAATCAGCAGGCGTTTCGATTTTCTGGAGAGTCGTTTACAGCACGACCGCTACCTGATGGGAGCATCCTTCAGCGTGGCAGATGCTTATCTGTTTACCGTACTGGGGTGGTGTCAGTTTTTTGATATCCGCCTGGAGAAGTGGTCAGCCCTGTCGGTTTATAAAACGGTTATCGAAGAGCGACCTTCAGTAAAAGCTGCCCTGGCCGTCGAGCAGGCAAGGGCGTAAAAGCATCTCTGGCTCGCTTTAAAAAAGAGCCCCATCGGCTCCGACGCCAAAGGCGCTACCCAGATACAGCGCTGATTCATTAAGTGCCATCGCCGCTGTTCTCGCACGCGGTCATGAGTGCGCTGACACAGCCATGACCGCATGTGTGTGCCACTCAACCCCGCGGACGACTCAGCTCATACGTACACATGTTGACCGTCGCGGCCAGATTCAACGACTCGATGGCGCCGCTCCCGGGGATCGTGAACGGCTGTGCGCCGAGCGCGCCCAGCTGGTCACGGGGTACGCCGCGGGCTTCGTTGCCAAACAGGTAACAGTCACAGGCGCCAAAATCCGGCGAGTGCAGTGGCTCGCCCTGCATATCGAGGCAGGCGATGCGCGTGAAGCGATCGGACAGCGAGGCCAGCGGGACCTCCAGCTCCAGCGGCGCATGGAAGATCGCGCCCATGCTCGCCCGCACGACCTTGGGGTTGTAGGGGTCAACGCTGCCCGGGCTCAACAGGCAGCGAAAACCGCCAAACCACGCAAGCGTGCGCAGGATGGTGCCCAGATTGCCCGGGTCCTGAATTTCATGCAGATACACCGCACGCCCGGTATCGGACGCCTCCGCCGGGGTGTCGGGTATCGGCACCAGTGCGACGATGCCCTGTGGAGTCTTGGTATCGGCGATCTGCGCCATCTGGCGATCACTGATGACGTGGGTCCTGAACGGGCTTTCCCACCGGGCATGCGTTTCGGTGACATACAGCGTTGCGCGCTGAAGCTGCGGGTTCTGCGCGGCCGCCTTTTGCAGCTCCAGTACCAGATGCTCGCCTTCCACCAGAAAATGGCCGAACTCGGCGCGGTACTTCTTCTGGTGGAGTTTCTTGATGTCGTCGAACTTCATCAGCCGGCGGCCCTGGCCGGTGCAGCGACGGCGTCGGTGTCAGACAGCAGCGCCTTTGCCAGCGCCTCCGCGACCTTGATGCCATCCACGCCCGCCGACAGGATGCCGCCGGCGTAGCCCGCACCTTCGCCGGCCGGGTAGAGGCCACGGGTATTGAGGCTCTGGAACGTGTCGTGATGACGGGTGATCCGCACGGGGGAGGAGGTGCGTGTTTCGATCCCTGTCAGGATCGCATTGTCGCGATCAAAGCCGCGAATCTTCCTGCCGAAGGCCGGCAGTGCTTCGCGAATCGCGTCAATGGCGAACGCCGGCAGGGAAGGGGAAAGATCGCCCAGGCGCACGCCCGGCGTATAGGAAGGCTCCACTTCGCCGAACTCGTTGGACGGCACACCGCGGATAAAGTCGCCCACCAGCTGCGCGGGCGCACAATAGTCGCTGCCCCCCAGTTCATAGGCCCGTTCTTCCAGGCGCTCCTGCAGCTCGACTCCGGCCAGCGCATCGCCCGGGAAGTCCTGCTCGGGATTGATACCCACCACGATGCCGGAATTGGCGTTGCGCTCGTTGCGCGAGTACTGGCTCATGCCGTTGGTCACGACGCGGCCCGGTTCGGAGGTGGCCGCGACCACCGTGCCGCCTGGGCACATGCAGAAGCTGTAGACTGCGCGGCCGTTTTTGGCGTGGTGGACCAGTTTGTAGTCTGCCGCGCCCAGTGCCGGGTGGCCTGCGTACTTGCCCAGGCGGGCCTTGTCGATCATGCCCTGCGGATGCTCGATGCGAAACCCGATGGCGAAGGGCTTGGCCTCGATGTGAACGCCCTGGCGGTGCAGCATGCGAAAGGTATCGCGCGAGCTGTGGCCCAGCGCGAGGATCACATGGCGGCTATGCAGCGTGTCGCCGTTGGCCAGCACCACGCCTTCGACCTGACCGTTGTCGATCAAAAGATCCGTCACCCGGCTTTCAAAGCGCACCTCACCGCCAAGCGCGATGATCTCCTCACGCATCTTCGCCACGACCCCCGTGAGGCGGAACGTACCAATGTGGGGCTTGTTGACGTACATGATTTCTTCAGGCGCGCCGGCCCGCACGAACTCGTGCATCACCTTGCGCGCGTAGAACTTCGGGTCCTTGATCTGGCTGTAGAGCTTGCCGTCCGAAAAAAGGCCGGCACCGCCCTCGCCAAACTGCACGTTGGATTCAGGGCTCAGGATCTTCTTGCGCCACAGTGCCCAAGTGTCCTTCGTACGGCTGCGCACGTTCTTGCCACGCTCCAGCACGATGGGCCTGAACCCCATCTGGGCGAGCAACAGGGCGGCAAACAGGCCGCAGGGGCCAAAACCAATTATGAGCGGGCGCGCTTCAAGATCTGCCGGCGCCTCGGCCACGGGGTAATAGCGGGTATCCGGCGCAGGGCGCACATGCAGGTCATTGGCAAAGCGTGCCAGGACACTGGTCTCATCACGGACTTCCAGATCGATGATGTAGATGAACACGATGGCGCTGTTTTTCTTGCGGGCATCGTAGCTGCGCTTGAAGACCGTAAAGTCCAGCAGATCCGCATCACGAAGGTTCAAACGCTTGACGATGGCGCGGCGCAGCGCGTCGGCCGAATGATCCAGTGGCAGAGAGAGTTCGTTGATACGAATCATGAAGGCGTCCTGGCCGGTGACCCCGGCAGAGAAAGGGTAGGGAAGATAATCGATGGGAAAGACAGTCGATGGCGGATTGTACCCGGCGGCGGTGAGCCTGTCAGGAGATGGCGTCGGCGTCCTGTCGGGGCGGCGCGCGTTCACTGCCCGTATCCGCTATAATCGCGCCAGTTTTTACCCCGCAGCGCCGCGTCGCGCTCGGGCCTCACCCGATCCCTGTAGTTGGCGCCAACATGAAACACTCCAAAAGCAGCCGCCGTTGGCTGGATGAACACGTGAACGACCCCTTCGTCAAACGCGCCCAGAAGGATGGCCTGCGCTCGCGCTCCAGCTACAAGCTGATCGAGCTCAACGAGAAGGACAAGCTCATCCGCCCCGGCATGCTCGTCATGGACCTGGGGTCCGCGCCGGGCGGCTGGTCGCAGGTCGCGGGCCGAATCGTGGGCGACAAGGGCCGGGTGATCGCCACCGACATCCTGCCCATGGACGTGCTGGACCACGTTGATTTCATTCAGGGCGACTTCACGGAAGATGACGTCCTTGAGCAGCTGCTCGCGCAGATTGATGGCCGGCCGGTCGACCTGATCGTGTCCGATATCGCCCCTAATATTAGCGGTGTTGATGCCGCGGATCAGGCCGCGTCCATGTACCTGGTGGAACTGACGCTGGACATGGTCCGACGCGTGCTCAAGCCGGGCGGGGACTATGCGGTCAAGGTGTTCCAGGGCGAAGGCTCGGAGGAATTTCTCAAGGATGTGCGTACTTCCTTTGAGAAGGTGGTCATTCGCAAGCCCGAGGCGTCGCGGCCTCGGTCCAGAGAAGTGTACCTTGTGGGCAAGGGCTTCAAGGGCTAGTTCATGGCAACAGGCCAGAGGGATTGGCCATGACCTGAACATGACGCCAGGGTATTGAAAAACACGGTATTAAAAAAGGCGCCTCCCTGTGAGGCGCCTTTTTTGCAGGGCAACAGCGATCGCTTTCTGTTCCGCCGTTGTCCCGGGGGCTGTGTCCCGTTGACGTCGTGCCGGCCTTTTCAAGCCTGCCGCCCTTGCCGATTTTCAGGCGGTCGTCGTCATCGGTGATAAAGAAAAGAGTTTCTCCGTGACCGAGCCGGGGCTAATGAAGACCTCAAACATCTCCTCGACGTACTGGATGCGATACCCGGTCTCTTCCTCGACTTGTGGGCAAACAGATACCCAGCCCCATTAGCCCAATTGCCCCGGCCGCCACGGCCAGTCCCCATACCGGCCAGCCAAGCAAAAGCCACACACCACCGGCCCCGGCGGCCAGGGCGCTGCCGAGATACAGCGCGGATTCGTTGAGCGCGACCGCCAGGTGGCCATCGCCGCTGGCCTCTCGCGCTTTCATCAATGCGTTGTTCTGCGGGACCTGCAGTGCCCAGCCCACCGCGCCCCAGAGGAGGATGGGTAAAAGCCCGGCCCAGGGGTTCAACGAGAGCGCCAGCGGCAGGGCGATCAGTGACACCCCCAGTAGTGTCATGATGCCGGCGGTGATCCGGAGATTGCTGAACCGATCGACCAGAGAGCCAATTAGAAAACTGCCCAGCACGCCACCCACACCCCAGACCCATAAAAAGGGCGTGATGCTGTGCTCGGTGTACGCCCTGACCAGCGGTGCCATGAAGGTATAGAGCCCAAGGCTTGCCACGGCCGCGAGCAGGGAAATGCCCAAAAGCCTGATCACAAGCCCATCCTTCAGGATGCCGAGTTTCTGTTGGAGCGAACTTTGAGTCACCGGTGACAGCGCCGGCAGCCAGCGCATCAGGCCGACCAGGGCGACCGCCCCGATCAGGCTGATCAGCCACAGTGCTGCCTGCCAGCCCAGATGAGTAGCCAGCCAGAGCCCGGCGGGTACGCCCAAAACGGTGCCGCTGGCCATGCCGCCCATGATGATGGCGATGGTACGCCCGCGCTGGTGATCCGGGGAAAGTCTTGAAGCGGCGGCAATGCCCAGGGCGAGATAGGTACCGGCGGCCAGCCCGGCCGCGGCGCGAAGGCCCATGAGCGTCGCCATGTCGGGTGCCACGGCGCTGAGCGCATTGGCGGCCACGAACAGGGCGAGCATGCCGAGCAGTCCGGCGCGTTGTCGATGGGCCGGCATCATTGCCACTGTGATCGGCGAGCCGATGGCGTAGGCCAGCGTAAAGGCCGTGACCAGCTGTGCGGCGAGCGCGGTGGTCACGTCAAGATCCTTTTCGATCAGTGGGATGAGCCCCGCGGTCACATAGGAGGCCATGCCAAGCGCAAAGGCACCGGCGGCAATCAGGCAGGTCACGATTCGGGAGGCATCAGGCATGTGGACAGTCCTTTCAGGGTCGGCGGATGGCCGGTGGTGAAGGGCGCCAAGTCTGATGGCCGTTCAAGGGGGTTACAATTTAACCGTTTATGCCATTACTGAGAGTCACCCCATGAGAACGCGTGCCCAGGCGCACGGCTACCGATAGGGCCGTTCATTCGGTCAGCTCAGGAGATTTGTGAGAAAGGCGTCAGGGTGGAAAAGGCTTCTTAAAAGTGTTGTTTGTCGATCTTTCAGGGCGAGCCGCTGGCCATTATCACTCTTTCGTCCAGGGCCGGGCTTTTTGCGATGTCAGCACGTGCTGTTTTAGTTCCTTGAGCTACATTAAATAGCGTTAAATTTGACGTATGTCATGTTTTCTCCCGCCATGCTGTCCAGGCACGCCGCGGGTGGGGCATGTATTGGCGGTATTGGAAAGTAACACTCAAGGGAATGAATTCATGGCAACTACCAACAAGACCCAATCCATTACGTTTACCCACGGCGGGGACACGACGTTTGTTCTGCCCGATGACATCATGACGCTGTCGCTTGCGACTCAATTTGATGACAGCGGGGTTCGCTCCGGTGAAACGCTTGATCTGAATGTGCAGGGCAGTGCCTTCGACGCGCTTGATTTAAGCGGCAACGGCCGAGTCGAATGGGATAATGGAGCCGATAACACCACTGCCGTTCACACGGTTGACGCTTCAGGGCTTTCGGGCGGGCTTGAATACACCGCGTCCGGTGATGTGCAGGAAACCATCATGCTGGGTGGCGCAGACAACGGCGTCGATGTGATCTCTTTTACGGGAGAGTCTTCGCGTTACGGCAACAATGGTGACGCTATTGACACGCTGACCGGTTTCGACGTGCTAAAGGACACGCTGTTTATCGATGACCGCGTGGTGCAGTCCTTCGATAACCTTGATCTTGATAACGCCGTCTTTACGGATGAATACCTCTCGCTTGAAGACGCCCTTACGCTTGCAGGCGATCAGGACAGTGGCGATGCCATTTTGCCGGTCTTCCATGGCGATGATCTCTATCTCTACCGCGACAGCGGGCCGGAAGGTCTGGATGACAACGATTTTGCCCTGAAGCTTGAGGAGATTGCTGGCGGGCTGAACTCCTTCTTTGATCGTCAGGATTACATTTCCAAAATGGCGCCGGCGCCGACCGGTCCCTTTGAAGATGTCGAAGTATCAGGCATCACCAGCGGTACTGACGGCGTTGCCGACAGCTTCGTGTTTGGCAGCGATGGCGCCTGGCAGGACGCCACCATCACCAACTTCGAGCTGGGCGTTGATCGCATCGATCTGTCTCAGTTGACCGGCAGTGATGGCGAGCCGCTCGATTTCGGGGATGTCCACATGTATCCGGATCATGAGCTCGTGGTGAACACTGACGCCGGCGGGCACTACGTCTCGCTGGTTGGCGTACCGAAGTATGATCCCGGCTCGCCGACCGGCGAACTGAACTATGCGATGGGCCCGGAGGATTTTCTGTTCGTTTGAGCCTCAATCGAGCGATACATGCGGTGTCCAGCATCGTTGCCGTATCAGTGGCCCATCCTTTGATGGGCCTTTTTTTATCAGGATAATGGGAAAATGCCCGCGGCTCCCCGAACCGATAGTGCCTGGATGATCCTTCAGCAAGCGACAAGGCCGACAGATTCATGCCCAACTCGAGTACTCCATGACGCCATCGCGCACGCTCAACCGTACGCGCCATGAACTGGCCCGATTTTTAACCACCCGGCGGGCGCGCGTGTCGCCACAGGAGGTCGGGCTGCCGGCCGGTCAGCGTCGTCGAACCCCGGGGCTGCGACGCGAAGAGGTCGCGGCGCTGGCAGGCGTCGGCGTGACCTGGTACACGTGGCTCGAGCAGGGCCGTGACATCAACGTGTCGGCCCGGTTTCTGGACAATCTGTCGCGCGCGTTAAGGCTCGATGCCGCCGAGCGGCGTCATCTGTTTCTGCTGACGCATCAGCGCCCACCGGTCGAACCCGGTCAGACCTTTTGTGACGTCCCGCCGTTGATCAAGCGACTCATGGCGGATCTGGCCCAGCGGCCCTGTTATGTACTGAATCTGCGCTGGGATGTTTTAACCTGGAACGAGGCGGCGGACCGGCTGTTTCATTTTTCCACGCAGCCACCGGAGCAGCGCAACCTGCTGTGGATGCTCTTTGCCGAACCTGCCCTGCAGGCGCTGATGCATGACTGGGAGAATGAGGTGGCCGCGATCCTTTCGAGTTTCCGGCGTGATTACATCAAGGCCTCTGACGACCCAGCCATGCCGTCGCTGGTGCAGATGCTGGAAGGCGTTTCGGAAACCTTCAGAACACTCTGGCATCAGCACGAGGTTCATGCGCCCTGTCAGGGGCGGCGATGGTTCAACATTGAAGGTGTCGGGCCGGTCGAGTTCGAGCACACCTCGCTGATCATTGATGAATCCCGCCATCTTCGGCTGGTCTATTACGCCGCTCTGGATGAGTAGTCCAAAGGGTTGCTCTGGGTAAGGGCACTGTCAGCGGGCGTCACGGGCCTCGTGGAGCGCCTTCTCCATTCGGTAGTTTCTCAACACCTGTCCGCGCCGCTCGATCGCCTGCGCCTTCACAATCTCAAAGCCCTGAGCCTCGAAAAAGGGGAGTGCGGTGAGGCTCGCCTCGGTCGTCATACGATTCATGCCGCGTTGCCGAACGGCCTGCTCGGCGGTCATCAGCAGCGCACTCGCCACGCCGCAGCGCTGATGATCGGGACTGACAAACAGCATATCGAGATGCCCGCCTTCGGTGAGGCTGGCAAAGCCTGCCGGTAGGCTTTCCTGCATCGCAACCCAGGTGAACTGGCGTTCAAGGCTATTGGCCCAGACGTGACGATCAATGTGGCCGGCCCATGCCTCGAGTTCAGCCGGGGTGTAGTTCTGTGAGGCCACCTCGCGCACGGCACGCTGGAAGATCGTGAGTGTGATATCAGCGTCAGCGGTGCGGTAATCGCGGATGCAAAAGTCGGTGGCGGCCATGAACATTATCCTGCAGTGACGACGTCAGTGGGGACAGGGGGAAAACAGGGTAAGCGGCCATCAAGCAGGGCCGGGTGTCATTATAAGACACCCAACCCTGGTGCAAGACCGGGATGGCGTGATCAATTGGCAGAGGTGAGCAGGCGAAGGGTGATGTCAACGCTTTCAGGAGCCTCGATCAATTGGAGCACGGCGCAACCATAAAATCGACGAAGGCTCTCAAAGCACTGGGCATGTGCTCGCGGTGCGGATAGTAGAGATAGAACCCCGGAATCGAAGGTATCCACGAAGAGAGAACGCTTACCAGTTCACCGCTGTCGAGATAGGTTTGCAGGTGATTTGCCGGAAGATAGGCGAGTCCGGTGCCTTCCAGAACCGCCGAGGCGATCAGGGTGGTGTCGTTGAGGGTCAAGGCGTGGTCTAGCCGTAACTCGAAACGTCTTTTGCCCTCCTGAAAAGTCCATGCAGACAAGGCGTTCGAGTCACTCCAGCGATAGTTGATACAGACGTGCTCGTGTAAATCGGTCGGGACTTGTGGTGGCGGGCGACGGGCAAAATAGCCTGGTGCGCCTACCACGGCCATGTTCAGCGCTGGCGTGAGCTGTCTGGCGACCATGTCCTGTTGCAGGCACTCGCCGGAGCGGATGCCTGCGTCGAAGCCTTGCGAAACGATATCGGTCAGCGTGTCGTCGATGACCAGATCGATTTCGATATGGGGATATCTCTCCAGGAAGGCTTGAAGTCGCGGCAACACTACGAGCTGGGCGGCGATTCGCGGTAAATTGATTTTGATCCTGCCTTGCGGTGAGGTTTGAAACGCCGCCGTTTCATGCACTGCCTGGCGAATGTCACCGATCGCCGGCGCTATACGCTGTAGTAGTCTTTCACCTGCCTGGGTGAGCGATACGCTACGGGTGGTGCGACTCAACACTCTGACCCCCAGCCTTGTCTCCAGCGATCGGATGATATGACTTACAGCCGATGGCGACATTCCCAGGTGTGACGCAGCACGGCGAAAACTCTGCGATCTGGCAACCTCCATGAATGTGATGAGTTCGGCGATTTCTTTCCCGTTCATACCGACTCTCCGTTCATATTGCTGTTTCTCATTCATCACTGCGTGTTGATTGATGCGTATTATAGTGCGCTCGCCGTCGTGGGATAGTCTCGCCACGCTGTCGACGACCGTCGGCACCCTTTGATGGAGCCAATATGATGAAAGCGATACGGCGTTGGGAGATGGACGCGATCGGTCGTGAAAGACTGGCATTGGTCACTTGCGAGAAGCCACGCCCCGCGGCGGATGAGGTGCTGGTCAGGGTAGGGGCCGTCTCGCTCAACCACCGTGACAAGATGGTGATCGAGAGTGGCAGGGGACTGTCGCTGGCTTATCCCTTTACACCCGGTTCCGACATGGCCGGCACCATCGTCGAACTGGGAGAGCTAGTGAAGGGGTTTGCCGAGGGAGATCGGGTCATCTCCGTGTTCACGCCCGACTGGATCGATGGGCGTCGACCGGGTAATGCGCGAGCACCGGCCTATCGTACCCTGGGTGGTTTCTACCCCGGCGTTCTCGGCGAATACGTGGCGATGCCGGCCGCCTGGCTGGTTCATGCGCCACACACTCTGGACGATGTCCGGGCCAGTACCTTGCCCTGCGCCGGTCTGACTGCCTGGTTTGCGCTCATTGAGAGAGCCGGCGTCAAGGCGGGGGATAGAGTGCTGATTCCGGGCACCGGTAGCGTGGCGCTATTCGGTCTGCTCATCGCGAAGATGAGCGGGGCCGAGGTGATCGTTGCCACCCAACCGGAGAAAGGTGAACGGGTGCTGGCGCTGGGTGCTGGCGCTGGGTGCCGATCACTGGGTAGATCGTTCCCGCGACGATTGGATGGAGGCGATATACACGCTGACCGATGACGAGGGCGTGGATCATGTGCTCGACGTGGTTGGTGGCGATAATCTCGGCGTCTCCGTCCAATTGGCCGCAGTGGGCGGACACGTATGTCAGATTGGTGCATTGGCGGGGTTCGATGTCGCCTCCCCGGCCATGCCGCTAATGCTCAAGGACGTCACGATTCACGGTATCGGCACGGGCAGTCGGCGAGCGCTGGAACGCTTCGTGCGGGCCGTGGATCAAACCCGGCTTGAGCCGGTCATCGCGGCACGCTATTCCCTCGCCGAGCTGCCTCAGGCACTGGATCATCTGGATCTCGGGCCGTTTGGCAAGATTGTAATCGACATGGATAAAGACTGAGTTCGGGTCCTCGCAAAAGGTTCCAGAGCAGTATGTCGGGCAGCCCGGAGCTTCGACTGCGCGGGCTCCGCGCGCTGCATTCGCCCGGGCTGATTTCCCCCCTCCCATGAAAGCCACCTTATTCCACGAAGAGCCGAACGCTTCTCTACCGCTGCTCGTGTCGAATCAATTGGCCGAGGCTGTCGGGCGAAGGGTGATTTCAGTGGTGTCGACGCTTTCAGGAGCCTCGATCACCTGACGTACGGCGCGTGCGATATCGGCAGGCTTGAGCGCGACTTCACGATAGCTCGCAATAACGTCAGCGGTGTCCTCGTGGGTGATGGTCGAGGCCAGTTCACTTTCGACGACGCCGGGATTGACGCAGGTTACCCGCAGGTAGGTGCTCTCCTGGCGCAGCCCGTCGGATATCGCGCGCACCGCGAACTTGGTGGCGGAGTACACCGCCGAGGTGGGCATCACCTGCAGAGCCCCGATGGAGGCGATGTTGATGATCTGTCCCGCCTGCTGGCGCTCCATCACCGGCAGAACCGCGCCAATGCCCCACAGAACCCCCTTGATGTTGATCTCCACCATGGCTTCCCATTCATCCATCTTGCAGGCCGAAAGCGGCGACAGCGGCATGATGCCGGCATTGTTGATCAGCACATCGATGCGACCCCACAGGTCCAGTGCCGTCTGTGCAAAGCCCTGCATCTCCTCTCTGCTTGTGACATCCAGTGGGCATACTTCGACAATGCCGCCGCTTTTGTCGATGTCGTCTGCGATGCGCTCAAGCCTGTCCGTGCGACGTGCGCCCAGTAGCACGCAGGCGCCTGCGGCTGCCAGTTCCCGGGCAATGCCTTCTCCAATGCCGCTGCTGGCACCGGTAACCAAAACGACCTTTCCGACAATACTCATGCTGCTCTCCCGCGGGTTTGACATGAAGTGACGTTCACTTCGGCAGGGCAAAGCGTAATGCGTAGAAGGATTAACCAGAATATGCTGACGGCTGGACTCAATGGTTAGCGAGGCTTTCCAATCAGCATGGATCTCAATCTTCTGACGATATTTTTCGCCGTGGCCCAAGCGGGCAACTTCAGGGCCGCTGCCGACCGGCTGGGCGTGACACGTTCGGCGGTCAGCCAGGGCATCCGGCGACTTGAGCACACGCTGGGAAAGCCGCTTTTCAATCGCACAACACGTAGCGTGCGGCTGACCGAGGAGGGCGAGCAGTTGCTGAGTGCGCTGTCTGATCCGATGACCGAGATCGAGGCGGTACTGGAAGCCACCCGCGATGTGCCGGCCCTGCCCCGGGGGCTTTTAAGGGTCACGGCAACATCGATCGCGGAGCGGTTTCTGTCAGGGCCCTTGATCGCGTCCTTTATCGAACAACATCCTCATATCACGCTGGATGTCACCGTAACGGATGAGACGTTCGATATCGTCGCTGGCGGCTTCGATGCGGGGATCAGGCTGGGAGAGGTGATCGATCAGGACATGATCGCGATGCCCCTGACCGGCGAGCAGCGTCAGGTCGCCGTTGCCACGCCGGACTATCTGGCGCGTCATGGCGTGCCGCAGCATCCCCGGGATCTGGCGGCCCATCGCTGTATTGGATGGCGTCCCTCACCTGAAATGTCCCCCTATCGATGGGAGTTCGAACGTGAAGGGCGTGCGTTTGCCGTGGCGGTCGACCCACAATTGACCACCAATGACATGCTGCTGATGATTCGTGTCGCGCTGGCCGGTGGCGGGATTACGTTCGGTATGGAGGAGACGTTTCTACCCTGGATCGAGCGCGGCCAACTGGTGACGATACTCGATGACTGGTTGCCGCCTTTTGCCGGCTTCTATCTCTATTATCCGAGCCGCCATACGGTGACGCCGAAATTGCGCGCGCTGATGGAACACGTGCGTCACTATCGATAGGTCATCACTGAATCGATAGCTCATCGCTGACGATGGGTGACCGCCGGTATCGAGAGTATCTGCCGGTCAATCTGCCCGGGAGGTGATTCCGCAAGACCACCTCGCGTACGGCACGCTGGAAGATCGTGAGCGTGGTGTCGGCGTCACCGGTGCGGTAGTCACACAGGCCTAATGTGCTGGCAGACATGAGGACTATCCTTGAAGAAGGCTTCATCGTGGCCTGGCCGGGAGGCTGACATGGAAACGCTATTGCTGAACGGGTTATTCGTTGCCGGGGTGATTCTATTGCCCATCGGGGTCGGTATGGTGGCCATGGGGCTCTATGTGCGTACCTTTCGTGCCGCGCTGGTGGGCGCCGGGCTGCTGCTGGCGGGGAGTATTATCGTGCTGACAGGCGCGTAAGGGCTGCTCGAGCACCACGACGCGCCTGACAGCATCACCGCTGGCGCGTCAGTTCCTGCATCAGTGTCGAGACCAGTTCGGCTGCCGGTAGCTCTCGTGCCAGTGGCGCGCCCTGGCCTGCCCAGTGGGCGGCGAATTCATGATGCCCGAGATGACGGGCGGCAGCGTTCAGGCGTTTGGCGGCGTCGTAGGCCACGGGATAAGCCGCCGGTTCGAGACCGACCGCCTGCTCGGCATGGGCAATGAATCGATTATGGATGCCGCGGGCCGGTCGCCCCGACAGGGCTGACGTCAGGCGCGTGGTAGCGGCGCGTTCGCTTTTGAGACTGGCGCGATACCCCTCATTGGCTGCCGATTCGGAACACAGGATAAAGGCGGTCCCCAGCTGAGCGGCCGCCGCTCCCATTTCAAGCATGCCTCTGATGCCGTGACCATCCATGAGGCCGCCGGCCGCAATGATGGGCACGTCAAGCTCGCTGACGAGCAGGCGAACAAGCACCGCAGTAGTGAGTTGCTCATCCGGACGCATCGGGTCAAACAGGCCGCGATGGCCTCCCGCCTCGATACCCTGAGCCACGATGGCATCCATCCCCCGTTGCTGTGCGCGTCGCGCTTCTTCGAGGCTGGTGGCCGTGGCCATGACCAGAATGCCGGCCTTGCGCAGGGGCTGAATCGTCTCGGCAGAGGGTAAGCCGAAATGAAAGCTGACCACCGCCGGGCGCGTTTCGATCAGCATCTGCAGTGCGTGATCGTCATGTAAAAAACTCGGATAGATTTCCTCAAGTGCCGTTGGCACTTCTGCGCCGCACTCGGCAAACAGTGGTCTGAGGTGTTCAAGCCAGGCCAGTTCGCGCTCGGCGTCTCGTCGGGCGGGCTCGTGACAGAAAACGTTGACGTTAAAGGGGCGTGTCGTCAGCGCCGCAGTCTGCTCGATCATCTGTCGGGCGCTGGAGACGCTGCTGGCGCCGATGCCCAGCGACCCCAGAGCGCCTGCATTGGAGACTGCAGCGGCCAGTTCAGGCGTTGAAACGCCGGCCATGGGCGCCTGAATGAGAGGATGAATACGCAGCCTTTCGATAAACGGGTTTGAAAAGGACACGATCGACTGACTCCGTTGAGACTGATAATGAAACATTCAGCTACCGCTTTGAGCTTCATGAGCTCGAGGGCGGCTGGAAAATCGCCGCCATCACTCAGGATTTGCTGCAAGGCTGGGGCAACCGGGCATTACATGGCGGCTCTTCCGTGCGGCAGTTCTGATTCGACCGGTGGCTCATGCCTGCGGCCGGTTCATCGATAGATCCGGTCCAGCTGCGTGAACGCGCCGCGAGCGTGATCCTCCTGAAACATTTCGTGGTCGCGGCGCACGCGGTCGGCGGCCTGCGTGGCGAAGGCCACCATGTCTTCGGTAAATAACGCTATCGGGCCGATGGCCTCGATAATGGCCGGCTCGATGTCGTAATCCACCTTGCCTGCCTCGTCAGACAGGGCGTGTACACCGGCCAGCACCTGACCGCAAATGCGGGCGTACTGCTTCCACTCCTTTTTGGACAGATCGTCCAGGTCGATGCTGTCGCGAAAGGGCGCGCGCTCGCGAGACATGTAGCTGCGCCCATCAAACTCGACATGGCCGTAGAACCGGTCGCCCCGAATCAGGTGTACCGCCTGAGCGTGGGTGATGCGTTCGGCGCGGGTGTCCATTTCATGGCCGGTGTGCGGCACCAGCCCGGCCAGCGCCGAACGTCTGGCCTGCTTGTATTCGATGATCAGATCATCGGTGCCATCGCCCTGGGGACCCTCGATGAGGGCGTAATAGCGATCCAGCCCTAATGAGGCGGTGCCCTGGCCGCGGCGGATGGCCACGTCCTTGACGCGCATGGCAGCGCCCTCGGAGGTCAGGGCGCGCTGCGGTACCTTGATGGCGTTACTCTTGATCAGTCGATCAGTGATCTTTTGAAACTCGTCGCGGCGGGTGGATATCGGTACCAGCTTGTCGGTCGAGCGAAAGCGCTGACCGCTCTCATCGAGATAATCTTCCTTCAGCCAGTCGGCCCGCGCCTCATGGGCATCCTTGAACAGCTGGCGAATCAGCTCCGGTGCATTGTCAAAGCGCATCTCCTCATCCTGCTCGGTGCCGTCCCGGGCCAGACGCTGCATGGCCTCGATATAGCCCTCGATAAAATGGCGCACGACCTTGACCCGGTGCTTGCGCTTGAGTTCTCCCTCGGTTTCGGCAGCAATCATGAAGCCGGTGGCACCGCGCTTGAGATCCCAGGTGAACGGGGCGTAGTAGGCCTCATCGAAGTCATTGACCGAAAAGATCGGTACGTTGTCGACGTTGGGCATCACGCCAAAGTTCTCGGGATGGACGTCGCCCAGCGCCAGCACGGTGGGCATCCAGCCGTCATCGCCGGCCATATCGCGATAGAACAAAAGCGCCGTGCCGCGAAAGAAGGAGAACAGCGAGTCGGAAAGCTGGTTGAACTTGAGCTCGGTCTCCTCGCTGCCATCGGCAATGCGGGTCTGGTGATCCTCGCGCAGGGTCTGGCGCACATGCAGGCGTCGATCAAGGCCGGTCAGTATCCGCGGGCGCAGGATGAATTCGCCACCGGCCACCGCATTGGCCAGCCAACGAAAGGTCTCAAGGCGTGTGCCGACCCTTGGATGAGGCGACGAGCCTGCATCCTTGAGCGCTGCGGCCAGTTCTGCCTTGCTCATCGATGAACGTCCTTCGATGCCGTGCTGGCGTGCCTGCTCGTAAAGTGACTGGCGTGTCGGCTCCGTTGTGTCGGTCATGCTCACCTCCATATGGTCTGGTTTGTGCGGGCGGTCATGGCATTGCTGATACTATCCAGCATGGTCGATGGTTGCGCCATGCGCTCGTTGGGCGCCCACTTCCCGGGACGATATGCCCGAAAAGAGACTTTCATGGATGATTCACGAACCCGGTAACGCAGGCATGACGATAAAAAGACCCTGGTGGTGGCTGGTGGTGCTGGCAGCGCTGGTATTGTCGAGTCTCTGCATGGCGCAGGAAGGTGGCAGTGGCACCGGCACCGGCAGTGAGGCGCAGGGGTGGTACGAGGTCGATACCCTGAACATCGGACTGGATAGCGGTATCGACGAGGCAAGCCTTCGCACACCCCGCGAGACCATGCGCCATTTCATGCGCCTGACCGAAAAGGGCGATTATGAGGGGGCCGCGCACCTTCTCAATCTTGCCGATCTCACGCCTGCCGAGCAGCGCACGCGAGGAGCGGAGCTTGCCCGACAGCTGGCCGAGGTATTCAGGCGTGGCAAGTGGCTCAATATCTCCACGCTCTCGTCGCGCCCGGATGGCATGATCGAGGATGTCTCCGGCAAGGACCCGCGCGCCGGCAAGGCGCGTCGGGACATCGAGCTGGCCTCGCTCGAGGCCGGTAATGATGCCTATGACATCCGTCTGGGACGCTACCGGGTGGGCAAAGAGGAGCCGGTCTGGCTGATCACGCCGGAGAGCGTGTCATCAATTCCAGCGCTTTACGACCGATACGGCCCCTCGCGTTTCGAAGACTACATTCCTGAACCGCTGAAGCAGAATTTCGGGCTTTTGAGACTCTGGGAGTGGATCGCCATTCCGGTGGTGTTACTGGCTATTGGCCTGATCGGCCGACTCGTTCACGCCCTGATAACGGCAATGACGCGCTGGTTGCCGTCCGGTTCGCCCAGCATTTTCATGGCCCAGATTCGAAGCCCGGTGGCGTTGATCGTCATGGCGCTGGTCATGCAGACCCTGCTGGACTTCGTGGTGTCGTTCTCGGCCGTGGTGGCCACGACGCTGCGGGTGATTCTGACCATCGTCATGGCCTGGGGCGTGGGCGTCATTGCCCTGCGGATGATTGACACCTTCATGCTACACATGACCCGACGCATGGCCGGCGAGATCGATGACTCCAAGCCGCGGGACGAGCGCAAGCTTCTGACCACGCTCTATGCGCTGCGCCGCGTCATCATCCTGATCATGGTCGTGCTGGTCACGATCTATGTGCTGAGTCAGGTGCGCCTTTTTGAAACGCTGGGCATGTCGATTCTTGCCTCGGCCAGCGTGCTGGCGGTACTGGCGGGCATTGCCGGGCAGGCGGTGCTGAGCAACATCATCTCCTCGTTTCAGCTCTCGCTGGCCAAGCCCCTGCGCATTGGTGATCTGGTGATGTTTGAAGGTCAGTGGTGCTATGTCGAGAGCATCTTTTATACCTATATCCTGCTGCGGGTCTGGAACGAGCGACGTTTGATCGTGCCGGTGACCTACTTCGCCTCCCGACCCTTTGAGAACCTCTCGGCCAAAAGCACCATGGAGTATCGAACCCTGGAGCTGACGCTGCATCTCAACGCCGACGTGGCCTGTCTGCGCGAGAAGTTTCTCGAATATGCCAAAGCCGAGGAAAACGTCATCGAGCACGAGAAGCTGCTGTGCAGCGTTACCGCTCAGACCGCTGCGGCACAGACCATCACCTGTTTTTTGATGACGGTCGATCCGCTCTCCGGCTGGGCTGCAGAAGCCAGCATTCGCGAGAAGCTCATGGCGTTTATTCGCGATCATCACCCCGACTGGTGGCCGCGTCAGGTGGTGGTGTTAAGCGAGCAGGACATTGCCCGAGGCGAGAGTGCAGGGGAGCGGTTGCAGTAGCCGCGACAATGGCCATCCACCGACCCCGATGTGTACGGGGCCGGTAGCGCTGACCAAAAGGCTGGTCGAGTCAGTGCAGCAAAAGATCCGTGGGTGAGCGCGAGTCCATGGCGCCGGGGTCAGCAGGCTGCCGTGACGATCATTTCAACCCTGAGCGCCGGGCGCGCCAGTCTGGCCTCACCACACGCACGTGCCGGTGCGCAGCCTTCGGGCACCCACTGATCCCAGACAGCGTTCATTTCTTCAAAGTCGGCCATGTCGGCAAGCCAGATCACGACCTGAAGCAGACGCTCCCGAGAAGAGCCTGCCTTTTCGAGCAGCGCATCAATGCGTGACAGGCAGTCGTGGGTCTGGTCGGTGACGGTGTCTCCTTCACCCACCTGGCCGCAGAGATAGACGGTGCCGTTGTGTTTGACGATCTTGCTCATTCTTTGATTGGTGTCCTGACGCTCAATCATGCTGGTCTCCTGTGACGGTTTCAGTGGTTACCGGTTCATTCATGGTGGCAAGTTCGCCAAGACTGACCGGCTTGATGGGGGTGCGGATGCGGTAATAGCCGGTGTCGTCAGGCGTCATGTCGTTGGCCTCAGCAAGGATCGAGGTGACCGTAAGGCCACAATAGCGACCCTGACATTGCCCCATGCCTGCCCGGGTAAAGGCTTTCAGTTGATTGGGGCCTCGACATCCGAGCCTGGCATAGGTGCGAATGTCGCCGGCAGTGACTTCCTCGCAACGACAGGCCAGCGTGGTGTCTGCAGGCCGTAATGCCTGAGCGCAGGGCGGATAGGCAGCATCGAGGAAGGGACGGGCGTCGAGCTCCCGATCACGCTGAGCTCTCAGAGTTGCTGCGAGTTGATCGCGCTGCTGACGGTCGAGCCGGTTGGATAGATGAGCAATCTGCAGGGCGGCAAGATGTCCACCGAGTTCAGCGACCCTTGCACCGCCGATACCTGCGCCATCTCCCGCCACAAAGACGCCCTCGACATCGCCTTGTCCCCACTCATCCAGCCGGGGTATGAAGCAGTGCTGCTGATCGGACCAGTCATGAGGGAGGTCCATGGCGCGAGCAGCCTGCGTATTGGGCACCACACCATGATGAAGCATCACCGTATCGCACTCGATGCGGTGTTCCCTGCCGTGGCTCTGAAACGTGATGGCACGCGCCTTGTCGGTGCCTTCGATCGCAAGATGCGTGGCCGCCGTGTGACGGGGGACGCCGGCACGTCGAATCTCCAGAAGCATCTTCAATCCCTTGACAGGATATCGCCAGCCTTTCAATGCGCCGGTCCAGTGACGCATGGCGCGGCGAAGGTCGCTGCGCGTCTGGGTCTCGATCAGCGCCCTGGGCGGCCGGCCGGCCCGGATCATCTGTGCCGCGACGAGATATAAAAGCGGTCCGGAGCCCACCAGAACGGCGCTGCGCGCCACAACGCCCGATTGCTTGAGAAGGATCTGACCCGCACCGGCGGTCATGACGCCGGGTAACGTCCATCCGGGAATGGGCATCGGGCGCTCCAGCGCTCCCGTGGCCAGCAACAGATAATCGGTCTGAAGCTGTGTGGCTCGTCCGTCACGGGTATAGGAAATGCGGTGGCCCTCTTCGATGGACCACACCACCGCGTTGCAGCAATGCTCGATGTTGTCTTTGTTCAACGCGGTGGCAAGGGATCGGCCGTAAAGATAATCAGACCCCAGAAGGGTGCCGCGCTGGGAGGTGACGTTGGTGACATTACGATAGATCTGTCCGCCCGGTGTGGGTTGTTCATCAAGCAGTGTGACCGACAGACCAAGCCCGGCGGCCCTGGCGGCTGCGGCCATGCCGGCCGGGCCGGCGCCGATGATGACGAGGTTACGCTTTTGCATCATCGACCTCCGATGGCTCTTCACTGTCACTCCAGCTGTCCGGCGGTGTCGGGTCCGGGCGCTCGATCTCCATGCCGGCGCGGACACTCATCATGCAGGCCTGTCGAGTGACCCCGTCGACGACCACCAGACACTCAAAGCAGGCGCCCATCATGCAAAACGGAGCACGGGGGGCGCCGGAGATCGAGGTGCTGCGAAACCTTCCGATGCCAGCACCGAGCAATGCGGCTGCGAGGTTGGCCCCGTCGGGCAGTTCCAGTGGTGTCTGCTCGAAGCTCACCCGGACGGTGGGGCCATCTTCCAGTTCAAGAAATGGCGAAGCGTTTTTCACTGAACACCTCCAGATTCGGTGCTGCTGACGTGTCCTCCAGCCAGTCGGGCAAAAGGCAGGCATGGGCTGCAGCCAGTGTGATACCGCTGTGGCAGGTCACCAGGTAGGCGCCGGGCATTTCCGGGCTCTGCTGATAGATCGGCAGGCCATCGGGTGACATGATGCGAAGGGCCCCCCAGCTGCGCACCAGCTGTGCTCTGGCAAGCGATGGGTAGGCGGCGATGGCTCGGGCGGCGAGCTCTGATAGTCCCGCCTGGGTCACGCTGTCATCGAGCCCGACTTCTTCGTTGGTTGCGCCGATCTGAATGCTGCCTTCATCGACCTGGCGTGCAATCAGTGACGGCCGATGGATCAGTCTTGGGAGTCGCTCGGTGATCAGCACCTGCCCACGCTGGGGTCTGACAGGCGCCGAAAACCCCAGCGCCGGACCCAGTTTGGCGGCGCCCAGTCCGGCCGATAGCACGATCTTTCCACCGGTCAGAGTGGTTGAATCGCTGCAGACGACCCTGAAGCCGTCCCGGCATGACACCGAGGTGACCTTTTTGCCATTGAGGACCTGGCCCCCCAGGCGTCGTACGTCGGCCGCCAGGGCCTTCAACAGCTTGAGAGGATTGGTATGGCCGTCCTGGTGATGCAGGATGGCACCGATGACGCCGGCACCGATATGAGGTTCTTCCCGACGAATCGCGTTCTGATCGAGTACCTCATAGGGATAATCACCGTTTAGCTGATGCTTCAGACCCTGATAGCTTTCAACCGTGCGTTGTAGCGTCTCCTCTGAAAAATGCAGGTCGTAGCCGCCGTTTTGCTGAAGCGGTACGCGATAGCCGGTATTGTCCTCAAGCTCCTGGGCGAGTTCGGGCCATAGACGTGCCGACGATTGCGACCAGCGTGCGTAGCGTGGCTGATTGAGTCCCTTGGACTGTACCCATATCAGTCCAAAGTTGCCTCGGCTGGCTCGAAAGGAGCCATCTGCGCCATCGACGACGCTGACGCGATGGCCTCGCTTGAGCAGCCCCCAGGCCACCGAGAGGCCGACCACGCCGCCTCCGATGATGATGTAGTCGGTATCCATGCGTCATTCCCGATGTTGACAGAGCGAGACAGGGCAGGCCGGCGGCCTTGCCCCGTTTGATTGACAACTCACTTCTCGGCCTGCCTGACCTCATCCAGAATCGGTTCTGCCCAGTCATGACCGATGTCGTCCAGAATGGCCGGCCATACCTCGGCGCGAACCTTTTTGGACATGGCGGCCAGCTCTTCATCGCTGAGCTCGACGACCTGAGTGCCCTGTTTGGCCAGAAGCGCTTCGTTGGCCTTCTGGTCCTCGGCAGCAGTTTCCCAGCGCGTCGCCTCAAAGGCTGCGGCCTGTTCCTTCATGGCGTTCTGGTCCTCCTGCGAAAGTCCGGAGAAGACGTCCCTGGAGATCAGCATGTACCAGACTTCAAAGTGGGTATTGGCGGGGATATAGGTCTTTGTGACGTCCCGGAAAGAGGCGTAATACCCTTCGGCGCCCGAGCCGATGATGCCGTTGACAACGCCTGTCTGGACGGCAGTAAAGGCTTCTGAAAACGGGATGGGAGAGGGGATATAGCCCAGTGCTTCACCTGTCAGCTGAAAGCTCTTGATGGCCGGAACACGCACCTTGATGCCATTGGGCTCAAGAGAGGCCGGATGAGGGTTGTTGACGTTCAGGGAAATGCCACCGAAATAGACCGGATAGGCCGCCAGCATCACGATGTCCTGATCGTCATAGAGTTTGGCCATCGTGTCGCGAATGATGCCGCCCGGGCCATAGATTGCGTGAGCCTGTTCCCAGCTGCCGGCCAGATAGGGAAAGACACTGATCTGCATCCGTCGGTCGGCAGCCGTTGCCGGCGGCTGAACGGCCATGTCGATCGCGCCAAAGCTGACGCGCTCCTGAACGGTGGTGTAGTCTCCCAGCGCCGAGGCGGGAAACAGCTTGATCTGCACGTCGCCGCTGGTGGCCTCGGAGACGTTGTCGGCAAACGTGTGCAGCTCCTTGTCGATGGTGGCGCCCTGGGGGCGAACATGGCTCAGCTTCAGGGTGTCGGCACTTGCCTGGGCGCCCAGCGTCATCAGGATGGCAAGAGCGGCAGCGGTACCCGGGATTCGTTTTTTCATTGTGTACGGTCCTTCAATGGATTGGAGTTATTGGTGAAGCACGGTCAAACAGCTCAGGGCGAGACGTCATAGCCGAACAGGCGAGGCAGGAAAAGTGATAGATCCGGCCAGAGCGAGGTCAGAAAGACGACCGGGACATATCCGAAAAGAATCAGCTTCATGGCCGGTGGGATAACCTTGGTGACCTTGACGTTCCCGATGCGGGCGCCCAGGTAGAGGATCGAGGCATAGGGAGGTGTCACGCCGCCCATGGCCGTATTGACGCCCATGATGGCGGCAAACTGCACCGGGCTGACGCCGATGGCGTTCATCAGCGGCAGCAAAAGCGGGGCAATCAGGATAATGGCGGTAATGTCGTTGACAACCATGCCGACCAGAAACAGCAGGATGTTGATCAGGATCAACAGCAGAATCTTGTTCTCGGTGATTGAAAAGATGCCATTGACCAGCTGCTGAGGAATGCTTTCATACACGAACATCTGGCTGAGAATCATCGAGAAAAGAATCATCAGCATGATGGCCCCGACCGCCGTGGCGGCTTCCTTGCCAGCGTGGAAAAAATTGTCCCATTTGAGTCCCTTGTAGATCAGAAAACCCACCGGGATGGCATAGATCACGGAGACCGCCGCGGCTTCGGTCGGGGTCATGATGCCCCCGTAGATACCACCAAGAATGATGATTGGCATCAAAAGGGCCGGGAAGGCGTTGAAGCCTCGCTTGGCCACTTCGCTGGAGAGTTCGGAAAACGACGGCTTTTCGTCCAGCACAAGATTGAATTTGCGAGACATGATCAGGTTGATGACCGAGAAGGAGACCATGATCATGAGCCCCGGCCCAAGCGTTGCCAGAAAGCAGGCCAGTATGGAGGTGTCGGTCACCCAGCCATAGACGATCATCGTCACCGAAGGCGGAATCAAAAGACCCAGAATGGAAGAGTTGGCAATCAGCGCCGTGGCGTATTCACGTGGATAGCCGCGCTTTTCCATCTCGGGGATCAGTAGTGGTCCGATCGCGGCGATACCGGTCAGGCCGGAGCCTGAAATGGCACCGATAACGGCACAGGAGACCGCGGCAACCACACCGAGCCCACCTCTTATATGGCCGATAAAGACGTTGATGAAGCGCAGCAGCGATGCGGCGATGCCGCTTTGTGACATGATCGTGCCTGCAAGAACAAACAGCGGGATGGCCAGCAGGACCGGATTGGCCAGCTGTCCGAACCCCCAGAGCATCATGCCCTTCATCGTGACGCCGCCGATCAGCGTCATGACCATCAGCGCGGCACCAAAACAGTAGGGCAGCGGAACACCAAGTGATAACGTGATGACCAGTATGGCGATGGCGATCATGGCAACTTCGATCATGACGGCTCTCCTTCACGAAGGCTTTGGACATGACGCAGGAGATGCCAGAGCGTATAGAGCACCATCAGAACAAGCCCCGCGAGTAGAGCAACGTCCGAATAAAAGGTGGGGATGTAGAGCGTCGGGCTTTCACGCCAGACGCGCCAGGCATAGCGGGTGTAGTCCCATGCCCAAAAGAGAAGCCACAGGGCCACAATCAGGCTGATAACCTCGCCTGTGATGGCGAGCAGGGTATGGCCGCGCCGGGTCTTGATAAAGATTTCAAGAACGTTGGCACGGATATGGCTGTTTTCGCGGGACGCGTTGACGGCGCCAAGGATATAGAGCCAGAGCGTGGGGTACAGCATGGTTTCTTCAAGTCCCATGAGCGGAACCTGGAAGACGTAGCGAGTCAGGACCTGTACGAACTGTCCCAGCGCCACCAGACAGATCAAGGCTGTCAGCAGATATTTTGCGAATCGGTCCATGAGTTTCCCATTATTGTTGAAGTGCTCGTGGAACTGTCGGACTCATTGTTGTATTGCCACTTCAGTTCACTGGAGTGGATGTATAAAATCAATTTCAAAATCTCTTTGTATCCATAAATCAGGTTTATACCCTTGAACCTCTCATTGCGACAGCTCACTACCTTCAGGGAAGTCATGCGCCTGGGCACCATCAGTGAGGCAGCAAGATCCGTGGGGCGAACGCAGCCTGCCGTGTCCAGCATGATGCATACTCTCGAAGAGGAACTGGGATTTGCCCTGTTTGTGAGGGAGAAGGGAAGGCTGACGGCGACACCTGAAGCCTTTTTCTTTCTGGATGAGTGCGATGAGATTCTGGAAAGGGTCGAGCGATCAAAAAGAACGCTCAGGCGCATCAGTACCCTGCAGTCAGGCCGGCTCCGAATTGGCTGTCACCCGGCGGCGTCCAGCGTCTTTGTGCCTAGACTGTTGACGGGGTTTCTTGCAGACAAGCCTTCTCTTGAAGTGTCACTGATTACGCATTCCTCTGAAATGATCGAGGATCTCGTGGCCTCCCTGCAGTTTGATATCGGGTTTACGGAAACGCCCGAATCACGCTCTGCGCTTCAGCAGTCGGATTTCGATCTGGAATGTGTCTGCCTGATGAAAAGCAACCACCCCGCGGCGCAGGGGACAACGGTGACGCCGGAGATGCTTGATGGAGAGCCCATGGCGGTGCTGTTCGACGCGCACAAAACCGCTGTCCAGACGCGGGCAGTATTTCAGGCAGCGGGATGTCGATTGAATACAAGGTTCGAGTTACGCACCTTCGCCTCCGGACTTGAGTTCGTCGAGGCCGGTCTGTGCGTCATGGTGTGTGACATGATCACGGCTTACAGTCAGGTGCTGAACTCGCCTCGGGCAGAGTGTCTGGCCATTCGTCGCTTTCGCCCTAGGATCTCCAATAGCGTTTCGATTTTGACGCCGAGCTACGCAACATGCTCTCTCGCGGCCGATGCCTTCATTGCCGAGCTGGAAAAAGGCGTCGTGACCATGAAACACCACATTGATGAGGTGTTGGGTCTGCAGGATTCATGATCGATACCTGAGCTGAGTTACGTTGTTCCCCCGAGGTCATGACCTCGGGGGCGGCATCAGCGTCGCCTGGTCAGGTTGCCGTGGTGGTGGGATCATTCTCGGAGCTGCCGGACTGATCGCCGGACATACTGCCATCATCAGAAGACATGGACGGCGCTTCGGGCGTAGTGGCGCTGTCGTCAGGCATGGCAGCACTGTCATCGGGCATGGCAGCATTGTCATCGGGCGTAGACGGGGCCACTTCGGGTGCAGTGGTGCTGTCACCGCTGGTGGCAGCCGGCGCTGTCGAGCCTGCGTCATCCCGCGTCACGCGCCATACGGCATTGGTCAGGTCGTCAGCAACGATCACCGAGCCATCCGGGGCGACGCTTACGCCCACCGGGCGCCCCCGAGTGCGGCCGTCATCGGTCAGAAAGCCCGAGACAAAATCCACCGGGTCACCGGCAGGCCTGCCGTTTTCGAACGGGACAAAGACCACGTTGTAGCCGACCGGGTCGGCGCGATTCCAGCTGCCATGCTGACCGATGAAGACACCGTCACTGTATTCACCGCCTACCTGCGGATTGGAAAAGGCAAGGCCCAGCGGCGCGCGGTGCGAGGCCAGGCTGTAATCCGGTGCGATGGCCGACTCGACCTTCTCGGGATTTTCCGGCTTTACTCGCGGGTCAACGTGCTGCCCCCAGTAGCTGTAGGGCCAGCCATAAAAACCGCCATCCTGAATCGAGGTCAGGTAGTCCGGCACCAGATTCGGGCCAAGCTCATCGCGCTCGTTGGCGACCGCCCAGAGGATATCGGTACCCGGCTGGAAGGTCAGCGCCGTCGGATTGCGTACGCCGGTGGCGTAGGCGCGATGTGCACCGGTCTCCGGATCAATCTGCCAGATTTCGGCGCGGTCGACTTCGGCTTCCATGCCGCGCTCGGTAATGTTGCTGTTGGAACCGATCCCGACATAGAGATACTGACCGTCGGGGCTTGCGGTCATCGCCTTGGTCCAGTGGTGGTTGATCTCGGAGGGCAGCAGCGTCACCAGTTCGGGTGAACCACTGGCCTGTGTCTGGCCGTCTTCATAGTCAAAGCGCACCAGCGAGCCCTGATTGGCGACATAGAGCTGGTCATCGATCAGCGCCAGGCCATAAGGGGCATCGAGGCCGTCGGCAAACACATTCTGCTGCTCATAGGTGCCATCACCATCGGCGTCGCGCAGGAGTGTCAGCCGATTGCCGCCCTTGACCGAGGTCTTGCCCTTGGCCTTGATGATGCCGGCAATGAAGTCCTTGGGCTTGAGCTTTGGTGCGTGTCCGCCGCTGCCCTCTGCCACCAGAATATCGCCGTTGGGAAGAACCAGCGTCTGACGCGGGATCTTCAGGTCAGAGGCAATCTCGGTGATGCTATAGCCTTCGGGAACCGTCGGCTTTTCATCGTTCCAGGGCGCCTGTTCCGGCACGGTCATGTTAGGCAAAAGCCCGCGCTGAGGGTCCGGCAGGTTCGGATTGGCACCGTACTGCGGATCGTCTGCCAGAGCGCCTGCGCTGCCTGCCATCAAGGCGATCGCCAGCGGCGTCGTCAGAGTGAGTCTGAACTGGTTCATTGCGATTTCCTCACGCCGGTGTTGGTAAAGCCGATCCAGGTGGCGACAAGGGCCAGCACGGTCACAACGAGCGACAGAATGAAGCCGTTTGGCATCATGGCCCAGGCGTCCTTGGCATGGGTCAGCGCGTTGACAAAGCCCAGTAGAAAACTGATCACCAGCAGGGCGAGATAGATGAGCCCCCGGCGACGATCATGGGCGACAAATAATCCGAAAAGGCCACACAGGAAGGCCAGGCCATTACACACCAGCGCAAAGGCGATCAGCCAGGAGGAAAAGGTGGCCCACTGGATCTGGTAGCTCGCCATATAGGCGTAGTCACTGAGTGTGGCACCAAGAAAGAGCACAAAGGTGCCGGCAAGCAGCACCCCGTGCAGCGGATTGATTCCGCGTCGATAGGTATGTTCGGTAGCAGCGTTCACCTGGGACCCCCTGAAATCATTGAAAGACACTCGATGCCTTTGAGGCACGTTATTGTCACGAGCATTCAGTCAAAGCGTAGTCGGTTTATGGTCGCTTCAGTGAAGCACTTTCCCCACGGTCTGAAACCCTACTTGATTTCAGGCAGCGGTCACGATCATGTGACCGGCTGATGTCGATCTAGAGGGCGGTCAGCTCACAAGGGCCTTGCCTGGAGGGTAGTGTCGTCGGGCGTGATCGGGTCGGGATGTGCGGTTTCCACCTCCGGCACCACCTGTGAGAGATCCTCATGGTGTTCATGCTCGCGAGCACCCTGCACCAGCGCCTCGGTGACCACCAGTTCGGCCCCGACCACGGAGTGTGAGGTGCTGGAAGTAAAGGGCGCCACCGGTATTGGCGCCGGGCGCTGGCTACGTCGCCACAGTAAAAAGAGAGCCAGCGTGATCCCCAGCCCGCCCATTGCCATGAACAGTCCGCTGTTACCGAGTCGCGACATGACCGGTGTGATCAGCGGCGGACTGAAGGTGGCGCCCAGCTCGTTGATCAGCAAAAGCCCCTGGCTCATGCGCACCAGCGCTCCGGCCGGTGCCCGGTCAGCGGCGTGGCTGATCGAGACCGGATACAGCACGAATACGCTGCCACCGATCAAAAAGAGCATGCCGGCCATCAAGAGGGGACCATCACCGACCCACAGGAGACCAAAGCAGAGCGCTGCCAGCGCCACGCTGGTCAGAATCAGCACCATCTGCCGGTCATGACGATCCGACCAGCGTCCGATGGGATATTGAAGCAGCATGCCCCCCAGAATCACCAGAGCCATCATTCGGCCGACGTCGGAAAGCTCAAGACCGCTTCGCTGCAGGTACAGCGGCAGGAGGCTGTAAACGGCCGAGATCAAAAGCCCGGCCACAAAACAGCCGATCACGCCGGTGGGGGTGACGGTGATCAATCGCCAAGGGGAGAGCGGTTCGGCATGCTCGATCAGCGGAGAGACGCGCGGAATCAGGCCCAGCGGCAGAATGGACAGGGCCGCCAGAATGGCAATGACCATGAAGGCGGCGGAATCGTCACCGATATCGGCCACGCCCAGCAGCAGCTGGCCGATCACGCCGGCGCCATATAGTGCGATCATGTAAAGCGCCAGCAGCCGGCCGCGCACCTTCGGGTCCGAGGCGCTTAAAAGCCAGCTCTCGATGACCAGATAGACGCCGAGCGTGGCCCAGCCGCACAAAAAGCGCATGACGAACCAGAACTCGGCATTCACCCACAGGCCCTGAGCCAGCACGGTCACCGCTACAAGGGCACCGAAACAGGCATAGGCGCGAATATGGCCGATACGCAGCAGGATTCGGTCACTGAAAAGAGCACCGATGACCAGACCGGCATGAAAGGCGGCCGATATCCAGCCGATGGTGGTTGCAGATTCGCCGGCGGCGTCCAGACGCACCGTCACCAGCGACATCAAAAAACCATTGCCAATCCCAAAGATAAAAAGGCCGAGTAATGGCGCAAGGGCCATCGAGAACAGCTGGCGTGACATGAGGCGTGTTGATCCTGATGAGCGTCGGCGCGCAGGAGAGCCGACGGGTCTTTCGAAAGCAGGACCTTCGGCCGGGCGGCCGAAAGCGAGCGCACTATACGCCTGAACTCCCGGGAAAAGAAGTGAAATAACGCCCCGGGTGAACGGCCTGCTCGCTAGTCGCTGATGGCAGTGGCGGACGCGGTGTCAGAAGCCGTGCGCCGTCGCTCTGCGGCTCTGGCCTTCAAGGCGACCAGCGCGGCCAGAAGCCCGGCGGCGGCTCCCACCAGCATGGCCCAGCGCGGGCCGGCATGGTCGGCAATCGCCCCCACAATGGGGGCACCGATCGGCGTGCCGCCCATGGTGACCGCAATGCGCAGTGCCATCACCCGCCCGCGCATGGCAGGCGTGGTGGTGAGCTGCATGGTGGCGTTGGAGGCGGTCATGAAGGTCAGTGCCGAAAGCCCCGTCAGCATCAATGCGATGGCAAAAAGCCATACGCTGGGCGCCAGCGCGGCCAGCAGACAGAACACCCCGAACGACAGCGACGAGACCAGCAAGAGCCCCATGCGAGGCTGCTCGCGTCGGGCGGCCAGCAGCGCGCCGGTCACCGAGCCCACGGCCAGACAGGTGGTCAAAAGCCCGTACTGGTGAGCGTCGCCGTGAAAGACGCTCACCGACATGGTCGAGATAAAGACCGAAAAGTTGAAGCCAAAGGTGCCAATCAAAAAGAGCATGATCAAAAGTGCACCCAGATCCGGGCGATGGCGCACGTAGCGAAAGCCTTCGGTCAGGCTGCCCCGGCGCTGGGTGGCCCGCTCGGTGATATGGAGTTCATTAATGCGTAAAAGGCACAGGGCACCCAGTACGGCGGCAAAGGAGGCCGCATTGATGATAAAGAGCCAGCCGGTACCGGCCACGGCAATCAGAATGCCCGCAATGGCAGGGCCCACCATGCGTGCAGCGTTGAACGAGGTGGAGTTAAGCGCTACGGCGTTGGCCAGAAATTTCTCGCCGACCAGATCATTGACGAACACCTGACGTGCCGGGGCATCAAAGGCCGTCACGCACCCCAGGGCAAGGGCAAAGAGGTAGACCTGCCAGAGTGTGACCGCACCGGTCAGGGTCAAAAGGCCCAGGCCCAGCGCCAAAAGACCCTGTAGCGCCTGGGAAAGCATGATCAGCCGGCGGCGATCAAAGTAGTCCACGGCAAAGCCGGACAGCGGCAGCAGTAAAAGCTGCGGGCCAAACTGCAGCGCCATGGTAATGCCCATGGCAGTGGCATCGTTGGCCGTCAGGACCGTCAGCACCAGCCAGTCCTGGGCGATGCGCTGCATCCAGGTGCCGACATTGGACACCAGCGCGCCCCCGAACCAGAGCCGATAGTTGTAAACGCTCAGCGAGCGGAAAAGCCGGCGATCACGCATGAGACGTCATGCGTACATCGGGACATGCCATTGAAAAGCGATCCATCATGAAAGGGCGTCAGCGTCCGTGCAAAAAACGAAGAAATGCCCGCGCCCTCTGGCGGTGTCATCCGGGCGCTGGCTGGACTATCAGTGTAGCGGGTTTTTGCGGGCCGGCCCGATGGGCTTCGGGAGTGCCCTGACAGGCGTTTTGCTATCTGGCCGAAAAAGCGGGCGCTCCCTTGACCACGATATCGACATCTTCCGGCAGCATCAGGCGTGCCCGGACCAGTTGTTCGCCAGCCTGTCTTACCGCCTCGCGATAGGCCTTTTCACTGGCATGGCGAGCGCCGATGGGGGCTCTGGAGTCGTTATCGTCAGGTGATGACGGGAAGGGCAGGTAGCTGCCATCAAGACTGCATAGATCGCCTTCGCCAAAACCTTTCGCACGCAGATTCCAGCCCCAGTAGGTGCCCAGCGGCGCTGCCACGTAAGGAAGGCGTACGCCGCCCTCTGGAACGCCGTCGGCATCGACGCGAGGGACACGCACGGGATAGGCCTCACCCATGGTAGGCGGCTGGGTATCGTGATGCATGACGTGCAGCGTGTTGACAACCGGTGAGGGTATCGTGCCCTCGATACGCGGCAGCTTCAGGGTGTCCGGGGCAACCAGCGTGTTGGCCTTGAGTCCCGGGTAGGCACTCGCTGGTGGTTCGGTACCCTCACTGACCCAGGCCTGCATGTCGCGAGCCAGTGCGCGCATGACAGGTGCCGGGCTCAGCGGATTGGTCGGGTACTGGCACATGGCCTTTTGCGCCGACGCCGTCCCCCAGGCATTCAGGTGGGGCAGGCCGGCCAGAAAATACAGCCGAACATTGTCAGGCATCTTTAGCGGTTCGCCATCAGGCATGGAAGATACCAGCGATGCCCGGCCCTGCCAGAACTCGGTGGACGTGTCGCTGTGCATGAGCCTGGGGCAGGTATTCGAGGCCGTGCAGGCCGCCAGGATGCTGTCGGTCCGACCGGTCAATGGGTCCGTGGACGAGGCATAGGTAAAGGGGAACTGATCGCCCGGATAGTCGTGATCCTCGTGCTGACGAGAAAAGCGTCCAGGCTGAGCGAACAGGGCATTGGTAAACGTTTTTCGCGAGCCCGCGATATGGACCATGGCGCCATCAAACACGCGCTTGCCATTTTCATCGGCATTAAAGCCCTGATGGATTAAATCGCGCATAAACCGGCCAGACTGCGAAATGTCAAGCCCGATGGTGTGATCGATGTCATGCGTGGGTGGGGAGACGTCATGACCGGGGCTGCCGCGCAGAAACGACACCAGGTCACTGGTGGCCACGAACGCAAGGCCGGACGGCAGCGCGTCCCTTGCCGGGTAGACAAACTCGTAAATGGCGCCGGCATCAAGGCCTTCAGGGCGTGTGATTTCGATGGTCTTCTCATCGATATAGCGAAATGACAGCCCCTTCGGGGTTTCTCGGGGAGCCAGCGGCGTTTCACGAACCGTCAGGGTCGCGGCGCCAGGGTCGATACTGGCGGCTGGATAACTCAGCGTCTTGCGTTGTACGCGATCGGTATTGTCGAAGATGAATTCATCACGCGAGGAACCGGTGACGCCGTCGAGCACGGGCAGGGTCATGGTCAGCAGGTCATCGCTCAGGCCGGTCTGCCAGCCGCCCCAGACCATCGTATGGCCCTGATGCATCTCAAAGCCGTCACCGGGGTCATCCACGCTGAACCGGTCACTGATGGGGGCTCGGTTCAACAGTGCAAAACTCAGGTTGCGGCCGCGATTGGGGATTTCATAAAACAGCGTTCCCGACCCCTTGCCGGTAGGTTTTAAAATGACGACCTCGGTGCTGAACTCGACCTCTCCTTCATTGTTGATTGGGGCTCTGTCGATTCCTGCGATGTCAGCGACGTGGTCAGCATCAGGATCGACGGCAAAATGCGCCACGCCCTCGATTTTCTGATAGCTGCCGGCGTCGCTGAAGCGATGGCCCTCATATATGGGCGTGGTAGAGACCACATCGAAGCCGGTGACTCTGGCCTGTGTCGGAGAAGCCAAAAAGAGCAGGGACGCGGCGATGGTTCCAAGGGGCAGGTAGGCAGGACGTTTTATCATAAGGGCTCTGGACATCAAGGGGGCGGGGTATGGTGCTTCGATAGCGCCCAAGTATTTGTCATCGCTGGGAAGCGCACCATCCCCCTTTGGGCGAGCCCGGGCAGGTCGGGCTCTGTCAAACGCTCATAAGTCTTTTGAGCCATCGTTGCGAAGCATTGACCTGTCTTGTGCTGGATCAGGGGCCGGAAGAGGCGCCGGTACAACGTGCTCGCTATCCTCTCGCTGGCGTGGGTAACAGGCGAGATACACCACCTGATTGCGCCCCTTGAGCTTTGCCTGATACATCGCTTCGTCGGCACATTTCAGTAGATGTGTGCCGTCACGGCCGTGAATGTCGGGCGTCATGTACCTGATGCTTGAGACGCCAACGCTGATGGTCACGCAGGCGCCCTTGCCCAGTGCCTCATGGGACAGTTTCAGGCCCTCGATGGTGGTACACAGTCGCCTGGCCAGTTGCCGTGCATCCGAGGCATCCGTACCGGGAAGCACGATCGCAAATTCTTCTCCACCATAGCGCACCAGCAGATCGGAAGATCGGGTAATCACTCCCTGGGCGGCTGCGGCCACCTGCTGAAGGCAGCAATCTCCCTCTGCGTGACCGTATCGATCGTTGAAGTGCTTGAAATGATCCACATCGAACATGATCAACGACAGTGGTAATGACCGGCGAGACCACTCACGTTCAAGCGCAGCATCCAGCATCCGCCGGTTGGCAAGACCTGTCAGGGGGTCGGTATTGCTGAGCGTTTTCAGGTACCGGTTGCTCCGTGTCAGCTCTCCCTCTGCATGATCGATCTGCTGGCGGAAGATATACAGCACGATGCCTGAAAGCGTCAGCGCCCCTCCCACGCTGAAACCATACATGACATCGATCCAGGGAGACGGTAACGGTGTGATCACGGCGTCTGAGGTAAACAGAAAGCGCGTGATTAAATACAGCACGCCAAGCGAGGCCATGATGGCGGTGTAGACAGGTATGCCGGGGCGTTTGTAGAGAAAGGCCAGTATGGCGGCAAGAGAAAAATAAAAGAGGTTGACCCCGGCATCGGTGCCGATAAAGCAGGTCACGATAAACAAATGACAGCAGCCGTTAACCAGTAACACCGTGCTTGCCGTGTTGTACCACTTTTTATGATTGAGCGGCAGCACCGACAAATAGACCGCCATGAACATCAGATTGGCAAAAAAAACGCCTCGATAAGCTGCGAAGTCATAAAGATAATAAAACAGTTGATAGGGTACGGTCGCAACAGTTCCAAAAAGTCCCAATTGATTGCACAGGGCAATCCGGCGGCATACCCCGTGTGGATTACCAGCAGTACCCGGTAACCATAATTTTTTGATTGTCTCGAACATCAGCTCACCTTGAGCAGAGCAGGGACTTTTCTTGTCGGTATCGACCTGAAAGGCTTATTGTCTTTCTGAGCGCGTGATAGCGCCCTGATCAGCCTCCTCCATTGCGCTCTGATCTCCAGCAGCCGCACCTGGCCTGATGGTTTCATTATGGAACGAATCAGGAAGTTGCGAGAGAGCTCTTTGGTTCATTGAACCGAGGATTCAGGGAATGGATCTGACGCTTCAGAATATGGCGCTTGTCAGGTCACTCCATGGAGAACACATTGCTGGATATCGGCCTGACCGGGATTTTTCTTTCGGCCTTTTTATCGGCCACGCTGCTGCCGATGGGCTCGGAGGTCGTTCTGGCTTCGCTTTTGCTACAAGGCGGGTCGCCCGTGATGCTGGTTGTCGTGGCCACGCTCGGTAACGTGCTCGGCTCGCTGGTCAATTACGCCATGGGCTACTGGGCCAACCAGGGCTGGCTCAAGCGTCAGAAGCCGGACGTCATGGTCCGCGCCGAGCAGCGTTTTCGTCGCTATGGACGCTGGTCATTACTGCTGGCCTGGGTGCCGATCATCGGCGATCCGCTCACGCTGATCGCCGGTATCCTGCGGGTCAACCTGCTCTGGTTTGTGGGACTTGTTACCCTGGGCAAGGCGCTGCGCTATATCGTGCTGAGCCTGATGGTTCTGTAGGGTCGGACACGCCCTTCAGAGGCATTGTCCGACGGATGATCACGGCTCTAGAGCGTCCGATCGCGGGTTTCACGCACGCTCAGCATGGCCAGAAGGCTCAGGGTTGCCATGCCGACAATGTAATAGCCCACCCATGAGAGCCCCCCCTGACCGACCAGCCACTGGGCAGCGTAAGGGGCCAGCGACGCGCCGAGAATACCGGCCAGACTATAGGCGATGCCGGCGCCCGAGTAGCGCACACGGGTCGGTAGAAGCTCCGGTAAAAGCGCGCCCATGGGCGCATAGATCCAGCCCATCGCGGTCAGACCGAGGCACAGAAATACCAGCGTCAGCGGGATTGAGGCACTGCTGATCAACGGCGCCAGCATCAGCCCGACGGCAATGGTAAAGAGCAGTCCGCTGATGATCACCGGTTTGCGCCCGAAGCGGTCACACGCCAGCGCCGACAGCGGCGTGGCCCCGGCCATGAAGATAATGGCAAAGCACAGCATGCCCAAAAAGGTGCCGCGATCGACGCCCTGGGTCTGGGTGGCGTAGTTCAGCGTAAACACGGTGGTGATATAAAAGATCGCGTAGCAGGCCACCATGGCCAGCGTGCCCTGTAAAAGCGGCGTGCGGTGGTTGCGCAGCAGCTCGATCAGGGGGGCGCGACCGGGCGGCTTTTGCTGCTCGCGGCTAAAGACCTCGGACTCCACCAGGGTGGTGCGTACATAGAGCCCGATCACCACCAGCACCGCGCTCAACAAAAACGGAATGCGCCAGCCCCAGGCCATGAAGGCTTCATCGCTCATCGACAGCAAAATGACCAGAAAGACACCATTGGCGAGCAGAAAGCCCAACGACGGCCCCAGTTGCGGGAACATGCCAAAAAAGGCCCGTCGCCCGCGCGGGGCATTTTCGGTCGCCAGAAGCGCTGCACCACCCCATTCCCCGCCAATGCCGAGCCCCTGACACAGGCGAAACACGCACAAAAGAATCGGCGCGGCAATGCCGATGCTTTGATAGCCCGGCAACAGCCCGATGCCCACCGTGGCGCCGCCCATCAGTACCAGACTGGCCACCAGCGTTGACTTGCGACCGACACGATCGCCGAAGTGACCAAAGAGGAACGAGCCCACCGGACGGGCCACGAATGCCAGCCCAAAGCTCATGAAGGCGGCCAGCACCTGCATCTGCGAGGATTCGCCCGGAAAGAAGGTCGGGCCGATCACCAGTGCTGCGGCGGTGGCAAAGATATAAAAGTCATAAAACTCGATGGTGGTGCCCGCAAGGCTTGCGATCATCACGCGTCGTGGCGTGTTGGCCGGCACGACGGGCGATGTGGCCTCGCCGGCCGCGGGTGAAACGGTATCGGTGGTCATGCGGTCATGCTCCCGGGGTGGCAGTCGGTCTTCTCCAAAGGCTCTCCGGCTCGAGAAGAGGGTCAAAATGCCCCGGGATAACGGGGAAAGGGGCGCGGCATGGTCATCGCGTTCGGGTGCCAAACACAAAAGCCCCGATGAGGGGCAGGCCGGACGTTACGCTTTCGGGTCGAAAGGGGGCAGTATTTTAATGATCCTTTTTAAAGATAGCCCTGATACTTTTGTTGGATGTCGCGTGGCTGCCCGGCCTCTGACCGGGCGTTCCAGCGTCAGACATCATGGCCGGTCCAGGGGCGGTCCTGCTCTTCTCTTTGCTGCTGGAATATCCGATCCAGCACGGCCAGCTCGGCGTGTGGGAGGACCAGGTTGGCGGCGTCCAGATTCTCTTCAAGGTGTGAAAGCGTCGAGGTGCCCGGTATCAGCAGGATGTTGGGCGAGCGCTGCAACAGCCAGGCCAGCGCCACCTGCATCGGTGTGGCCTCGATGCGCGCGGCAACCTCATCCAGCACGTCTGACTGAAGCGGTGTAAAGCCCCCCAGCGGAAAGAAGGGTACGTAGGGAATGTTCTGGCCGGCCAGTTCATCAATCAGCGCGTCATCCTGGCGCTGGGCCAGGTTGTACTGGTTCTGCACGCAGGCCACGTCACCGCTCTTTTGTGCCTCGCGCACCTGAGTGGCGGTAACGTTGCTCAGTCCCAGATGACGAATCAGACCGCGCTCCTTCAATTCAAGCAGCGTTGTCCAGGGGCCCTCCAGCGACCCTTCTGCCGGACCGTGCGCATCGATCATGCTGCGAAGGTTCACCACATCCAGCACTTCGAGCCCGAGGTTACGCAGATTGTCTTCCACGGCGCGAGTCAGTTCTTCAGGAGAGAGCGCCGGTAGCCAGGCGCCTTTATCATCGCGTCGGGCGCTGACCTTGGTCACGATACGCAGCGGGTCCGGATAAGGATGCAGCGCCTCGCGAATCAGCTGATTGGTGACGTGCGGGCCGTAGAAATCGGACGTGTCGAGATGATCGACGCCGGATTCGATGGCGGCCTGAAGCACTCGGCGCGCCATGGCCGGGTCTCTGGGCGGGCCAAAGACCCCGGGCCCTGCCAGCTGCATGGCGCCATAGCCCATGCGACAGACCTGCCACTCGCCCAGCGTATAGCGTCCAGCCCCTTCAATGGTGATCATGATGACTCTCTCCATGGTGTGCGACCAGGCTGCTTCTGGCAGCAGTATCAATACAGCGCCTGCCGTATCGATGACTGAATTGAGCATAGCTTCCAGCGCGGTAATCGCCATGAAGGCAGGCTCTGACGGCGATAGGGGACGAGCATTCGCGGTCTTTTCATTAACACGCTATCTTTTCCCGAGACGCTGGGTGCCAGGCACCCCCATGCATGCCAAAGGGACATGACCCATGAGTGATCAGGAATACACGCCGCCGAAAGTCTGGGAACCAAAGGAAAGCGGTGGCAAGTTTGCCAGCATTAATCGTCCGGTCGCCGGGCCCACGCATGACAAGGCACTGTCGGTTGGCAAGCACCCGTTTCAGCTCTATTCGCTGGCCACGCCCAACGGTGTGAAGGCCTCCATCATGCTCGAGGAGCTGCTGGCGTTGGGTCACGAGGGCGCCGAGTACGATGCGTGGCTGGTCGAGATCGGCGAAGGGGATCAGTTCGGCAGCGGCTTTGTCGAACTCAACCCGAATTCCAAGATTCCGGCCCTGGCCGATCACACCACCGAGCCGCCTACGCGAGTGTTCGAGTCCGGCTCGATTTTATTGTATCTGGCCGAGAAGTTTGGCGAGCTGCTGCCGAGTGAGCACGTCGCACGTACAGAGACCATGAACTGGCTGTTCTGGCAGATGGGCAGCGCGCCCTTTTTGGGTGGCGGTTTCGGGCACTTCTATGCCTACGCGCCGGTGAAGCTCGAATATCCGATCGACCGCTACACCATGGAAGCCAAGCGCCAGCTTGATGTACTCAACCGTCATCTGGCCGACAACGCTTACATGGCCGGCAGCGAGTACACCATCGCCGACATTGCGATCTGGGCCTGGTATGGTCAGCTGGTGCTGGGCCGTTTGTATGACGCGGCGGAATTTCTGCAGGTGGAAAGCTATGAGCACGTGATGCGCTGGGCGAAAGAGATCGACGCTCGCCCGGCCGTACAGCGTGGTCGCATGGTCAATCGCACCTTCGGTGAGCCGGAAACCCAGCTCCACGAACGCCATGATGCCAGCGATTTTGACACCAAAACGCAGGACAAGATCGGTCAGAACTGATCTTCACTGGGGTCAGAAAGTGGAAAGCCCGGCCTTGTGCCGGGCTTTTTGATGTCTGTCACGGTTGATGACGTTACTGCGGCAACGATGGCGTCGAAAGCCGGGTACTGAAGTGATCGATCAATGCCCGGAGTCTGGAGGTGAGATAGCGGTTTGACGGCCAGAGCATATGAAAGGTGCCACTGCGTCCTGTCTGGTCCGGCAGGACGCGCTCGAGCCTTCCCGTCATGAGCGCATCGTGAATGGCGAAATCGGGCAGGCAGGCAATGCCGTGGCCGTCGAGTGCAAACTGAAGGTTGGCATCCAGACTGTTGCAGACCATGGTGACCGGCAGCTGGCTCATGGGCAGGGCCTCTTCCAGAGGCCAGGGCTCGAGTCGCCCGGTGCTGGCATAGCGATAGTGCAGGCAGCGATGCCGGGTCAGTGCCTCGATGTCTGCCGGATAGCCATGACGGTGGAAGTAGTCGGGTGACCCTGCCAGCGAGAGATGAAAGGACCCCAGGCGTCGCGAGGCCAGTCGTGAATCGGTCGGGCAGGCTGCGCGGACCACGGCATCAAATTTCTCATCGATAATGTCGACCACCCGGTCGTTGAAGTCCAGATCAAGGGTGATCTCCGGATAAAGGCGCGTGAAATCGCTGAGAATCGGCAACATGAGGGCACGCGCATTGGGAAGGCTCAGGCGCAGGTGGCCTTCGGGCCTGTGCTGATGGGCCGTCAGTTCGTGCTGAAGCGAGGCGACGTCATCAAGAATGTGTCGACTGCGGGTCAGGAAGTACCGACCTTCCTCGGTGAGTGTCATGCTGCGCGTACTGCGATACAGCAGCTGCACCCCCAGTTGGGCTTCCAGCCTTGAAATACTCTTGCCTACGGCGGAGGCGGAAATTCCCAGTTGACGCGCTGCCTGCGTAAAGCTCAGTGATTCGGCAACGTGAAGGAAAATGTTCATGCTGTGAAGGCCGTGCATTGAAGGTGTCCGAAGTCAGAAGGATTATGGACAGAAATGTCTCATGTGTTCGGAATCATGGCCATATTGTCTGTCTCAGGCGACGTCTGTAGGGTTTCCGGCTCTTTATGGCTGGAGGTTAACATTATGATAAAAGGAATGTTTTTGAATGCCGCGGGCCCTTGTCGCCTTTATGGATCATTGCGACCAGGGGAGCGCCAGGCGTGACTCCACCGGGACGTTCACTCTTTTTTATCGCTCTGGGGCTTTTTGGACTTTATGTCGTTGAATTTGGTGTGGTGGGTGTTTTGCCCACCATTACCGAGCGCTATGGGGTATCGATCGCTCATGCCGGCTGGCTGGTAGGGTTTTTCGCCTTGATCGTGGCGGTGGTCGGGCCTCTTATGGTGCTGTGGCTGAGCCGCTTTGATCGTCGCAAGGTGCTGGTGATCGCGCTGTTGGGGTTTGGCCTGTGCAGTCTGCTTTCAGCATGGGCTACCAGCTTCAGCATGTTGATGGCGCTGAGGGTGCCCTCGGCGCTGCTGCATCCAGTGTTCTTTTCGGCCGCCTTTGCAGCGGCGGTAGCGCTTTATCCACCCGAACAGGCCACGCAGGCCACGGCCAGGGCACTGGTGGGCACCAGTATGGGGCTGGTCATTGGGGTGCCGCTGACCACCTGGATTGAAGCCACCCTCTCTTATGAAGCGTCATTTTACTTCTGCGCGCTGGTCAATCTGATCGCGGCCATTGGCCTCTGGCTCATGTTGCCGGCCCAGCCCAGCGGGGGGAATGCACAGCCGGGAAGCGTGTTGAGCGTGCTGCGCAAACCGGTGGTCTGGTACTCGATTGGCGCAACGGTGGCCATCTTCGGTTCAATGTTTTCCGTTTATAGCTACGCCGCCGAATATCTTGGTCGTATCACCGGTTTCTCGAGCCAGACCATCAGTCTTTTGCTGTTTGTCTTCGGTATTGGTGGCGTGGCCGGCAATCTGCTCGCGGGCCGCCTGCTGGGGCGATGGCAGGCGATGACGGTACTCGGATATCCGCTGACCCTTGCACTGGCGTATCTGTTGCTGCTGATGCTGGGATCAGCCGACATGGGGGCAATGCTGCCCATCTGTCTGTTGTGGGGGGCTGCGCATACCAGCGGGCTTGTTGTCTGTCAGATATGGCTGGGCTCGGCAGCCACAGAAGCACCGGAATTTGCCACCAGCCTTTTCGTTTCCTCGGCCAACCTGGGGACGGTGTGCGCCTCCTCTATCAGTGGCTGGTTCATTGCCACCTGGGGCATGCCGGGCACGCTGATCAGTGGCTGGATATTTGCCGCTTTGGGCGTGGCTTTCATACTGCTGCGTATCGTGACAGGCCTTGTGTACGATAGACAGCGCATGCAGGCATGCTCGTGAGCGAAGGCGTCGTGAGGCGGGTATCGCCTCGCCGATTCGGGCTGCGTATGCTGTGGTGACATGGGAAAGTCTTGCGCAGACAAGTGCCAGGGACAGGAGCAGACGTGATGGTAGAAGGCAGTCCAAATGGCGGCGTGCTGGATGTAATCGTGGTCGGCGGCGGCGCGACCGGCCTCGCCTGTGCGCGAGTGCTGGCCAAAAGCAGCAAAAAGGTCGCGCTTCTGGAGCGCGAGTCACGGGTTGGCGGCAATATCAGCACTCGGTGCGACGGTGACTGGCAGACCGAAATCGGCCCCAATACGTTGATCATGAAGCCGCCGCTCTATCGCCTGTGCAAGGAGATGAATCTGCTCAACGAGGCGCAGTCGGCAGGGCCGATGGCGCAGAAGCGGTTTGTGGCGATGGACGGTGCACCGGTTGCGCTGCCGACCCATCCACTGCGCGCGCTCAATAATGCCCTGATCGGCCGTGAGGGCTGGTCGCAGATCGTACGCGAACCCTTCGTCAAAAAAAGCCGTGATGCGGAGGAGAGTCTGGCCGGCTTTGTTGAACGGCGTCTGGGGCGACGGGTGCTGGAGCGCATGGTCGATCCTTTTGTGTCGGGCGTTTACGCCGGAGACCCGCACCGGCTCTCGGCGCAGGCTGCCATGCCGCGGCTGGTCGCGATCGAGCAGGAATACGGCTCGCTGATTCGCGGCGGCCTGACAAGGCTCTGGCAGTCACGCCGAGCCACGCCTGAAATGCCCGCCGAGTGGCGCGGCAAGCTGGTGAGCTTCCCTGGCGGGCTTGAGCGACTGGCCGAGCGGCTGGGCGAAGAGATCGAGTCCCATGGCGGCGAGATCGCCTGTCAGTGTGAGGTCAGCACCCTCAAAAAACTGGACGACGGCTGGGAAGTGACTGACCGCACGGGCCACGTTCGGCGTGCCCGCGAGCTGGTGCTGGCCGTGTCGGCGCCGGTGGCGATCAAACTGCTGGCACCGCTGGATGAGGCACTGACGGCACCGCTGTCAGAGATCACCTATCCGCCGGTCAATGCTGTGGCGCTGGGCTTTCGGCGCGAAGACGTCACGCATGCCCTGGACGGCTTCGGTGTGCTGATCCCGAGCGTTGAAAGACGTCGCACGCTGGGGGCGCTTTTTTCCTCGACGATTTTCGAGGGGCGCGCACCCAACGGACACTGCCTGATCAATGCCTTCATTGGCGGGCGTCGCCAGCCCGACACGGCCGAGGGCAGCGATGCCGAGCAGGTCCAGCAGGTGCTCTATGATCTGCGTGATCTGCTCGGCATTCGCGGTGACCCGGTATGGCAGCAGGTTAACCGCTGGCCGCAGGCCATTCCGCAGTACGAGCTGGGCCATCTGGAGCGCATTGCAAGACTGGACCGCGCACTTGAACAGCATAACGGGCTCTCGCTGGTCGGTAACTGGCGTGACGGTATCGCGGTGGGGGACTGTCTGGAAAACGGTCGACTGCTTGGTGAGCGGTTGGCGGCTCATTGCACAGCTCCCTGATATTATTTTGATCGGTGCTGTGCCAACCAGGGGGTGGATGAAAAGGGGAGAGATCACTGTCGGCACGGTTGTGCAAAGGGCAATCGTGCATGTTAACAGGCCTTTTTTGCCCGCACGTTGATGGCATAATCCCCGCCCAAAGCAGAGTGACTGCTCGGTCAGTCGCACCCGGTGCCTGACTTGCGCCGTGGTCGAGGTCGTTTCCCGTCTTCAAGGATGTCTGATGAAAACCCTGTTTCGCGCCTATCTCAAGGCCTCCCTGATTCTGCGCGTCACGCTGGCGCTGGTGCTGGGCGTACTGGCCGGTCTGTTTGGCGGTGAGTATGTGAGCTGGCTTTCGCCACTGGGCGATCTGCTGCTGCGTCTTCTGCAGTTTCTAATCGTGCCCATCGTGCTCTTTACCCTGATGGTGGGTATCAACCAGGCCGATGTGGGCAGCATGGGCCGAATCGGGCGCAAGGTGTTGCTCTATTACGTGGTAACCACGGCGCTGGCCATTGTGGTCGGGCTGGCGGTCGCGACGCTGTTCAACCCGGGGCAGGGCCTGACGCTCGATACCAGTGCCAGCGTCAGCGTGCCGGAAAATCCGGGGCTGGTGCAGGTGCTTTTGAACATTGTGCCCAGCAACATCGTCTCGGCCTTTGCCGAACCCAATCTGCTGGGGATTATATTTACCGCGGTGGTGTTTGGGCTGGCGCTATTGTTCATGCGATCCAGTGATGCCCAGCGCGAGATGGGCGATCACCTCTATCGTCTGCTGGAAGGGCTTAACGCCGTGACCATGAAGGTGATGGCCGGCGTGTTGCACGTGGTGCCGATCGGCGTGTTCGCCATTGTGGCCAATACGGTCAGCCAGCAGGGGCTTGAGACCATCCTGTCGCTGGGCAACATGGTGATGGTGCTCTATATCGCGCTTGGCGTGCATTTGCTGGTCTATTGCGTATTGATGAAGCTTTTTGGCGTGCGCCTGTGGGACTTTTTTCGCGAGGCCCGCACGCCAATGGCGACGGCCTTTGCCACCCAAAGCAGCACCGGTGTGCTGCCGCTGAGCCTTAACGCCGCCAGTCGCATGGGACTGCCGCAGTCGCTTTATGGTTTCAGCCTGCCGCTGGGGGCGACCATCAACATGGACGGCGCGGCGATTCGTATCGCCATCTCGGCAGTGTTTGCTGCCAATGTGATGGGCACGCCGCTGGACATCGCCACCATGGCCCAGATCGTGTTGATCGGCACGCTGATCTCGATCGGCACCGCCGGAGTGCCGGGCGCGGGCATCGTCATGATTGCGACCGTTTTCTCCCAGGTCGGTCTGCCAATCGAGACCGTGGCGCTTTTGACCTCGATCGATGCGCTGGTAGGCATGGGCTGTACCGCGCTCAACGTCACCGGGGACCTGGCCGGTACGGCGCTGATTGCGCGCAGCGAGCGCAGGAAGGATCGCAGCCGCTCCGGTCGGTCGACCCGATCGCCGGTTGATTCGGCCAAAAGGGAGCCGCGACTGTGACGGCCCTGAGTAGTGATTATCCGGGCGCCGACTATCTGATCATTGGTGCCGGCAGCATGGGGATGGCGACCGCTGACTGGCTGGCCCGACACAGCGATGCCCGCGTGCAGCTGCTGGATGCGTATTGTCCCCCCCATGAGCACGGCGCGCATCACGGCGAAACCCGTCTGCTGCGTCAGGCCTACGGTGAGGGCAGCAGCTATGTGCCGCTGGCCAAGCGTGCGCTGAAGCTCTGGAAACAGCTGGAAGAAGAGAGTGGCGAGACGCTTTTTCTGTCCACCGGCGTGCTCAACGTCGGCCCGCCCGGTGCGCCCTTTATTGATCAGGTCGAGGCCAGCGCCCGACAGCATGGCCTGGCGCTCGATAGTCTCTCCGGGGATCAGGTGTCAAGCCGCTGGCCCGGCTGGGCGCTGGAAGCCTCAATGCACGGCTGCTTCGAGCATGAGGCCGGCGTGTTGTTTGTCGAGCGCATCATTGCCTGCTGGCGAGCGCGCGTTGAGCAAAGCCCGCAGGTATCACTTGTCACCGGCGCGCAGGTGATCCGGCTTGAGGCCGGCGAGCAGAGCGGCTGGGTGGCGGTCTGTGCCGACGGCCGGCGCTTTGGCGCTGATCGCGTGCTGCTCTCCGGCGGTCAGCACATCGCGCCGCTGATGGCGGGGCTGGGCGTCGAGCTGCCGCTCACCCGGGTGCGCAAGACCTTTGCCTGGTATGAATGTGATGCGCGCTATGACACGGCGCACTTTCCTGGCTTCAGTCTGACCACGCCCTCAGGGGCGATCTATTACGGCTTTCCCGATATTGAGGGCGCTGGCTTCAAGATGGGACGTCACGACAGCGGCCAGCCGCTTGAAGCCGGTGAGGCGATGGCGCCCTTCGGCGAGCATGAGGATGATATTCGCGAGCTTCAGCAGGTGGTGGAGCGCTACTTCCCGGGCGTCGGTGCGCTGCGCGTTGGTGCGGTATGTCAGTACATCCGTACCCCCGATGAGCACTTTTTGATTGATGAGCCCTTGCCAGGGCTGCTCGTGGCCGGCGGCTTTTCCGGTCACGGCTTCAAGTTTGCAAGCGCGCTGGGCGAGGCGCTCGGGCTCTGGCTGGATCAAAAGCAGCGCCTGCCGGAGCTGGCCCTGTTCGGTCTGACGCGGTTTTCATCGTCACGGGAGGGCACGTCATGACCATTGCACCCTTTACGTCACTGATCTGCCCGCTGGACAGTGCGCCGCTGTCGCGTACTCATACCGGCTGGTGCTGCCCACAGGGCCACAGTTTTGATGTGTCGCGCCAGGGGCATGTCAATCTGCTGCCGGTTCAGAACAAGCGCTCCCGTGACCCGGGTGACAGCAAGCCCATGATCGCTGCGCGGCGGCGCTTTCTGGACGCCGGTCACTATCAAGGCATTGCCGAGGCAGTCAGTCGTCGGGTGCTCGCCCACGGCGCGGCCCACGAGGCGCTTGCCGTACTGGATGCCGGCTGCGGCGAAGGGTATTACCTGCGTGAACTGGCCCGGTCGGCTTCGGCCCGAAGGCTCTCCATGCTGGGGCTGGATATCTCCAAGTGGGCGGTGCAGGCCGCCGCCGGGCGTGACCGGCGCATGCAGTGGGTGGTGGGCAGCAATGCCGCGCTGCCGGTACCGGACCAGAGCCTGGATGTGGTGCTGTGCATGTTCGGGTTCCCGACGCCTGCCGAGTTTGCCCGCGTGCTAAAGCCCGGCGGACTGTTGCTGGAGGTCGAAGCCGGCCCCGACCACCTACGTGAGCTGCGCGAAATTATCTATCCAACGCTCAAGGCGCCCCGCGAAGCGCGTCAGGCGCCCGAGGCCGGTTTTGAAATCGACACTGTCGACTCCGTACGCCATGCCCGCACGCTGGACAGTCATGAGCAGATTCTTGATCTACTGGTGATGACGCCGCATCTCTACCGCGCCAGCGCCGAGGGGCGGGCGAAGGCCGAGGCGCTTGGCCATCTGGATATCACGGTCGAGGCGCAGCTCATTAGCAGCCTGCGCCTGTAGCACGCTTTCTTCTCTGGAAAGATGCCCTTCAAAACAGCGCACGCCCGGTCATGACCGGGCGTGCGCTGACGTTTCAGAGAGGCTCAGGCCTGCGTTTGATGATCTGGCTCAGGGCATCATGCCGGGCAGCATGCGCTGATAGAGATCAAACAGAATCCACAGCGTACCGCCGCACAAAATCACCAGAATCAGCACGGTGAAGAGAATCAGCAGCAGATCCTCGCGCTTGTTTTTGGCAAATGTAATGTGCATGAAAAAGCGCAGATGCACGATCACCTGAACCAGTGCGCAGATGCCAATCGTGATCCACAGCGTCATTTGCTTGATGTCGGTAAAGGCGACCAGGGCAAAGGGAATCAGCGTTAACACCAGTGCCAGCGCAAACCCCCAGACATAGCTGCGCTGCTCGGCCCTGCATTCGCGGGCTTCGTGTTCATCGAGTTGGCGTGCGCTCATGACAGCCCTCCCAGATAGACCAGTGAAAAGATGCCGATCCAGACGATGTCCAGGAAATGCCACAGGATCGCCAGGCGCAGGATGCCGGTTTTTACCGGTGCATCCAGACCGTGCACCGCCATCTGTCCCAGCAATGCCACAAGCCATATACAGGCACCGGTGACGTGCAGGCCGTGCAACGGCACCAGCGAGAAAAACGCCGACAGATAGCCGCTGCGGCTGGGTACGCCGCCCTTGTCGAACATGGTGTGGAAGTCCTTGAGCTCGAAAAACAGAAAGCCCACACCCAACAGCAGGGTCACGACCAGCCAGAACACCAGCCGGGACTTGTCTTCACGGTACTTGAGCGCCAGTGAGGCCATGCCGAAGGTGAAGCTGCTGGTCAGCAGCAGCATGGTTTCAATAAAGGCGCTTTTCATCTCGAAAAGCTCTTTGGGGCCCGGGCCGCCGGCCGTGCCACCGAGCATGGTGACGTAGGTGGCAAAGAGCAGGCCAAAGATGATCAGATCGCTCATCATGAACACCCAGAAGCCAAACACCATCTCTTCGCGGGTGTCCTCCTCCTGAGCGTGGGCGGCCCCCAGGTTGAGACCCGGATGGCGCGCGTACGACTCGGTATGATGGGCGTTGCGTTCGATACCACTGGCGTTCTGGAGGCTCATTGTACGGCGCCCTCGATCGGTGCCACGGGGAGGCCGTGGTTGGCGGTGGATTGCTCCTGTGAGCGCTTGATCGGTGTGGTGCGCCTGACCTGTTCCAGCCAGTGCTCGTGGGTACGCTGTACCTCCATGGCCGAAATGGTGCGTTTGGTATGACGCACAAAACCTCGAGCGATGATGGCCACCAGCGTTGCCAGTCCGGCGCCGATCACCAGCCACCACATGTGCCAGACCAGGCCAAAGGCCATCGCAAGGCCTGTGACTGCCATGATCACGCCCATGGCGCTGTTGGCCGGCATCTCGATATCAACGTATTGATCCGGTGCCTGCCAGCCCTGGCCACGGTCCTTCTCGGTCATGAAGGCGTCAATACTGTAGATCTCTGGCAGTACCGGGAAATTGTATTCCGGCGGCGGTGAGGAGACCGACCATTCAAGCGAGCGGCCATCCCAGGGGTCGCCGGCAAAGACATTATTGGCGTGGCGGTCGCGCACGCTTACCCACAGCTGGATCAAAAGACACAGCAGGGCGCACAGGATTACCAGTGCGCCGAGGCCGGCCGTAATGGTCCAGGGCAGATACTGGGGTTCGAGAAACGCCACCGAACGGCGCGGCATGCCCATCAGTCCCAGCACATAAAGCGGGAAGAAGGCGAGCATGAAGCCGATGATCCAGCAAAAGGCAGCCCGATAGCCCCAGCGCTCTTCAAGACGAAATCCAAACGCCTTGGGGAACCAGAAGTTGGTGGCGCTGAGCATGCCGAATAAAAGTCCGGGGATCAGCATGTTATGAAAGTGGGCGACCAGAAACAGCGAATTGTGTACCTGATAGTCCACGCTGGGGGTGGCCAGAATGACACCGGTCATGCCGCCGAGCACAAACAGCATGATAAAGCCGATGGCATAGACCATGGGGACCGAGAGTCGGATGCGCCCGCGATACATGGTCAGCATCCAGTCATAGACCTTAACGCCCGTGGGAATGCCGATCAGCATGGTGGCAATGCCAAAGGCGGCGTTAATGTGGGCGCTCTGACCCATGGTGAAAAAATGGTGCAGCCAGACGGTAAATGACAGCACCGCGATACACATGGTAGCTACCACCAGAATCCTGTAGCCGTAGATGCGCTTGCCGGAGAAGGTCGCAAACACCTCGGAGAAAATTCCGAAGGGCGGCAGGATCAGGATGTAGACCTCGGGGTGACCAAACGCCCAGAATAGATTGACGTAGTTCATCATGTTGCCACCCAGGTCGGTGGTGAACATGTGGAAATCAAGATAACGGTCCAGCGCCAGCAGGCCGGTGGCCACGGTCAGCGGCGGCATGCCGAAAATCATCAGAATCGCGGTACACAGCGCCGTCCAGGTAAACAGCGGCATGCGAAAGAGTTTCATGCCCGGGGCGCGTTTCTTGAAAATGGTGACGGCGAAATTGATGCCGGTCAGTGTGGAGGACAGCGTAGATAGCGTCACCGCCCAGATCCAGTAATCCACGCCGGCACCGGGGTTATAGGAAAGTTCGGTGAAGGGTGGATAGCCGGTCCAGCCGCCAATGGAAAACGGTGCCAGTACCAGCGAGATCATCACCAGTGCCGCGCCTGCGGCGGTCAATCCCAGGCTGACCTGATTGAGCACCGGAAAGGAGAGGTCTCGTGCGCCGATCTGCAGGGGCATGACATAGTTGATAATGCCGGTCAGAAACGGCATGGCCATGAAAAACACCATGATGGTGCCATGGGTGGTGAAAAGCTGACCGAAGTGCTCGGCCGTCAGAAAGCCACCGTCGAGCCCGACTGCCTGCTGGGCACGCATGAATACGGCCTCGATGATGGCACGGGCCAGCATGACCAGGGCGATCACGATGAACATGATGCCGATCTTTTTATGATCGGGGCTGGTAAACCACTCGGACCACAGATATTTCCACTTGCCAAGCCAGGTCACCAGCACAATGGCGGCCAGTGCGCCCAGCACTACCATGCCCGCGGCGCCGGTGGCGATAACGCCATTGATGATGGTCATGGCCGAGTGATCGCGGAGCATGCTCCAGAAGGGCAGGGCGTCCCAGCCGAGACGGCCGAATATCGAACTTGTGACATCACTCATGGCTGCGCCTCCTTGCGCTCATGAGAGGGCGACAGTGACTCGGGAGAAGACGATTTGTCGTTTGAGGGTGTCTGAACCACGCTGGTGCGAGTCGTGCCGAGTTGCGGTGGCGGCACGTCAATCGCTGACCAGTTGATCGGCGAGCCGGCCATGATGGTATGAAACAGGTCATCAGGTATCGGGAAAAAGCGAATGACGGCATCGGTATCACTCTTGTCGAGACCAAGGGCGCTTGCAACATCGCGGTTATCGCCCTTTTTCATGATGACCTCGTAGGCGTTCTGATCCAGCGGCTGGCCCTGCTGACGAGTGCGCTCGACAAAGTCATCAAAGGTTTTGGCGTCGACGGCGCGGGTGATAAAGCGCTGGCGATGAAAGCCCTCACCGTTGTATTGCATGTTCTTGCCTTCAAAGCGGCCGGGGTGGTCCGCCTCGAGATGCAGCCGGGTCATCATGCGGTTCATGACGTCGATCTGACTGCCCAGCGCCGGGATGAAAAAGGACTGCAGGACCGTGGCCGAGGTCAGCTCAAACGAGATCGGTCGGTTGGCGGGGATGACCAGCTGACCCATCGTGGCAATGCCCTGCTCGGGATAGATGAAAAGCCATTTCCAGTCATAGCCCACGACCTGTATCTCAAGCGGTGGCTGGTCGCTCGGGAGCGGGCGGTAGGGATCAAGCGCGTGGGTCTGACGCCAGATATACCCCCCATGACAGCCACGATCACGATCGGTACTGCCCACATGATGATGTCCAGCCAGCGAGACATGTCCCATTTCGGGCGGTAGACGGCATCGCCTCGATAACGGTAGCGCCACAGGATCAGAGGTGTTTGCAGGATCACCGGAATGATCACGATCATCACCAGCCCGACGATGACCCAGAAATGGTGCCGCTGTGCTTCCGCAATCGGCCCCTGCGGGTTCATGAATCCGGGCATGTGCTCGCTGCAGCCTGACAGCAATATCGGTGACATGACCAGAGGCCATGCTCTGTTGCGACGTAAGGGGGATCTTCCTTGTCCTGCCACGGACATATCTCCTCAATCCTTGATGCGAGATAGTTCGGTACACCTTGACGGCGCCTGGGTTCGGGGTCTCACTATAGCCAGGCATTGTCACTTAATCATTACTGAAAGTTACCCTTTGGCATTTTTTAGCCCCGCCGAGCCGTTTCAATGACAGAAAGGAAAGTGGAACCAATGATCAATCAGGATGATCGAGCGCACCTTGAGCGCTGCATAGTGTTGGCAGAAGAAGCCCTCGGGGCCGGAGATGATCCCTTTGGCAGCGTGCTGGTCAGCGGGGAGGGGCAGATACTGTGTGAAGCGAGAAACCGTGTGATCAGCGGTGATGCCACACGGCATCCGGAGCTTGTGCTGGCACAGTGGGCGGCTGCCCACATGAGCATCGAGGCGCGAGCGCAGGCAACGGTCTATACCTCCGGGGAACACTGTCCGATGTGTGCAGCAGCCCATGCCTGGGCCGGGCTTGGGCGCATCGTGTTTATCAGCTCATCCCGTCAGCTTGGTGAATGGCTGGTACAGTTCGGTGCGCAGGCGTCACCCGTGAGTATGCTGTCTATCCACGAGGTGGCGCCCTATGTGATGGTAGAGGGGCCGGTAACGGCGATGGTCGATGCCGTCCGGGAGCTGCATGAACGCCGTCACCAGAGCGCCACTAAAAGAGTGCTGCCGATGACGGGCTCCTTCGAGCGTTAGCTTCGCTTGTCCAGCAGCTGGGCTTTCAGCTTGTCGGGCACCTTTTTGATGATCAGCCGATCCTGAGCCTCGTTGTACTCGATGCTGTCGCCGAGCAGGTGCGAGTCAAAGCTGATCGACATGCCGCCGGCGCGGCCGGTAAAGCGTCGAAACTGCTGCAGGGTACGCTTGTCCGGCGGGATTTCCGGTGAGAGGCCGTAGTCCTTGTTGCGGATATAGTCGTAAAAGGCGTCCGGTCGCTCATCGTCCACCAGGCTTGAAAACTCTTCAAGCGTGATCGACTCCCCCCGTTTTGACTGATCGCTGGCGTAGTCGATCACGGCGTCGGTCTTTTCACGACTCTGCACTTCATCCATCGACTCGTTTTCAACGTAGTCACTGAAGGCCTTGAGCAGTGTGCGGGTTTCGCTGGTAGCGTCCACGCCTTCGACACAGCCCAGAAGGGCCTGAAAATCCTCGCTGAGCTTCTTACCGCCGCGGTCGCGGGTGAAGGCGATGTATTGTTTTGACTGGCCGGTCTGCCACTGGGTCAGGTCGATGCGCACGGCCAGGGTCATCTGGCTCAGATTGAGCTGACGGCCTGTCGTGACATTGCCCTGTTCATCAAGCGTGAAGCCTTCCCGATAGTGTAAAAGCGCGACCGTCAGGAACTCGGCTTCGCCCTGTCTGGCGTGAACAAACAGTAGTGGCCCGCCGGTGGGGAGATGCTCATCGATCAGCGCTCGAAAACCGTCAGCGGCCTGCCGCGTCAATTCGACAAAATCGAGATGGCCGGCCAGATACTTGCTCAGGTTATGGGCAAGAGCAGTCGCGGTCTGCTCATCGCTGAAATGGCCCCAGCCCTTGGTCTTGCCATTGAAGGTGGCATTGAACTGGTTGAGCAGGGCATCCATGGCCTGCGAGTCTGCCATCGGCGCCGGAGCGGGGTTCAGAGTGGTGCTCTGATCGTCAGCGGATTTGTCGAGGTAATGGACGATGCTTTGAACAATCGGCATGACAGTTATCCGGCAGAAAATGTGGCGCGATGATAACGCGCCGGACGGCTTAAAGGCAGCGCCATGACTTGTCGCCGGTATCGGGAGACGCCATGATCGACGCATGAAAATATTCGATATGCGTGATTACTGTCGCGAGGATTTCGACGCCCTGGCGAGCCTTTACCAGCGCAGCAAGGGCGATGAATTTCGTTTCGAGTCCGGCTGGCCCGAGCGCTTCCCGGTTATACCGTTACCTTGTGATGAGCATCGTCTAAAGGCTTTCAGTAATGCCAGCGCATTGGTATTGCCGGCTGAGAAGGGACTGGCTGGCGCCATTTACTGGCAAGGGGGCCACATTGTCGGGCTGCTGGTAGATCCGTCATCAAGGGGCATGGGGCTTGGGCGAGCCATGGTGCGTGAAGTGCTTGGTCGAATGGAGGAGACGGCTACCCTGGAGGTGGTGGCATCCAATAGACCGGCTGTCAGGCTTTATGAGTCTCTGGGATTTTGGCGAGTCGGCCCTCGCGACAGAGCGTATCAGGGCGTACCTGTAACGGTACTCATGATGAAATGCCCTCTGTCCGAGCGCCTCTGAGCATCGGAGTTCCATGCCAGAGACCGGGCTTTTGCCCTGCCCTGAGCGAGGCAGGCTTTCGTGGCCTGGGTGATATCAATGCCTGTACGTCACGTCATCCTGGTAGGCGGCAGTACTGTGAATCCGGTGATGCGTCAGTTCGGCGCGATTTTGATCCATTGCCGAAGATGAGGAGGTGCCGACGAAAACCATACCGTAGACGAGCACTGTTGCGCTGATCATCGCAATGCATTTATCCATCAATATCATGATTGTGTCCCGATGTTGAAGTCCTGAAAACCTTGTTCAGACTGCAGGGATATCGTGACGCTTTAATGACAGGGTCAATCCGGTGAAAAGGGCATTTTTGCTCAGGTATTTTGTCAGGATGCCGCCCGGAGTCGTCTTTCTGGTCTATACCTCAACGTGAGTGCCATATTTTTAATGCCACCGTAAGATTTACTTTCGGTGTGTTCTTCCATGGAAGGAGGCCAGTTCATGTCACGTTTTTCCCGTCTTAATCGCACCGGTGCCCTGATGCTTGCAGCGGTTCTGGGGGCCACAACGCTATCAGCCTGTACCACCACCAGTCCTTCCGATCGTCAGAGCCCGATGGCTCAGCGCGCCGAGCTGGATCAAAGTGTTCAGGAGACGCTTGATCGTCTCTACCGCACGGCCCCTCAGTCCCGTAGCCTTGTGCAGGAAGCAAAGGGCGTACTGGTCTTTCCGGGCGTGCTGGGCGCCAGTTTCGTGTTCGGGGCCAGTCACGGCGATGGTCAGCTGCTCATTGATGGATCAAGGGCCGGTTACTACACCACCACCAGCGGCTCGGTCGGCTTTCAGGCCGGGGCCCAGTCTCAGGCGGTGGTCTATCTGTTGATGACGGATCGGGCGCTCAATCGCGTTCGCAGTGACAACGGCTGGTCCATCGGGGCCAATGCCGGCGTTGCCGTGGCTGATATCGGCGCCAACGGGCAGATCACCAACAATACGGCCAACCAGGAAGTCGTCGCCTTTGTCATGAACAACCGGGGCATTCAGGGTGGGGTGTCACTGGAGGGTGCAAAGATTTCCAAGGTTAATCCGTAAGGGCGGTTTTGGCCGGCATAAAAAAACCCACCAGCCGGTGGGTTTTTTATAAACGCCGATTGACTCAGGCCGTCTCGGGCAGCTCGGCGTTATGGTAGACGTTTTGTACGTCATCCAGATCATTGAGCATGCCCAGAAACTTCTCGAGCTGGGCAACGTCGTCGCCCTCGACCGGGGTCATGGTCTGCGGCACGAACTGAATTTCGTCGGCTTCGAATTCCATCTCGCCGAAGGCGTCCAAAAGCGCCTGCTTGGCCTTGGCATACTCGGTATGTGGGGCAAAGACCGTGAGGTGACCCTCTTCGTTTTCGATGTCGGCGACATCAACGTCGGCTTCCATCAGCGCTTCAAGAACGGCGTCTTCATCTTCGCCCTTGAAGGACAAAATGGCGCTGTGATCGAACATGTGACTGACGCTGCCGGGGGTGCCAATCTTGGATTTCGTCTTGGTGAACACACCGCGAACGTCACCAAAGGTGCGGTTGGGATTGTCGGTCAGACACTCCACGATCACCATGCAGTTACCGGGACCAAAGCCTTCGTAGCGCGCCGGCGAGAAGTCTTCACCGCCTACGCCACTGGCCTTGTCGAGTGCCTTGTCGATGACATGCGACGGCACCTGATCCTTCTTCGCCCGCTCGATCAGGCCGCGCAGCGTCAGATTGCCTGACGGGTCAGTGCCGCCTGACTTGGCGCAGACATAGATTTCACGTCCATATTTGCTGTAGACCTTGGTCTTGGCGTCGGCCGTCTTGGCCATGGATTCCTTGCGGTTCTGGAAAGCCCTGCCCATATCGAATTCCGTTCCTTGATTACCATTATGAGACGATTTTACTGTAACCCCGAAGGGGGCGAATAGCGTTATTTGAAACGACCCGCTTTGGCGCTTGAAAGTGGACGTCTCACGGATATTGCGTAGCGGCTCTGTTATGCTGCGCGCCCTGCACTCATTGCCTGGCATGACGGGCAGTCTCTTCTTTATACAGCCTACAAGGATTTGTCCTCATGTCGAACGACGCTGCGTCCAAAGATTTTGCGTCGCTGGCTCTACCATCTGAACTGGCGGGTAATCTGACAACGCTTGGGTATCACGTCATGACCCCCATTCAGGCCGAAAGCCTGCCGCTGATGCTGGACGGACGCGATGTGATCGGGCGCGGTCGTACCGGCTCGGGCAAGACAGCAGCGTTCGGTCTGGGTCTGCTGGCACGCCTGGACGTGAAGCGCTTTTGCATACAGACGCTGGTGCTATGCCCCACGCGCGAACTGGCCGACCAGGTAGGCGAGGAGATTCGGCGTCTTGCCCGTGGCTGCCATAACGTCAAGGTGCTCACCCTGTGCGGCGGCGTACCGATCGGGCCGCAGCGGGAGTCCCTGTCTCATGGTGCCCATATCATCGTGGGCACGCCCGGTCGGGTAGAGGATCATCTGAAGCGCGGCTCGCTGAGTCTTGAGGCGCTGAACGTGCTGGTGCTCGATGAAGCCGATCGAATGCTCGACATGGGCTTTCAGGAGGCGCTGGATGCCATCATCGAGGCCGCACCGCGCCGGCGTCAGACACTGCTGTTCAGCGCGACGTGGAGCGAGTCTCTGGCGCCGGTCGCGGCCAGGGTCATGCAGGATCCTGTCACCATTGAGGTCGATACGGATCACGATGAACAGAGCATCCATCAGCATTTTTATGCCGTCGAGGATGACGCGGCGCGTCTTGAGGCCTTGAGGCGGCTGTTGCTCAAGTATCGGCCGGTGTCCAGCGTGGTGTTTTGTAATACCCGACGCGAAGTGCAAATGGTCAGCGATGCGCTCAACGACCATGGCTTTGATGCGGCCGCACTGCATGGCGATATGGAGCAGCGTGATCGCGACCGCACTCTGATTCTGCTGGCCAACGGCAGTATCTCGGTGCTGGTGGCAACCGATGTGGCCGCGCGCGGGCTCGATATCGACGCGCTCGATGCCGTCTTCAACTATCAGCTGGCCCATGACCTGGAAACCCATGTTCATCGCATCGGGCGTACCGGACGTGCCGGCGGACGGGGCTCGGCCCACAGCCTGGTGGGGCCACGCGAGCGCGGACGCCTGTCTCTGTTCGAGGCGCAGCAGGAGAGCCCTGTGACACTGGAGGCGCTGCCGGAATCGAGCGTTCTGTCACGCACACCCTTCAAGCCCATGATGGCGACGCTGATGATCGATGCCGGCAAGAAGCAAAAGATTCGCCCGGGCGATATCGTGGGGGCATTGACCGGTGAGGCCGGAATCAGCGCCGACCGGGTTGGAAAGATCAAGGTGCTCGAGCGCAGTGCCTTTTTGGCCGTTCACCGTGAGGTGGCCGACGCCGCGCTGATCCATTTGAACAATGGACGCCTGAAGGGGCGCAGCTTTCGCGCCCGCCGGGTATCGCGCTGATGGTCGATATCAGTTATGGATCATGTACGTGGCGTTTGGATACGGTCATCATGAAGATTGTGCCAGACTGATCATGACAGGAGTGGACAAAGAGGTCGCATGAAAATTCCCAAACGATTACAGCCACTGGTAGATGATGGGCTGATCGATGAGATCGTGTTTCAGCTGCAAAGTGGCAAGGAAGCGCAGGTATACGTCGTGCGTTGTGGCAGCGAGCTGCGCTGCGCCAAGATCTTCAAGGAGGCCAGCAAGCGCAGTTTCAAGCAGGCCGTGCAGTATCAGGAAGGGCGGCAGGTGCGTAACAGCCGCCGGGCCCGTGCCATGTCCAAGAAAACGCGCTACGGCCAGCGCGAGCAGGAGTCTGCCTGGCTCAATGCCGAGGTGGATGCCCTGTACCGGCTGTCCAGCGCTGGTGTTCGCGTGCCCGAGCCTCATGGTTTCGTCGATGGTGTTCTGCTCATGGAGATGATTGTCGATGAGGAGGGTGGGCCTGCGCCGCGTCTTGATGATGTCAAACTGAGTGAAGAGCAGGCCATCGAATATCACCACCGCATCGTGGTGGACGTGGCTCGCATGCTGAGTGCCGGTCTGGTCCACGGGGATCTGTCGGAATTCAACGTGCTGGTCGGGCGCGAGGGGCCGGTGATCATCGATCTGCCTCAGGCGGTGGATGCTGCCGGCAACAATAACGCCTCACGCATGCTGCTGCGCGATGTCGACAACATGCGTCGCAGTTTTGGACGCTATGCGCCGTCGCTTTTGAACACCGATTACGGGCTGGAAATCTGGTCACTCTATGAGGCCGGCGAACTCTATCCCGACTATCCGTTGACCGGCACCTTTGACCGTGACAATGCCAGCGTGGATGTCAGCGATCTGCTGGAAGTCATCGAGGACGTGCGCGAAGAGGAGCAGGAGCGCCGGCGTCGCGAGCAGGAACAGGATGAGGAGGATCGCGACCTTAGTCAGTAAGGGTGTTGAATGGCACCTCCGGTGTCGTGTGCGTGTGCAGCAGGGACGTCATGGCGTCCTCGCTGACCGGACGACTGAAGTGATAGCCCTGTAAGGTGTGGGCCCCCAGCTCACACATGATGCTGGCGACCTCGGGGGTTTCAATGCCTTCTGCCGTGACCGCCAGTCCGCAGGCCTGTGCAATCTGAATAATGGCCCGCACGATCGTGATATCCCGCCCCGAGTGTTCCTCGGCAAGCTTGAGCACAAAGCTCTTGTCAATCTTGAGAATATCCAGCGGCATCCACTGCAGATAGCTCAGTGCGCTATAGCCGGTACCAAAGTCATCGAGCGCCAGCCTCACGCCCAGCTGGCGTAGCCTGGCGAGCCGGTCCAGGACTGGTTTTTCAGCACTGATATAAAGGCTTTCCGTAATTTCGAGAATCAGGCAGCCTGCCGGCAAATCGCTTGCCTCCAGCGCTTGGATGACGTGGCTGACGAAGGCTTCTTCTCGTAGCTGAACCGGTGACACATTGATCGAAATGCTTTGAAAGCTTTCATGAGTGCGTCGCCACCGGGCAGCGGTATGGATGACGTCGTGGAGCATCTGTCGGCCGACTTCGCGGATCAGCCCCTGTTCCTCCATATAGGGAATGAACTCGGCAGGTCCCGGCGTATCCGGTGCCTGCCAGCGCAGTAGTGCTTCTGCGCCCACGATGTTGCGGTTGCGCGAGACAATGGGCTGGAAAAAGGGCACAAATTCCCGGCGGGCCACGCCCTGTCGAACGCGCAGGGCAAGTTGCTTGCGCCGCTCGAGCTGATCGGCGATATCGGCATCAAAGCGGCGCAGGCTGCTGCTGCCCCGCTCGCGGACATGACTCAGGGCGGTATCGGCGGCGTAAAAGAGGGCATGGCCGTCGCTGGCGTCTTCCGGGTAGACCGCAAGCCCTGCGCTGAAATCCGGATCGATACGATAGTGATCCAGCATCAAGGGCTGTGTTAGATCGGCCAGCAGGTCCTGGGCAACGATCATGGCATGGTCGGTATCGATCAAGGGCATGAGCAGGACGAACTCATCGCTTCCAAGGCGTGCAACGCTACGACTCAACGGTTCGCTTTCAAGGCGACGTGCGATCTCGAACAGATAACGATCGGCGATTTCATGCCCATATTCCTCGTTGATCTCGCCAAATCCAGCCAGGTCGATATACAAAAGTGCCAACGGTCGCAAATCGATGGCGATGGTTTCAAGGTCACGGAAGAAGGCGGCCCGGTTCAGGGCACCCGTGAGCACATCGCGCCATGCCATGCGCTCGATCGCCTGGCGATCACGCTCGCTTTTATAGATGTGAGCCAGCTCTCGCACCAGTGCCAGTGTCATCTCCTGACTGAACACCGGATCGTCATCTTCCTGACAGGCAAAAAGCTCTACCGCGCCCATGGCCTGTTCACCGATGCCGATGCTGCAGATAAAACGCCTGGCCATGGCCTCCGGCCAGCGTTTCTCTGGAGTAGTACGCTCATCGAGCGTGAACTCAAGGGGATGTGCCTGATCAAGCCATGCCTGAGCCGAAGCGGTCAGGCTGTACCCGGGACGGGTCAGCGGATGTTTACCGTCATACAGGGCCGACACGCGAACGGGTGGGGTGATGTTGTCGAAGGGCTCATAGACGACGCGGCAATGACGCCAGCCCGTATGTGTCAGAATCGCTTTCAAGGCTTCCTGAGTGGCCTGGCGAAGACGCATGCTGCCATGTGTCTGGGTGGTTACCTGTGAGATGGCCTGAAGTTTCAGCTGCTCGCGATAAAGACGCCGAGAGCTGACGTCGGCAGCCTGTTCGGCGGCATGGCGGGCCTGTCGCTCGCGAGCGAGCTGTCTTTTCAGGCGTTCGATAGTATCAGACGAGCTTTCCGGACGTGGTGTTTTCATCGGCTTGTGATACGAAAAAGGCAGTGCTTGTCACCGCGTTGGTGATCCTTGACATGGTCGATCCCGACGGTGTCGTTGAAAGGGTTGCAGCAGCCCTGCGTCCGTCCGTGAGCAGGCGCCCGAAGGCTACATGACGGGCGATATTCCATTATTGTGCTGTTGTTGAACATATTGAAACATTGCCTCACACATCTTGTCTCTCCTCTTATCGGCTTGTTAATGGGCATCTCAAGGCTGATCGGCATTAAAAGATGTATTTGGGCTCGCGACAGCCTCGGGATCGTGCCACTGCAACATTGAAGTTTTCATGTCATGAGAACTTGTCTTTCTTCTTAAGGTCTATTTCAGCATCTTCGACAAGAGACATGTGTCGGCTGTGCATGGACCATGGCTTTTTTCGTTCTCTGAACCCCGGTCAGGTGGTGAAAGGAGTGCGTCTTGAGCGTCAAGGGTGAAAGCCAAAAGGCCTCGGTTGCTGGTGTGCAGCAGAAGGGCAGCGAGTCAGTGCCTGTTCGTAAACACTGGCATGATCTTTTACGACAACATCGTCATCGCTGGCAGGCAGGGCTGATTCTGCTGTTGTTTGTGCTGGCTTTGCTGGCCTGCTGGCATTTGCTGGCCCGGATGAATCCGACGCTTTTGCATGACGCCATCGTGGCCGTACCGGGACAGGCCGTATTGCTGGCGGTGTTGACCACGTTGCTTGGCTTCATGTCGTTGATCGGCTATGAGTGGTCTGCTGCGCGGTTCGCCGGAGTGACCTTGCCATGGCACGTGCTGGTGACCGGTGGGCTGTGTGCGCCGGCGGTCGGCAATGCGGTCGGTCTTTCGATGCTGTCGGGGGCAGCGGTCAGAAGCCGCCTCTATGGAGATCGTGGCCTCGGCGGTCGTGAAATCATGCAGATGTCGGCTTTTACCAGCCTGGCGCTGGGCGCCTCCCTGCCATTGCTGGCAGCCCTGGCCATGCTGCTGGCGCCCTCGCACACGGCGCGTCTGCTCTCGCTGCCGCTACCTGTGGCGATGTCGGTAGCCTTGATCGTACTGGTACTGTATCTGATGGTGGTGTTCCGTTGGCGCCGGGCCGATGCTGAAGCAGGCGGCTGGGTCGTCCATGTGCGCTGGCGCCGGTGGCGAATGCGCCTGCCGACCCTGCGCCTGGCAGGGTGGCAGTGCCTGATCACGTTGCTGGATGTCACGCTGGCTGCCGCCACGCTCTATGTATTGCTGCCGAATGCGCCGGCCTTTCCTGCCTTTGTCATCATTTATCTGCTGGCGCTGGCCGGCGGTGTGTTGAGTCATGTCCCGGGTGGCGTTGGGGTGTTTGAGGCCATCATGTTGGCAGGGCTTTCCCATCATGTGGGGCTTGCACCGCTGACGGCGGCGCTTGTGCTCTACCGGTTGATCTATGTGGTATTGCCGCTGTTGCTGGGATGCCTTGCGCTGTTGCTGATTGAGGCGCGACGCTCCCGTCGAGCCCGTACGGCCCTTGTCATGGCTTCGGGGCTGGCCGCGCCGACCTTGTCCCTGCTGGTCTTTCTGACCGGTATTGTACTGCTGTTTTCAGGCGTCACGCCGTCTGTCAGCGCTCGTCTGGAGGTGCTGGGCGAACTGGTGCCGCATCGACTGGTCGATGCCTCCCATCTGGCTGCCAGCCTGATAGGCGTGCTGTGCCTGTTGCTGGCCAACGGGTTGCGCCGGCGCCTGTCGGCGGCCTGGGCGCTGACGCTGGGGCTTTTGCTGCTGTCGAGTGTGCTGTCACTGCTCAAGGGGCTGGATTGGGAAGAAGCCGGTATCGCGCTGGCTGTGGCGGGACTGCTGCTCGTGTTCCGGCGCGCCTTTTACCGACCCAGCCGATTGATGCAGATGCCGGTCTCTCCCTTTCATTTGCTGGCCTGTCTGTGCGTTGTGCTGGCCTCGCTGTGGATCATGTTTTTCGTCTATCAGGACGTGCCCTATCGCAATCGACTCTGGTGGCAGTTTGCCCTCGATGCCCAGGTGCCGCGTGCGCTTCGATCGGAGCTGGGTAGCGCGCTTTTAATGGCAGGCATTGCACTGGCCTGGCTGATTCGAACCCAGCCAGGTGCCATTGTCCTGCCCGATGAGGCAGCGCGACAGCGAGCGGCTGCGATCATCAATGATGTCAGCCATCCCGAGGGCTGGCTGGCCATGACCGGTGACAAGGCATTCCTGTTCAATGACACGCAGAGCGCTTTCATCATGTATGCCCGTCACGGACGCAGCATGGTGGCGCTTTTTGATCCGGTCGGGCCTGCCAGTGAGCGCGCCGAGATGATCTGGCGCTTTCGTGATCTCTGTGATCGTCATCATGCCCGTCCGGTGTTCTATCAGGTGCGTGCAGAGAATCTGCACAGCTATATGGATATCGGCTTGAGCGCGGTCAAGCTAGGGGAGGAGGCACGTGTTGATCTGCGCACCTTCAATCTGGACAGCAAACAGCACAAGTCGCTGCGCTATACGTGGAACCGCGGTCAGCGCGATGGGCTGACGGTCGAATTTCTTGCGCCCGGAGAGGCACCTCTGGCCCAGCTGGAAGTTATCTCCGATGCCTGGCGTCTGGCCAAGAGTGCCCGTGAAAAAAGTTTCTCGCTGGGGCGTTTTACCGCCTCGTATCTGACGCATTTTCCCGTGGCACTGGTGAGATACAACGGAGAGCCGGTGGCCTTTGCCAATCTGCTGGAAACGTCCCGGGGGCGAGAGGCCGGTATTGATCTGATGCGGGCCGGAGAACAGGCGCCAAAGCTTGCCATGGAATTTCTGATGATTGCCCTGATCCTGCACTATCAGGCGCGCGGACTTGAGGTGTTCAGCCTTGGCATGGTGCCCATGGCTGGTATGCAGCCACGCGCCGGCGCGCCTTTGGCTCAGCGCCTGGGGGAGGTGGTCTATCGCTATGGGGAGCATTTTTACAACTTTCAGGGGCTCAAGCGATTCAAGGACAAGTTTGATCCGTGCTGGGAGCCGCGCTACATGGCGGTACCGGCAGGGCTTGACCCGTTGGTGGCGCTCAAGGACACCGCAGCGCTGATTGCAGGCGGCTATACCGGACTGGTGAGGCGTTGAACATGGCAAAAAAGGGCAACATCAGGGTGTGGCGCCGCGGCGCCGCAGGCATGCTGGTGCTCATCGCACTGGGTGGACTCTACTGGTGGTGGCAGGGACCGCCGGCAACGGGCGTGACCACCACGCAGGTCGCCGCCGGTGAAACGCTGACAACGGCCCATCCGGGCGGTCGTCCTGTGGCCCATATCGTGATCGCGGCCACTCCGGATCAGCACTTTGATGACAGTGCCTTGCTGGCGCTTTCCGAACAGACCGGTGCCGAGCTGGTACAGTTTCTGCTGGAAGACGGCGATGACTGCGACACACAGCAGGCGCGTCTGATGCAGGCACGCAAATCGCTGGATGCTCCGGTTGATATGGTGGTGGGGCTGAACCAGGGTGGGGCACTGGCGTGGCGCTGGCTGGCCGGTCAGGACAGCGATCAGGCCCACGCCCTGTCCGCCGGCTTCAGTGTGACAACCTCCGACTGTCGCACGCCGTTGCCCACCAATGGCCACCATGGACAGTGGGACATTGTCTGGAACAATGATCCTGATGATGCGACCGGACGATTTGTGCGCAAGGTGGATGGCCTTGAAGTGCATACCACCATTGGTGATTACGGCGCTGACAGTACTGCGCTGGCGGCGCAGCGATTAACGACGCTGCTCAAGGGCAGCGGTAGCGCGCTGCCCACCATAGCGCTGCAGGGGCAGGGGGATCACATACATTCGAAGACGGTCACCCTTTATTACTCGGGAGACGGTGGTTGGCGTGATCTTGATCAGGTCTCGGGTGAGTACATGGCGGCACATGGCTATCCGGTCGTGGGCGTCGATACGCTCAAGGCCTTCTGGCAGCATCGAAGCCCCGAGCAGAGCGCGGCGGATCTGGGTGCGCTGATGGCAACCTATCGCCAGAAGTGGGGGGCGCAACACTTCGTGCTGGCAGGCTATTCCTTTGGCGCTGACATCCTTCCGGCGCTCTATAACCGACTCTCTGACAGTGATCAGCAGTCCGTATCGGCGATGATACTGCTGGCCTTTGCAAGAACGGCCGATTTCGAGATTGCCGTGAGCGGATGGCTGGGACAGAGCAAGGGCGAAACGCAGACCGGCCCTGAAGTGGCACGCGTACCCGCTGACAAGCTGATATGTCTTTATGGTAGCGAGGAGGCCCCTGACAGTGGCTGCCTGCAGCCGGAGATGAGAGGCACCAGAATCCAGCTGCCGGGAGGGCATCATTTTGATCAGAATTATGCGCATCTGGCGCAGATCATGATGGCCCAGATCGATCAGCGGACAGCAGCGCGGTGATCAGGGTGTCATTATTCGTGATTGCGAATATAGTGATGCTTGATACCGCTGCTGATATGCACCGCGCTGACAGGCCTGAACATGTTTTTTCATTCGATCAACAAGACGCTTTCCCTTTCGCTGCTTCATCCTCATATGGCGCCTGAACTCTTCCGGCTGGTGGATGACAACCGGGCTTATCTGAGTCAGTGGCTGGGCTGGGTAGTCCATACGACGTCACCGGCCGACAGTGCCGGGTTTATTCGTCAATCGCTGCACGATCACGCCGAAGGCCGGCGTCTGATCTGCGGAATTCACGACCATCAGCAGGGGCGAGCACGGCTGGTGGGCACGGTAAGTTTCAACGAGATCATGCCGGCGACCGGTCGAGCCAGTCTGGGATACTGGCTGGGCGCCCGCTGGCAGGGGCGCGGGTTGATGACGCAGGCCTGTCAGGCCATGGTGCAGTTGGCATTCGAGCATTATGACCTGCAAAAGGTGCAGATCTCGGCGGCGACCGGCAACACTCGAAGCCGGGCGATCTGCGAGCGTCTGGGGGCACGGCTCGAGGGTGTGGTGACGCGCGCCGAAAGTGTCAATGGCGTGGTTCATGACCATGCGGTCTACGGCCTGGCTCGGGATAATCACCCCTGAAGCTGGTAAAGCCATGATGGACAGGCTTTTGCGCACCCCCCAGGGCTTTGGGTAGCGCAATGCGTTGTCCGTTCATTACAGTATTGGCATGATCCTTTTCCAACGCACACCGATTCAAGAGAGTCTCCATTGAACACACCCGAGCTGATCCATATCCGAATGAAACGCCTGAGACTGGTGTCGATTCTGGAGGGGACGACCCTTTTGCTGCTATTGGTGGTGGCCGTGCCGCTCAAGCATGTGGCTGGTCTCCCGCTGGCGGTCTCCATCATGGGGCCGATCCATGGAGTGGCCTTTTTGCTCTACCTGTCAGTTGTCTTTCGAGTGGTTTCCATGGGGGGCTGGAGCGGTCTGGATATCGCCCGCATGATCCTTGCCGCCTTCATTCCTTTTGGCGCCTTCATCAATGCGCCCTTTATGCGCCGCAAGGAAACCGAGCTGGTCGGCATGATCAATGACCAGTCGATGGCTCATTCGGATTCGTGAGACTCGAGGCGCTGATCGCCTACCGGCTGACGGCCGAAGTAGCGCTTGTATTCCCGGCTGAACTGCGACGCACTCTGATAACCCACGGCGCTGGCGGCACTGCTGACGTTGTGGGTTCTGGCGGCAATCATGGCGCGTGCCCTTAGAAGCCGAATGCGCTTTTGATATTGCAGTGGGGAGAGATGCGTGAATCGCTTGAAGTGATGATGAAAGGCCGAGGGGCTCATGTTGACCTTTTCGGCCAGTGTCTCGACGGACAGTGGCTGCGCGTAATCCTGATGGAGGGTCTCGAGCGCCAGACCGATGCGTCCATAATGGGTATGTTGCTGTAAAAGCTGACGCAATGACTCTCCCTGCGGGCCTCTGAGAGCTTCAAACAGCACCTCGCGAATACGCTGTCGCCCCAGTGCGCGGCACATGACCTCATCATGCAGGCATTCCAGCAGATGCACCACGCCCCGACTCATGGCGTCGGTCAGGCTCACGGCTGCCATGGGTCTGGGCGGCGACGTGGTATTTGTCGCCCTGGGGACGACCTGGCTCAGCTCCCCCAGCATGATCATGTCGATGCTGACGGATACGCCCAGCATGGGCGCCTGCGGCGTGGCCCGGGTTTCACACTCAAAGGGCAACGGCATGGCCTGGACCAGATAGTGGCCGGCGCCATAGTGAATCGTGCGCTCTCCCAGATACCCGGTCTTTTCTCCCTGAGCGACAATGAAAAGCCCCGGCTCGTAGACCAGCGGCGTACGCGGATGGCTGCCATGAAAGGCCATGAGCCTCACGCCTTCCATACGCGTCGGAATATAGCCATCCCGATCAATCAGGGGCGTCATCAGCTTGCACATGCGCTGTTGAAGGGCATCGGTTGCAGGCGCATGTAACGTATCGTGCAAGGCATCGGGCATGGCGAGACATCCTTGAACCAGGACAGGCTTTTATTGGTAATGAGAGATGACAGGATTATGCATGAAAAGCGCTGAAATGATATCGTGTAACACTAATTTTTTGCAGGAATAGGCAAGCGAGCAGCAGAACCGTGTATGGTGCCGGGCGGGTTTGGATACCACACTGTGATCACTCGAGGACATCTGCTCGAATGTGGATGTCCGGTTTTGATACGCAGGAGAAAGATTCATGTCGACACCCGCCAAAGGCTACGCTGCCCATAGTGCTGAAACCCCGCTTGCACTCTGGAACTTTGAGCGCCGCACGCCGCGCGCCGATGATGTTTCCATCGAGATTCTCTATTGCGGTGTCTGCCACAGCGACCTTCACTTTGCTCGTGATGACTGGGGCATGGCGGCTTATCCGGTCGTTCCGGGTCATGAAATCGTGGGGCGTGTGACCGCGGTTGGTCATGACGTCACGACCTTCAAGACAGGTGACATTGTGGGCGTTGGCTGCATGGTGGATTCCTGCCGCCAGTGCAACTCCTGCAACAGCGGCCTTGAGCAGTACTGCGCCGAAGGGTTCACCATGACCTACGGCAGTCCCGACCGCCACGACAACACCCTGACTCAGGGCGGCTACTCCGACTCCGTCGTGGTCAGCGAGCGGTTCGTGGTAGGCATGCCGGATGGGCTTGATCTCAAATCCGCCGCGCCGATCCTGTGCGCCGGGATCACCACCTATTCACCGCTCAAGCATTACGGCGTCAAGCCGGGTGACAAGGTCGGAGTGATCGGTATGGGGGGTCTGGGCCATATGGGCGTCAAACTGGCCAGCGCCATGGGCGCCGAGGTCACACTCTTTACTCGCTCCGAATCCAAGGTGGCCGAGGCGAAAAAGCAGGGCGCTGATCATGTGGTGGTTTCTACCGATGAAGCGCAGATGACGGCCGTGACCGAAACCTTTGATTTCATGCTCGACACCGTTCCGGTACAGCACGATATCAACCCGTATCTCAATGCGCTCAAGCCGGACGGCACCCATATTCTGGTGGGTCTGCTCGAGCCGCTCGACCCGGCCGTCAGCGGTGCCAATCTGGTCTTTCGTCGCCGCGTACTGGCCGGCTCGCTCATCGGTGGCATGCCTGAAACCCAGGAAGTGCTGGAATTCTGTGCCGAGCACGGGATCACCTGCGATGTCGAAATGATCAACATCGATCAGATCAATGAAGCCTGGGATCGCATGCAAAAGGGCGATGTGCGCTATCGTTTCGTGATCGACATGGCTTCTCTGAAGGACAGCAGCGCGGCCTGACACCGAGGATGTTGTCAGTCGGATGTCGACTGACCCATGGTGTTCACAACAACCGGTGCCTATTGGCGCCGGTTTTTTTATATCATGGGCCGATTTGGTGACCGGGAAGTGATCATGCGCAGCGACGAGTTCTATATGTACCGGGCGCTGGATCAGGCGCACCTTGCCATGGCAGCAGGAGAAGTACCGGTCGGTGCCGTCGTGGTCAGCGCTGAAGGCGAGATCGTTGGCGAGGGGTTCAATGCACCGGTCGAGCAGCATGACCCCACGGCGCACGCTGAAGTGCAGGCCCTGCGCGATGCCGGCAGGCGTACCGGCAATTACCGGCTGACCGGCTGTACCCTGTATGTCAGCGTGGAGCCCTGCATGATGTGTGCCGGAGCCATCATTCATGCGCGGATCGCGCGGGTTGTCTACGGCGTGCCGGAGCCCAGAACCGGCATGGCGCAGTCAAAAGCCAATCTTTTTGCCCAGCCCTGGCATAACCATGAAGTGGAGGTCGTTTCGGGTGTGCTGGTGGCCCCGGCCCGGCGTCTGTTGAAGAGTTTCTTTGCCAGTCGTCGATCTTCCTGAAGGATCAGGTACTTGTATCCAGAATGCCTGCCATTTCGATGCGGTTGCGCCCTCCAAGCTTGGCCCGATAAAGCGCCTGATCGGCGGACTGAATCAGATCCGGCAGGGTATCGCTGGCGCGACGCGTCGTAATCAGCCCGATGCTGATGGTCACAATGGTATGACCATCGTGTCGTGTCAGATTCAGCGCCTCGACGCCTCGGCGAAGCTGCTCGCCTACCTCGGCGGCCCTTTCGGGCGAAAGATCGGGAAGACAGGCAATGAATTCCTCTCCGCCAAAGCGGGCCAGCAGTCCGCCATGACAAGTGACGATGTCCTGCAGGCAATGGGCGACGCGCTGCAGATAACGATCCCCGGTCGGGTGACCCAGAAGATCGTTGATCTTCTTGAAATGGTCGATATCGATCACGATGATTGTTCGGGTCCGGCTGACATCGAGTTTTTCAACCCACTGACTGAAATAGCGCCGATTGGGCACCCTTGTCAGTTCATCGTGCTGTGCCAGCCATTCCACTTCCTGCTGCAGGGCAATGCGTTTTTCTACCTCGCCTCTCAGGCGATAGTTGGCATCCTTGACCCCGTTGTGGCGCTGACGCAGTCGATGATGAAAGTACACCAGCAGATAAATCATCCAGGTAAAGAGCAGCCCGGTGATCAATACGATGGCCGGTAGTTTCGAGCGTTCATCAAAGAGTCTGGCATAGCTTGCCTCGGCGCAGATCGTGAAATTGCTCTGGCCCAGCCGAAGGATATTGCAGTGCTCGAGCATACTCAGTGCTTCGCGAGTATTGGAGCTGTAAAGGGTCGTGCCGTTTTGCATGACCCGGATGCGAAAGTTGTGGCTGTCACTGGCATCATCGATCGTTGCAAACAGGCGAGCCGGATCAATCACGAAGCCGGCGGCGCCGCGGATGGCCGCTGTATCAAGGTCATGAATGGGCTGATAGAAGATCACGCCGCGCCCGCCATTGGTCAGATTGACCATGCCGGTGGCACTGGCATCTCCCAGCAGGGCAGCGGACAGGGCCATGTCATCGTCACTGGAAAGCACGTGATGGCCGAGCAGGGGCTGGTTGGTCTGCAGCGGATAGGCGTGTCTAATGCGAGGTCCCTGCTGGTCGATATAGGCGATGGTCTGCATATAGTCGAAATGTTCAACAAGGTGTCGGGCTCGATGGGTCCATGCTCGACTGGAGGGCGGGCTTCCTGCCGTGTCCCAGCTGATGGCAAAGCGCTGCATGGCCTGGTCGCTGACGCTGATTTCCTGACCCAGTCGCTCGCTGAGTGTGTCGACGCGTGTGCGAGCGACCTGATTGACATCGCGAATGTTCTGACTGTTGTGATAGTGCCAGAGCACCAGCAGTATCAGTAAAATCGTCATGGAGGCGGCCAGTGCAATGCCAACGGTGGCCAGACGCCGCCCTGGCCACTGAGTCACGAATTCAGCTGCCAGCAAAAGAACAATGGCCAGCAGGGTAGGGGTTGATAATGAGATCTCATGCAGCGAGATGAACCCGTGCTGCTCAATGAGATGCATCGCCGTCAACATGGTAGCCATGGCAAGAGCGATGGGGCCGACCTCTCCCGGACGTGATGAAAACAGTGGCAGAACTACTAAAAGTATCAGCGCGACCGTCATGAGAATGGATGGGCGGATCGAATAAAAGGGCGCCTGTTCAGGCCAGTGATCAAAAAACAGTGACCATTGGGCATAATTCATGACGCTGTCCGGCAGCAGGAATGAGGCCATCAGCGCCATCAGCGGCAGCGTGGTGATAGCCGTGATCATGATCGCGAAAGGCCTGAGACGATTGGGTCGCCACCGGCGGGTCACATTCATCGCAAGCCTTGAGAGGGTGACCATGCCCACCAGTCCCAGCAACAGGTGCTCCACAGGCGGCGTCAGCCACCACCCTGCCGCAACACAGGGCAGGGCAAGCAGGGTCAACAGCAGGTCACCGTGGCGGGCGATAAAGGCTTTCATGGAACAGGCGGTATGGTCTCAAAGACGGCTGTGGGCGTATTGCTGACGGTGGCACGATCAAGTGATGAAAACTGATGCTGGCTGCGTTCTACCCAGTTCAGGATTTCTTCGTAGCGTTTGATGTTGCGCACATAAAGCGCCGCCACGTTACCACGTGCAAAGCCATGTTCCACGCGGCTGTACCAGCTGCTTTCCTGCAGAAGTGGCAGCATTTCTTTGATGGAATCCCACTGGTCAGGGTCATGGCCCTGAAGACGTGCCAGTCGACGTGCATCATACAGATGACCAAGCCCAAGATTATAGGCGGCCAGCGTCATCCATGTCCTGTCCGGCTCGGCGACCTTGTCGGGAATTCGATCATGCAAATAGCGTAGATAGCGCGCACCACCGTCAATGCTTTGCTGTGGGTCTTCGCGGTTGTCAACGTCCATGTGATTGGCCGTGGCACGCGTCAGCATCATCAGCCCCTTGACGCCGGTCGGAGACACCGCGCCCGGCTGCCAGTGCGATTCCTGATAGCCCACGGCGGCAAGCAGTTTCCAGTCAAAGCCGTTCTCGATGGCTGCCCGTTTGAAATCGGGCAGCCATTGATCCAGGTTCGATCGGGCCTGGGAGATAAAGCGTCGTGCGCCGACATATTCAAGATAGTCGTCATGGCCAAAATACTTTTGTGTCAGATCCTCAAGATCACCGCTGCGTCGCATGCGATCAATGAAGGCATTGGCGCGCTCTACCAGTGAAGGGTCGGTTCTGGCAGGAAAGGCCCAGGCCAGAGAGACCGGTTCGCCAATGGGCTGGGCTCTGGCCACGTTCGGAAAGAATAATCGGCTCAGTTTGAACTCGTGAGCATAGACGACGGCCGCATCCAGCTTGCCACTTTCTACCATAGCCAGAAGATCCGTGGTTTCCAGATCAGGACTTTCCCGCCAGGTCAGTGACGGGTGCGTCTTTTGCAGTTCATGCAATACCCGGCTGGTGCCGGCGCCCGCCACCGTCCCGATATCCAGCCCATCCAGATCCTCGATCGTTTTTGGTGCCCGCATGCCGCGCCGGTAGGCCACCATGGGCTGCATGGACATGATGGGCTGTGAATAGATGACATCTTCCCGCTGTGGATCGAGTACCAGGCCGGCGGCACCGATGTCGGTGCGTCCGGTGGACACGTTGTTCAGCACGTCGCTGATATGTTGATCATCTTCCACGGCCAGACTGACGCCCAGGTCATCGGCAAAACGGCGAAAGAGCTCGAACTCGAAGCCGGTCGGCCCCTGACGGCCTTCATGAAAGGTGGCCGGCGTATTGCGCGTGGCAATTTCGAGGAAGTCGCGGCGCTTGATGTCAGAGAGCGTGGTGGTGTCGAACATCGGCATCAGCGCGTCAGACCACGTCGAGATCGCGCGGGCAGGCGTGAGCAGCAGCGATAGCGCCACTACAAGCCCTGCAATCTGTCGGGTTGTGCGCAAAAAATGCCTGTTCATTGGGAAAAACGACCGTTTGAAAGAAGGCACAAGATACCGATGGCAAATGGCCCCGGCTAGTCGATGGGTCTTAACTGCACGATAGCCTCAGCCTTTCGACTGAGGTTTGAACCATCAGCCGCCCGTGCCCCAGACCTTCGCCACGCGAGCCGCTTTCCAGTATGATGTCGCCCTCGCCGCCTGGCGCTGTTTCAACACGGGGAACGCAATCCTTAAAATGGCGCTCCCGCATCACACCTCATTTCCTGTCAGTCAGTAGAGGCTTCGTTCGTCATGCTCGAGCTGCACGGCCAGAGTGCCCTTTCTTCCTTTCGTCATGCCCGCCTGCTTGCCCGCTTACGCGAGGCCATGCCGAGCGTGACCGGCGTGCATGCGTTGCACCGCTATTTTCTGGATGTCGAACAGACGCCGGAGTCCGGGGCACTCGAGCGTCTTTGCGCGCTACTGGAGGCCAGCGAGCGCGCAGATTCGGTGCCCGCCGGGGCGCTTTATCTGGTCGTGCCGCGCTTTGGTACCGTTTCTCCCTGGTCTTCCAAGGCCACCGACATCGCCCATAACTGCGGTTTGCAGGACGTGCGGCGAATCGAGGCCGGCGTGGCCTATTTTGTCGAAACCGATGCGCTGCCTTCCAGGGAGGAAGTCGAGGCGATTCGACAGGTACTGGCCGATCGCATGACGCAGACCGTGCTGGTGGATGCCAGCGATGCGGCGAAGCTGTTTGAACGTCATTCGCCTGCGCCGGAAAGCCACGTGGACATCCTCCAGGGCGGACGTGAGGCGCTGGTGGCGGCCAACGTTAAATTGGGTCTGGCGCTGGCTGACGATGAAATCGACTATCTGGTCGAGTCCTTCAACGGGCTTGGGCGTAATCCCAGTGATGTCGAGCTGATGATGTTTGCTCAGGCCAATTCCGAGCACTGCCGTCACAAGATCTTCAATGCTGACTGGCGAATCGACGGTCAGGCCCAGTCCCATTCGCTGTTCGGCATGATCCGTAATACCCACCAGTGCTCGCCGGACAACGTGCTGTCCGCCTACAGCGACAACGCCGCCATTATTCGTGGGCACGATGCCGGGCGCTTTCTGGCTGACAGCCGCGACTTTCGGTTTGTCACGCATCAGGAGCCGATCCATATCCTGATGAAGGTTGAAACGCACAACCATCCGACGGCCATTGCGCCCTATCCGGGCGCGGCGACAGGCGCCGGTGGCGAAATTCGTGATGAAGGCGCCACCGGCCGCGGCGGCAAGCCCAAGGCCGGTCTGACCGGCTTTACTGTCTCCAATCTGCGTATTCCCGAGCTTTTGCAGCCATGGGAAGCGTTCGATTACGGCAAGCCTGAACGCATCAAGAGTGCGCTTGATATCATGATCGAGGCACCAATCGGAGCCGCGGCGTTCAACAACGAGTTTGGCCGTCCGGCACTCAACGGCTATTTCCGCACCTACGAGCATGACGTGGTTGGCCCGGCCGGTGTCGAGCGACGTGGCTATCACAAGCCCATCATGCTGGCCGGCGGCTACGGCAACGTGCGTGATGAGCATGTACTCAAGGGCGAGATTGCCGAAGGGGCAAAACTGATCGTCATGGGTGGGCCGGCCATGCTGATCGGCCTTGGCGGCGGGGCAGCTTCATCCGTGGCCTCGGGCAGCACCAGCGATGCACTTGATTTTGCCTCGGTACAGCGTGACAACGCCGAAATGGAGCGCCGTGCCCAGGAAGTCATCGATCGCTGCATCGCGCTGGGTGAAGACAATCCGATCAGCTTTATTCATGACGTGGGCGCGGGCGGGCTTTCCAATGCACTGCCCGAGCTTGTAAAGGATGGCGGTCGCGGCGGGCTTTTCAATCTGCGGGATGTGCCCAGTGCCGAGCCCGGCATGACGCCGCTGGAAATCTGGTGCAACGAGGCGCAGGAGCGTTATGTGCTGGCAGTGGCGCCTGAAGCCATCGAGCAGTTCGAATCGCTGTGTGCCCGTGAGCGCTGCCCGTTTGCCGTGGTGGGAGAAGCCATCCGGGACCATGAGATCACGGTCGTTGACGAACACTTTGAAAGCCGTCCGATCGATCTGCCCATGAGCGTGCTGTTTGGCAAGCCGCCGAAAATGCAGCGCAGCTTCGAGCGTCGCGACGTCACACAGCCTCCGCTGATGCTCGACAATCTGGACCTCAATGAGGCGATGGATCGGGTGCTGCAGCTGCCGGCGGTGGCTTCAAAGAGCTTTTTGATCACCATCGGCGATCGCACCGTGGGCGGCATGAGCGTACGCGATCAGATGGTCGGCCCATGGCAGATACCGGTGGCGGACTGCGCCGTGACCACGGCGTCCTTTGATACCCATGCCGGTGAGGCCATGGCGATGGGCGAACGTACGCCGACAGCCCTGATCTCGCCGGCTGCCTCGGCGCGTCTGGCGGTGACCGAGGCGATTACCAATATCGCCGCGGCACCCATCGAGGCGCTGGGCGACATCAAGCTCTCGGCCAACTGGATGAGTGCTGCCGATCACGAAGGCGAAAACCAGGCCCTGTATGACGCGGTTCACGCGGTCGGCATGGAACTGTGCCCGGCACTGGGCGTTGCGATTCCGGTCGGCAAGGATTCGATGTCGATGCGCACCGCCTGGCGTGATGGTGAACGCGACAAGGCCGTGACGGCGCCGCTGTCGTTGATCGTGTCGGCCTTTGCCCCGGTCAGCGATACCCGCAAGACCCTGACGCCGCAGCTGGTTCAGGCGGAGGACACCGAGCTCTTGCTGATCGATCTCGGACGCGGCAAGAATCGTCTGGGCGGTTCGGCACTGGCGCAGGTCTACGGTCAGCTGGGTGCTCACGCGCCGGATATCGACGCACCCGAGGATCTGGCCGGTTTCTTCCGTGCCATTCAGACCCTCAACCGGGACAGCCGGCTGCTGGCCTATCACGACCGCAGCGACGGCGGCCTTTTGACCACGCTGGCCGAAATGGCCTTTGCCGGCCACTGCGGGCTGGCGGTGACGCTTGATGAGCTGGTACGCGATGCCCATCAGGCCACCGAGGCGCTGTTTGCCGAAGAGCCGGGGGCGGTCATTCAGGTTCGTCGCGGCGAGATCGATGCTGTGCTGGCCACGCTGGAAGCGGCAGGGCTTGCTGACTGCGTGCATCGCATCGGTACGCCGACCAGAGATGATCGCTTCTCGGTCACGCTCTATGACGCCACATTGATCGAGACCAGTCGGGTGCATGCCCTGCGAACCTGGGCGGAAACCAGTTATCAGCTGCAGGCGCGGCGGGATAACCCGGAATGCGCCCGTCAGGAGTTTGACGGCCTTGATGAAACCCGCAATCCCGGACTGCATGCCAGCCTGAGCTATGACGTCGACGATGACGTAGCCGCGCCCTTCATCAACAAGGGCACCGCGCCCCGGGTGGCGATCCTGCGTGAGCAGGGCGTCAACGGTCAGCTCGAGATGGCGTGGAACTTCACCAACGCAGGCTTTGAGGCCATTGACGTTCACATGTCGGACATTCTGGAAGGCCGTGTCGATCTGGCCGACTTCCAGGGCGCTGCGGCCTGCGGTGGGTTCTCGTTTGGTGACGTGCTGGGCGCCGGCGGTGGCTGGGCGAAGTCGATTCTCTTCAGCGAGCGCGGGCGCGATCAGTTTGCTCACTTTTTCGAGCGCGAAGACACCTTTGCCCTTGGGGTGTGCAACGGCTGTCAGATGCTTTCACAGCTCAAGTCGCTGATTCCGGGCGCCGATCACTGGCCACGCTTTGTGCGCAATCTCTCTGAACAGTATGAGGCGCGCGTCTCGATGGTGCGCGTGGAGTCCACGCCCTCGCTGTTTCTGGCCGACATGGCCGGCTCACGCATGCCGATTGCCGTGGCGCACGGAGAAGGGCAGGCGCAGTTCACTGATGCCAGTCATCTTCGTCAGGCTCAGACGAGCGGTACGGTCGCGCTGCGCTACGTCGATAACTTTGGTGAGGTCACCACCGGCTATCCGGCCAACCCCAACGGCTCGCCGTCCGGCATTACCGGTCTGACGTCGCAGGATGGTCGCGTCACCATCATGATGCCCCATCCCGAGCGCGTGGCGCGCGCCGTGACCAACTCCTGGGGTCCGAGCGAATGGCAGGAAGCCGGCGGCTGGATGCGCATGTTCCGCAATGCCAGGAAGTGGGTCGGCTAGGCCGTTTGCTGAATCAGTCAATGGACGCAAAAAAGGGCCTCTACAAGAGGCCCTTTCATGTATCTGACCCGTCTTTTGACGGGGAAGCCTCAGTTCTGCGGGCGGGCGGCCGGGTTCAGAAAGCGGACATCGGGCGCTTCTTCAAGCAGCGGGTCAGTGCCTTCCTTGAACGGTTTGTAGTGCGGCATTTCCATGTGCTTGTCAAACGCCGCGCGGTCGGTGTACACCTCGTGAAGGATCACGGTGTGGTCATCTTCTTCCGGCACCAGTACATCAAACTGGTGGCAGCCGCTTTCGTTGGCCAGTGATTCGTTGGCATCGTTATGGGCCAGCGCCAGAAACGCATCGCGCTGACCTTCCTTGATCTTGAATTCGGCCAGAACGACAAAATTGGCATTGGTCACGCTCATCATGATTCTCCCTTTGGGACGTTGAGATATTTGGGGCGGCAAGGTGTCACGGCATCACTATAGTGCTGATGGCGCATCAGTGAACTCTGGGCGCCGGACCCATGCCCATGCGCTCATGAAACTCTGCCACGGCGCTGCGCAAAAGCTCCAGAAGTCCGGGGACCAGTGCGATGCCCTGTTCCGGACCTGCCACAAACTGCTCCACGCTGACATGAACGGCTTCACCGTGAATGACGACCTTGGCGGCCTTGATGGCATTCATGACGTCATTGGCAACGTCGAGCAGCTGGGCGCGATCGGTACCGGCATCGGCCTGCCAGACGCCTGGCAGCATCAGCTGAAAGAAGGCCGGTTCGTCTTCGGCCACGACCAGTATGAACTCAAGGCTTTCAAGCGTGATGCGCGCGGCGTGCGTATCGATGGCCTCTACCTGGAAATCCAGGGCCTTCAGGCCTTCAATGTAGTGCTCGATCTGTGTGTTGGCCTGCATTGCGCGTCTCTTTGGTCACTTGCGGTGACGGTTTTAAACATCCAGTCCGTTTCAGGACTCGGAAATGACAGGATCAGTATAAGGACATGTCAGCGTCTTTAACGACACCCCCAACGCTGCGCCCCTACCAGCAGGAGGCCGTCGAGCGCGTCGTCGGTCATTTTCGCCGCAGTCACGACCCGGCGGTGGTGGTACTGCCGACCGGCAGCGGCAAGAGCCTTGTGATTGCCGAGCTGGCTCGCATCGCCCGCGGTCGTGTGCTGGTGCTGGCCCACGTGCGTGAACTGGTGGCACAAAACCATGCCAAATATGAGGCCTATGGGCTTTGCGCCGATATTTTCAGCGCGGGCCTTGGACGACGCGACGCACAGCGCCAGGTGGTCTTTGGCTCGGTCCAGTCCGTGATCAATGCGCTTGACGAGTTTGATGACGGTCAGTTTACGCTGCTGGTCATCGATGAGTGCCATCGCGTGGCCCCCATGGTGGATGACAACACCAACGGCAAGCGTCAACAGCAGCCCGGCAGCTACCAGCGTGTTATTGATCATCTGCGGGCAGCCAGACCGGATCTCAAGGTGCTGGGGCTGACCGCGACGCCCTATCGGCTGGGGCAGGGGTTCATCTATCACCGTCATTACCACGGTATGGTTCGCGGTCCTGAAGATTCGTTTTTTCGCGACTGCGTGTTCGAGCAGCCCTTGCGAGTCATGGTCAAACAGGGCTATCTGGCCGAGCCCCGACGTATTGATGCCGCAGTGGCGCGCTATGACTTTTCACAGCTCACACCGCGTACGGGCGGACAGTACGCCGAGTCTGATCTCAACCGTGTGGTCAGTGGCAACCGGGCAACCCCGGTGATCATTGAAGATGTCATGGCACAGGCTCATGACCGCCTGGGCGTGATGATCTTTGCCGCCACCGTGGCGCACGCCGAAGAGATCATGGGGTATCTGCCCGAGGATCAGGCCGCACTGGTGACCGGTACGACCGCGGGGCAGGAGCGCGAGCGCCTGATCGAGGCCTTCAAGGCGCGAGAGCTCAAGTACCTGGTCAACGTGGCGGTGCTGACCACCGGTTTTGATGCCCCGCATGTGGATCTGATCGCCATCCTGCGACCGACCGAATCGGTCGGGCTCTATCAGCAGATCGTCGGGCGTGGGCTGCGTCTGTCGCCTGGCAAGCAGGATTGTCTGGTGCTGGATTATGCGGGTAATCCCTGGGGACTTTATGGCCCCGAAATCGATGCACCGCGCCCGGACAGTGACAGCGAGCCGGTGCAGGTCGAGTGCCCTGAATGCGGCTTTGCCAATATCTTCTGGGGCAAGCGCGATGGCGAGCTGGTGATCGAGCATTATGGCCGACGCTGTCAGGGCCTGGTCGAAGGCGAGCGCGGTGCGTCGGTGCAGTGCGACTTTCGCTTTCGTTACAAGGTCTGCGAGCAGTGTGGGGCGCAAAACGACATCGCGGCCCGACGCTGTCGACACTGTCAGGAGCAGCTGATCGATGCCGACGACAAGCTGCGCGATGCCTTGAAGCTCAAGGATGCCCGGGTGCTGCGCGTCAGTGGCATGATACTCGAGGAGAGCGTCAACGGACGCGGGCTGGGGCGTTTGAAGGTGACCTATGTCGACGAAGACGGCGCGACGCTCTCGGAATGGTACGCGCTTGAAACGCCTGCCCAGCGCACGGCCTTTTATCACGCCTGGCTGAAACCGCATCTGCGCGCGCCGGGCAGTGACTGGCAGCCGACCACGATCAAGGAGGTGATTGCCTCGCGAGAGCGCCTGCGCCATCCGGACTTTGTGGTCGGTCGCAAGGTAGGGCGCTATTGGCAGGTGCGCGAGCGTCTTTTTGATTATGAGGGGCGCTATCGTCGCGCTGACAGCGCCGGTGGCGCCTGATGAGGGGCAGCATCAAATATCGTTATTCTGCTAAGATATAGGCCGTTGCCGTCCGGCAGCATTGTTACCATCGATTTGTGATCGCATTGGCGATCAAGGAGCCCTTCATGAGCTGGTCTGCACCCGAAGTCAAGGAAATCAGTGCTGGTATGGAAGCCAGTGTCTACCTGCCCGCCGAGATTGAAATCGACATTGAAGAGTGAACACCACAGGGCGCGGCGCTTGCGCGTTCGCGTACTGGGGGCGGCCGCCGGTGGCGGCCTGCCTCAGTGGAACTGCTGCTGCAGTGTATGCCGCCTTGCCCGCACCGACCCTCAACGCGTTATCCCCCGCACCCAGTCCTCGATTGCCGTCTCGATCGATGGCGAGCAGTGGGCGCTGATCAACTGTGCACCGGAAATACTTGCCCAGCTGCAGCGGGAGCCGGCACTTCAGCCCAAAGGCCATGACCGTCATACGCCGATTCAATCCGTACTGGTCACCAATGGTGACGTGGATCACGTCGCGGGTCTTTTGAGTCTGCGCGAACGCTCGCCGTTTCGACTCCATGCCACGCCCGAGATTCATGGCGTGCTGCGGGATAACCCGATTTTCAACGTGCTGGCTGCGGATTGCGTCAAGCGGTGTGATATGGCGCTGGATAGCCGTATCGAGCTGCTGCCCGGTCTGATGGCCACCGTTTTTGCCGTGCCCGGCAAGACGGCGCTCTATCTGGAAGGGGATCAGGTCGACATCGGTGGCGAAGGAGAATCTACCGTCGGCGTCGAGTTCGAGCTCGATGGCCAGCGGCTTTATTACATTCCCGGCTGCGCCACTGTGACGCCGCGTCTGGCGCAGAGGCTTGATGGCGCCGCCACACTGCTCTTTGACGGTACCCTGTGGCGCGATGACGAAATGATCCTTGCCGGTGTCGGTCAAAAGACCGGTCAACGCATGGGTCACATGTCGATGTCAGGAGACGATGGCAGCATGAAGGCATTGTCTGATGTGGCCATTTATCGACGCATTTTTATTCACATCAACAACACCAATCCCGTCCTGATCGAGGACAGCCCCGAGCGGCGCGAAGCCGAAGGTGCCGGTTGGGAGATTGCCTTTGATGGCATGGAGATTACGTCGTGAGCTCACATCAAAACGCCCTGACAGAAGTGACCGAGCCGATGGATGCCGAGGCGCTTGAAGCGCGTCTGCGCGAGATCGGTGAGGCCCGCTATCACCATCGCCATCCGTTCCAGCTTGCCCTGCAGGGCGGCGAGCTTGATCGCTGCCAGGTACGGGCCTGGGCGCTCAATCGCTATTACTACCAGGCCATGATCCCCATCAAGGATGCCACCCTGATGGCGCGTCTTGATGACCCGGACTGGCGGCGCGAGTGGCGCAGCCGGCTGGTTGATCACGATGGTGATGCGCCGGGTGAGGGCGGTATCGAGCGCTGGCTGAAGCTGACCGACGGGCTGGGCCTCGAGCGTGAGATGGTGCGCTCGACGCGCGTCATCCTGCCGACAACGCGCTTTGCGGTGGAGGCCTATACGCATTTCGTGCGCGACCGCACGCTGCTGGAGGCGGTCGCCTCCTCACTGACCGAGCTGTTCTCGCCAAAGGTCATCGGCACTCGGGTGTCTGGCATGCTCAAGCACTATGACTTCGTTTCCGAGGAGACGCTGGATTATTTCCGCCCGCGTCTGACGCAGGCGCCGCACGATGCCGAGCGGGCGCTGACCTATGTGCGCGAGCACGCCCGGCGCGCCGATCAGCAGCAGGCCGTGCTGGAGGCGCTGGTGTTCAAGTGTGATGTGCTCTGGACGATGCTGGACGCGCTGCAGCATGCCTACGTGGAAGGACATCGGCCGCCGGGTGCCTGGGATGGCAAGGCCGGCCTGGTCGCAGGAGCCACGCCTTGAGCCAGCGGCTTGATGATAACGCTGTGGTACGTCTGCCGCGTGGCGTGCGCATGCGCGAGGACAAGGCTCGCGGGGGCTGGGTGTTGCTGGCGCCTGAGCGCATCTTTCAGCTCGATGAGATCGCCCATGCCATCATGGCCAATGTCGATGGCACGCGGCGTGTGTCGGAGATCATTGATGCGCTGGCGGTCGATTTTGACGCCGAGCGGGATCGGATTCGTCATGACGTGCTGGCGCTGTTTCATGCACTGATCGACCGCGGCGTGCTGGAGGTGATCTCATGAGTGACATGGCGTCGACCAAAAAGGCTGTCGCGCCGCCCATGGGGCTGCTGGCCGAGCTGACGCACCGTTGCCCGCTGCAGTGTCCCTACTGTTCCAATCCGGTTGAGCTTGAACGCCGCAGTGACGAGCTGGATACCGCCGGCTGGCAGCGTGTGCTGCAAGAAGCGGCGGCGCTGGGCGTGTTGCAGGTGCACCTCTCGGGCGGCGAGCCGGCGGCTCGTCCGGATCTGGTCGAGCTGGTCGAGACCTGTGCCCGTGAAGGGCTCTATTCGAATCTGATCACGGCCGGCGTCAGCATTACGCCAGAGCGGCTGGCGGCGCTCGACGCTGCCGGACTTGATCATGTCCAGCTCTCCTTTCAGGGCGCCGACGATACCGTTACCGAGCATGTCTCGGGGATGCGGGGTGCGTTTGATAAAAAATGTGCCTTTGCCGGTGAGGTTCGAAAGCGGGGACTGCCGCTGACCATCAACGTGGTGGTTCATCGCGCCAATATTCATCAGATTGAAGACTTCATCGATCTGGCCCTGAATCTGGGCGCCGAGCGTCTTGAGCTGGCACATGCCCAGTATTACGGATGGGCGCTGCATAATCGTGGGGCGCTGATGCCGCGTCGGGCCGACGTCATGACGGCGCTTCGAACCGTTGAGGCCGCTCAGGCACGGCTCAAGGGGCGCCTGGCGATCGACTCGGTGGTGCCGGATTACTATGCCCACTTTCCCAAACCCTGCATGAATGGCTGGGGGCAGCAGACGATCAACGTCACGCCCTCGGGTCTCGGGTTGCCGTGTCACGCGGCGCAGACAATTCCGGGGCTCGAGTTCTGGAACGTGCGCGAGCACAGCCTCTCGGATGTCTGGTATCACTCGCCGGCCTTTAACGCCTTTCGCGGCACTGACTTTCTGCCCGAGACCTGCCAGAGCTGCGATCGCATCGACATCGATCATGGCGGCTGTCGCTGTCAGGCGCTGATGATCACCGGTGACGCGGCTCAGATGGATCCGGTCTGTCAGTACTCTCCCTGGCATGAAGAGATTCAGACGCTGACACTGGAAGAGGCCGGTCGCGATGAGCCCTTCGCCTATCGCCGTTTTGCAAAAACCGGACGGCCTGTCTGATCGGCGCTGACCACAGGCGGCAGATGCTTGAAGCGGGGCAGCCTGATAAACTTGGGCCAATGCCCCGTATCCCTTGAGCCTTCATCTCACATCCCATGACCCAGTCCGGTGATCTTCACAGCCCGACCCCCGAGGCTGCCCCTGCCGTTATGGTTGGTGGTGAGCCGCTGCATGAGATGCCGGAGGATCTTTATATCCCGCCGGAAGCGCTGCGTGTCTTTCTGGAAGCCTTCGAGGGGCCGCTGGATCTGTTGCTGTATCTGATCCGGCGCCAGAATCTCGACATTCTGGCCGTCAATGTGGCCGCTGTGACCCGTCAGTATATCGAGTACGTGGAGCTCATGAAGGTCAGCGGTATCGATCTGGCCGCTGAATATCTCTTGATGGCTGCCATGCTGGCCGAGATCAAGTCGCGCACGCTGCTGCCGCGACCGCCCCGCGCCAGCGAAGAAGATGATGAGGAAGATCCGACCGCTGCGCTGGTGCGACGTCTGCAAGAGTACGAACAGATCAAGCTGGCCGCTCAGGCTATCGATGAACTGCCGCGTCAGGGGCGTGACTGGTATCAGGCCGAAGCCGGGCTGCCGGTATTGCAGCCCCGTGTTCAGCATCCCGACGTCGAGCTGTCGGAGCTTCTCGGGGCGCTGTCGGCCCTCATGCAGCGCGCCGATTTCAAGCAGGAGCATCAGATTACCCGCGAGGTTCTCTCGACCCGCGAGCGGATGATGGCCATTCTTGAGCGCATCAATGATGAGCAGTTCACCGCGTTTGAAGCGCTTTTTGATCCCGAAGAGGGCAAGGCCGGGGTCGTGGTGACCTTTATGGCCATTCTGGAACTCAGCAAGGAGCGATTGATCGAAATCGTACAGAACGCGCCGCTGTCCCCCATTCACGTGCGCGGTCGGGTGCAGCAGCACGACAGTGAGGAAGATGCCCTCGAACAGCCCTTCGAGATAGACGAAAAGGCGGGGGTGTCATGACGCCCCCGCTTGATCATATTCTTGAAGGCGTATTGCTGGCGGCCGGTGAGCCCCTGACGCTCGAGCGGCTGGAGGCCGTCTTCGATGACAGTGACCGCCCCGGACGTCGAGCGCTGCGCGAGGCGCTATCGACGCTGGAAGCGCGTCTTGCGCAGAGTGCGCTGGTGCTTGAGGAGACCGCCTCCGGTTTTCGTCTACGGGTGCGTGACAGGCTTTCTCCCTGGGTATCGCGGCTCTGGGATGAGCGCCCGCAGCGCTATTCGCGTGCGCTGCTGGAGACACTGGCCCTGATTGCCTACCGCCAGCCGGTCACGCGTGCCGACATTGAAGACGTGCGAGGCGTGTCGGTCAGCGCCTCGATCATGCGCACTCTGGTCGAGCGCGGCTGGGTGCGGGTCGTGGGGCACCGAGATGTCCCCGGTCGACCGGCGGTCTATGCAACGACCAGAAGCTTTCTCGATGATTTCGGTCTGCGCACGCTGGATGCTTTGCCGCCCATCAGTGCGGTAAAGGAAGGAGAAACCGTTGACTGGCTTGAGCAACTCACGCCCAATGCATCAACGTCAGAGACCACGGTGAATGCCGAAGAGGCAGTGCCCGATGATGACAGCGCCCGCGCTAACGCTCACAGCGAGACGCCTGCTGATGAGGCGTCCGCCGATGACCTGGCAAACCGTGGTGAGATTGTCGGGCAGGACACCCTGAGTCAGAACGCTGCCGAGGGCGGCAGCAGTAGTACCGAGGATGCGCTGACTGACTCGCCCGAAGGTGAGCAGAGACCATCCGAACGCTCGTCGATAGAGACGCCGATGCCTTCACGTCAGAGCCCGAGTCTTGATGAGATCGGTCAACGACTGGCCGAGCGACTGCGCGACCAGGCAGATCGCGACGGCCCGGATGCTGGGCCCGATGAGACATCGACGCAAACCAGTTACCCAGAAGATTGAGACTTCGCATGAACACTGAAAAGCTGCAAAAAGTACTGGCCCGTGCCGGACTGGGATCAAGGCGCGAGATGGAGGCCGCCATCGGTGCCGGACGCGTCAGCGTCAATGGCGAAACGGCCAAACTGGGCGATCGCATTGCTGATGATGCCCGGGTCACCCTGGACGGTCGTCCGGTCACCCTGAAGTCGAGCGAGGCTTCGTCGCGGCGGGTCATCATGTATAACAAGCCGGAAGGCGAGCTCTGCACGCGTCGTGATCCGGAAGGCCGTCGTACCGTATTTGAGCATCTGCCGCGCCTGTCCGGTGAGCGCTGGATCGCCATCGGTCGACTCGATATCAATACCAGCGGTCTGCTGCTGTTTACGACCGATGGCGAGCTGGCCAATCGTTTGATGCACCCCTCGATGCAGATCGAGCGCGAGTATGCCGTGCGGGTCATGGGCGATGTGACCATCGAGCATGTTCGCGCCATGGTTGAGGGCGTGATGCTGGAAGATGGACCGGCACGCTTTACCGACGTGCAGGAGTTCGGTGGTGAAGGCATCAACACCTGGTTCCATGTGGTCATCATGGAAGGCCGCAACCGCGAAGTGCGCAGGCTCTGGGAGTCCCAGGGACTGACGGTCAGCCGACTCAAGCGGGTTCGTTACGGCAGTGTCTTTCTGGACAAGCGCGCACGGGCCGGTGAGTGGACCGAGCTGACACAGCAGGAAGTTGATGATCTCTCCGATCTTGCCGGGCTTGAAAAACGCAAGGTGCCGGCGCTGACACCTGATGAGAAAAATCGCTGGAACCGCGACAAGAACAAGCGTCGTCCCGTACGTGGCGTCAAAACGCCCGAAGCGGCACGCAGTGCCACGCAGGAGAACAGCCCTCGCCGTAGCGAGCGCCGTGATGAACCGCGACCCATGACGCCTCGCGAGAAGCGCAACGACAAGCGCAGCGAGCTGGGCAACTGGAGCTCTACGGCACCGGCAGGCAATCGCCGTGCTGCCAAAGGCGACAAGGGGCAGGAGCGCCGCGGCAGCCAGCAGAAGGGAAACGCGGGCACACCGCCGGGTCGAAAGGGCGGCGGACGCCGTTGATGTGCGGCGCATGAAAGTGGCGCTTGCATCGCGCATGCTTTCAAAGTAGTATTTGCGCCCGTCGAGCGGGTCGTTAGCTCAGTGGTAGAGCAGTTGGCTTTTAACCAATTGGTCGTAGGTTCGAATCCTACACGACCCACCATTCTCGGCAAAAATAATGGCATGTTTGTGATTATCGGCAGAATTGTCGGGTCGTTAGCTCAGTGGTAGAGCAGTTGGCTTTTAACCAATTGGTCGTAGGTTCGAATCCTACACGACCCACCACAAGCACCGTCGTTGTTTCAGGCATCACACTGTATGCCGGATTATCGGGTCGTTAGCTCAGTGGTAGAGCAGTTGGCTTTTAACCAATTGGTCGTAGGTTCGAATCCTACACGACCCACCAGTTTTAAAAACGCCTCATCCCTTTCGGGTGAGGCGTTTTTGTATGGGTCTAACCTGGTTTGTCGGGCGGGGCATTGCCTTGAAGGCCTAACGGAATTTTTCCAGTGTTTCCTGATACTGCTTGAAATCGTTGCGCCGTTCGCGAATGCGACTGGTCAGGGCGTAATCACCGCTTTGGCTTGATGCCTTTTCGGCCAGTGTCAGCTGTTCCAGCCCGCCTTCAATATCTCCCTTGAGCTGAAGCTGCTCGGCCAGCGCCAGATGCCCCCAGTCCTCGCGATTGCTGCGCCCGGCGGCTTCGCTTAGCAGGTTCCAGACATCCGGATCTTCTGCATGGGTATCGGCCAGGGCACGCAGGCTTTGAAACGCCTTTGCGGGGTTGATTCCCAGCTGAGCCTCGGCCTGAATGATCCGGGCCGGATAGTAGCCGGGTGTCAGGCGCAGAATGCGCTCGCAGCGGCGAATGGCGTCTTCGCGGCGCCCGGCGTCCAGTGCAGCATCGGCAGCGCTTGCCGGCAGCATCAGGATGTCGGGGGCCTCTCTGGCAAGCTGGTCAAACGTGGCCAGTGCCTGATCGGTGCGCTGATTGATGCTGTCGTCAAGGGCATCGAGATAGCGCAGGGCGATGGGATGCGCCTTGTCCTGTTTCAAACGGGTGCGCACGAAGCCCGGGTCACTCATGTTCATGGCCAGCATGGCCCGGGCACGAATCAGGTCATACTCGGGGCCCGGATCACCGATGTTGCCGGTCCGGTACTGCTGAGCCAGGCTGGTGGTGTCGCTTAGTCGTGACTCGGTCATGGGGTGGGTCAGCAGGAACTCGGGTGGGGTGTTGCCCTGCATGCTCGAGAGGCGCTGCATGGTGGCAAACATGCGCGGCATGGCCATGGGGTCCATCCCGGAACGCGCCATGGCCTGCAGGCCGACCCGGTCGGCTTCCTGTTCATATCGGCGCGAATAACTCAGCTGGCTCTGCATGGCGGCGGCCTGCGTGCCCGCCATGGTAGCGATCCCCAGGTTGCCACCGCCGCCGGCGGCCAGCACCATGCCGGCCAGCATGGCGGCCATGGTCGGCAATTGGGTACGTTCGTTGCGTGCCATCTCACGGGCAAAGTGGTGCTGGGAGAGATGCCCCATTTCGTGGGCAATGACCGAGGCGAAGGCATCCTGATCGGGGGCGTAGGCAAAAAGACCCGTATTGATGCCGATGACACCGCCGGGTACGGCAAAAGCGTTGAGGGTACGGCTTGAGACCAGGGTGACAAGAGGCGTGACATTGCTCAATTGGCTGTTGGGCAAAAGCCTGGCCACCAGCGTGTTGAGATAATCCTGTGTGATGGGGTCGCGCCACTGGCCGACATGAGCCCGAAACTCCCGTAACCAGGCTCGCCCGAGACGAAACTCTTCCTGACTGCTGTAGCTCCCGTTCGCATCCCCGAGTGTCGGAAGCTGTCCGGCGGGCGCCGTTACCGGTGCGGTGGTACTGCCAAGCAGCAGGGCTACTGTAATGATGCATCGAAAACGCGTGAGCCTTGACATGACATGCTTACCGGATGGCGATGGGGACATGAAAGGGCAGAAGTGACTGACGGCCCGCGACAGGCAGCAGAGGTTGCCGGTGGCATCAAGTTGCCTTTAAATCGTGCCGATTACAACCAGCAGGGGAGCCAGTGGTGTTGGAAACATTTGAGAATATCAGTCAGATGAAACAGGCTGCCGATCAGGTGCTGGATGCTACCGGACTGGACTGTCCGATGCCGCTTTTGAAAGCGCGTCAGGCACTGGCATCGCTAAAGGAAGGGCAGCATCTGTACGTGGTTTGCACAGACCCCGGCTCGTGGCGTGACTTTGAAAGCTTCGCGGCACACACGGCGCACCAGCTTGCCGGGCGTCGACACGAGGGCGACACCTGGCACTACATACTGACCAAGGGATGCTGATGTTGGCGCTCGCTGAATGGACACTCATGGTGACAATAACTTGATGACCTTCAAAAATCTCTGGAACCACTTCATGGAGCGCTACCTCTCGGATGAGGAAGCGGTCACGCTGGGTGCCCTGCTGGTATTGGGATTTGCCATCATCATCTTTTTCGGCGGTATGCTGGCGCCATTTTTTACCGCACTCGTGTTTGCCTTTTTGCTGCAGGGCGTTGTGCGCTGGCTTGAGCGGCTGGGGCTTTCGCGGCTGCCAGCCGTCTGTCTGGTACTTTTGATGTTTGTCGGGGCAATGCTGTTTTTTGCCCTGATCATTTTTCCGATGGTGTGGGATCAGTTTGCGCGACTGGTGCAGGGCTTGCCTGCGGTGTTGTATCGCAGTCAGGAGCTTCTGAGCGATCTGCAGGCGCGCTATCCCAGTATTGTCACGCCTGATCAGGTACAGCATCTGATCAATACGGCCAGTCAGGAGGCCACCCAGCTGGGGCGTCGCGTTGTCGGTCTGTCGCTGAGTTCGCTTGCAGGCGTGCTGAGCGTCATCATCTATCTGGTGCTGGTACCAATTCTGGTCTTTTTCATGCTCAAGGACCGTGAGCGGCTGATCGGCTTTTTCCTGTCGCTATTGCCCAAAAAGCGCCTGCTGATGACCCGGGTCTGGTGTGAAATGGATACCCAGATTGCCAATTTCATTCGTGGCAAGTTCATCGAGATCGTGATTGTGGGGGTGGTGTCCTTTTTCACCTTCTGGGCACTGGGGTTGCCCTATGCGGTACTGCTGGGGATCGTGGTCGGGCTGTCCGTGCTGGTGCCCTACATTGGCGCGGCGGCGGCCACGCTGCCGGTGGCGGCCTCGGCCGGGCTTCACTTCGGATTTGATGCCCAGTTCATGTATGTGCTGGTGGCCTACGCCATCATCCAGGCGCTTGATGGCAATGTACTGGTGACGCTTTTGTTTTCAGAGGTGGTCAATCTGCATCCGGTGGCCATTATTCTGGCCGTGCTCTTTTTTGGCGGCATCTGGGGCTTCTGGGGGATCTTCTTTGCCATTCCGCTGGCCACGCTGATCAAGTCGCTGATGTTTGCCTGGCCGCGTGGGGCCAGTGCGCTGCGCAAGGAAGGTGCCGTCGCCACCGAGTGACGGCCATGGCCCTGCCAGCATGCAAGGCCATGATCGCGCCCTATCCTTCAGCGTTGAGGGCCTGCGCTGCGGCCAGCACTTCGTCGACATGTCCTGCGACCTTGACCTTGCGCCACTGTGCGGCAATGTTGCCCTCCCGGTCGATCAGGAAGGTGCTGCGCTCGATGCCCTCGTGCTCCTTGCCATAAAGTTTCTTGAGCTTGATGACATCAAAGGCGCGACACAGGGTTTCCTCCGGATCACTGACCAGCTCAAAGGGAAAGCCCTGTTTCTCCTTGAAGTTTTCATGTCGGCGCAGCGAATCCCGCGAGACGCCGAAAACCCGCGTTCCGGCCTGCTCGAAGTCGGCCATGCGATCGCGAAAGTCCTGTCCCTCGGTCGTGCAGCCGGGTGTTGCATCCTTTGGATAAAAATAGATCACGACCTGCTCACCCTTGAAGGTGGTCGGGTTGAAGCTCGTGTTGCCAGTAGCCTCCAGCGTGATGTCCGGGGCAGGTGCGCCAATGGTGATGCTCATGCCAGTTCTCCCATGAAAATTAAAGGGTGTCGCGGTTTCAGGCCTGTCGTGAGACAGCGCCAAAGCGGCGACGCCGTGTCAACCAGGGCCTGAGACAATAACCGAGACCGGCGGTGAAATCAGCCGCGCCTGAAGGCGAGCGTGTTTTCCTGCCGGGCTGCGTCTGTACAGCATGGGGTGCGCCGAGTACCATCGTCAGCGTAATCACCGACCCCGTATGTCCTGCAGCATTGGCGGGCAGTACCGGCATCGGTCCATATCGGTGGCCTCGACAGGGCCGCTTTCAAACGAATTCAAAGGAAGAGGTTGGCGGGATGATCACTGGCAGCATGGTCGCTCTGGCGACGCCCATGAAAGCCGATGGGGCCATCGACTGGGACGCCCTGAGGCATCTTGTAGGCTGGCATCTCGAGCACGGCACCGATGCCATTGTGGCGGCCGGCACGACCGGCGAGCCTACCACCATGAGCTTTGCCGAGCATTTTGATGTGATTCGCACGGTGGTGGAAACGGTCAATGGCCGGGTTCCCGTCATTGCAGGTACCGGCGCCAACGCCACGGCAGAAGCCGTGGAACTGGCACGTTATGCAAAAGAGGTCGGTGCCGACTACTGCCTGTCGGTCACGCCCTATTACAACCGCCCCACCCAGGAAGGGCTTTATCAGCATTTCAAGGCCGTGGCCCAGGCCTGCGATCTGCCGGTTATCATGTATAACGTCCCTAGCCGTACCGGCGTGGATCTCTATAACGAGACCGCACAGCGTCTGGCAACAATCGACAATATCGTGGGACTCAAGGATGCGACCGGCAATCTTGAGCGCGCCGAAGATCTGATCGAGCGCCTCAAGGGGCATGACTTTGCCCTTTACTCCGGAGATGATCCGACGGCCTGCGAATTCATGCTGGCCGGTGGCCATGGCGCCATCTCGGTCTCCGCCAATGTGGCACCGCGTGCGATGCATGATCTTTGTGCCGCTGCCACCGCCGGTGACTATGACCGTGCCCATCAGATCAATACTCGCCTGATGCCGCTGCACTCGGTGCTGGGCATCGAGGCCAATCCGATCCCGGTCAAATGGGCACTCAATCAGCTTGGCTTGATGGACAGCGGTATTCGTCTGCCCCTGACCTGGCTTTCCGAACGCTACCAATCCACCGTAGCCGAGGCGCTGCAGCTGGCCGGAGTGATGGATCAATGAGCAAGACACGCTGGATGATGGTCACGCCCTTGCTGCTTGTGATGAGTGGCTGTGGTGGCGGCTATTACTATGACCGCAACAGCGAATACGCCGATGCAGAAATGACGGCGCCGCTTGAGCTGCCAGCCTCGCGTGATCAGACCCGCTACCAGGATGCGATGCCGGTGCCGCGCGCTTCCAATGATTTCATCAGAAGCCGCGATGGGTATGAGCCGCCCCGGCCGCAGACCCTGTCGACCAGCGATCGAGAAACCCGGTTTGTCGAGCCCCGTCAGGCGGATGGCAACCGCTGGCTGGTAGTCAGTGCGGCTCCGGGCGCCGTCTGGCCACGTTTGCAGGAGTTTGTGCGCGCCAGTGGCTATCAGGTACAGAACATCGATGGCAACACCGGCCGGATCACGACCGACCGTGGTGTGTTGTCGGTGCGTCAGGGCATTCGTAACAACACCACGGATGTCTATTGTCAGCAGGGTGGTGAGAGCGTTGATGCCTGTCTGAGCCAGGTCAGCCAGTATCTCTCCTCCGGCGCACCGCAAAGTGGTGTGTCGCTGGTGGCCCAGAACCTGTCTCGCAACGACCGCGTTCGTCTGGAAAGCCGCGATGATAACTGGCGTCTGGCGCTGGCGCTTGACTTCCCGCGTGCCTGGGCAGAAATGGCCTGGCAGCTGGAAAACAATTATGAGACCCCCACCCGCCATCTGGTCGACCAGAATCGCAGCGAGCGGGTGTTCACCGTGGAATATACCGTCAAGGGGGAAAGCAGCTGGATTCCGTTCCGGGGCAGCAGCGATGAGACACAGCAGTATCAACTGCACCTGTCGCCTGGCGATAACGCTACCTATGTGAGCGTGACCGACCGTGCCGGCAACCCGGTTGATCAGCAAACGTCTCATGACCTGCTCGATGGTGTGGCCTCGATTCTGCGCTGATGCGATTTGCCTCGCTGGGGAGTGGCAGTCGCGGCAATGCCACACTGGTCAGCAGTGCAGGTACCCATTTACTGGTCGACTGCGGCTTTGGAATTCGCGAAGCGATCAGGCGCATGCAGACACTGGCCATGGATCCGGCCACACTGGCCGGTATCCTGGTAACGCATGAGCACATCGATCACGTTCGAGGGGTACCGGCACTGGCACGCCGGTTTAATCTGACGGTCTACATGACCGTTGGAACCTGGCTGGCGCTAAAACCGGATCCGGTCATCGAAGTGGTGCTGATCACGCCGGAAGATACCCTGAGCATTGGTGATTTCGATATTACGCCGGTCACCGTGCCTCATGATGCGCGAGAGCCGGTCCAGTATCTGATCCAGGCCGGTGCGCACCGACTGGGTCTTTTGACAGATCTGGGCGTGGTCACGCCGCACGTGCTCGAGCGCTACCGTCAGTGCGACGCCTTGTTTATCGAATGCAATCATGATTCGCGAATGCTGGACTACGGCCCCTATCCGCCGAGTCTCAAGCGTCGCGTCAGCGGTCGACTGGGGCATCTTTCCAACCGGCAGGCCGTGGAGCTTTTGCAGGCGCTGGGTACCGATCGCCTGCAAAGACTGGTTGCGTCGCATCTGTCGGAGAAGAATAATCTGCCCGAACTTGCCTTTGAGGCGTTAAGGCCCTTGCTGGACAATGATGAGTCGCGTCTGGTTATTGCTCAGCAGGGACGCACCGTTGACTGGCAGTCGGTCAGCTGATGCAACGACATGACAGGCGGGTCGTGACAGACCGTCAATGCCGGCCCGTCTCTTTTTAATCACCTTCTGATTCCCTGCCGGAGACTTTCGTGGAAAAACGCCAGGAACTTTATGCGGGCAAGGCCAAGTCCGTATTTGAAACCGATGATCCGGACCGCCTGATTCTCGAGTTTCGTGACGACACCAGTGCCTTTGACGGCAAGAAGGTCGAGCAGCTTGAACGCAAGGGGCGCGTCAATAACCGCTTCAACGCGTTCATCATGAACGCCTTGAAGGAAGCGGGCATTCCGGTGCACTTTGAACGCCTGCGCTCGGACACCGAGTGTGAGGTCAAGCGTCTGACCATGATGCCGGTGGAGTGTGTGGTCAGAAACATCGCTGCTGGCGGGCTGTGTCGTCGGCTGGGTGTTGAAGAGGGGATTGCCCTTGAGCCGCCGACCTTTGAGCTCTTTCTCAAAAATGATGAGAAGGGCGACCCGATGATCAACGAATCGCTGGCCGAGACCTTTGGCTGGGCACGTCGCGAGCATCTGGTGCGCGCCCGCGAGCTGACCTTCCAGATCAATGACATCCTGCAAAAGCTCTTTCTCAACGGCAACCTGCTGCTGGTGGATTACAAGCTCGAATTCGGCCTGTTCCATGGCGAAGTGACTCTGGGAGATGAGTTCTCGCCCGACGGCTGCCGTTTGTGGGATGCCACTACCCGCGAAAAGATGGACAAGGATCGGTTTCGCCAGGGACTGGGCGGTGTGATTGAAGCCTATGAAGAAGTCGGACGCCGTATTGGTATCGACTTTGATCAGGCCATTGACTGATCAGTGCCCGGACAGGCGGCGTATATCGCCGCTGTCCTTTCAGGTCATTTGAACCAGTCTATCGACCACGATAATGCTTTCATGGCCATGGCTGCCGGCGTCGACATGAAAGCGCACATCCAGATCAAAGAGTCGAACGCCATAGCGGCGGTCATCGTGTTTTTTTCGTCGATAGGCCGGGCGCGGGTCCTGCGCCAGTACTTCACCTATCAGGGCGGCAAGGTTTTCACCATCGGCTCGCTCGTTGAGCGTTTGCCGGCACTCATCGCTGAACTCAACTTTCAAAAGCGGCGGCGGTTCAGGGGCAAAGCCTGCCCGGGCACTGTCTACGCTGTCGGCCCAGGGCAGGTAGGGCTTGATGTCGACAACCGGGGTGGCATCTACCAGGTCATGCCCACGCAGTATCAGTGCCAGTGTCGGGGCATATTCAATGCCCACCAGCTCTACCAGCGACAGGCCCAGTCGGTTGGGTCGATGCGTTGAACGTGAGGCGAAAACACCGATGCGGGCATTGCCGCCCAGTCGCGGCGGGCGTATCAACGGCGTCCAGCGCTTCGGGCTCTGGTGGAAGAGGAAGCTGATCCAGAGGTGACTGAACTGTTCAAGCCCGCGCACGCCATCCGGGTGATCAAACGGCGTATTGAAGCGCAGAATGGCTGTGGCACTTGGTGCCAGCCCCGGTTGACGCGGAATGCCGAACTTGTCCGGATAGCAGCTTTCAATGGTGCCAATGATGTCGAAAGCCATCGAGGCGCTGGTGGAGAAGGGCGTGTCATGTATTGTCATGAATTGATTATGCCATTCAGGCGTGCCAGCGACATCATGGGCAGCCGGGCTTCGCTTTGCAGTATTCGGGATAAATGACGCTATTTTGATGTCCAACGCGGGTGGCATCACGAGCCTATAACAGGCCCGTGCGGGTATCGAGGCAAGGATAAACCATCATGACGGATCACAGTGGCGCGGCCTGTAGCACGCCGATGCTTTTTACCGAGAAAAAGATCAATACCACACTGCTGGGTGTGGCCTTTGCCTTCTCGGTAGCAGGCGGTATTACCCTGCTGGTGCATGCCTGGCAGACAGGACGCATATGGCCGGTAGGTCCCATCGGGATTGCCTTGATGATCTGGGGGCTTCTGGTCGGCAACAACCTGGCCGTACGCAGGCGCTTGTCTCCGGTGCTGAGGCTTGAAGCCCGGCGCTTGAGCTATATCGGAGGGGCGGCATGGAAACCACGCATGGTCTCTATCGATTTTCGCGATATTACCCATATCGACAAGGTACGCAGCAGTAGCATCGTCTTGCATGTTCGAAAGGAGCGTCGGGCGCACATTGTGCCGATCGGGCTTTTATCAAAAGGTGACCGGGAAGCATTTCTTCAGGGGTTCCATGCCCGCTGTGATACCAGTCGGAGTCTTGATGCTTCTCCACAGGGTTCCCGGTGATTGGCATCATGAGGCTTGATACAGGACCGGACACCATGATTGTTGATCATTATCTATCCGGCGCTCGTCAGGTCTGTTCGCCCAATGTGGACACGCGGCCCGGAGGCGAGATATCGCTGGTCGTGCTGCATTCGATCAGTCTGCCGCCAGGGGTTTTTGGCGGTGATGACATCGAGGCGCTTTTTACCAATCAACTGGATTGGGATTTGCATCCCTTTTTTCAGTCAATACGCGGACTTCGTGTCTCGGCGCACCTGCTGATTCGACGCGATGGTGGCTGTGTTCAGTTTGTTCCCTTTGACCAAAGGGCCTGGCATGCCGGTCGTTCGCGCTGGCAGGGCCGTCAGGCGCTCAACGATTTCAGTATCGGTATCGAGCTTGAAGGTGACGGGCGCGCGTTTACTCATGCACAGTACGAGCGCCTGGCGCAGGTGTTGTTGGCGCTCGAGTATCGCTATCCCCACATTGATGCCCGAAAATCCGTGACCCACGAGCAGATCGCACCCCTTCGAAAGACCGACCCCGGGCCGAGTTTTGACCAGCAGTATCTTGAGCAGCTCATGACCGGCTGAAGGCCGCATCGTCAGGTGCTGGCCCATACGGTATGACATGTCTATTCTGGCAAAATGTCCGGTATCAACCCATCGTGTTCAGCAGGCCTTGAGCTGTCTCGGCCGGCCCGGGTCGAACTGTCCGAGGGTGGCCACACATGCTGCGTCTGGAGACGCGAATTGGCATGACTTCATGTTTACGGTATCTTCGTCGTCCAATCAGAGCGCCCATGTTCAAGTGTTGCCTGTTTCGTTGATGGCTAACGGGTCGGAATCCGTTGCAGTGCCTTTATGGCTATCCGCACCAGTACTGCACATCCGATGCCATCGTTTGACGTATCCGGAAACCATGGCCCCTGTAACTATCGGGTGCCTGTCCCGCCTAGAAAGCGCCAGAGGCTCCAAAAGGGCCCGCTGACAACTTATCTTCATTCGGAGAGACGTCTATGAGTCTGGAGGCAAGAGAAGATCACGATCCGATCGAGACAAGGGAGTGGTTGGAAGCCCTGACATCGGTAGTGGATCGTGAAGGTGAGGAGCGTGCTCAGTATATTCTGAGCCGTCTGGCTGATCGCTTGCGCCGTGATGGCAAGCTGCCGCCGTTCTCCGTTAACACGCCTCATCGCAATACCATTCCTGTTCATCGTGAAGCCAAGCTGCCCGGTGACATGTTCATGGAGCGCAAGATTCGCTCCGCGATTCGCTGGAACAGCGTCGCGCAGGTCATTCGCGCCAATAAAAAGCACAAGGGACTGGGTGGCCACCTGGCCAGCTACATGTCCTGTTCCGTGCTCTATGAAGTGGGCTTCAACCATTTCTTTCGTGCTGACAGCGATGAGCAAAAGGGTGACCTGGTCTACATACAGGGCCATGTGACCCCCGGTATCTATGCCCGCTCCTTTCTCGAAGGGCGTCTGACCGAAGAGCAGCTCGATACCTTCCGTCAGGAAGCCCTGGCTGAAGGCCTTTCTTCCTATCCGCATCCCTATCTGATGCCGGACTATTGGCAGTTCCCGACCGTATCGATGGGGCTGGGGCCGATCCAGGCCATCTACCAGGCGCATGTCATGAAGTACATGAACGCGCGTGGTCTGGCCGATATGGGTGATCGCAAGGTCTGGGCCTTTTTGGGTGACGGCGAGTGCGACGAGCCTGAATCCCTCGGCTCACTGCATCTGGCCAGCCGTGAAAAGCTCAATAACCTGATCTTTGTCATCAACTGCAACCTGCAGCGTCTGGACGGTCCGGTACGTGGCAACGGCCGTATCATGGATGAGCTGGAAGGCATGTTCCGTGGTGCCGGCTGGAACGTCATCAAGGTCGTCTGGGGCGGTCTGTGGGACCCGCTGTTCGAACAGGACAGCAAGGGCATGATGCAAAAGCGCATGGATGAAGCGGTCGACGGCGAGTACCAGAACTTCAAGGCTCGTGGCGGCGCCTATACCCGCGAGAACTTCTTCGGCAAGTATCCGGAGACTGCCGAAATGGTCAAGGACTACTCCGATGAGGATATCTATCGCCTCAATCGCGGTGGTCATGACCCGCAGAAGATGTATGCGGCCTACCATGAAGCCGTCAACAATGCCGGTGATCGTCCGACGGTCGTTCTGGCGCATACCGTCAAGGGTTACGGCATGGGCGGTGGCAGCGGCGAAGCCGACATGGAAGCCCACCAGATCAAGTCGATGGAAACCGATGCCCTGAAGGTCATGCGTGACCGCTTTGGTATTCCGGTCTCCGACAAGCAGCTTGAAGAGGGCATGCCCTACTACAAGCCTGACGACGACAGTCCGGAGATGCGCTATCTGCATCAGCGGCGCAAGCAGCTGGGCGGCTATCTGCCAGCGCGCAGGAATGATTTCGAGTCCATCGAGATTCCGGGGCTGGATGACAAGATGTTTGCGACCCAGACCAAGGGTTCCGGTGATCGCGAAGTCTCCACCACCATGTCGTTTGTCCGCGTTCTTAACGGCCTTGTGAAAAACAAGCAGTTCGGTCAGCAGGTCGTGCCCATCATTCCGGATGAAGCGCGCACCTTCGGCATGGAAGGCATGTTCCGTCAGATCGGTATCTACGCGGCAGAAGGCCAGAAGTACGAGCCGATGGATACCGGCCAGATCATGTACTACCGCGAGGATCAGAAGGGTCAGATCCTCGAGGAAGGCATCAACGAGGCTGGCTCGATGGCGGCCTGGATCGCGGCGGCGACCTCCTATGCCAACCATCATGTCCCGCTGTTGCCGTTTTACATCTACTACTCGATGTTTGGCTATCAGCGTATCGGTGACCTGGTCTGGGCGGCCGGCGATCTCCAGGCTCGCGGTTTCATGGTAGGCGGCACTGCCGGACGCACCACCATCAATGGTGAAGGTCTGCAGCACCAGGACGGCCACAGCCATATCCTGATGTCCACGGTCCCCAACTGTCGTGCCTATGATCCCTGCTATGGCCATGAGCTGGCGGTCATCATGCAGGACGGTCTCAAGCGCATGTATCAGGACCGTGAAAGCTGCTTCTACTACCTGACGGTCATGAACGAAAACTATGTCCATCCCGAAATGCCGGAAGGCAGCGAGGAAGGCATCATTCGTGGCATGTACCTGCTCCAGGAAGGCAAGAGCGACAAGAAGCAGCCGCGTGTCCAGCTGCTGGGCGGGGGCACCATCCTGCGTGAAGTCGAAGCGGCCGCCGAGCTGCTGCGCGATGACTTCAACGTGGTCGCTGACGTCTGGAGCGTGACCAGTTTCAACGAGCTGCGTCGTGAAGCGCTGGAGTATGATCGTCAGCAGTTCCTCAACCCTGAAGGCGATCAGGAAAAGCCGTGGGTCACGAGCTGCCTTGAAGGTCGCGAGGGGCCGGTCATTGCTTCCACGGACTACATGAAGCTCTATGCTGATCAGGTGCGTGCGTGGGTGCCGTCCGACTTCCACGTTCTGGGCACCGATGGTTTCGGTCGCTCGGACACGCGCGAACATCTGCGTCGTTTCTTTGAAGTCGATCGCTATTTTGTCACCGTACTGGCGCTGCGTGCGCTGGCCAATCGTGGCGAGATCGATGCCAAGACTGTCAGTGACGCGATGAAAAAATATGACATCGACCCCAGCAAACCCAATCCGCTGGTGAGCTGAGGCGCCTGTCTCACAAAAGTGCCGCCGGGTGAGCGACAGGCTCACCCGGTCATGGCAACGGCCAGGTGATAAGGAGCGCGACCTTGAGTAGTGAAATCATTAAGGTACCCGACATCGGGGGCAGCGAGGGCGTCGAGATCATCGAGATCTCCGTTCAGGCCGGCGATACGATCGAAGCCGAAGATACCATGATCGTGCTGGAGTCCGACAAGGCCAGCATGGATATCCCCGCACCGAAGGCCGGCAAGGTCAAAAAGGTACTGGTCAGCGAAGGGGACAAGGTGTCCGAAGGCGACGACATTCTCGAGCTTGAAGCCGAGAGTGATGGCGACGCTGATGAGAACGACGGTGAGTCAGACGAAAGCGATGATGACAAGTCATCGGTCAAGGACAGCCGCGATGCCGAGCATCTCGAGGAGGAGGCGGAAGCCGACGAATCAGAGGTTGAAGAGGACAGCAAACCTAAAAAGTCCTCCGGCAAGAGCGGCAAGCGTACGGTAGAAGTACGTGTTCCGGACATCGGCGGTAGCGAAAACGTCGAAATCATCGAGATCGCGGTCAGCGAAGGGGATGACATCAGCGAGGAAGACGCGCTGATTACCCTGGAGTCCGACAAGGCCTCGATGGATGTACCCAGCCCCTATAGCGGCAAGCTGGTCTCGCTCGAGCTCAAGGAAGGCGATACCGTCTCCGAGGGCGATCTGATCGGCACCATGGAAATTGCCGGTGAAGGCGATGAGGATGCCGATGAAGACACCTCTGATGACGACGGCGCCGATGGTGCAGACCATGAAGAAGACGCCGACGCCACCGAGGAAAGCGATGACGCCGAAGATGACGACAGTGAAGGCGGTCGTCAGGAACTGCGCGTTCCGGATATTGGCGGCAGCGACAACGTTGAAATCATCGAAGTCTCGATCAGTGAAGGCGATGAGATCAACGAGGAAGACGCACTGATCACCTTGGAGTCTGACAAGGCCTCCATGGACATTCCCAGCCCCTTCAAGGGCAAGGTGGTGGAAGTCAGCGTCAAGGAAGGCGACACCGTCTCCGAAGGCGATCTGATCGGCTATATCGAAGTGGCCGGCAGCAAGTCAAAGAGTCCGGCCAAAAAGTCTTCCGGTGACAAGTCGGATTCGAAGAAAAAGTCCGATGATTCGGCCAAAAAGTCCTCTGATTCAAAAGGCAAATCCAGCAGCTCGAAAAAAGAGAGCGGCAAGCAGGATGCGTCGGATGATCAGGCGAAGAAGGATCAGGGCGAGTATGGCGGTGAACCCGGTCCCGAGGCCCGTCGCAAGCAGGGCGAAGGCAGCTCTGGCAGCAGTGTTCATGCTGGCCCTGCCGTTCGTTTGATGGCGCGTGAACTGGGCGTAGAACTCTCCGAGGTCAAGGCCAGCGGTCCGAAAGGGCGCGTACTGAAAGAAGACGTGGACGCCTTCGTCAAGCAGGTCATGAGTGATCGCAAGAAGGGTGGCGGTGCTTCGGCACAACCGTCCTCGCAGGCTCAGGGCGGTGCCGGCATCCCGCCGATCCCGGCGGTCGATTTCAGCCAGTTTGGCGAGATCGAAGAAAAGCCGATGGGTCGTCTGATGAAGGCCGGTGCGACCAACCTGCATCGCAGCTGGCTCAACGTGCCACACGTGACCCAGTTCGACGAGGCCGATATCACCGAGCTTGAGGCCTTCCGCAAGGCGATGAAGGATGAGGCGGCCCAGCAGGGCGCGAAGTTGACCCCACTGCCGTTCATGATCAAGGCGGCGGCGCATGCGCTGGCAAAGTTCCCGCAGTTCAACGTCTCGCTGCACCCGGATGGCGACAAGCTGATCCAGAAGAAGTATTTCAACATTGGTGTGGCGGTCGACACGCCCAACGGCCTGATGGTGCCGGTGATCCGTAATGTGGATCAAAAGGGCATTGTCGAGCTGGCCAGGGAAGTGATCGATCTTGCCGGTCGGGCTCAGGAAGGCAAGCTCAAGCGCGACGAGATGCAGGGCGGCTGCTTTACCATTTCGAGCCTGGGATCGATTGGCGGTACGGCGTTCACGCCCATCGTCAATGCGCCTGAGGTGGCCATTCTGGGCGTATCGAAATCACAGATGAAGCCGGTGTGGAACGGCAGCGAATTCAAGCCGCGGCTGATGTGTCCGCTGTCGCTGTCCTACGATCACCGAGCCGTCAACGGGGCCGATGCGGCGCGCTTTACAGCGTACCTGGCCTCGATTCTGACGGACATTCGTCGATTGACCATGTAACGACAGAAAGTGCCAAAGGGCGGCCCGGGGGCCGCCCTTTTTGTCGGTGCGCCGTGGGGCTGGCTCGTCAATATGTCGCAGAGCCTTCGACTTCGCTTGTGCCTGCAGGGCGCCTGTCGTTATTGTTGCGTTTTATTTTTGAATGGCCCCCCTGTGGTAATGGTCTGCCGGGGCTGGCCTGGATCATGAGTCATTTATTGAGGAGCGGTTTTTCATGCGTTTGATCCTGTTGGGAGCCCCTGGTGCGGGTAAGGGGACGCAGGCCCGATTCATCTGCGAACGCTTCGATATCGTCCAGATTTCGACCGGCGATATGCTGCGGGCCGCTGTCAAGGAAGGCAATGAGCTGGGTCTGAGGGTCAAGGAGATCATGTCTTCCGGCCAGCTTGTCTCCGATGATCTGATCATCGAGCTGGTCAGAGAGCGTATCGCACAGCCTGACTGTGCCAATGGATTCCTTTTTGACGGCTTTCCCCGCACGATTGTGCAGGCGGACGCCTTGAAGGAAGCCGGGATCGATCTGGATCATGTTCTTGAAATTCATGTGGCCGACGAAGAGATCATCAACCGCCTTTCCGGACGTCGTGTTCACCCCGGGTCGGGACGTGTCTACCATGTCGATAACCAGCCGCCGCTACAGGCCGATATCGATAATGAAACCGGTGAGCCGCTGATCCAGCGTGAAGATGATCGCGAAGAGACCGTACGTCATCGTCTGGAGGTTTATCATGACCAGACCGAGCCTCTGATTGCGTATTATCAGCAGTGGCAGGAGCAGGCGCCCCAGCAGGCACCGGCCTTCCATCGCATCGAGGGTGTGGGAAGTGTTGAAGATATTCGAGCCCAGGTGATCAAGGCGCTCTCTTCCTGATCAATGATCGCGTGAGTGTTTTGCAAAAGACCGCATGCCTTTCGGGTGTGCGGTTTTTTCTTTTTTAAATGCGCGGTGACGCATTTTTCCCAAGGTTTCCACCGAATATCCAGGCGAGCATGGTGTCTCTTTTACAGCAGTGTCATGATGCGCGGCTGCCATGGCCCGCACCACTGCGCAGCGGCAGGGACGTCCCATGTAAACGCAGTCTCGAAAGCGTTTTGGACGAGCGTTGCAATACCTACGTATAATGCCGCCTCATTTTCGACTCTGACGTAGCGAGCCCATGACTAGCCTGCTGGCCCTTGATGCTTCCTCTTCTGCCTGTTCTGTCGCCCTCTGGATGGACGGTCATGTGATCAGCAGAGTGGAGCATGCTCCTCGCGGTCATACCCGTCGTCTCATGCCCATGATTGATGCCCTTCTCGATGAGGCCGGTATTGCCCGTACCTCACTGGACGCAATCGCCTATGGGCACGGGCCGGGCTCGTTTACCGGTATTCGTATCGCGGCCGGGGTGGCGCAGGGTATCGCCTATGGTCTGGGATGTCCGCTATTGGGCGTTTCGACGCTCAGGGCGCTGGCCCGGAGCGCCTGCCAGCGTGATGGCGCAAGCCTTGTCATGCCGGCGCTGGATGCGCGTCTGGGAGAACTGTACGTCGCTCTTTATCAGGTCGAGCAGGGGCAGTTGAAAGCCGTGCTGGATGATGCCGTCATGGCGCCTGGCGCACTTGTGCTGCCGTCGTGTACGCCCGGGTCCATTACCATGATCGGCAGCGGTGTCGCCCTCATGGATGGATTATCGCTCGACGTTCGGGAGTGCATCGGGACCAGCATCGAGTCCCGAGACCCTGAAGCCTGTGATATTGCGCAGCTGGCCGCCATGGATCTTGCCTCGGGACTGATCACCAGTCCTCAGGAGGCCCTTCCCATTTATCTGCGTGATCAGGTTGTTTCAAGCAAGCGCTAAGGATGCTTTTTATGGATTGGTTACATGTGGTGGTGCTTTCCCTGATTCAGGGCATCTCCGAATTTCTGCCTGTGTCGTCATCGGCACATCTGATTTTGCCATCACAGCTTTTTGGCTGGCCCGATCAGGGGCTGGCATTTGACGTTGCCGTCCATGTGGGCACGCTTCTGGCCGTGTTGATGGCCTTTCGCAAGGATGTCATTTCCATTCTGGGCGGCTGGTTTGCGCATGTGTTCAAGCGCCGTCCGAGCGAGGAAGCCCGCATTGGCTGGGCCGTGATTGCTGCCACCCTGCCGGCCGGCATTCTGGGCTTTCTGGCCGATGATCTGATCAGCACCTATGCCCGGTCGGGACTGGTAATCGCGACCACGACCATCGTCTTTGGTCTGCTGCTGTGGTGGGCAGACGTCAAGGGCATCCGAAAGCTCGTCATGTCCCAGATGACGCTGAAAAATGCGGTACTCATCGGTTTTGCCCAGGCGCTGGCACTGATTCCGGGCACTTCCCGTTCAGGGATTACCATCACGGCGGCACTGCTTCTGGGCTATACCCGCCAGACCGCAGCGCGCTTTTCCTTTCTGATGTCGATTCCGCTGATTCTGGCAGCAGGGCTTTTCAAGGGTATCGAACTTGCCGAGACTGGTGCGGATGCCCACTGGCTGCCCATCCTCGGCGGTGTTGTTCTCTCCTTTTTGTCGGCGCTGGCCTGTATCAAGCTCTTTCTGGCCGCGCTGGATCGCATCGGCATGTTGCCCTTTGTCATCTATCGCATGATTCTGGGCGTGTTCCTGTTTCTCTTTCTGGCATGACATCATCTAATGCCATTACCCGTCCGGTGGTGCTGGGTGAAGATGCCCGAAGCCACGCCCTGGCGCAGCGGTTGGGGCTGGCTCTGACATCGACGCCGGGCAGTGATGATCTATGGCTGCACTACGGTGAGCAGGGGCTGGTGCTGGGCGGTGATAAACGCCAGTTCGGTGCGCCGATTCGGGCGGATCTGGTCGGTGGTAGTGTGGCTCACCGCCGTGAGTTCGGCGGCGGGCGCGGACAGTTGATTGCCCGCGCCTGCGGGCTGAAGCAGGGCATATCACCGGACATCATCGATGCCACGGCGGGGCTGGGTCGCGACAGTGCAGTACTGGCCTCGCTTGGCTCGCGTGTCCTGATGATCGAGCGCCATCCAGCGGTGGCGGCCCTGCTGTTGGATGCTCTGGAACGGGCGCGCAGGCAGGAAGCTCTGAACGCGCTGACACAGCGACTTTTTTTTGCAGAAGGTGACAGCAGTCAAACGCTGTCAGCACTGATCGCTGCCTCAAGCGTTGCACCTCAGGTCATTCATCTGGATCCCATGTATCCGCATCAGGACAAGTCGGCGCTGGTGAAAAAGGAAATGCGCCTGTTTCGTCGCCTGGTGGGCGATGATGCAGATGCGCCGCGGCTGCTGGCTCAGGCGCTCGATCTGGCGACCCACCGGGTTGTGGTGAAAAGGCCCAAGGGAGCACCGCCTATCGAAGGGCCGTCACCCAGCCACGAAATCGTCTCCAAAAACAGCCGCTATGACCTTTATGTCCATCGCTCCCTGAAGCCTTCACGCTGAGGATTCTGTATGCGAACGTCCTGCGGTCAGTTCTGTCAGGCGATGACGCAGGGCCGGATCAAACAGGGTGCGGCTTTTCATCAGCGCTTCGGGCAGCCGGGCATCAAAATTGAGCTTCTCCTGTGACTGCCAGAGCCAGCCATCGCGCTCCAGACTGTCGAGCAGGCCTGCAAACAGGCGTCGATCAAAGAATTCCGGTGCGTTGAGGCCCTGCAGTCGCGTCAGCCGCTCTGCCAGTAGCTGACTCTGCGCTTCCAGCATTTCCCGACTGATGGTGCCGCTGGGGTAGTGCATCAACGTCGAAAAGAGAATGAAGCCCCGCTCAAGCGTGGGCTGAATGGCTCGTCCGAGCAGGTAAAGCCGCTCACGTGCTTCATCGCCCGTTTCGGGGCGCTGCCAGGTGTCCCCATTGCCTTTTAAAAGTCCCAGCGCTATGAACACGTCCAGCACGCCACGCAGGTGTTCGGTGAAATCCTTGTCATCCGCCTCGATGAAGAACTCCTGCTGAAGCGCCGGCCAGATGGGCGCGAGCAAACGCTCAAGGGTCATGAAATCAAGGCGTGCGTTGTTGCGAAAGGCAAAGGCCACCAGAGCGTGAAGGGCAAAAAGATGCAGGACATTGTTGCGATACCACGTCAGCAGGGGCGCGCGCTCGTCGCTGACCGTGATCAGGTCGCCCAGTGAATGCTCGATACGGCTGACCATCCCCAGATATTCGCTGCGTGCCAGCCATTCCGGCGGCCCCTGTTCGGGTAGCCGAACACGCTTGCCCCCCGGCAGCTGCGCCTGAAGGGCGTAAAGCGTCTTGAGCTGGCGCATGAGCAGATCAATTTCGATGGTGCGATGAGGCGTGGCCAGGATCGTCAGGGCGACCATCGAAATGGGGGTCAGCGCGGCGGCGTGATTGATGCGGGTGGCGATTTCGAGACTCAGCTCCGGCACCGCCTCGCGCAGCCAGTCGGCCTCGCTCCCGGCTTCTTGCGAGCGCCAGTCGGGAAAGCGCTGATCCAAGTAGCTGCCCAGCACCAGTGGCTCCCCGACGCTGACCTGAACGCGCCCGAAGGGCTGGCGCAGATGACGCAGCACGCGCAGCAGCCCCAGTGGGGTCTCCTTGCGTTTTTTGCCGGTGCGCAGCTCGCGGATGTAGGCGTTGGATTCAAGCACCTTTTCATAGCCGATATAGATCGGCACAAAGGCCATCTCACGCCCTGGTGCGCGGGCATGAGAGCGCAGCGTCATCGACAGCATGCCAGGCTTTGGCGAGAGCATACGACCGGTGCGCGAGCGTCCGCCCTCGATGAAGTATTCAACCGGGTGGCCCTGCGACAGCAGCTGATGCAGGTATTCGTTGAACACGGCGGCATAGAGCCGATTACCCTTGAAGCTTCGACGCATGAAAAAGGCGCCGGCACGTCGCAGCAGCGGGCCGATCAGAGGCATGTCGAGATTGCGCCCGGCCGCAATATGTGGCGGCATCAGCCCCTGCTGATAGAGCACATAGGAGAGCAGCAGATAGTCGATGTGGCTGCGGTGACAGGGAACATAAACCAGCTCATGGGTGCCTGCCAGTGCCTCGACATCCTCAATGCCGTGCACATCGACGCCGTCATAGAGACGGTTCCAGAGTCGCCCCAGTGCCTGGTAAAGAAAGCGCAGTACCGGGGCGGACATGTTGGCGGCGATTTCAAAACCATAGCGCTCGGCACGCTGCAGGGCGCGCTCATCCTTTTCGCCTCGCTCCAGTGCGCTGTCGTGTGCCGCTGCGAGAACAGCGGGCTGGCGCAATACTCGTCGAATCAGTGTGCGACGATGTGACAGGTCGGGCCCAATGGCCTGAAGTCGAACGCGTCGAAAATATCGTCGTAGAAAGCGGGTAATGCGGATGCGGTTGAACTGCTCGTCAACGTCGCCGTGTGCCATCAGCGTGCGCAGCGACGCCGGTTCTCCCAGACGAATTTCAAGCGAGCGGCCATTGATGATCACGCCTGCCAGTCGCTGCAGGCGGCCTACCAGCGACCAGCCATCGGCAGTCAGCAAATGGCGCAGGCCGACGCGCTCACGCTGCGGCGCGCGCCCCCAGAACAGCGTCACCGGCACCAGCTCCACGTCACTGTCGGGATACTCTTCCAGTACAGTGATCAGCTGATCCAGCGAGGTAGAACGGTCAACATGACCGCGATGGCGACGATAGTGCGTGGCATCGAACAACGCCATGTGTGCCGGAAAGCGCCTTCCATTAGCCAGACTGATTTGGTTGTCGGGAGAAGGCAGGCCAAGGCGCTGACAGAAAATCGACAGTGCCAGACGGTCGGACAGGGCCGACACCGGTAATATGTAGATGATGGGTCGATCATGCCCGGTGACAAGTGTTTTTGGATCTTCGGGATCGATGCTGCGAAAACGCAGCCAGACACCGAGCAGGCGACATCCAAGGCGCTGCCAGAATCCCTGTATAGACGTTTCAGACATGGCTGGTTTGCTCGCTGAATCGGGGGATGAAAGATTGGATGACCTGACGAGATGATCTGCACCGATCCGGTGACAGGGCACTATAGTATAGCGCCGGTAGAATCGACATGGCCCAAGGGGCAAGGCGGGGAGAGATACCATGAGAGAGCAGTGGCATGACGGCAATCATTTTATCCTGTTGCCGACGGCAGACCGCTTTGTGCCGGCACTGCTTGAGGCCATTGACCATGCCAGAGCCTCGATTCAGATCGAGCTCTACATTGTCGAAGACGGCGAAATGGGCGAGCGATTCTTTGAGGCCTTGATTCAGGCTTCATCACGCGGTGTTGACGTTCGGCTGCTGATCGATGCCTGCGGCTCGTGGTCACTCTCTGATGAAAGCAAGCAACGTCTGGTGGACGCCGGCATTTCCCTGCGCGAATTCAATGTCCTGTCACTCATACATCTGGGACGTTTTATTTCGCGTGATCACCGAAAACTGGTCGTTATTGACGGACATACTGCCTTTACAGGTGGATTTGGGGTGAGTGATCAGTTTCTTCGATCGTGGTTTGAAGTGGCCATTCGCATCACCGGACCGTGTGTCGATGACTGGATCGAGCTGTTTAATCGCGTGTGGCGCTCACGCAATACTCAGGACTTCGTCACCGGTACCCGGCGAAAGAGCAAGGCTCCTGTAATTGCACCGAATCCGATGCGCTGCGAAGGCGATATGGTCGGGCGCGTGGTCTGGGGGCAGGGGTATCACTATCAGGCCATACGCCGCTCTTTACAGCATCAGGTCGGATCGGCCCATGAGCGTATCTGGATCTGTACGCCCTATTTCGTGCCTACGCGCACGTTGAGAAAACAGCTGCGTCGGGCAGCGCGCCGAGGCGTGGATGTCAGATTGCTGCTGGCGGCGCGCGACCACGACCATCCCAGCGTGCGATATGCCGGTCAGCGGTTTTTCACTCGGCTTTTACGCTCTGGCGTACGCATTTTCGAGTTTCAGCCGCGCTTTATTCATGCCAAGTTCAGCCTGTGTGATGGCTGGGCTACCGTCGGCTCTTGCAATTTCGACCACTGGAGTCTGCGGTGGAATCTGGAGGCCAATCAGGAAATTGATGATCCGGGGTTTGCCACCGAGCTGGGCGAGCTGTTTGAGCACTGTTTCACCCAGTGTAATGAAATCAGCGCAGACCGCTGGGCATCGCGCTCGCGGCGCCAGCGGTTGCGTGAATGGGGCTATGGTGTGATGGACGCCCTGATTACGCGGCTGCGTTGAGAAGAAGGCGTTTGACGCCTGTTTTAATGACGCTTGCCGGGCCCTCTGGATTTGCCCTTGCTGCCGGATTTACCTTTCGGGTTCTTGCCTTTCGAGGCGGCAGGAGTGGGCTTTTCGACCGGCGCACGCTGTAGCAGATAAAGATCCAGTGTCAGTTCGGCCAGCTGGCCGGCCAGCCGGGTCGCTTCGGTGGGCTGTTGGCCAAGCGCGGCCAGCTCGGGGTCTTCCTCGTCAAAGAGTCCGGACAGGGTCATGAACGGCAGCAGCAGCTCGGCAGCTGTTTCTTCCTGGGCGCCGAACCAGGCCGCTTCGTCCAGAAAGACGCCTTCCATGAAGCCCGCACACCAGAGTCGTACGGGGTGCTCTTCATCATCTTCACCGCTGTCTTCAAATTCGAGGTCGAAGGGCAGATCCGGAATGTTGCCGTTTTCAAAGACCTCGACGGCGTTGGTCAGCAGGGCGTCCAGCGCATCGAGCGTTTCCTGACGTTGCTGGTTGCTTTCAAAATCGGGTGTGGTGTCAAAAATCAGGGCATGGCGCTCATCGCGGTCGTGAGACACGGTAGAAATGGCCAATGCCGTCAAAAGGCCGTGGGCGCCAAACAGATCCAGCGCTTCCTCACTGACGCGCTCGGAGTCGAGAAACTCGAACAGCGCATCCAGACGGTCATCCTCGAGCAGCGGTACCGGTTGAGGCGTATCGGCCGTGATATCATTCATTGAGCAGTATCCATACAGTAAGCGGCGCGTTGTACGGCAGCCGGGCCGCCGGGTTGAGAACGGACAGTTTATCATCCATGACCGATTTTCCAGCCAGCGACATTGATGAGTTTCCCATCGGGGATGCCAGTCGGGCCCGGCTTTTGGCCCATGTCGAGCGATCTCTCCAAAGAGCCCGCCAGCGCTACCCGGCGCTGCCGTCTCCAAGGGTCTGGTATGACCTGCGTGGGCGCAGTGCCGGCCAGGCCCATTATGGGCGTGGCGGGTTACGCTTCAACATGACGCTGTATGGCGAGCAGCCCGAGACCTTTCTGACTGAAGTGGTGCCGCATGAGATGGCTCACTGGGTCGTGCATCATGTTTATCCCGGGCGCGTCCGGCCTCACGGCGCTCAGTGGCAGCAGGTCATGATCGAGATATTTGATCGCCCGCCCAGTGTCACCCATCGATTTGATACCTCAAGGGCCAGCCCGGCGCCTTACGCCTATCTCTGCGGCTGCCGTCGTCACTACTTTACCCTTCGGCGCCATAACAACGAGCGGCGGGGCAGTCGGTATCGCTGCCGCTATTGTGGGGAGACGCTGCGCCTTGAAACACAGGCCGACCAGGTTGTCGGTGATCATGGTGAAAAGAGAATGGTCGAACAGTGACCATCGTCTAATGGTCAGCCTGCCCCGGCATAACGCTAATCTAAGGGTCACACTATTACATGGTGGGTCTGCGTGATCCATTAGATCAAGGAGATGCGACATGAGCCATACTGCCCGGGACATGGCAGGTGCCGCACAGAAGCTGCGTAGCCCGATCAGCGAGCAGGACTACCGCGAGCGCTATCGTTATTCGATCGAATCTCCTGAAGCGTTCTGGCGTGAAGAGATGCAGCGTCTTGACTGGATGCGCACGCCTGAAAAGATTCTCAATGGTCATTTCGGCGACAACCATTCCCGAATCAAATGGTTTGAAGATGGTGTGCTTAATGCCTCCGTCAACTGCCTGGATCGTCATCTTGAAAGCCGCGGTGACAAGCCGGCTATCCTCTGGGAAGGCGATAATCCCGATCACCAGCGCGTCCTGACCTATCGCGAGCTGCATGAACGGACGTGTCGGTTTGCCAACATGCTCAAGGCGCTCGGGGTAGGGCGTGGCGATACCGTGACGTTGTACATGCCGATGATCCCGGAAGCGGCGATTGCCATGCTGGCGTGTGCGCGTATCGGGGCCGTGCATTCCGTAGTGTTCGGCGGCTTTTCACCCGAAGCGCTGGCCGGACGGATCTCGGATTGTGCCTCGCGCGTGGTGATCACTGCCGATATTTCCAGACGTGGCGGCAAGCAGGTCCCACTCAAGAAAAATGTCGATGAGGCGCTGGCCATCAAGGGCACCGAGTGTGTCGAGCATGTTCTGGTAGTACCCTGCGGGGAGGCGCCGATCGACTGGCAGTCACGCGATATCGATGCCTGCGCCATGATGCAGGAGCAGTCGGATCAGTGTGCACCAGAAGAAATGAAGGCCGAGGACCCGTTGTTCATTCTTTATACCTCGGGATCGACGGGCACGCCCAAGGGGCTCATGCATACGACGGGCGGCTATCTGCTTTATGCGTCCATGACGCATCAACAGATCTTCGGCCTGCGTGAGGATGACGTTTACTGGTGTGCCGCGGATGTGGGGTGGGTCACCGGACACTCCTATGTGGTGTACGGACCACTGGCCAACGGGGCCACAACAGTCATGTTCGAGGGCGTGCCGAGCTATCCGGACTATGGCCGTGTCGGCGAGGTAATCGATCGGCACAACATCACCATCTTTTATACTTCTCCCACGGCCATTCGCGCCATGATGGGGCATGGCGACCACGTCATGGACAGTAGCCGACGCGATTCCCTGCGTCTTATCGGTACGGTAGGGGAGCCCATCAACCCTCAGGCGTGGCATTTCAGCCACCAGATTATTGGCAATGGGCGCTGTCCGATCATGGACACCTGGTGGCAGACCGAAACCGGGGGCCACATGATGGCGCCGCTCACCGATGTCGAAAACGTCAAGCCTGGTGCAGCCATGCGTCCCTTCTTTGGCATTCAGCCAGCACTGATGGATGCCGAAGGAAATCGTATCGAAGGTGAAGGCGATGGCAGCCTTGTCATCGAAGGAAGCTGGCCGGGTCAGGCACGCACCATCTGGGGCAATCACGAGCGCTTCGAGGAAACCTACTTCAGCATGCATCCCGGGACTTATTTTACCGGCGATGGCGCGCATCGCGATGCAGATGGCGACTACTGGATCACGGGGCGCATTGATGACGTGCTCAACGTTTCCGGTCATCGCATGGGCACGGCAGAAATCGAATCGGCACTGGTGGCGCATCCGGCCGTGGCCGAGGCGGCAGTGGTAGGTTTTCCCCATGACATGAAAGGCCAGGGCATTTATGCCTACATTACCCTGATGCAGGGCGTTGAACCCTCTGAAGCATTGAGCAAGGAGCTCAATGATGTCGTGCGTCGCGATATTGGCGCCATCGCAAAACTCGATGCCATACAGTGGGCGCCCGGTCTCCCCAAGACCCGTTCAGGCAAGATCATGCGACGCATCCTGCGCAAGATCGCGGCCAATGAGGTCGATGGACTGGGGGATATCAGTACCCTGTCCGATCCCGATGTCGTCGAAGCCCTGATCAAGGAGCGGGTTAACCACTAACGAATATGCTCATCTGCTTCTAGATCACGACAAGCGCGTCACATTGCCGCATAATGAACGTTGGCATCAGCAAACTGATGCCAACGTTTTATTTTGGAAATAAAAAAATCATGGGGTAACATGCCGAGATTGCTGGTTACATGATCGGCAGATGGCATGATGACGCTCGGCCTTGAACTGCTGATGACGTGGCTGACCGCGTTTTGACCGGGGCTGGGCCGTCCTGAATGATACGGGGAATCCTGGAGGAAACTGCATGGCCTTTGCCCAGAAGTTTATCGTGGCAGACGATCACCCCTTGTTTCGTGCAGCACTGACGCAGTCCCTGCGTCAGGTAGCGGCCAATGCCGAAATTGTAGAAGCCGACACCATGGAAGCCACCATCGAGGTCGTGACACGTCACCCCGATGCTGATTTGATTCTTCTGGATCTGCGTATGCCCGGTGCACATGGCTTCTCTGGGTTGATCCAGCTGCGTGGCCAGATGCCTGACATTCCCGTGGCGGTTATTTCCGGCAGTGAAGAGCCGCAGGTGGTACGTCGCTCTCTTGATTATGGTGCGTCGGGATTTATCCCCAAGTCCGCTTCGCTGGATACGATTGCCGGTGGTATCAGCGCCATCCTGGATGGTGAGATCTGGCTGCCACCGGAAATGGCAGATTATCTTGGAGACGGCGATGAGGAAGAGGCCAAGTTCGCTGCTGCTATCGCGTCACTGACGCCGCAACAGTTTCGCGTGCTGAACATGTTGACTGAAGGTCTGCTGAACAAGCAGATTGCCTATGACCTCAACGTTTCCGAGGCAACGATCAAGGCACATGTCACGGCCATCTTGCGCAAGCTGGGCGTTCATTCACGTACGCAGGCGGTGATCGCGGCCCAGAAGCTGGAAGTGGAACCCTCGCGCGTTGAAAACTGAAGTGTCTGCTTAAGCATTGAAAATCCCGGCCTGAACCGGGATTTTTTGCGTCCTGACGCCGCGACGATTCAATTCAGGCGGCGGTTGGCCTGCAGGGTTCGAGTCAAAAGCGCGCGCAAGGCTGCCGGACGCACCGGCTTGTTGAGCAGGTGGTAACCGGCTCGACGGATCAAATCAGCCACTTCTTCCGTGCGGTCGGCCGTGATCACAATACCGGGAACATCTCCGGTAAATCGCTCGGCAAGTGACTCCAGCGCCATCAGACCGGTGACTTCGTTGTCTAGATGGTAGTCGGCCAGAATAATGTCGGGCTCGCCTGTCATGTTGCGCACCACCGAGCGTGCCCCGCCGATTGATGTGGCCGTAAAGACCTCGCACTCCCAGCCTTCCAGCATGGCCTTCATGCCTTCAAGCGTCATGGTCTCGTTATCGATGCAGATGATCCTGGCACCGCGAATGCGATTGCCGGCACTTTTTTGTGCGGCCTGAGGTTCCTGACGCGTTAGCGTAGCCCCCTGCTTGAGCGGCACGCTTAGTGCAAACACGGTGCCATGACCTTCCCGTGAGCGGATGGTAATTGGATGATCGAGCACGCGCGCCATGCGATCGGCAATGGAAAGCCCCAGTCCAAGTCCCTTTTCGCTCTCACGATGACGTGATTTTTGATCGAGCCGCCGAAACTCCTGAAAGATTTCGGCCTGACGCGATTCTGGAATGCCGGGGCCGGTATCCCAGACTTCGATCGATAGCTGCTCTCCGCGACGGCGACAGCCCAATAGTACGCGGCCGTGCTGGGTGTAGCGCAGGGCATTGGAGAGGAAGTTCTGAATAATACGCCGGAGCATCTGTGGGTCACTGTCGATCACGGTGCCCGTTTCGACCATGTCCAGATCCAGCCCGCGATCCTGAGCCATGACCGAAAACTCGGCATACAGGGGGCGCAGGATCTCATTGAGGGCAAAGACCTGGCGTCGGGGTGTCAGCGCGCCGGCATCCAGCTTGGAAATGTCCAGCAACGTACCCAGCAACTCCTCTGCAGCCTGAAGCGAGTTATCGATGTGGACCAGGGTGTCGTGATGCTCGCTCTCTTCCAGACGCTGGGTAAGGGCCGAGGTAAACAGGCGTGCGGCATTGAGCGGCTGAAGCAGGTCATGGCTTGCCGCCGCCAGAAAGCGGGTTTTTGAGGCATTGGCGGTCTCGGCAACCTGCTTGGCCTGACGCAGTGCCAGCTCGGCTTCGGAGCGAACCCGGTTTTCCTGACGTAGTGCGATATTGACCTCGGACAGTTCCCGGGTGCGTTCGCGTACGCGCTCCTCAAGGTTTTCATTGGTTTCCTTGAGGGCAATTTCGGCCAGCCGGCGCTCGGTAATGTCCTGGTAAAGGGCAAAAAAGCCCAACACTCGATTACTCTCCCCAAAATGGGGGGTGTAGGTGGCAAGCATATAACGTGTGCCGCCATCCCGGTCGATCAGCGAGAGCTCCCATGACACACGCTCACCGTTGAGTGCTCGCTGCATCCATGGGGCACGCAGCTTCCATGTGCTGGCGGACATGACGTCTTCGGCGCGTTTGCCGATCGCTTGAAGACGATCCACTTCCATGGCCGTTTCGTAGGCGCGGTTGGTAAAGAGGTAGTGGCAGTCGCGGTCAAAGTAAGCAATCAGCGCCGGCACGTTGTCGGTATAAATACGGATATTGTTTTCCGAGCGGATCAGGGCTTCTTCCGTGCGTTTCTGGTCGGTCACATCCTGATAGGTATAAACAAAGCCGCCTCCCACCATGGGGTTGCCGTGGATGTCGAGCACACTGTCATCCTGACGATAGCGCTGATAATGGTGCGCCTGACCGCTTCGAATGTTATCCATCAGCAGGCGTACATGCTCCTGCGGATCGCCGGGGCCGTATTCGCCGTGCTCGGCGTTGTACAAAAAGATGCGCTCGATGGGTTCGCCAACGTGAATGAGATGATCCGGGAATCGAAACAGCTCCAGGTAACGCTGATTCCACACCACGATACGCAGCTTGTGATCCACCACCATGACGCCCTGGTTGATGTTTTCGATGGTGGCCTGCAAAAGTGAGCGGTTGAACTCGAGGACCTGAGAGGCTTCATCGACGATGGAGACCACATCTGAAATGGATACATCACGCCCGGAGAGCGCGGAGTTCATCACAATGCGTGCCGATGAGGCGCCAATGGCAGAGGCCAGAAGCCGCTCGGTAAAGCCGATCAGGTCGATCGAGGCGCGCATGCCAAGATCAAGGCGTTGCTGATGACGCCAGCCATAATCATTGAAGGCGCGCTCGACCTGGTCTTCATTGAGAAAACGCCGAGACAGGGACTTCAGATCGCTCACCGAGGTTGTGCCGCCCCATGGGCGATTGATCAGGGTCTGGTGAGACGCCACGCTGTCGACAAACAGCGAGGCCTGAATACGCTCGACCACGCGCTGGCGGGTGACCTGGGAAAAAAAGATATAACAGAAAAGATTCACGCCCAGTGACAGCAGAACGCCCTGGGTGATGGAGTCATCCAGCGACAGGCCCAGCAGGTTGGCAGGGCTGAGCAGTTCCATTCCCATCGGGCCTTCGTTGATGGGAAAGGGGAAAAGGCCTGTGCGCACCAGAGTAGGCAGCAGCAGGGTATAGCCCCAGATCAGAAAACCCAGCAGTAACCCCAGGCTGACGCCAAGACGATTGCCGCGCTTCCAGTAAAGCCCGCCAATCAGGGCCGGTGCCAGCTGCGCCAGGGCAGCTAGGGACAGCACGCCAAGGCTTGCCAGCGAGCTTGAGGGCGCGGTGAGCTGGTAAAAGCCATAGGCCAGCGCCAGCGTCAGCACGATAATCAGGCGGCGAATGCGCAGTACCCAGCGGGCATAATCGCCATGTCGCGCATCAAACCCCTTGAATCGAAGCAGCAGGGGAATGACGACCTCGTTGGAGATCATGATGGACAGGGTGACGGCGGCCATGATCACCATGCCGCTGGCCGCTGCAAATCCGCCAATGAAGGTGATCATGACCAGCCAGGGCTGATCCAGCGCCATGGCCAGATGCAGCACCCAGGTGTCCGGGTCCAGTCCCCGGCCGTCAAAGAGCGTCAGGGCGGCTGCAGCCATTGGCAGCACAAAAAAGCCTGCTGCAATCAGATAAAGCGGGAAAAGCCAGCGCGCCCGGGCGGTATCATCGGTGCTGGTGTTTTCAACCACCGTGACGTGAAACTGACGCGGAATGCAGAATACAGCCAGCATGGCCAGCAGCGTCTGGGTCCAGAATCCCTGACCGAAACTGGCGCTGCTGAAATGACTGCCGGCAGACAGGTCATGTACGGCTCGGCTGGAGAGCTCGCCCAGACCGTCAAAGGCCCCCCAGGTGATCAGCGCGCCCAGCAGTACGAAGGCGCCGAGCTTGACCACGGATTCGAAGGCGATGGCCTGAATCAGGCCCTCGTGGTGTTCGGTAGCATCGGTATGGCGGGTGCCGAACAAAATGGCAAACAGCGCCATGAGTGCGGCAACATAAAATGCCGTATCGCCGAGAATGGGCGAGCGCACAATGTCATTGTTGGCGGTCAGAACCGTGAAGCTTGCCGCCATGGCCTTGAGCTGTAGCGCCAGATAGGGAAGGGTGCCGAGCAGGGCAACGAGGCTGGCCAGTGCCGCCAGTGCCTGAGTCTTGCCGTAGCGTGAAGCGATAAAATCGGCGATCGAGGTAATATTTTGCCGTTTTGAGACGCGAATCATCTTGGTCAGGATGGGCCAGAACAGCAAAAAGGCCAGGATGGGGCCCAGGAAGACACTCAGATATTGAAGTCCCGAGTCGGCCACCTGGCCCACGCTGCCGTAAAAGGTCCAGGAAGTGCAGTAGACGGCCAGTGCAAGGCTGTAGACCAGTGGGCGGCGTTTGGCCGGACCCAGTCGTCTTGCCCGCTGATCGCCACGCCATGCAATGCCAAAGAGCGTGGCGATATATAAAAGCGAGATGGTGAGCAGTAACCAGCCCTGGAACATCGTGAAAATCCTTGCCTGACCCACGTAACGGCTGCTTGTTGATTGGCAGCCTTGATATCCCGATGACACCCGGCACTGGCCCGAGTGCTATCGCCTCTTCAGGTTTTGCGTAATGCGCCCGCTCTTCGCCTGCGCTTTGCGGCAATGATAAAGTAGCGCCAATGTCGCATCTATCCGAAGTCATCTCCATGCAAGAACTTGATCAGTCCGTGAATACCCGCCAGAAGCGGGAGTTCGACAAGCTTCAAAAACGCCTGCGCCGCAACGTCGGCAACGCCATTATCGACTACGCCATGATTAACGATGGCGACAGGGTGATGGTGTGCCTTTCCGGTGGCAAGGATTCCTACACCATGCTCGAAATTCTTCGCAATCTTCAGCGCAATGCGCCGGTGAACTTCGAGCTGGTAGCCGTCAACATGGATCAGAAGCAGCCCGGCTTTCCCGAGCATGTTCTGCCGGAATATCTGGCAGGGCAGGGGCTTGAGTATCACATCGTGGAGCGTGATACCTATTCGATCGTGAAAGAGAAGGTGCCCGAGGGCAAGACAACCTGCGGTCTGTGTTCGCGTCTGCGCCGTGGCACGCTCTACGGCTTTGCCGAAGAGATCGGCGCCAACAAGATTGCGCTGGGTCATCATCGCGATGACATGCTGGAAACGCTCTTTCTCAACATGTTCTTTGGCGGCTCGCTCAAGTCGATGCCGCCCAAGCTGCTCTCCGACGATGGCAAAAATATCGTGATTCGTCCGATGGCCTACTGCGCCGAGGCCGATATCGCTCAATTTGCCGAGGCCATGGCTTTTCCCATTATTCCGTGCAACCTGTGTGGCAGTCAGGAAAACCTGCAGCGCCAGGTGGTCAAGGAGATGCTCGCCGACTGGGATAAAAAGCATCCCGGGCGAATCGAGACCATGTTCAAGGCGTTGACCAACGTGGCACCCTCCCAGTTGGCGGATCGGGACCTGTTTGACTTTCACGGCCTTGAGGAAAAGCAGCGCCTGATGAACCGGGACCGTATCGACACGGTCAATCTGATGGCACAGGACGATGACACGTCGCCGTCATGAAATTTGTGGTGATCGTTCAGGAAGTGTTTGACTTTCCTGCAATGATCGGTAGAATGCAGCGCCACATGACCCGGGTGGTTAGCTCAGTTGGAAGAGCACCAGCCTTACAAGCTGGGGGTCACTGGTTCGAGCCCAGTACCACCCACCATCATTTTTGATAAGGTCATGTTGCTGTAATCAGGGTTGCGGACTGGTAGTTCAGTTGGTTAGAATGCCGGCCTGTCACGCCGGAGGTCGCGGGTTCAAGTCCCGTCCAGTCCGCCAAATCTCTGGGTGCAGCGATATTTCGATATAAATGGACTGGTAGTTCAGTTGGTTAGAATGCCGGCCTGTCACGCCGGAGGTCGCGGGTTCAAGTCCCGTCCAGTCCGCCATCGAAATTATCGTACGATCGGGTGGTTAGCTCAGTTGGAAGAGCACCAGCCTTACAAGCTGGGGGTCACTGGTTCGAGCCCAGTACCACCCACCATCATCTTCCAAAGATGATTTTATGTTGCAAGTGTATGCGGACTGGTAGTTCAGTTGGTTAGAATGCCGGCCTGTCACGCCGGAGGTCGCGGGTTCAAGTCCCGTCCAGTCCGCCATTCGCTTGAACAGATGTTGTTTCCCTCCCGTAATATCTTTTCTTCGTAGTCATGGATCCATTTCCGGATCGCTTTCAGCGCCTTATTGATTCTGTCCTGTAGATGATTGGTTTTACGGCCTGCTTCCTTTTGCCATGTCGCTGGCCTTTACAGGATGTCAGCTTGCCAGTCTCTCCTGCGCGCTGCATGCTTGGTCTGTCATGCCTCTGATCGAGTGATCCTCGTGGGGCAAGCCGATAACAAGCTGCAGGACAACCCAAAAATGACTACCCCTGTTTCCAGCAATACGGTCGCCAACAGCGATATTGCCATTGCTTCTCCACGCTTTCTGGCCAGCGACAATACATCGGGGATCTGCCCCGAGGCCATGCACTATCTGCTTCAGGCCAACGAGCAGGATGATCTGGCCTATGGCAATGATGTCTGGACCGAGCGTGCCGCCAACCATTTCAGAACGCTTTTCGAGACGGACTGCGAAATATTTTTCGTCTTTAATGGTACTGCAGCCAATTCTCTGGCTCTGGCTTCTCTTTGTCAGTCCTATCACGGTGTCATCTGCCATCAGCTGGCACATATCGAGACAGATGAGTGTGGTGGCCCGGAGTTTTTTTCCAACGGTTCCAAGCTGTTGCCGGTAGATACGCCCATGGGCAAGCTGACGCCCGAGGGCATTGCCAGCGTCGTCACACGGCGCAATGACATTCATTACCCGCGGCCCAGAGTGGTTTCCATCACTCAGGCCACGGAGGTCGGGACGCTCTACTCGCTTGATGAGCTTCAGGCCATTCGTGAGGTGGCCGACCGGTACGATCTCAAGGTTCATATGGATGGTGCTCGCTTTGCCAATGCTTGCGCCTCACTGAATGTGACGCCTGCCGAGATGACCTGGAAGGCCGGGGTTGATGTATTGTGCTTTTCAGGAACCAAAAATGGTCTGGCCTTTGGTGAGGCCATCGTCTTTTTTGATCATGAGCTGGCGCGAGATTTTGAATATCGCTGCAAGCAGGCGGGGCAGCTGGCTTCCAAGATGCGTTTTGTCAGTGCGCCCTGGCTCGGGCTGCTGGAAAATAACGTCTGGCTGGCCAATGCGCGCCATGCCAATGCCATGGCGAAGCGGCTGTCTGAAGGCGTGCGCAATATTGAGGGGGTCGAAGTCATGTTCCCCGTTCAGGCCAATAGCGTCTTTCTTGAAGTGCCGGCCGTCGCTCAACAGTACTTGCGTGATTGCGGATGGACGTTTTATACCTTTATAGGAGAGGGCGGTGTCCGCTTTGTCTGTAGCTGGAACACGTCCGAAACGTTGATTGATGCGCTGGTGGCCGACCTTCGTCAGGCACTGGCACAACGCGATCAACAGTGATATTGATAGGTTATCTTCCCTGACACCGGTGCGGCATCGTCTCATGCCGCATCGCCTGACCCGAGCAGAAGCGTTCGCCGGTGTCTTCCCGGATCACCACAACCAACCATCTTTCTTTAACGCCCGACAGGGCTTTCCATGACCGAGAGAAAACGTCGATGAGCGGGAGTGCCGTAGTGGCCGATTGATTTTCACGAAATGACGAGCGTGCGTACGGCAGGGCACACCGTCGCAACTCAAGGAGAAGTTCATGAGCATTTTTGATCATGTGCAGCATCGCTTTGAGCGCACCCTCCAGGAAGAAATGAGTCTTCAGGAGTATCTTGAGCTCTGTCGGGAGGACCCGACCGCCTATGCCAGCGCCTCCGAGCGCATGCTTAGAGCCATCGGTGAGCCGGAAGTCATCGATACGGCCAAAAATCCCCGCCTTTCTCGTATTTTCTCCAACAAACTGATCCGCCGTTACCCTGCCTTTGCCGAATTTCACGGCATGGAAGAGGCCATCGAGCAGATCGTCGCCTATTTCCGCCACGCCTCGCAGGGCCTTGAGGAGCGCAAGCAGATTCTCTATCTGCTCGGTCCGGTGGGCGGCGGCAAGTCCTCGATTGCCGAGCGTCTCAAGGCGCTGATGGAGCAGATTCCCTTTTATGCCATCAAGGATTCGCCGGTCCATGAATCGCCGCTGGGACTTTTCAGTCCCGAGGAAGACGGCGAGACACTCGAAAGCGAATACAACATCCCCAAACGCTACATGCGCAGTGTCATGTCGCCCTGGGCGGCCAAGCGTCTGCGCGAGTATGGTGGTGATATCTCCCGATTCAGGGTGGTCAAGGTCTACCCGTCACGACTTAATCAGATCGCGATCTCCAAGACCGAGCCGGGTGACGAGAACAATCAGGATATCTCTTCGCTGGTCGGCAAGGTCGATATCCGAAAGCTTGAACTCTACTCTCAGGACGACCCGGATGCCTACAGCTTCTCCGGCGGTCTCTGTCGCGCCAATCAGGGATTGATGGAGTTTGTGGAGATGTTCAAGGCGCCGATCAAGGTGCTGCATCCTCTTTTGACCGCAACTCAGGAAGGCAACTACAACCCGACCGAAGGGATGGGCGCCATCCCCTTTGACGGGGTCATTCTGGCGCACTCCAATGAGAGTGAGTGGCAGCAGTTTCGTAATAACCGCAACAACGAGGCCTTCCTGGATCGCGTCTATATCGTCAAGGTGCCTTATTCACTGCGCGTTTCCGAGGAGATGAAGATCTACGAAAAGCTGCTGCAGCACTCCTCGCTGTCACAGGCCCCCTGCGCGCCGGACACGCTGCGCATGCTGGCGCAGTTCTCGGTACTTTCAAGGCTCAAGGAAACGGAGAACTCCAGCATCTACTCCAAGATGCGTATCTATGACGGCCAGAATCTGAAGGACACCGACCCGCGTGCCCGTTCGATTCAGGAGTATCGCGACGCTGCCGGCGTGGATGAGGGGATGGAGGGGCTGTCGACCCGCTTTGCCTTCAAGATTCTCTCGAAGGTGTTCAATTTCGACTCCAGTGAAGTGGCCGCCAACCCGGTACATCTATTGTATGTGCTCGAACAGCGTCTGGAGCAGGAACAACTGCCGCGTGAAGTCCACGACCGCTATCTGCGCTTTATCAAGGAGTATCTGGCGCCGCGTTATGTCGACTTCATTGGCAAGGAAATTCAGACCGCATATCTGGAGTCCTACTCCGAGTACGGTCAGAACATTTTTGATCGCTACGTCACCTATGCCGATTTCTGGATTCAGGATCAGGAGTTTCGTGACCCGGAAACCGGAGAGCTGCTGGATCGACAGGCGCTCAATGAAGAGCTCGAGAAGATTGAAAAGCCGGCGGGTATCTCCAATCCGAAGGATTTTCGTCACGAAGTGGTCAATTTCGTGCTGCGGGCCCGGGCCCAAAATGAAGGGCTCAACCCCAGCTGGCAGTCCTATGAAAAGCTCAAGGGGGTGATCGAACACAAGATGTTTGCCAATACCGAGGAGCTTTTGCCGGTCATCTCGTTCAATGCCAAGGCCTCCAACGACGATCGAAGAAAACACGAGGACTTTGTCGATCGCATGGTCGCGCGCGGTTATACCGAAAAGCAGGTGCGCCTGCTGTCGGAGTGGTATCTGCGCGTACGCAAGTCCCAGTAAGCGGTTGGCGCCGGCTGGCCGGCGCCCATTCCCACCCGGAGACGGGGCAGCCGGTTTGAGCGGTCTGCAGGAGGTGGTGACGTGAGCTATTTCATCGATCGGCGCAGCAACGCCCGCCACAAGAGCGCGGTCAACCGACAGCGTTTTTTGAAGCGCTATCAAAAGCACATCAAGCGCGCTGTAGAAGAGTCGGTCAATCGGCGCTCGATTACTGACATGGAGCGCGGCGAGAAAATCAGCATTCCAGGGCGGGATATTTCCGAGCCCGTGTTCCGTCACGGTCAGGGTGGGCGACGCACCGTGGTCAGCCCTGGCAACCGTGAATTTGCCGAAGGCGATCGAATGCGTCGTCCGCACGGCAGCGGCGGGGGTGGCGGCAGCGGTGAGGGTTCCGCGTCCAATCAGGGGGAAGGCGTTGACGAATTTGCGTTTACCCTGTCACGAGACGAGTTTCTAAGCTTTATCTTCGATGGTCTGGAGCTGCCGCATCTGGAGCGCAAGCAGTTGGCCGACATGGCGGAAAGCCGCCCTGTTCGTGCCGGGCTGTCGCGACAGGGGGTGCCTGCCCGTATGAACATTGTGCGCTCGATGCGCGAGGCGCAGGCGCGACGCATCGCCATGCGCGCCCCGATCAGACGGGCGCTGCTGGAAGCCCAGAAAGCGCTGGAGGAGGAAGAGCGCAAGGACCCGGTGCTGCGTCATCCCGGCCGGGTGCGTGAGCTTAAAGACGAGATCGAGCGGCTGGAAAGGCGCCTTGAGGCCGTTCCCTTCATCGATACCTATGACCTTCGTTACAACCACCTCACTGACCAGCCTCAACCCTCCAACAAGGCGGTCATGTTCTGTGTCATGGATGTCTCCGGCTCCATGACCCAGAACCACAAGGACATCGCCAAGCGCTTCTTTCTGCTGCTTTATCTGTTTCTTGAGCGCGACTACGAGCGCGTTGAGCTGGTGTTCATTCGCCATCATACGTCGGCGCGTGAAGTCGACGAAGAAGCCTTTTTCTATTCGCGTGAGACGGGCGGTACCATCGTGTCCAGTGCGCTGACGCTGCTTGATGACATCATCGAGGCGCGTTACCCGCCAGCGCAGTGGAATCTCTATGTCGCTCAGGCCAGTGACGGGGACAACTGGGATGACGACTCCGTGCAGTGCCGCCAGATCCTGTCGGATGCGCTGATGCCAAAGCTTCAGTATTACGCTTATGTCGAGATCACCCCACATGCTCATCAGGCGCTCTGGGATGAATACGTGCGCGTACAGGATCGCTACCCCGAGCGTTTTGCCATGCGTCAGATCGTTCAGGCCGGCGACATCTATCCGGTCTTTCGTGAACTGTTCAAAAGCCGCCAGAGCGGTCAGGAGGCTCACTCATGAGCACATCCTACAAGCCGATCCACGATGAAGACTTTCTGGGGCAGGGCTCTGACTGGTCCTTTGATGACCTTGAATATTACGAGCGAGAGATCGCCCGCATTGCCGGCGAATACCGATTGGATACCTACCCCAATCAGATCGAGATCATCACCTCCGAGCAGATGATGGACGCCTACTCCAGCATCGGCATGCCGGTGGGATACAGTCACTGGTCGTTCGGCAAGCAGTTTCTTTCCGTCGAACAGGCCTACAAGCGGGGGCAGATGGGGCTGGCCTATGAGCTGGTGATCAATTCCGATCCCTGTATCGCCTATCTGATGGAAGAAAATACCCTGATGATGCAGATTCTGGTCATGGCGCACGCCTGTCATGGCCACAATTCGTTTTTCAAGGGTAATTATCTTTTCCGCGCCTGGACCGATGCTTCGGCGATCGTGGACTATCTGGTCTTTGCCCGACGCTATGTCAGCGAGTGCGAGGAGCGCCATGGTGTTGAGGCCGTCGAGCAGCTGCTTGATGCCTGTCATGCGCTACAGAATCAGGGGGTGGATCGCTACAAGCGGCCCTCGGCCATCTCGGCTGAAGAGGAGGCGCGCCGCCAGCAGGAGCGTGAAAGCTATCTGCAGCAGCAGATCAATACGCTCTGGAGCACCATTCCTCAGCTGCGCGCCGCCGATGCCGCTCAGGCCGGTGATGCTGCGGAGGGCGGCCATCGCCCGCGCTATCCTTCGGAGCCGCAGGAAAATCTGCTTTATTTTATCGAGAAGAATGCGCCACTTCTGGAACCCTGGCAGCGAGAGATCGTGCGCATCGTGCGCAAGCTGGCGCAGTATTTTTACCCGCAGCGCCAGACGCAGGTCATGAATGAAGGCTGGGCTACCTTCTGGCACTACAACATCATGCATCGCCTCTACGATGAGAAATTGATTGATGAAGGCGTAATGCTGGAGTTTCTCCAGTCCCATACCGCGGTAGTGGCGCAGCCGGGCTTTGACAGCCCCTGGTATAACGGCATCAACGCCTATGCGCTGGGGTTTGCCATGTTCAATGATATCCGGCGCATCTGTAGCGACCCGACTGAAGAGGATCGAGCCTGGTTTCCGGAGATGGCGGGCAGTGACTGGCTTGATACCGTGCATTTTGCCATGCACAACTTCAAGGACGAGTCCTTCATTCAGCAGTTTCTGTCACCAAAGGTGATCCGCGACATGAAGCTGTTTGCGCTGCTTGATGATGATCAGGATGACATGATCGAGATTTCGGCCATTCATGATGATCGGGGATACAAAAGAATTCGCGAGGCGCTGTCACTGCAATACTCGCTGGGCCATCGGGAGCCGGATATTCAGGTCTGGGAAGCCAGGATTCATGGTGACCGTTCGCTGGTATTGCGTCATGAGCGCACGCAGCGGCGTCCGCTGGAAGGGGCCTTTTCCTCGGTCATGCGTCATCTCCATGAGCTGTGGGGATTCCCCATCGTGCTTGAAGTGGTCGAAAACGCTGAAGTCGTGGACCGCCACGAATGGCCGCCCGCCAACGGATAAAGGCTGAGCGAATGTCGTGCGTTTATCACGGTTAAACGGGCCTTCGGGCCCGTTTTTTTGAGCCCTTTCAGCCACCTGCTACTGATTGGGGTATACTCGCCGCCGCCTGAAAGGGTGGGTGTCGATAGGACAGAGTCTTTAAAAATACAGTAGCAGGGGATGAATATGGCGCGGCAACGTCCGGGAATCTTGAGGCGTTTCAGGCGCATGAGTGGTGCCGGGCTCATGGCAACCGTGGTGCTCTACGGTCTCTGGTATTACCAGGAGCGCACATACTGGGCGCAGATGAGCTGGATGGGTACGCCCCAGGCCGAGGTCTGGTATGACTGGAAAACGCTTAACCGTACACTGCGCAACGATGGTTTTTTAACCGGCTGGTCGGATCTGCGTGCCAACCCGCTCTGGACTGTCTATCGTCTCGAGCGGGTGAATCATCCTTCCATTGGTGCACGCCCCGGACACTTCAGCGATGACTGGCGCACGATCTGGCCTGTGACCAGTGACGATTATACCGGCAGTGGCTATGACCGGGGCCATCAGGCGCCCAATTATGCAATTGCGGCCGTCTACGGCCGCCAGGCGCAGCTCGACACCTTTCAGATGAGCAATATTTCACCTCAAAGGCCTGATCTTAACCGGCGCGTATGGCAGCGGCTGGAGGAAGTGGTGATCGATGAGTTTGCCAGGCGTTTTGGTACGGTCTGGGTGACCACGGGTCCTGTCTTCGATGACGACGTCAGGCGCATGTCTTCGTTTATCGAAATTCCGGATGCGTTTTACAAGATTGTCGTGGCGCCTGGCCATGGCAATACGCCGTCCAGAATGATTGCCTTCATTATTCCCCAGAATGTTCGTGGCGATGAGCCGCTGGATCGTTTTCTGGTCAGTGTTGACGAGATCGAGGCGCGCACGGGATTCAATTTCTTCAGCGAGTTGCCGGATGATGTGGCTCGTCGGCTGGAGTCCGGGGTTCACGCTCAGGGTTGGGGGCTGGAGAAAGTGGCAAGGCAGCCTTCGCGTTACTGAGCGACTGTCATGGCGTCGAACGGCGTCATGATCTGCTACACGAGCGTATAGGTGTCAGTTGACACACAATTGCTGGCGTATTCGATGCCCGGTAAGGACGGTCAGAGAGCGTGCCAGAGCAGGGTGTCTGGAGTTTATGCTGACAGAAGGGTCGTATAGGGAAGATACATCTGAAAGGGATAAGGCAAAGGGGGGAAACATGGTGCCCGGGAAAGGACTTGAACCTTCACGACCATACGGTCACTAGCACCTGAAGCTAGCGCGTCTACCAATTCCGCCACCCGGGCAGGGTGTCAGCGGTTAAAAAACCGTGATGAAAGCGATGCCTGATCAACTGGTGCCCGGAAGAGGACTTGAACCTCCACGACCATACGGTCACTAGCACCTGAAGCTAGCGCGTCTACCAATTCCGCCATCCGGGCGTTGATCATGCTGTACTGCAGTTACCTGAAATCGTCAGGCCTTGAGCCTTTATCTTTCACCATCCCACTTGAAATCCTTTGTGAGATGGTGCCCGGAAGAGGACTTGAACCTCCACGACCATACGGTCACTAGCACCTGAAGCTAGCGCGTCTACCAATTCCGCCATCCGGGCAGGTGGGCCGAAATAATACGCAATTTTTTCAGCGATGCAAGAGGCAGGCGTCGGCAAAAGCCAATTTTTTACACCCTGCAACGTTTTCGGGGCAATAAAGGGTTTTGGGTCGCCCTGTCGAGACCGCTATAATCGCTGTCATGAAGACAAGACATCACACCATCCCGCGCCCGCTGCTCGCCATCTTGCCCGGTATCACAAGACAACCATTTCAGGGAAGCAATCTATGAGTCAATGGACGCCAGCCGACGATCCGCAGGCGGAACGTGAGGCCAGTCAATATGACAACCCGGTCCCCAGTCGTGAATACCTTCTGCAGATTCTGACCGAGCACGGCAAGCCGATTACACATGAAGATGTCAGCAAACTGCTGGGCATCAAGGATGAAGATCGTCTGGAAGCCGTCCGCAGGCGTCTTTCCGCGATGGAGCGGGACGGGCAGATACTGCGTCAGAAAAGCGGTGCCTTTGAAATCATCGACCCCGAATCCCTTTTGGAAGGGCGCGTGGTCGGCCACCGTGATGGCATTGGTTTTTTCGTCCGCGATGACAAGCAAAAGCCGGATCTGGTGATCCCGCCACGTCAGATGCGGCGTCTTTTTGATGGCGACCGCGTGCGTGTTCGTATCAGTGGCAAGGATCGACGCGGCCGGGAAGAGGCCAGCGTCAACGAGATTCTTGAGCGCAATACGCCAAGCCTGATCGGTCTGTATCGCAAGCGTGGCAGCGACATTGCCGTGGTCGTCCCCGAAAACAGCCGCATCGCTCACGAGATCATCATTGAAGACGGCGCGGCCAACGGTGCCGAGGATGGTCAGGTCGTCGAAGTGCGTATCACCACACAGCCCGGCCTGCGCCAGCAGCCCATTGGTGAGGTGACCGAAGTGCTGGGTGAGCGCATGGATCCCGGCATGGAAATCGACATCGCCATTCGCGAGCATGACATTCCGGCCGAGTTCCCCTCCGAAGTGCTGGACCAGATTCGCGACATGAGCGAAGAGGTGCGTGACGAGGACAAGCATCATCGCGTGGATCTGCGCGACTGGCCGCTGGTCACCATCGATGGCGAAGATGCCAAGGATTTCGATGACGCCGTCCATGCCTGGAAAACCAAATCCGGTGGCTGGAAGCTGATCGTGGCGATTGCCGATGTCTCGCATTATGTCGAGGTCGACTCTCCGCTGGATCGTGAGGCCTGGCAGCGCGGCAATTCGGTCTATTTCCCCGGTCAGGTCGTGCCCATGCTGCCGGAGCTGTTGTCCAACGGACTGTGCTCGATCAATCCGGACGTCGACAGACTCTGCATGGTCTGTGAGATGAATATCTCGCAGCGCGGCGAGATCAGTCGCTATAAGTTCTATGAAGGCGTGATGCGCTCGCATGCGCGGCTGACCTATAACAAGGTCGGCACCATGCTTGAAGATGCCGACAGTGAAGAAGGTCAGGCCCTGCGAAGCGAGTACGCCCATGTGGTCAAGCCGCTGGAGGCACTGCACGGACTCTACAAGACGCTGCGTCAGGCGCGCACCGTTCGTGGAGCCATCGACTTCGAGACCACCGAAACCCAGATCGTGTTCAACGAGCAGCGCAAGATCGAGCGCATTGTGCCGCGTACGCGCAACGACGCGCACAAGCTGATCGAGGAGTGTATGCTGGCGGCCAACGTGGCGACCGCGCGCTTTCTCGAAAAGCACAAGCTGCCGGCGCTGTATCGCGTTCACGCCTCGCCTACGGATGAAAAGCTGGCCACGCTGCGCGCTTTCCTCGGCGAGCTGGGCCTGACGCTGGGGTCCAGCGGCGAAAAGGGCAAGTCCACGCCGCAGGACTTCCAGAATCTGCGTGAAGTCATTAACGACCGTCCGGATGCCGACATCATTCAAACGGTCATGCTGCGCAGCATGAATCAGGCGGTCTATTCGCCACACAATGAAGGGCACTTTGGGCTTGCCTATGCCGCCTATGCCCACTTTACGTCTCCCATCAGGCGATATCCTGATCTGCTGGTGCATCGCGCCATACGCTCGGTCATCCGCAGTCAGCGTGAATCAACGCATGTGCAGCGTGTGGAAGGGGCTCCGGATAACGAGCCGCAGCGCTGGTGTCCGTACAACTTTGAGCAGATGGTCGCCATGGGCGAGCACTGCTCGATGACCGAGCGTCGCGCTGATGAGGCCACCCGAGACGTCGAGGACTGGCTCAAGTGTGAGTTCATGGCCGACAAGGTCGGTGACGTCTTTGAAGGGGCCATTGCGTCGGTCACACAGTTCGGGCTTTTCGTGCGGCTCACCGAGCACTTTGTTGAAGGTCTGGTTCATATCAGCAATCTGCCCTCTGACTATTATCAGTTTGAAGCCGAGCGGCATCAGCTCAAGGGCGAGCGCACCGGCGCGACCTATCGTCTGGGTGATGGCGTCACCATTCAGGTAGCGCGCGTTGATCTGGATGATCGCAAGATCGATTTCATGCTGACCGATGCGCAGCCCAAATCTCGACGCCGTATTCGCAAGCCCGGTGCCGATACCCCGGCCGCAGAGAGCAGCGCACCTGCCGAGGCGGAAAAGTCGAGCAAGAAACGTCGCAAGTCGCGGCCGGGCAAGAAGGAGCGTCTGCGCCGTCGGGAAGAAAAGGCCTCTGAAGTCAGCAGTACAGAAGCGCCTGATACGGACACGCTCAGGGCTCAGGAAGACGCCGCGGCGCGAAAGCCCCGCAAGCGTAGTGGCAAGCCTGCAACTGTCAGCGGCAGTGAGCCCGACAAGGGCAAGAGCGGCAAGAGCAAAAAGGGCGGCGAGAAAAAAGGCAAACGTGATACTGACAAGGGCCGTCGCAAGTCATGAAAGGCGATCATCAGCGCAGTGGCAAACGAGGTGGCGGTAACCCTCAGACGCAACGACGGCAAAATGGTCCGGCTCGTGACCGGCACCGTAACGGCTCGGCAGCCAGGGCTGCAGCTCCCAGGGGGCTGGATGCGGTACATGGTGTTCACGCTGTTGAAACCCTGCTGATGCGTCAGCAGGTGCCCTCACAGCTCTGGATACAGGAAGGGCAGGCGGAAAAGCGTCTGGCTGATATCCAGCAGCAGGCGTCGGCGTTGGGCGCGCGAGTGGTATTACAGCCGCGTGAGATGCTCGATCAGGTGGCCGAAGGTGCACATCAGGGAGTGATCGCCTTTTGTGAGCCTCTGGTGGCTGACAATGAGGCATCGCTTTTCTGGCAGCTCGAGGCCAACGCCGATCAGGCACCGCTGCTGCTGGTGCTTGATGGTGTTACGGATGTCCACAATTTCGGCGCCTGTCTGCGCTCGGCTGACGCTGCCGGGGTTATCGGTGTCATGGTGGCTCGTGATCGTTCGGCGCCGCTCAATGCCACGGTGCGAAAGATTTCCTGCGGTGGGGCCGAGAGCGTACCGGTCTATCAGGTCACCAATCTGGCTCGTGCGCTTGCGCGCCTGAAGGAATATGGCATGCAGGTACTGGGTGCCGCCGGTGAAGCGGATGTCTTCGTCCATGATATCGACATGCGTGGCCCCACGGCACTGGTCATGGGCGCTGAAGGCAAGGGGCTGCGTCGGCTGACCCGTGAGCACTGCGATCAGCTGGTCAAGCTGCCCATGGCGGGTCAGGTATCAAGCCTCAATGTATCGGTGGCTACCGGTATCTGCCTGTTTGAAGCGGTGCGTCAGCGACGCTCGTAGTGATCCTTTTGCTTGCAAGCGGCGGGCCATCTCCCTACAATTGTGCGGTTTCGCGGCGGCTACGGCCGCCGACTGCATTTGCAGACCATCGAAGCGGTAGCCTCGATGCTGCCCTTGTAACGAAAAATACCCTTCTATCAACTCCTTGCTTCCCATGACGGATGTATCTGTCATCGAGAAGCTGTCAAACCGAAAGGAGACACCATGCGTCATTACGAAATCGTGGTCATGGTCCACCCGGACCAGAGCGAGCAGGTGCCTGCCATGATCGAGCGCTATACAGGGCTCGTGACTGAAAACGGTGGCACTGTTCATCGTCTTGAAGATTGGGGCCGTCGTCATCTGGCCTACCCGATCAACAAGATCCACAAGGCTCACTACGTTCTGATGAACGTTGAATGCAGCGGCGAAACGCTGGCTGAACTGGAAAACATCTTCCGCTTCAACGATGCCATCATTCGCAACATGGTCGTGCGTTGCACCGAAGCTGTTACCGAAGCATCTCCGATGATGAAAGCGGCAGATGAAAAGGGACGCCGTCGTGAGCGCTCCGATGACGAACGTCCGCGTGAACGTTCCGATTCCGAAGAGTCGACCGAAGCTGCCTCCTGAGCTGATGCTCTGGCCTGAATCCACCCATTGGAGAGACTGACATGGCCCGTTTTTTCCGTCGTCGCAAGTTTTGCCGCTTTACCGCCGAAGGCGTGAAGTACATTGATTACAAGGACCTCGACACGCTGAAAGCCTACGTGACCGAGACCGGCAAGATTGTCCCGAGCCGCATCACCGGTACACGTGCACGCTATCAGCGTCAGCTGGCAACCGCGATCAAGCGCGCTCGCTATCTGGCCCTGCTGCCCTATACCGACAGCCACCAGTAAGCTGCATACGCCATGCAGGGTTTTGCTCGCTGGATAATGCAGAGTACGCCGCGCGCGGTTGGCGTGGCGCTACTGGGCTCACTGGTCCCATGGCTTTTCTGGCTGTCTGCTGCCATCAGTGCGCTGGTGACACTGCGCCGAGGCCTTGGGCCCGCATCCCCGGTAGTACTGGCCGCGGCACTGCCGGCAGGCTGGTGGTGGATGCAGGGCGATGCCATTCCGTTGGCCAGCATTCTGCTGGTGACGGTGATGGCCATTATTCTGCGTGAGCGGTTTCGCTGGGGTGAAACCCTGTTGGCCGGGGCCATTGTGGTGGCCGTGTTGATCCAGATCGGGATCTTCGCACCACCTGATGCCTCGCAACTGATTGAGGAAGTGCGTTCCCAGGCGCCTGATATTGACGAACTGCTTCGGCAGTACGCAAGCCAGGGCGTGCCGGTTGAAAGACTGGCGGTGCTGATGATCTCGGCCGTGACCGGCCTGATGGTCATGCTGGCCGCAACCGCCTGCCTTGCGCTGGCGCGAAGCTGGCAGGCAGCCCTGTACAACCCGGGCGGTTTTCGAGACGAGTTCCATCGCTTTCGTTTGTCGAAACTGGAGCTGGCTGGCGTGGTTCTGATGACCGCTGTCGGTTTTCTGGGGGCGTTGCCGGGGGCCATTTTAATGGCCTGGGTTCCTCTGTTGGTAGCGGGCATTGCCCTGGTGCACGGTGTGGTAGGTGTAAAGTCCATGAGAGGGTTCTGGCTGGTCGGCTTTTATGCCTTGCTGCTGACCACCTGGCCCACGTTAGTGATAGTGCTGCTGCTGGCGCTGATAGATACCTTTGCGGATTTCCGCACGCGTCTGATCGGCAGTCAACGTTAAGAGGTCCACGAGATGGAAGTCATTCTGCTCGACAAGCTCGGCAAGCTGGGAGAACTGGGCGACCAGGTCAGCGTCAAGCCGGGTTATGGTCGTAACTACCTGGTGCCCTACGGCCTGGCCGTTCCGGCAACCAAAGCCAACGTCGACGCTTTCGAAACGCGTCGCGCCGAGCTTGAAGCCAACGCCGCCGAGCGTCAGGCCGAAGCTGAACGTCGCGCTGAAGAGCTGTCCGAGATCGAGCTGTCGCTCGTTGCTCGCGCAGGCGATGAAGGCAAGCTGTTCGGTTCCATTGGTCCGCGCGATCTGGCTGATGCCATCGCTCAGGCTGGTATCGATGTCGCGCGCAGCGAAGTTCGCATGCCGCTGGGCCCGATCCGTCAAACTGGCGAATACGACATCGAGCTGCGTCTGCACTCTGATGTTACCGCCAGCGTTCGCGTGGTCGTGGTTGCTGAATAAGCCATATCGATGGCACTGCGCATATCCATGATATGCCATGAGAAGGGGCACCTTGTGTGCCCCTTTTTTTAATGACCGCTTTAATGGCTGTCTTCGTGTGGAAGGGTCATGACATGCTCTTCCCGCGAGCGTAGGCTATGATCCTGCGCTGAATCACTCTCCCGGGTAAGTCGTCACATGGTTAATCGTCGTCATGAGTGAAATGATCGAGTTTGATCAGGAAACCGCTGCGCTCAAGGTGCCGCCACACTCGCTTGAAGCCGAACAGTCCGTACTGGGCGGCCTGATGCTGGACAATCAGGCCTGGGACGAGATTGCCGACCGTCTGGTCAGCGATGATTTTTATCGCATCGAGCATCGCGATGTTTTCAAGGCCATGGCCCGTCTTGCAGAAGAGGGACGGCCGCTTGATGTGGTAACCCTTTCCGAAGAGCTTGAATCACACGACCGGCTGGACCGCGTCGGTGGTCTGTCCTATCTCGCCGAACTGGCCCGCAACACACCGTCTGCCAGCAACATTCGCGCCTATGCCGATATCGTGCGCGAGCGTGCCACCCTGCGAAAGCTGATTGCAGCAGCCAACCAGATCGCAGAAGGCGCCTTCAATCCTCAGGGACGCAACGCAGACGAGCTGGTCAACGAAGCCGAACGGCTGGTGTTTCAGATTTCCGAATCCCGTCCCAAGAGTGGCGGTGCCATTGGCATGAGCGACCTGCTCAGCAAGGCTGTGGACCGTATCGATGAGCTTTTCAACCTCAAGGGGCAGATGACGGGGCTGTCGACCGGCTTTCGTGATCTGGATGACATGACCTCCGGTCTTCAGCCCTCTGATCTGGTGATCGTGGCGGGGCGCCCTTCAATGGGCAAGACCACCTTTGCCATGAATCTGGTCGAGCATGCTGTAGTGAGCAGCGACAAGGCCGTGGTGGTGTTTTCAATGGAGATGCCGGCAGAGTCTCTGATGCTGCGCATGATCTCCTCGCTGGGTCGCATCGATCAGACCCGCGTGCGTAACGGCCAGCTCGAAGACGAGGACTGGCCGAGACTGACCTCGGCGGTGAACCTTCTCAAGGATAAACAGCTCTACGTCGACGATACTGCGGCCCTGTCACCCAATGAGATGCGCTCGAGAAGCCGACGTATTGCGCGCGATGCCGGTGGCATCGGATTGATCATGATCGACTATCTGCAGCTGATGCAGGTACCCGGGCTTTCGGAAAATCGTACCGCTGAAATCTCGGAGATTTCGCGCTCGCTCAAGGGGCTGGCCAAGGAGTTCAACTGCCCGGTCGTGGCCCTGTCGCAGCTCAACCGCTCGCTTGAGCAGCGCCCCAACAAGCGTCCGGTCATGTCGGATCTGCGTGAATCCGGCGCCATCGAGCAGGATGCGGATGTGATCGCCTTTGTCTATCGCGACGAGGTGTATAACAAGGACAATCCCGATAACAAGGGGCTGGCCGAGCTGATTATCGGCAAGCAGCGTAACGGACCCATCGGTACCGTGCACATGGCCTTTATCGGCAAGTTCACCCGATTCGAGGATCTCGCGCCGGGTAGCTACGGCCAGTACGAAGAGTAAATGGCGCCTCGTGCGCCCCAAGACACGACGCCATCGGCGTCATTTCCCCTTTTCCTGATAAGCCTGACAGGAGTCAATATGCCGGCTGGATACCGTCGCGGCGGACGTCGTCAACCCAAACTGGAAGCACGCGGTACGCTTGAAAGCGTCGAAACCGAGGGCCCCTTCAAGGAATGGCTGGGCATGCCGGATCTCTACCGCCATACCCTGACCGTCAACGGCGAGGTCTACTCCTACCAGGTAGAAGAAGCCGAGTTGGATGTATCGATCGGCGACTACGTCGTTTTTCGTTACAAGGAAACCAAGGCCGGGCGCTGGATTGATCGTCGCTCGCTTGGGGTTGCCATCGACCCTGCGACCTTCAATCGCGAATAATGGCCAGAGGCCCTGATCGGGCATCTTGGCGATAATCTGCGGGACCGGATGGTGACATCCGGTCCCGTTTGCATTCTGACCGCGACGATGGAAATATCGGTCATTCCATTTGAAATGAGAAGCATTGTTATTTAAATTCAGGGCTCTATCCGTTCAGGCGGTGTCAGTGACCGAGTAATTCTTTCGCCCGGTCGATACGCCGTCCTCAAAACCCGCACAGGAGTGGTATTGAAGAAGATGGTGATCTCATGAGTCAGGCCGATTTTCTTCCCGTCAGCGGCGCTCAGGCCGGCATCTGGTACGGCCAGCAGAGCAGTTCCTGTCAGGGAGGATATTCCACTGCACAGTGCCTGGAGTTCACCGGCAATATTGATGTCGACAGGCTGGCGCAGGCTGCCTCGATGGCCGTCAGGGAGGCCGATGGTCTGTTTGAGGGTTTTATCGCCACTGACAGTGGCCCGGCCAGACTGGCTGTTGGCGGCGCCAGGCACGCCGAAGACGTGGAGGTCATCGATCTGCGCGGCAGTGATGGTGCCCGCAAGCGGGCCTGGCAGCAGATGTCCGAGCGTCGTGAGACTCCCTTTGCGCTGCAGCAGGGGCCGCTTTATCGTCAGGCCATCTGGCGACTGGCGGATGACCATGTGCTCTGGTGGCTCAACATGCACCATGTTGCGGCCGATGCCTGGGCCTATGGGCTGATTCAGCAGCGCGCGGCCGAGCACTATATCGCGCTGGGCAGGGCAGAGGCCGTGACGCCTGCCTGGTATGGCCGTATTGAGAGCGTTATCGAAGAAGAGCGGCGCTACCTTGAAAGCGAGGCGCTCAAGCAGGACCGCAATCACTGGCAAGGCGTTTTTGCCGACGACCCCGAGCCCGTTTCTCTTTCGGGACGGTTTGCTCCGGCGCAGGCTTATGCCCTGCGCTGTGAAATGACGCTGGACCAGGCGCAGAGCAGGCAGTTTCATGACCTGTGTGTCGAGCACCGCCAGGGACTGGCCGAAACCATTCTGGCGGCCAGCGGTGCCTGGTATGCACGAATGTGTCAGCGGCCTGATGTCACGCTGGGCGTTCCCATGATGGGTCGCATGCAGGGCGCAGCACTGCGCACGCCCATGACGCAGGTCAACATGCTGCCGCTGCGCCTGAAAGAGGATTTCAGCGCCACGCCGATACAGTGGTGTCAGTCCGCGGCACAGTCGTTGAATACCCTGCGGCGTCATCAGCGCTATCGCCATGAATGGCTGTTGCGCGATCTGGGGCGCCGGCCCGGCCGGCGTCCACTGCTGGGCATGCACGTCAATGTCCTGCCCTTTGACTCAAGCGGTCAATGGCCGCAGAGCCGGGTTCACAAGCATCATCTGGTGGCCGGGCCGGTGGATGATCTGGTCTTTTCGGTCTATCTCGGCGGTGACAGTGAGGCCACGCGTCTGGCGCTTGATGGCAATCCGGCACTTTATGACCAGACCGAGCTCGAGTGGCATCTCGCTCGGCTGGCGCAGTGGCTGGTGGCGTTCATGGCATCTCCCGAAATCCCGGTGGGTGAGCTGACGCTGACCACCTCCCGTGATCGTCAGGCGCTGGCCCGATTCAACGCCACGGATCACCCTGTTGAAACCACGCATATGGCGACGCTGTTTGAGCGTCAGAGCCATAAAACGCCCGGGGCGACAGCGCTGATCGCGGAGGGCATAGCGCTGAATTATCAGGCGCTGGGATATCAGGTACAGGCGCTGGCAGATTTTCTGATCGAGCAGGGGGTATGCCCGGGTGATGCCGTCGGGGTGGCTCTGCCGCGCTCGCTGGAAATGCAGGTGGCGCTGCTGGCGATTCATCATGTGGGCGCCGCCTGGCTGCCGTTGCCACTGGAATATCCCGACGCGCGCCTGATGGATATCGTCACGCGCGCCACACCGCGCCTGATTTTGAGTGATGAAATGCAGCGTGCGCGCTTTTCACCGGGCCTCGTACGGGTCTTGACGCTGGCAGAGACCGATGAGTGTCAGGCGTTGACCCCCGGCAGCGCTGCCCAGCGCGATGCCGAGCTCGGCGCCTACATTCTTTTCACCTCCGGCTCGACCGGCAAGCCCAAGGGTGTGCTGGTGGAGCATCACGCCATCGTCAATCGTATTCTCTGGATGCAGGGCCGCTATTCGCTGGGCGAGGGTGACCGGGTGTTTCAGAAAACGCCCAACGGCTTTGATGTATCGGTATGGGAGTTTCTCTGGCCCATGATCAGTGGCGCAGCGCTGGTCATGGCGCGCGAGGGTGGACATCGTGATCCTCGCTATCTCATCGACACCATCATCGAGGAAGCCATCACCACGCTGCATTTTGTGCCCTCGATGCTCGATATTCTGCTCGATGAATTAAGTGATCAGGACATCAGGCGCATGACTACCCTGCGTCAGGTATTTGTCAGTGGCGAGGCGCTTTCACGTGATCTTGAACATCGTTTCCTGACGCGCCTGCCCGGGGTAGCCCTGCACAATCTTTATGGCCCGACCGAGGCGGCGGTCGATGTCAGTGCCTGGCAGTGTCACGCGGCGGATACAGACAGCAGTGTGCCCATCGGGGCGCCTATCTGGAACACGCGCCTGCATGTGCTGGACGCCAGTTTCCAGCCGGTGCCGGTCGGAATGGCCGGAGAGCTTTACATCGCCGGGCGCAATCTGGCGCGCGGATATCTGGGGCAGCAGGAATTGACCGCCGAGCGTTTTGTTGATTGCCCGGCACTCGAAGCCGATTCGAGACTTTATCGCACCGGCGATCTGGCACGCTGGCGCTTTGACGGTGTGCTCGAATATCTCGGGCGTATTGACCATCAGGTCAAGCTGCGCGGTCAGCGCCTGGAGCTCGGTGAAATCGAGTCCGTCATGCTGGCTTTTGATGGGGTGGCGCACGCCGTGGTCAGCGTTCATGGCAGCGGCAGCAATGCGCGACTGGTCGGCCATGTGGTACCCAGCAGCAGCGGTACGCTGGTCATCGAGTCGCTCAAGCGCCATCTGGCCCAGGTGTTGCCGGATTATATGGTGCCCGGTGTGATCATGACGCTGGACGCACTGCCGCTGAGTCCCAACGGCAAGCTGGACCGTCGGGCGCTGCCGGCGCCCGAGGCCGGGGAGGAGGGTGTGGCACCAGGTACCCCTCGCCAACAGATCATGGCCGACCTTTTTGCCGAGGTGCTCGGGCTTGAGCGAGTCAGCATTCGGGATAACTTTTTCGATCTTGGTGGCAACTCGTTAAACGCACTGCAGTTGATACGTCGCCTTAATGAGGCACTGGGATCAAATTTCACCATTGCCACGCTTTTCGAGGCCTCTACCATCGAGGCGCTGGATGCACTAGAGACGGAAGGGGGCGCGACCAGAGGGCTGGATGTTGTCCTGTCATTGAGGGAGAGTGGCGAGGCGTCGCCTATCTTTTGCGTCCATCCGGCGGGCGGGCTGGCCTGGTGCTATGCCGGCCTGGCGCGCACGCTGCCTTCACGCTATCCCCTGTACGGTCTGCAGGCTCGAGGGCTTTTGCCTAACGGCCAGCGGCCGGAAACCATGGAAGAGATGGCGCGTGACTACATCGCGCAGATACGGCGTATTCAGCCTCGAGGCCCCTATTATCTGCTGGGCTGGTCGGTGGGCGGCATGATTGCGCACACCATGGCGGCCCTGTTGGAAAGAGAGGGTGAGAACGTGGCCATGCTGGCACTGCTGGATGCCTATCCGGCTGATCTATGGCGTAACATGACGCCACCGGATGAAGGCATGGCGCTGGAGGCACTGCTGCGTATTGCCGGGCTTGCCGACACGACACTTGCCATCAATGACGGGTCGCGTCGAGCTCAGGTCATTGCGCTTTTGCAGCGCGAGGGCAGTGCGCTCGGGCAGCTGTCATCACAGACGCTGGACGCTCTGGTGGATGTGGTCATCAACAACAGTCGTCTGGTACGTGACACCCGCCATCTCGTTTACCACGGTGACATGCATTTCTTCACGGCGGCCACGCCTCGGGAAGAAGACTGGCTCGACCGCCGCGCCTGGCAGCCCTATATCGACGGTCGCATCCTTAATCTGGATCTACCGGCCACGCACCCCGAGCTGATGCACGAGACGCATCTGACAGCGATCGCTCGGCATTTGATGGAAGTCCTTGAACCCCGAACGGCCGATTGCGACAGCGCGTTGTAATGGCACATCGTCCCGAGACCCTCATGGTTGAGCTCTTCCGGCGCCGCACGCTGGTCGGGCTGGGAGAGATTCACTGGTGCCCGCAGGTGATGGAGGCCATCACGGCGCTGCTTGAAAGTCCGGCACTTGAGGGAACCTTTGACGATATCGTGGTCGAATTTGGCAGTGCCCGTCATCAGGCATGGCTTGATCGCTATATCAGTGGTGAGGACATGGATGACGCCGGGCTTGAGGCTGTCTGGCAGGACACGCTTTATTTTCTGCTGTGGAGCCCAACGGTCTACGCCAATTTTTTCAGACGACTTCGCGCTGTCAATCTTGGGCGTGCTTTCGAGCATCGTGTTCGGGTGGTACTGGCCGAGCCGGCGATCGATTGGGAGACGCTGGATGGTGAGGGCTTTGCCCGCTGGCATGAGCAGCGTGAAAGGGCCTATGCTGAATGTATCAAGCAGGAAGTGCTCGGGCGGGGGCGTCGCGCGGTACTGATCTTCGGACTGCGCCATCTGACGCATCATTCTCTGCCAGATGCGCCCTATCGACCGTTGGCAGAGCGGCTCGTTAAGCGTTACCCAGGGATTATCGAGCTGATTCATCCCTATCATGGGGAAAAGGGCGTCTTTTCAGGCGATCACCTTTACCTTGATGTACGTCATAATGGTCTAATGTTACCTGCCGCTGCCGAGTCTTCGAGCGGCCCTGCCATGATCGACCATATCTGGTTCCTCGGTGACCTCGAGCGCCGGATTGCGTTACCTGATGCACTTTTTGCCGATATGACCTGGCTTGTCACGATCGTGACACGACTGCAACGTCTGGGCGAAGACCATGTTGCGCGTGCCCGACGTCTGATGACAGCGCCGCAAAGGGCCATCTTCGATGATTGCCTGGCGCGCCATCAGGGGAACATGCAAAAGGGCCCGGCAGAGTAGCATCAGGACAACACTGGAAAGGCAATGCTGGCGCTGACACGGAATTGTCATCCGGCATTGTTACTCTTTCGACAACTTATAGAAAAGACATAAAGATGACCATCGCCGAGCGAGCGATGAGAAGATAGCCCAGGGAGGGTTACATGGAATTACATCAATTAAAAAATGCCGCGTCACACCATCGTGAAATGGAAGTGCGCGTTGTACGCAATACCCTTAGCCATATCTATCAGATCGAATGCGAAACCATCAGCGGTGACCTGCAAAAGCTCAGCCGTCGCGGCAAGCCCTGCCTGTTCCGCTCGGTCGATGAAGCCATCGATCAGCTGCTGGTTGCCGGTATCCGTCATGCCTGGATCGTGCGTCAAAGTGAAGAAGACGGCAGTGATAGTTCACGGCGTCTGGTTCAATTGGGCAGCCTGCCCGAGCTGGCCATCGCGATCTGATCATCGCACATTCAATTGAGGCGCATGCCGCTAAAAACACCAACACCTGACCTTTCATTTGAACGATCTCGCGCCGGCTTCTTGCCGGCGCTTTTCATGAGGGGGTGAGTCAACTGCCGCCTTTTCCGGTATTGCGCTGATACCCCGCCAGATGATCCCCCCGTCCGTAGGCTGGTTCATAATCCAGCTGATCCAGAAAGCGAATGGCCTGTTCGCGCAGGGCCTCGCGCTTGTCGCTGCTCATTTTGTTGAGCGAGCCATAAATGAGCTTCATGCGCTGATTGCCGGCCAGCTGCTTTTCGTGGCGTTCCAGAAAATACCAGTACAGGCTGTTAAAGGGGCAGGCGTCCTCTCCGATGCTTTTTTTGACATCAAAGCGACACTGCTGGCAGTGGTCCGACATGCGATCAATGTATTTGCCCGACGCACAGTAGGGCTTTGAGCCCAGATAGCCACCATCGGCATACAGCACCATGCCCAGCGTGTTGGGCAGCTCCACCCACTCATACGCGTCGATGTAGACCGCCAGATACCAGTCGCAGAGGGCTTCGGGGCGCACGCCGCAAAGCAGGGCAAAATTACCGGTGACCATCAGCCGCTGAATGTGGTGGGCGTAGGCATGATCCCGGGTCATCTCGATGGCACGTCTCAAGCAGCGCATGTCGGTGTCGCCGGTCCAGTAGAACGCGGGCAGGTCCCTGTCGGCCTTGAGATCGTTGCGCTGCTTGTAGTCCGGCATGTTCAGCCAGTAGATGCCGCGTACATACTCGCGCCATCCCAGAATCTGTCGGATGAAGCCTTCCGCGCAGTTGAGCGGGACACTGCCATCACGCCAGGCGTTTTCTGCTGCCTGGCAGACCTCCAGCGGCCTGAGCAGCCCGGCATTGAGCGCACCGGACAGGCGTGCATGATACAAAAAGGGGTGCTGGTCGCTGATGGCGTCCTGATAGTCGCCAAAAAAGGGCAGGGCGTGCTCGACGAAATGATTCAGATCGTTGAGTGCCTGACGTCTTGTGACGGGCCAGTTGAATTTTTCAAGCGTGCCAAAGTGCTCGCCAAAATGCGCCTCGACCAGTGCTATGACTTCTCGGGTCACCTGATCCGGCTGGTGCTGCGGCGGCTCTGGCGGGTCAACGTCTCTGGGCAGAGGCTTTCGGTTGTCGTGATCGAAATTCCACTGCTCCCCCTGCGGATTATTGTTTTCATCCATCAGCAGGCCGGTTTCGCGACGCATCCAGCGATAAAAGTGCTCCATGCGAAATCGCTGGCGGCCCTGAGCCCACTGATTAAACGCCTCCTGCGAGCAGAAAAAACGATCATCGGCCACCATGTACCAGGCCGGGGTGTTGCCACGTCGTTTCTGAATGCGATCCAAAAGGCGCCACTCGCCCGGGCGGGTCACCCGAATCTCGTCACAGCCATAAAGCGTGGCCACGCGTTCGGCTTCACTGATCAGATCCTGGGTATTGTCGTTGTCGTCCAGACAGGTGTAGTGCACCTGACGCCCCCGTTGGCGAAGCGTTTGTGCGAAATGGCGCATGGCAGAGAAAAGAAAGGTGATCTTTTGCGGATGATGAGGCACATAGCGGCCTTCCTCTTCCACCTCGAACAGGGCCACCGGGGCATTTTCTGGTGCGCCTGTCAGAACGGGCAGATCCTCGGTCAGTTGATCCCCAAGGATTACGATCAGCGGTTGAGACATTTACACTCCCTGAATGTAACGAATAGGGACATTTCATCAACGCGGCTTTGGCGACGCTGATAGAATAATTTCATTAAAATTGATCATTTTGAGGGTGCGTCTAATCAAGACCCTCTGGTTACTGCAAGGAGTATAGACATGGCGCAGGCCCCCTTCGGCGTACTGCTGGCCAATCTTGGCACCCCGGACGAGCCCACACCTTCAGCCGTGCGGCGATATCTCAGCGAATTTTTATGGGATCGTCGCGTCATCGATGTGTCTCGTCCGCTCTGGTGGTTCATTCTCAATGCCATTGTATTGAGAACGCGCCCGAAAAGGGTCGCCGAGGCTTATGCCAGCGTCTGGGAAGAAGAGGGGTCGCCGTTGCTGGCCATCGGTCGACGCCAGCAGCGCGCGCTCAAGGCGCAGCTGGATGCGCAGTACGGCTGTGATATCCCGGTCGAGCTGGGCATGACCTATGGCAGACCCACCATGGAAAGCGCCGGTCTGAGCTTTCGTCGGGCCGGGGTCAACCGCATCGTGGTGCTGCCGCTTTATCCGCAGTACTCCCGCTCTACCACGGCGGCCGTCTTTGACCGTCTGGCCGATGCCCTCAAGCCGTGCCCGGATATCCCCGAGATGCACTTCATCCGTGATTATCATGACGACAGCGGCTATATCGCGGCGCTGGCCGAAAGTGTTCGTGAACACTGGGCCACGCGTGGCAAGCAGAACCACCTTTTGATCTCCTGGCACGGCATCCCTAAGCGTTATGCCGAGGAGGGTGACCCCTACCCGAAACACTGCCGCGCCACCAGTGAGGCTCTGGCGCGCGAGCTGGGGCTTGAGGACAGTCAGTGGACCATGACCTTCCAGTCACGTTTTGGTCGGGAGGAGTGGCTCAAGCCCTATACAGATGAAACGCTCAAGAACTGGGATGTGAAAACCACACCCGGCATTGATGTCATCTGTCCGGGCTTTGCCGCGGACTGCCTGGAGACGCTTGAAGAGATTCAGGTAGAGAATCGCGAATATTTTGTTGAGGCCGGTGGGGAAGAGTACCACTACGTACCAGCGCTCAATGATCGCGAAAGTCACATTGACGCGCTGGCGAGTCTGATCGAGAGAAACACGCGTAACTGGCGTTAAGGATCAGTATACGGTAGTCAGCGCCTCACGGACTGTGGCGCTGACCACTGCCGGGATCTTCCGGATGCGGTGTGTCCGGTTCCTGTCCAACATCCTCTTCGCGAAGCTCGCTGGGCGCGCCGGTGGTCGAGGGGTCGCTGGGCAGCTTCTGGTGCAGTGCCACCTTGGCCAGCAGGTGGGCGCTGATGGGTGCCGTGATCAACAGGAAAATGGTGACCAGCAGCAACTGGATATGAAAGGTGCGCTCGATCAGTAAGAAATAAAACATGCAGGCCACCAGAATCAGCCCGACGCCCAGTGTCGTGGCCTTGGCCGGCCCATGCATGCGCAGATAGAAATCACGCAGGTGTACCATACCGAAGGAGCTGATAAAGGTAATCAGCGCGCCGGCGATCAGAAAAAAGGCCGTCAGGGCCTCAAGTGCCGTATCGATCCATGCCTTGTCCAGCCATGCCATGGTGATCTCCTATTCGATGATGTCGCCGCGCAACAGATACTTGCACACGGCCACGGTACTGATGAATCCAAGCATGGCAATCAGCAGGGCACCTTCAAAATAGACTCGGGTGCTCAGCCAGATCGTGTACAGGATGATCAGGGCGATGCTGTTAACGTACATGGTATCAAGCGCGATGATTCGGTCGGCCAGTGAAGGGCCCACCAGCAGCCGATAGGCGTTGAGCACAATGGCCATGGCGACCAGAAAAAAGCTGATCCACAGCGCAATACCGATCATTCGTAAATCTCCATGAGCGGCCGCTCGTAGCGGTTATAAATCTCTTCGATGATGCCCTGCTCATCGTCGGTATCCAGCACGTGAATCAGCAGGCTGCGACCATCGAGCCTCAGATTGGCTGAAATGGTCCCCGGTGTCAGGCTGATGGTACTGGCCAGCAGGGTGATGCTGAAGTCGCGTTTGAGCGTGAGTGGATATTCGATAAAGGCCGGTCGAGGGCGGCGCCATGGACGGGCAATCAGCCAGGCGACCTGAAGATTGGCAACCAGAATATCCAGCATGACGCGCAGGGTATATCTCAGCAACAGCATGGGTTTTTTGACCGCTGGCTGAGCGTCCCAGAAGCGCTGGGTCATCAGCGGGATCGCCACGCCCAGAATGACCCCCATGATCACGGAGCCATAGGTGATGCTGTCCGACAGCATGATCCAGACCAGTGTCAGAATCAGTGAAAGAATCGGTCGGGGAAGACAGCGTTTAATCAGCATCGACAGACTCTCCTGACATGACATGACCCAGCACGGCGCTGCGATATTGAACGGTATCGGCGAGCTGCTCGGCCGTGGCGGTGGTGTAGCTTCCGATGGGGCCTGCCAGCACCACCAGTATGGGTGCCGAAGCCAAAAGCATTACCGTGCCTGTCAGCTTGCTGCGGGAAAGAGGTTCACCGACCGGGTCGCCGTTGCTGTGACGCCAGAAAACGGTCGATCCGGCGCGTGAGGCTGCCACGACGCCTGCAAGGCCCGACAGCAGCAGCAGCGGCCACAGCCAGAGCCCCTCTGACAGCGTGGCAGTCGACATCAGCCATGCCTTGGCCAGTGCCCCGGATAGCGGGGGAAGGCCGGCAGAGCTGACGGCGCCAAGCATATAAAGAGCGCTGAGCAGGGTGGCGTACCTGAATTTTCTGCCCCGTACAATCCGGGTGCCGACCTTGCCACGCTGGTCGGCAATCATGTCGGCCAGCAGGAAAAGCCCGCCGTTGACCAGCGTGGTGTGCAGCATGTAGAACAGCATCGCCCCCCTCGACGCTGTTCCTTCCATGCCCAGACCGCACAGCAGCGTCCCGATCGAGATCAGCATGAAATAGGAAATCTGCATGCGCAGGTCGCGTGCCGACAGTACGGCCAGAGTCGCCAGACCCAGCGTTGCCAGTCCGCCCCACCACAGCCATGGTTGTGCCAGCAGTGAAAGGCCACCGGCCTGTTCACCAAAGATCAGGGTGAACACACGCAAAATGGCGTAGATGCCGACCTTGGTCATGATGGAGAACAGGGCTGCAATGGGGGCCGGCGCCGAGCTGTAGGCCCGTGGCAGCCAGAAATAAAGCGGTAGAATGGCGGCCTTGAGCCCGAAGACCACCAGAAGCAGCAGGGCGCCTGCGCGGACAAGGCCCTGCCGATCCGCCGGCAGTTGACCGACACGCTCGGCCATATCGGCCATGTTGAGCGTGCCGATACTGCCATACAGCACGCCCAGCGCGATGAGAAACAGCGACGAGCCGGCCAGATTCAGTACCACATAGTGCAGCCCCGACTGCACACGTGCCTTGCCGCCACCGTGCATCAACAGCGCATAGGAGGCCAGCAGCAGCACCTCAAAAAAGACGAACAGGTTAAAAAGGTCACCGGTCAGAAAGGCACCGTTGATCCCCATCAGCTGTAGATGAAAAAGCCCGTGAAAGTTGGAGCCCTGATTGTCCTCACCGCCACTGGCATGAATGACGCTGCCCAGCGCCAGAAGCGCCGTCAGTAGTACCATCATGGCCGACAGCCGGTCGGCTACCAGAACGATGCCATAGGGCGCCTGCCAGTTCCCCAGTCGATAGACCAGCGTCTCGCCGCCGGCGACCTGGCTGACCAGCCAGAAGGCCACGGCGACCAGCAATGCCGTGGCCGTAATCGAGATGGTGCGTCGGACCGGGTCAACCCCTTCACGCTTGCGCAGCAGAATAATGGCCACCACCAGGGGCAGCAGAACCGGGAAGATGGGCAGATGCTGCATCACGCCTTGTTCTCCCGCGGATCTTCACGGTCGGTACGGCTGCCATCGACACTATCGCTGCCCAGGTCGCCCCTTGAGCGCATCGCCAGAATGATGGCAAAGGCGGTCATGGCAAAACCGATGACGATCGCGGTCAGCACCAGTGCCTGGGGCAGTGGGTCAGCATAGTGGTCGCTGGTACCCACCAGTGCTGCACCATGCGTGGTCAGTCCGCCCATGGAAAACAGAAACAGGTTGACGGCATAAGAGAGCAGCGTCAGCCCGACGACTACCGGAAAGGTTCGCCCGCGCAGGGTCAGATAGACTCCGCTGGCCGTCAGGATACCGGTAGTGATGGCATAGAGCGCTTCCATCAGGGGATGTCCTTGTTGGGTCGGTGTGCAGTGGTGAGCTTGCCCAGATTGGCCAGAATCATCAGCGTGGCGCCAACGACGGCCAGATAGATGCCGCCATCAAAGATCAGGGCGCTGGCCAGTTCGATATCGCCGATCAGGGGCAGATGGAAATGATCGAAGGTTGAGGTCAAAAATGGATAGCCAAACAGCCAGCTGCAAAGACCGGTAAAGGTCGACAGGGCGACGCCGGCAATGGCGATGGGCTGGAACTGGAAATCCAGTCGCTGCTGTGCCCACTCGACACCGCGCGACATATACAAAAGGATCAGGGCCACGGCCGTGATCAGGCCGGCGATGAAACCGCCGCCGGGCTGATTATGACCGCGCAGGAAGATAAAGAACGACACCAGCAGCGCCAGCGGCAGCAGGGTCTGCGAAACCACCATCAAAAGTGTGGGGTGTCGATCATCGGACCACAGACGACCTTCCATGTCGGTCGCCGGCATGAACAGACGAAGCCGGTTAAGCAGCTTGAAGATCGCAAGTCCTGCAATGGCCAGCACCGTGATTTCACCCAGCGTATCGAAGCCGCGGAAGTCCACCAGAATAACGTTGACGACGTTGTGCCCGCCGCCGCCCGGTACGCTTTGATCGATGAAAAATCGCGAAATACTGTCAAGATCCCGCGTCAGAACCGCAAAGTTGAGGCTGGCCACGGCACCACCAAATCCGATCGCGATCAGAACGTCGCGTACCACGCGAGCACCCGCGGACTCCTTGGGCGTTTTCTGTGGCAGGAAAAAGAGGGCCAGCATCAGCAGAATCATGGTGACTACTTCGACAGACAGCTGTGTCAAAGCGAGATCAGGCGCCGAGAAGCGGGCAAAGGTCAATGAAACCACCAGTCCCACCACGGAAAGCATCAGCAGTGAAATCAGGCGGTAGCGATGCAGGGCAGCCGTTAATACACCGCCCATGATCAAAAGCCCGGCGCCCAGTGCCACGACCGGATCCAGCGTCTGCTGTTCGAGGTTACCGGTCAACCTGTCCAGATCTGCCAGACCAAGCGCCATGGCAAGCACGGAGACGCCCAGCAACAGGAACATGTAGCGCTGCAGCGAGCCGTTTTCGAGTCGATCGATCAGACGCTGACACAGCCCCACCAGTCGCTGAACAAAAGCCTCAAAGATGTAGCGCGCATCCTGGGGGCGAAACTGGCGGTTGAACCGCATCATGTGACGATGAAGCAGATGCAACACAATGCCACCGGCCACCACGGCGACGCTTAACAAAAGGGCCGCATTGATACCGTGCCAGAGCGATAGATGAAACTCCGGCATTTGTCCGGAGATCGTTGCGCGAGCGGCCTCCTCGAGTACCGGGGATTGCGCCAGGGTGGGCATCAGTCCAATGACAATACACAGTGCCACCAGCAGCTCGACCGGAAACCGCATCAGCCAGGGGGGCTCATGAGGCTTTTTGGGTGGCTCCTGACGCGGGCGCCGGAAAAAGGTGGCATAGGCCAGGCGCAACGAATAGGCCACCGACAGCAGACCACCAAGGCCGGCCAGCAGGGGAACAATCCAGGCCAGCCCGCCAAACTGCTGCGAGGCCAGCGCTTCGGTAAAGAACATCTCCTTGGAAATGAAGCCGTTGAGCGGTGGAATGCCGGCCATCGAGATCGTGGCAATGCAGGTGAGAGCCGTCGTGATCGGCATCAATCGATAAAGCCCGCCGAGTTTTCGGACATCGCGCGTGCCGGTTTCATGATCGACGATACCTGCCGCCATGAACAGCGAGGCCTTGAACAGGGCGTGATTGATGATGTGAAACAGAGCGGCAATCAGTGCCAGTGGATTGCCAAGCCCCAGCAGTGAGGTGATCAGGCCGAGATGACTGATGGTGGAAAAGGCCAGAATGCCCTTGAGATCGGTTTTTAAAAAGGCAAACCAGGCCCCGTATACCAGCGTGACCAGACCGGTCAGCGTTACGAGTACCGTCCAGAGTTCGGTGCCTGACAGCGCCGGATGCAGCCGCAGCATCAAAAAGATGCCCGCCTTGACCATGGTGGCCGAGTGCAGATAGGCCGAGACCGGTGTCGGGGCTGCCATGGCGTGAGGCAGCCAGAAATGGAACGGGAACTGGGCCGACTTGGTAAAGGCACCCAGCAGAACCAGCACGAGGATGGCCGGGTAGAGCGGGCTGGCCGTGATCAGGTCATGGCTTTCAAGCACCGTCTCGATGCTGTAGGTGCCCACGACCTTGCCAATCAGCATGATGCCGGCCAGCAGCGCCAGACCACCAGCGCCGGTCACTGTCATCGCCATGCGCGCGCCCTTGCGCGCCGTCGTTTCATGCGACCAGAAACTGATCAGCAAAAAGGAAGAGATGCTGGTCAGCTCCCAGAACCCCCAGAGCAGCAGCAGATTGTCCGACATGACAATGCCGACCATGGAGGTCATGAACAGGATCAAAAAGGCATAAAACCGCGACATCGAGTCCTGCTCGGACAGGTAGTAGCGGGTATAGAGAATGATTAAAAGACCGATGCCAATGATCAGCAGTAAAAAGAGCAGCGACAAGCCATCCAGGCGAAAGGCCAGCTTAAGGCCAAGCGCTGGAAGCCACTGCAATGAAGTGCGCATGACCCCTTCACCGTCATGCCCCAGATAGAAATAAAGAACCAGGCCAAGTGCGATGGCAGGTGCGATGGCCGTGGCCAGGGCACAGACGGTTCTGCCACCCCGTATGGCAAGCGCGGGCACGAAAACGCCCAGAAAGGTCAGCAGAGGGATCCAGGGCAGGGTCATGAATACTTGTTTCCTGATGAATGGCTTCCAGTGTACGAACTATTCGACATGCCACGATGACCGGTGGCCTCTGGTTCAGGGCCGAAACAGGACGGACGACGGACATCATGAATAGACGACACAGCGAGCAAATCCCGCAGTGCAGCATGCGTCAGTGATTTCTTGCAGGGCCGATCAGAGATATCGAACAGATACCCGCCATGGGCGGGAAGCCGCCTCCCGCCATGGGGTCGGCCCTTGTTATTGGTCCCTTGCGAAATGTTGCGCTGTGCAACGACATCAAGCAGTTAGGCGATTCTCCCTTGCAGATGACGTGCTGGCAATACCCCCGGTGACGCCCTGGAGGCCTTTTCACTGTCAAGCCGGAATCTTAAGGTTAAATGATTGAAAAATGCAGGTCATTCCCGCTGTAATGTGATCCTACCATAGCATACCAGGCCCGATTTGCTGCTTTCTTCCATAAACAGGCAAGGATGTGAGCGGCATCCACGATGCCGCAAAAGACGACAATATCGTCCCTTCGGGTAACACAAGGAGAGAGCACATCATGCAGATTGCCGTGTTGTTCGGATTTGCGCTGGCCATCCTTGTCCCTTTTCTATCCCGCTGGTTCGGCACTCGTACCGGTGCGGTGCTGGCTCTTTATCCTGCAAGTATTGCTGTCTGGCTGGTTTCGCTGGCACCGGCCGTACTGCAATCGGGCGGCATTTATTTCGAGCAGGCCTGGGCGCCGAGCCTTGGGCTGAGCTTAAGTTTCTGGCTGGATGGCCTATCGCTGCTGTTTGGTCTTTTGATCAGCGGTATCGGGACACTGATCATTCTCTATGCCAGTGGCTATCTTCATGGTCACCCTCAGCTTGCCCGCTTTTATGTACTGATCCTGTGTTTCATGTCTTCCATGCTTGGCGTTGTCATGGCGGATGGCCTGATGACCCTGTTCGTCTTCTGGGAGCTGACCAGCATCACCTCTTACCTGCTGATCGGGTTCAACCATGAGGATGCTGCCGCCCGGAAATCGGCTCTTCAGGGGTTGCTGGTCACCTTCACCGGTGGGCTGGCGCTCATGAGCGGTCTGATTCTTCTCAATGTGGCAGGCGACAGCTGGTCGCTTCAAACGCTGCTTGGCAGTGGCGACGCGCTTCGTAACCATGCTCTCTATCTACCGATGCTGCTGTGTCTTCTGGGCGGGGCGTTCACCAAGTCGGCCCAGTTTCCGTTTCATTTCTGGCTGCCCAATGCCATGGCTGCGCCGACGCCGGTGTCGGCCTATCTGCACTCGGCCACCATGGTCAAGGCCGGAATCTATCTAATGGCGCGTCTCCAGCCGGGTCTTGGCGGCACCGAAGCGTGGATGACCCTTCTTTGTGTCATTGGGGCGATCACCATGGTTGTGGGTGCCTTTCTGGCGATTCGTTATACCGGCATCAAGAAAGTGCTGGCCTACTCCACGGTCATGGCGCTGGGCACACTGACGATGCTGCTGGGGATCGGTGGCAAGGCGGCCATGATTGCCTTTGTGACCTTTCTGACCGCGCATTCACTCTACAAGGGGGCACTGTTCATGGTGGCGGGCGCGCTCGACCATGAAACAGGTACCAAGGATATTGATGAAATGGGCGGTCTGCGTCGAGCCATGCCGGTGACGGCGCTTTGTGCCTTCGTGGCCGCCCTGTCACTGGGCGGCGTGATTCCGTTGTTCGGGTTTGTCGCCAAGGAGCTGATGTTTGAAGCCGTGCTCGATGCGCCTCGCTTCACCGGTTTCCTGATCGGCATGAGCCTGCTGGCCTCCATGCTGGTGGTCGCCGCCGCGGCAATTGTGTCCTTGAGACCCTTTTTCGGCGCGCTCAAAACAACGCCAAAAACGCCCCACGAAGCACCGCTGTCCATGCTGGCAGGCCCCTGTGTACTGGCCGGGCTATCGCTGGTGCTGGGTGTCATGCCATGGCTTGCGGGCGACGGTCTTTTGAACGCAGCCGCCACGGCAGTCATGGGCACCGAGGTAGTGTCGGATCTCTATCTCTGGCATGGCATTAACACGGCGCTGATGATGTCGCTGGCCAGCCTGTGTGTCGGGCTGATGATTTGCTGGCGATGGCCGGGCGTGAGAAGCGTAATTCATCGGTTCAGTCCGGTACTGGATCGCGGCCCGGAGGCCGGATACTGGAAACTGATGGATCTGCTGGTCCGCGTGGCGCAGTGGCAGACACGCCTGCTCCAGAGTGGCTACATGCGCAACTATCTGATCCTGACGCTTCTCAGTTTTACGGGATTGACCGGCTATACGCTGCTGGTACGTCATGGCCCGGCATTTGATCTGGCGCTGGATGTACGGCTACAGGAGATGGTGGTGGCGATGGTGACGGCGGCCAGTGCCATTGTGGCCTGCATGATGCGCTCACGTCTGGCCGCCGTGGCCGCGGCAGGCGTGATGGGCTTTGGCATCGCGCTGATCTTTTTGCTGTTCAGTGCGCCGGATCTGGCCATCACGCAACTTCTGATCGAGACCCTGACGGTCATTCTGCTCATTCTGGTGCTGTTTCGGATGCCGCAGTTTTCGAATTTGTCGACGCCGATGGAGCGGGTCCGGGACATGCTGGTGGCCGTGCTTACGGGGGGGCTCATGACCCTTCTGATTCTGACAATACTGGGACAGGGCCATCTGTTTACCTCCATCTCGGAGTACATGATCGACAACAGCGTGCCGCTGGGTCACGGCCATAACATCGTCAACGTGATTCTGGTCGATTTTCGTGCGCTCGATACCCTGGGTGAAATCTTTGTGCTGTCTCTGGCGGCCATCGGTGTGCTGGCCATGCTCAGATTGCAGGCAAAAGAGAGGAAGACGCCATGAAAGCAGGCACGCTGATTCTCTCGGTCGCTGCACAAACGCTGGTGCCGCTACAGATTCTGTTCTCGCTGTTTTTGCTGCTGCGCGGTCACGATGAGCCCGGTGGCGGCTTTATCGCAGGCCTGGTCGTGGCAGGTGCCTTTGCGCTGCATCAGTTCGTCAATGGTCCTCAGGCTACCCGGCGTCTACTGCGAGTGGACCCGCGAGACTGTATTGGTTTCGGGTTATTGCTGGGAATCGGCTCGGCCTTTCCGGCCTGGTGGCAGGGGCAGGCGTTTTTGACCGCCCAGTGGTGGGAGATTCCCGGGCTCGGAATCAAGCTTTCTACACCACTGATCTTTGATATCGGCGTTTATCTGGTGGTGCTTGGGTCAGTGTTGACGGCCGTGATCAACCTGACGGAGGTCGACAAGGATGAAGCATGACGTGCGCGTACCATTCGGGGAGGGCATTGCATGGAACCCATAATGGCAGTGGTCATCGGCGTAATTTACGCCGCGGCCATCTACATGATGCTACGACGATCCATCGTCAAGCTGGTGATCGGACTGATCCTGATTTCCAACGCCGCCAATCTGCTGATCTTCGCCACGGCCGGCATGACGCGCGATGCCCCACCCCTGATTCCCATGAACGGCGACCCGCTGGGAGAGGTCATTGCTGACCCGCTGCCGCAGGCACTGGTCCTGACCGCCATCGTGATTGCCTTTGGTGTCTTGTCGTTTGCCGTGGTGCTGATTCGTCGTGCCTATCAGATCGTCGGGGTCGACGACATGGACCAGATGAAGGATACCGACACGTGAACCCTGAAGTCGCTCTCCCGATACTGATCCCCCTGGCGGCGGGGGCGCTGTCGATGGCGTTCTGGCGCTCGCGCATGATGCAGCGGCTAATTGGTATTGCCGGTACGGCCGCGCTGCTGGCGACCAGTATCTGGCTCTTTGCCAGCGTTCAGTCGCAGGGTTATGTGATCATGAATGCCGGCGGCTGGGCCGCGCCCTTTGGCATCACGCTGGTGGCAGATCTTCTGAGCGCCATCATGGTGGTGCTGACCGGTATCATCGGCTTTGCCGTTGCAGTGTATTCACTGCCGACCATCGGAAGAGGCCACGAAACCTTTGGCTACTATCCGCTCATGCATCTTTTGCTGGCCGGAGTGGCGGGTGCCTTTCTGACCGGCGATATCTTCAATCTGTATGTCTGGTTTGAAGTAATGTTGCTGGCGTCCTTCGCGCTGTTGATTCTGGGTGGCGAGCGTGCCCAGATGGAAGGAGCCATCAAATACGTCACGCTGAATCTACTGTCATCGGTGATCTTTCTCAGCGCTGTCGGGCTGCTTTATGGCCTGCTGGGCACGCTCAATATGGCCGATATCGCACGTCGCGTGGCGCTGGTCGAGGACAACACGCTGATCGATGTCGTAGCGGTGATGTTCATGATCTCGTTTGGCATCAAGGCTGCGGCCTTTCCGCTGTTTTTCTGGCTGCCGGCGGCCTATCACACCCCGCCAGTGGCGGTGTCGGCCCTGTTTGCCGGACTTTTGACCAAGGTGGGGGTCTACGCCCTGTTTCGTGTCTTCACGCTGATTTTCAATCAGTCGGTGGATTACACCCACGAGATTTTGCTGTGGGGAGCGGGGCTGACCATGCTGACCGGCGTTCTGGGTGCTGCGGCCCAGTTCGAGTTCCGCCGTATTCTCTCCTTTCATATTGTCAGTCAGATTGGCTATATGCTCATGGGTCTGGCGCTTTTCACACCGCTGGCGCTGATCGGTGGGGTGTTTTATATCCTTCACCACATCATTGTGAAGACCAACCTGTTCCTGATCAGCGGGGTCGTCTATCGGTTGAAGGGCACTCATGATCTCAAGCAGCTGGGCGGCGTCTACAAGGCCTGGCCGCTGTTGGGCGTGCTCTTTCTGATTCCGGCGCTGTCACTGGCTGGAGTCCCCCCGCTGTCAGGTTTTTTTGCCAAGTTTGTCCTGATTCGCGCCAGTATCGAGGCTGGCCATGTGGGTATCACGGTGATTGCTCTGCTGGTCGGGCTTTTGACGCTCTATTCAATGACCAAGATCTGGGCCGAGGTGTTCTGGAAAAAATCACCCGATGAGGCACCTTCCTTGAAAGTGGCGCCGCTGTCCCAGCGTCATCTCTGGCTGATGCTGTTGCCGGTGGTGGGACTGGCCGGATGCACGGTATTCATCGGGCTCAACGGTCAGCTTCTTTACGATGTGGCAGAGGCCTCGGCAGCGCAACTTCTGAATCCTCAGGCCTATATCGATGCCGTACTGGGAGAGCAGCCATGATCGGGCTTTTATCCAATCTGCTGTTGGCAGTGGCGTGGATCGCGCTCAGTGGTGATTTCAGTATGGGGGGCATGCTGACCGGTCTGGTCTTTGGGTATCTGGTCATCTTGCTGTTGCAAAATCAGCTGCCTGGTCTGAAAGGCTACGGTACCCGTCTGCCAAGGATTATCTCCTTCGTCTTTTATTTTCTGCGTGAGCTGTTCATGGCCAATTTCAAGGTTGCCTTTGATGTCATTACGCCGCCATGGCACATGACCCCCGGTGTGATCGCGTTCGAGCTGGAGGCGAAAACCGACCTTGAGATTGCCTTTGTGGCCAATCTGATTTCACTGACGCCGGGGACGCTGAGCCTGGATATTTCCGATGATCGTCAGGTGCTGTTCATTCATGCCATGTTTCTGGATGACGAGCAGGCGTTAAGAGGAGATCTTCGCGAGATGGAGCGCCGAGCGCTGGCGGTGCTGCGATGACGATAATCGTGAATATGGCGAGGGACGCATGCAGATACTGATCCATCTAAGTTTTGCCATTCTGGCCGTTTCCATGGTGCTGTGCTTCGTGCGTCTTGTGATCGGCCCCAGTTTGCCGGACCGGGTCGTGGCGCTGGAGCTTTTGTCGATGATCATCGTCGGAATCATTGGCGTTCATGCGCTGCAAAGCGATGAAACCAGCTTTCTGGATGTCGCCATTGTTGTGGCTCTGATGTCCTTTCTGGCGACTGTCGGGTTTGCCCGTTTTCTGGAACGAGGAGGGCGTCGAGATGATTGAACTGCTTCAGGGGCTGTTGTTGCTGGCCGGTTCTCTTTTCATGTTCATTGCTGCGCTTGGCGTTGTCCGGCTGCCGGATCTCCTGACCCGCATGCATGCCTCCACCAAGGGCGCCTCGCTCGGGGTCATGCTGTTGATGGCAGGCGTCGCCCTGCATTTTCTGGAAGAGGTGGTGTTTGCCCGAACAATCGCCATTACCTTTTTTGTCCTGATGACAGCACCGGTCGCGGCCCATGCCATCGGCCGTGCCGGCTACTTTGTCGGGATCGAGCTATGGAAGGGCACGCTCAAGGATGAGCTGCGGCCCAATTACAATCCACTGAGCCACCGCCTGCACAGTGGTCTGAAAAAGCCGGCAAAGGGGGCGGATGAAACGGCGCATCATGAGGATAAAGGCCGCCGGGAAGGAGGTTGACCCCGGGGCTCGAGATATCGCCCGCCACCGGGCGTTGCTATGCTTGTGATCACCACTTTCTGAAGACTGATCCTGCCATGCTGTCTGGAAAAAAATTTGCGCCGCTGCCCTGGCTTCTGGGCATTGCCGGACTGATCCCCTTTGTAGGGCTTGCCGCTGTTATCGTGCTTTCCGTGCCGGGGTGGCAGGCCGTTGCCTTCAAGGCCTTTCTCTACTATAGCGCCGTCATTCTCTCGTTTCTGGGCGGTGTGCACTGGGGTGTGGCGATGAGTCTGGATCATGAAGGCAGTCATCACTTCAGCTCCCGTATGGTGGTGGCCATGGCGCCATCGCTACTGGCCTGGCCGGCACTAATGCTCAGTCCCCGGTTTGCGCTGCTGGCACTGATGACAGGGTTTTTATTGATTCGCCTTTATGAAGCCCAGGCGGACAGCGTCGAACGTCTGCCCTCCTGGTATACCTCGCTGCGGACCCTGCTGACGGTGGTGGTGGTGATTACGCATCTTTCCGTTCTGGCATTGTTGACACTGACATAGTTGTTTAACCGGAGAAGGGTGATGCTGGTTTGAAAGACTTTCGTCTAAATAACAAGGATGTTTATTCAGCTTGTTTTTACCTGAATAATTTTTTGAAGCATTAATTTTGTTAAAATATCGATTAGGCCGAAAGCCATTAAAACGCCTTCCCATTATTGAGGAGGGCGTTTTTTTGTATGGTAATAACTAAAACATCTCATGCTTTGTCCTGGATTAAATGACACTCTTTTATATGCATGCTGAGAGACCATGGTGTACGGCAGTTTCGGCACAACATTTAAACGTTTCGTTTGACTATCCTCAATAATTATCAGGTTATTAGCGCCTTCTTGAGATTTTATTTATTAAAATAAATCTGATATTAAAAGTATCGTCAAAGGCTCGCTGACAAGGACAAATACCGTCTCAAGCCATACCTGCTCACAACTTCAGGGTGGTGATATGAGATCAAGGGATAACGCACCATGCAGACAGTAATCGTCACCGGAGGTGCTGGATTTATCGGTTCGGCATTGATACGCCATCTCATCGCTCACGATACGTGTCGCATCGTTAATGTTGATTGCCTGACCTATGCCGGGCATACCGCCACGCTAAAGGATATTGAACATGACCCACGTTACTGCCTGGAGAGGGTAGATATCCGTGATCGCCCGGCGCTGGATCGTGTGTTTTCGACCTGGCAACCGGATGTCGTCGTGCATCTGGCCGCAGAGTCGCACGTAGATCGTTCCATTGACGGGCCGGCGGTATTTATCGATACCAACATCGTGGGGGTCTTTAATCTGCTGGAAGCGGCGCGATGCTGGTATGAAAGTCTTGAGGGCGAGCAGCGCGAGCGCTTTCGCTTTCATCACGTGTCAACGGATGAAGTCTTCGGAGACCTGGCGGCGGATGCCAAACCCTTCAGCGAAACCTCGGCTTACGCACCCAGCTCTCCTTATGCGGCCAGCAAGGCAGGCGCCGACCATCTCGTGCGCGCATGGCAGCGAACCTATGAGTTGCCGACTTTGATCACGAACTGCTCGAACAATTATGGTCCGTGGCATTTTCCGGAAAAGCTGATCCCGCTGGTCATTCTCAATGCGCTCCAGGGCCGCGATATTCCGATCTATGGCGAGGGGCATCAGATTCGTGACTGGCTGTATGTCGAGGACCATGCTCGTGCCCTTCATATGGTCATGACGCAGGGGAAAATCGGTACCAGCTATAACATCGGCGGCCACGAAGAGCGTCGTAATATTGATGTGGTCACCACCATTTGCGATGTACTCGAACGTCTGGAGGTTCCTCATCCCGACGGCATCAGCCGTTTTCACGATCTCATTACCCATGTGCCGGATCGCCCAGGCCATGATCGTCGCTATGCCATTGATGCCTCTCATATTGGCCGCGAGCTGGGCTGGCAGCCCCGTGAAAGCTTTGAGAGCGGGATCGAAAAAACCGTGCGCTGGTTCGTGGCACATGGTGACTGGTGTCAGGGCGTCGAAAATGAGCAGACGCGCCAGCGTCAGGGGCTGGGGGTCACTTCATGAAGGGCATTATTCTGGCAGGCGGCAGCGGTACGCGGCTTTATCCGCTGACACTGGGAGTGTCCAAACAGCTTCTGCCCATCCATGACAAACCGATGATCTATTACCCGTTGTCGATACTGATGCTGGCCGGTATTCGAGAAATTCTGATCATTACCACCCCTGTTGAGCAGCCCCTTTTCAAGCGTCTTCTGGGCGATGGAAGCCGTTTCGGTATATCGATCGAGTATGCCGCCCAGCCAAGCCCCGACGGATTGGCCCAGGCATTTCTTATCGGCGAATCCTTCATTGGCAATGACAATGTCTGTCTGATTCTGGGCGATAACATTTTCTATGGGCACGGTTTTGTGCCACGCCTCAAGCGCGCGGTCGAGCGAGAGACCGGTGCCACGATCTTTGGCTATCAGGTGCGAGACCCCGAGCGCTTCGGCGTCGTGGAATTTGACGATCAGCAGCGGGTGCTGTCGCTGGAGGAAAAACCCATCGCACCCAAATCACGCTACGCCGTGACCGGCCTCTATTTCTATGACAATGACGTGATCGATATTGCCCGGGACGTTCGGCCTTCCCATCGCGGAGAACTGGAAATTACCAGCGTCAATCAGGCCTATCTGGCACGCGGAAACCTCAATGTCGAGCTGCTTGGACGCGGGTTCGCCTGGCTTGATACCGGGACGCATGAAAGCCTGCTGGAAGCCGCCCAGTTTGTCGAAACCATTGAAAAGCGACAGGGCTACAAGGTGGCCTGTCTTGAGGAGATCGCCTGGCGTAACGGCTGGATCGACAGTGATGCCCTGATGGCGGAAGGGCGAGCACTGGAGAAAAACGGTTATGGCCAGTACATGATTTCGTTACTGGAGTCGCCATGATTCCCTTTACGCGTCCGTTTTTGCCTCCCGAGGCGGAGTACCAGCGCTATATCCATGACATGTTCTCCCGGCAGTGGCTGACCAATCACGGGCCTTTGGTGCAGTCATTCGAAGCGCACCTCAGGGAGTTTCTTGGCATCGATCACTGCCATTTCGTGGGTAACGGCACGCTGGCCCTGCAGCTGGCATTCAAGGCGCTGGCGCTGGAGGGCGAGGTTATCACTACGCCGTTTTCCTTTGTGGCGACGCTCAACGCGCTGCTGTGGGAAGACCTTGAACCAATATTTGTTGATATCGAGCCACAGACGCTGACGCTGGACCCGGCGCGTATTGAAGCGGCCATCACGCCAAAGACCTGTGCCATTCTGGCCACGCACATCTACGGTCACCCCTGTGATGTGGAAGCCATTGAGACCATTGCTCGACGTCATGATTTAAAGGTCATTTACGATGGCGCGCACGCGTTTGGCTCGCACCATCTGGGCCGCAGCCTGCTGGATTATGGTGACATCAGCATCACCAGTTTTCACGCCACCAAGCTCTTTCACACCATTGAAGGCGGGGCGCTATTCACTCGTAGCGCCGAGCTGAGTGAGCGGATTGCGTCGCTGCGTGCCTTTGGGCAACTCGGTGGGGCCGGCATCAATGCCAAGGGGTCGGAAGCACACGCGGCCATGGGGCTGGCGCTCTGGCCGTGGCTGGATCATATTTTTGAAAGCCGCGCCCATATCGCCGGCATTTATGATCGCTGGATCGACGGTCATGGCCTGCCGATCACGCGCCCTGAGCTGGTTCCCGGGGCCGAGGTCAACCATGCCTATTATCCCATTATGCTTAAAAGTGAAGCGCAGCTGGAAAGGGTGCTTCATTATCTGGCCGAGCAGGACATTCATCCGCGTCGCTATTTTCATCCCGCGCTCAATCTTGTCGGTGCGGTAGAAGCTAATGGCATCCACATGCCCGTGGCAGAGGACATCGCCTCGCGGGTACTGTGCCTGCCCAACTTCGTGGCCATGACCCGGGAGGATGCCGAGCAGGTCATGCACCACCTTGAAGACGCCCTGTTATTGGAGACGGCATGAGTAAAGAGGCCCAGGAGCTTGCCTTTTATCACCATCGCGATCGCGCTGTTTCATCAGAATCGTTTTTACGCTTTATCGAGCAGGTGGAGAGGGAGTTCGAACCGCCTCTGTCCGAGCAGCATCATTTGCCTGACTACGTGAACAAGCTGCTGAGTCTGGCCGAGGTCAACTATGTGCTCGATGGGGACAGGGTCGTTGCTGCCATCGCCTGCTATGCCAACGATTATGAACATTACAATGCCTATGCCACCTTCATCGGTGTATTGCCTGATTATCGGGGCAGTGGCATTGCCAGACCCCTGTTAAGCCGAGGCATTGAATCCTGTCGGCAGGCCGGGATGCAAAATCTCCGTGCTAGAACGTGGCACCGCGGCAAGATTCTGGCCTTTTATGAAGAGATGGGGTTTGTGGTGGAGCGTGTGGAAACCAATGAGTGGGGCGTTGAGTCGCTGCAGCTGAACATGGTGCTCAATGACCGCTCTGATGATGCTCGCTAGCCCCATACCCCCATTTCACGACGACACCTCCGGAGAGAACTCATGAACGTACTGCTGTCCTGCGTCGGCCGGCGTGGCTATCTGGTGGACTACTTTCGTGAGGCGCTTGCCGGTCAGGGGCGTGTTATTGCTGCCAATAGCGACCCCATGACCGATGGTATGTGGCGTGCCGATCGCGCCTATGAGGTACCGCCGGTCAACGATGCCGGCTATATCGATGCCCTGCTCGAGATTGCAGAGAAGGAAGAGGTCAAGCTGGTGGTCTCGCTGTTTGATATTGACCTGCCCTTTCTCAGCGCTGCCCGGGAACGATTTGCCGAGCGCGGCATTCAGGTGGCCGTATCCAATGAGGCGGTCGTGGATATTGCCAACGACAAATGGCGTACCCGGGTCTTTCTTCAGGAGCACGGCTTTGATGGTCCGCGCACCTGGTCGACGCTGTCATCGGCCCTGGAGGCCGTCAAGAGCGGTGAGGTGCGCTGGCCATTGTTCGTAAAACCCCGCTGGGGAATGGGGTCCATCGGTGTGCAGGTGGCCCGCGATGCCGATGAGCTGCGCTTTTTCCATGAGCATACCCGCCGCGCCATTGCGCGAACCTATCTCACGATGATGGAAGCGCGTGTCATCGACAGGGATGGCCATGGCGACGTGCTGATTCAGGAAGGTGTGCCGGGACAGGAGTACGGGCTCGATGTGTTCAATGATCTTGAAGGCCACCACGTGATCACTACCGTCAAGCGCAAGGTGCGCATGCGCTCGGGGGAGACCGATGTGGCTGAAGTGGTGGATATGCCCGAACTGATGCGCCTGGGGGCACGTCTGGGTCGTCAGCTGGGACACGTGGGTAATCTGGATGTCGATGTCATGGTCAGCGGTGATCGGCTGGCCGTGATTGAATTCAACGCTCGTTTTGGTGGCGGGTATCCCTTTTCGCATCTGGCCGGCGCCAACTATCCTGAAATGCTGATACAGCTGGCCCGGGGGCTCCCCCTGATGCCTGCCGTAGCGCGCGTGGGTACCTTCGGGCTCAAGGCGCTGGTGCCCATGCAGGCCCCTGACTCGGGCAGTGGTGTCTGATCCACATGCCCCGCGGTTTCGTTTGACAGGAGTACGTCGTGTCGGTCAAGGCCAATGCGCTTGCCAACTATGCCGGCCAGCTTTACACCACGCTGGTCGGTATTGTCGTTTATCCCTTCTACCTGGCCTGGATGGGCGAGGAAGCCTACGGCCTGGTGGGATTTTTCATCGTTTTACAGGCCTGGCTCAATCTGCTGGACATGGGCATGTCGCCCACGCTGGCGCGCGAGACGGCCAGAGCGGCGACGCATCAGGGCGAGCAGTGGCAACTGCTGCGGCGGCTGGTACGCAGTCTCGAAATTATCTTTCTGGGGCTGGCGGTCGTCATGGTGTTGTCGATCGTGCTGGGCAGCGACTGGATTGCCAGCCAGTGGCTTGAGGTCAAGACGCTGTCGCATGATGAGGTCGCCTGGTGCATCGTGCTCATGGGGTTCATGATCGGTATGCGCTGGCTGGCATCCTTATATCGAAGTGGTATTCAGGGGCTGGAGCGTCAGGTCTCGCTTAATGTGGCCAATGTCGTGATCGCCACTTTCAAGTTTGTCGGCGTCCTGCTGATTCTGCAGTTTGTCAGCACGCAACCCAGTGCCTATTTCGAATATCAGCTGGCCATTGCGATGCTGGAGCTTGTGGTACTGGGAGGAATGTTTTACCGCCTGCTGGGCGGGCGCGAGCAGTGGCACGGGTTTTCCTGGGACGTCCTGCGCCCTGTATTGCCCTTTGCCGGTGGTGTGGCCTATACGGCCGGTATCTGGGTCCTGATGACGCAGCTCGACAAGCTGCTGCTGTCATCGTTTCTGCCGCTGTCGGAGTACGGCTATTTCACACTGGTGGTGGTGGTGGCCAACGCCATCATGACGCTGACCATGCCGATCAGTCGCGCCCTGATGCCGCGCATGACCGGTCTTTTGGCCAGTCAGGAGGAGGCGCAGATGCTGCGTCTTTACCGGCGAGCCTCACAGTTTATTGCGGCCACGCTGCTGCCTGTGGCCGGCATGGTGGCGCTCTATGGTGGGCAACTGCTGTATGCCTGGACCGGCAACATGGAGGCAGCACAGTGGGGTGCGCCCATTCTGTTCTGGTACGCACTGGGGAATGGGCTACTGGCGATTGGTGCCTTCCAGTATTACCTCCAGTATGCCCATGGTCGCCTGAGGCTTCATGTCATCTACAACACGGTTTCCGTGTTGATCGTGGTACCGGTGGTGGTGGTCGCGGCCTGGCAGTGGCAGGCCATCGGTGTGGCCGTGGCCTGGTGCGGCTTTCGCCTGCTGTCATTTCTGTTATGGACGCCCTTCGTACACGCAAGGTTCGCCCCCGGCATCCATCGCGACTGGATGACCCGCGATATTCTGCCCTGTGCGGCCGCCACGGCGTTGATGCTACTGCTTTATCAATGGCTGGGGCTGTCTCTCTGGTCGCTGTCCAGGCCCTGGATATTTGCCAGTCTGACCGCCATGGGTATCGCCATCTTGATGGTCAACGCTCTGGTGTCCTCGATAGGGCGCGACATGATCCTTCGCCGTTTACAGGAGAGAAAGCATGCCCGCGCTACCCACTGAAGAGGTGATTGTTCGGGACTGGCCGGCAGGGGGGATACCCCGGAAGTCAGCGTCGTCTGTACGACGTACAATCAGGCCGGCTATATCCGGGAGGCCATCGAGAGCTTTTTGTGCCAGCAAACGGATTTCTGCTTCGAAATCATCGTTCACGATGATGCCTCGACCGATGGCACCGCAGAGATCATCAGCGAGTATGCCAGCCGTTACCCGCGGCTCATCCGGGCGGTACTGCGCGATGAAAACCAGTACCAGCAGGGACGCAGGATCATGCCTCTGGCGGCGGGCTTTGCCCGGGCGCCCTATCTGGCGCTGTGTGAAGGGGATGATTTCTGGTGCGATGAACAAAAGCTTGCCCGACAGTACCGCGCCATGCAGGCCAAGCCGGAGATTGCGATCAGCTATCACAATGTCATCCGCCGCGGTCCCGAGCGCGAAGTTTTGCATGTCGAGCAACAGGACAGCCGCAATCACGAACGTGTGGTAACGCTTGATGAGCTGCTGGTACAGACCGGAGATTACTGTCCGTCACCGTCGCTGATGCTGCACCGGCGGGTGATGGAGCGTTTGCCCGAATGGTTCTATACCACGGCCCCGGTCGGTGATTTCTATCTTCAGGTACTGGCAGCCGAGCCGGAAGGGGCGCTGTATCTGCCTGATATCATGGCGGTTTATCGTACCCATGCTCAGGGTTCCTGGTCACAACAGCAGCGCCAGCTCAAGGATGATGGCCGCTATGCGCGTCATCGGGACTTCATGGCCCGCCATGCCGAATGCATGGCGTATCTGGCCAGCCAGCTGAACGCTTCTCATACCCCGGCCATTACCCTGGCGCTGGCACGACGATGGTATTACGCCTCGGTCGAATATCTTCAGGCAGGCCGCTATCAGGGCTATCGAGAAGCCATCGCGACCAGCATGCATCATCAGACCATTTCCGCGCCGCAACGATTGCTGTTTCTACTGCGGCGTACGCCAAGGCTGGCAGGAAGGGTGGTCGCAATGCGCCACTGGTATCAGCGTCGCCGCGCCAGCGCCTGATCCCTGAGCCCCTTCAGGGCTCAGGGTTTTCCAAAGGGCGTCTCAGGCCGTTGTCATCTGTATTTTCTGCTGCTCGCGCAGCGCATATTTTTGAAGCTTCCCGGTGGAGGTTCTGGGCAGCGATGCCTGGAAAGTGACATGTCTGGGAACCTTGAAGTGCGCCATATGCTCGCGACACCAGCTCAATAATTCGGCCTCGTTGGGTCCGTCGGCCTCCGAAGTCGGAACCACGAAGGCGTGCGGCGTTTCACCCCAGAATTCATGCGGCCGTGCGATGACGGCCACTTCGCGGATGCCGGGATGACTCATCATGATTTCCTCGATTTCGATCGATGAAATCGACTCGCCCCCTGAAATGATGATGTCCTTGGCACGGTCCCGAATCTCGATATAGCCATCTTCATGCATGACGGCAATATCGCCAGTGTCGAGCCAGCCGCGTCCCATGGCCTCTCTTGTGGCCTCGGGATTTTTGATATAGCCCTGCATGATGGTATTGCCGCGCAGCATGAGATGCCCCAGTGATTGTCCATCGGCGGGAACATCCTCGTGGGTGACCGGGTCCTTGAGCGCGACACTTTCGATGGCAAGGGTCCCTACGCCCTGACGGATCTGAAGGCGCGCGCGCGCCTCGACGGTCAGCGTCGACCACTCCGGCTGAAACTGGCAGACCAGAGAAGGGCCGTAGGTTTCGGTCATGCCGTAGAGATGCAGTACGTCAAATCCCAGTGCGCTCATGCGAGCGATGGTGGCCGAGTTCGGCGGTGCACCGCCCGTGGCCAGCAGTACCGAAAGAGGTAGTGCTGTCGCCGACTCCGGCTGATCCAGCAGCATGGTCATGATGATGGGGGCTGCCGCCATGTGCGTGATCCCGTGGGTATGGATCATTTCAAGCACGCGGGCCGGCTCGACCCGTCGCATGCAGACATGTGTGCCGCCTGCTGCTGTTACCGCCCAGGTGTGGGTCCAGCCGTTGCAGTGGAACATGGGCAACGTCCAGAGATAGACCGTGCGGTCATCCATCTTCAGCGTCAACGTATTGGACAGCGCATTGAGGTAGGCGCCCCGGTGGCTGTAGATCACGCCTTTCGGATTGCCCGTGGTTCCCGAGGTGTAGTTAAGCGCGATGCAGTCGCCTTCATCTTTGGGTGAGACAGGAAGGCATGGGGTTGCACCAGCTACCAGCGATTCATGGTCATGAGGTGTCGAGAGCGCCCATGGTGAAGCTTCACCGCTACCATCATCGACCTCGATCAATATGGGGTGAGGGACCGTCAGCAAGGCCATCGCCGCAGCGACCGTGTGACGAAGGCCTCGATCAAAGATCAGTACGCGTGTCTCGGCGTGCGTCATGATGAAGGCAACGGAAGCCCCGTCGAGCCTGGCATTGATGGCATTGAGAATGCCGCCTGCCATGGGCACACCATAATGGGCTTCAAGCATGGCTTTCGAATTCATGCCAAGTGTTGAGATCACCTCACCCGAAACAATGCCCAGGCCCTGAAGGGCGCCACCGAGCTGTCGGCAGCGTTGATAAAACGATCGATAGGAGAGCGTGACGTCGTCCTCGACGACGGCCGTTCGATCCGGGTGCACCCGTACAGCACGTTCCAGAAAACTGACGGGTGAAAGGGGAACATGATTGCTTTCACCCTGTGACGGGCATGACGACGACGGTAATGCACGATAATGATTCAATGCCATATCTCCACGAGACCATGAATATATTTTTTATTATTTTTAATGAGTGTTGGATCGGATTGGCGACGTCAAGTATGACAGCCTCGAAAGCTCGTTTAATGATTCAATACCGGTTAATCAAGGTGGCTGATTAAATAAGCCGGAGTTGAATTAACAGGTTTATGTAGATCTCTCTACAATATAAACACGGACTTGCCGGTTTTTTGTTATACGAAAACAACATGGTCGATACGGCACATTATATCGAAGCTATCCATCGTAGCTTGAAAGTTAATATTTATATCTGGTTTGCCGGCTCCTTTGATTACTTATATTTAATATTAAATATAAACATGTATTGCTGTTTCTTGCCGGCAGCCCATCAGGTACCCGATGCTGGAGTAGACATGACGGCAGATATTGAAAGGCGTTTGAGTCTTGAGGGCCGGATGGCTCTTGTGACGGGGGCTGCCAGCGGACTGGGTGCGCACTTCAGTCAGGTGCTTGGCCATGCCGGCGCCTCATTGATGCTGACCGGGCGTCGTCTGGAGCCTCTTGAAACTCAGGCGGCCGAATTACGCCAACAGGGTATTCAGGTGTGGGTGTGCGCCATGGATATCCGCGATGACGCCGATGTTGAACGGGCGCTTGCGACACTGGCTGCTGAAGCAGGCCGAATTCCCGACATCGTGGTCAACAATGCCGGCATTACCGATACCGCCACGGCGATATCGCGGGACATGGACACCTGGACCGACATTATTGATACCAACCTGAATGGCGCCATGCGGGTCTCGAAAACCGCGGCCCGGGAGATGCAGTCACAGGGTCGGGGTGGGGTGATTGTCAATGTCGCCTCGATTCTCGGGCTGCGGGTAGCCGGTCACGTCGCGGCCTACAGTGCCAGCAAGGCGGGATTGATTCAGCTGACCAAAAGCCTGGCGCTGGAATGGGCGCGGCATGGCATTCGGGTCAATGCACTGGCACCGGGTTATATCGATACCCCCCTGAATCATGATTTTTTCCAGAGCGAGCAGGGCCAGCAACTGATTCGTCGCATCCCCCAGCGTCGGCTGGGCGCTCCCGAATCCCTTGATGGCCCCTTGCTGCTGCTGTGCAGCGAGGCCGGCAGCTACATGACCGGCAGCGTGCTCACGGTCGATGGTGGCCATACGGTCAGTTCGCTTTAACGCTTTCCTTCCCATCTTTTCGGATACCACATGGACTTTTCACTCCCCCGGGATATCGAGCAGTACCGTCAGCGCATCGCCTCCTTCGTGGACGAGCGCATCATGCCGCTGGAGAAGGACCGCGCCAACTACGATGAGCACGAAAACATCGTGGATCATCATCTGCAGCGGCTGAGGGGGGAAGTGAAGGAGGCCGGGCTCTGGTCGCCACAGATGCCGCGCTACCGTGGTGGCATGGGGCTTTCCATGGTGGGCATGGCCGCCTGCTATGAAGCCATGAACCGCTCCATCTTTGGGCCGGTCTGTTTCAACGCCGTAGCGCCTGATGACGGCAACATGATGGTGCTCGAGAAGGTGGCTACGGACGCGCAGAAAACGCGCTGGTTGCAGCCGATTGTCGATGGACGTGTTCGTAGCGCCTTTGCCCTGACCGAGCCTCATCCGGGCGCCGGCTCTGACATGGCCGGCATGATGCAGACCCGGGCCGAGCGCCGTGGTGACCGCTGGGTCATCAACGGTCACAAGTGGTTTATTACCGGTGCAGGTCTTGCCGAGCATTTCATGCTGGTGGCCCGTACCAGTGACGATGCGCGCAAGGGTCTGACGGTCTTTTTGTTCCACCGTGACCAGCCAGGGTGGGAGATCAGGCGTCGCATCCCGATCATGGGGCCGGAAGAGCATGGCGGTCACTGTGAGCTGATCTTTGACGGCCTGGAAATTCCCGACGACCAGGTGCTGCTCGGTGTGGGCGAGGGCATGAAGGTTGCACAGATTCGGCTGGCGCCCGCGCGTCTGACCCACTGCATGCGCTGGCTGGGGCTGGCGCAGCGGGCGATGGAGGAAGCGCTCGGTCACGTCGAAATGCGCCAGGCCTTCGGTGCGGCGCTGGCGGACAACCAGAGCATTCAGACCGCGCTGGGTGAGGTGGCCATGGAAATCGAGGTAGGTCGTACATTGGTCATGAAGGCCGCCTGGGCGCTTGATCAGGGCAGCTTTGCCCGCAAGGAAGTCAGCATGGCCAAGGTGGCTGTCTCCAACGTGCTCAACAAGGCGGTGGATGTGGCCATTCAGGTACATGGTGCCAAGGGGTACTCCCAGGACACGGTGCTTGAATGGATCTACCGCTACGCCCGCCAAGCGCGCATCGTGGATGGTGCCACCGAAGTTCATCAGATGCTGCTGGCGCGCATGCTGCGAAGCGAAGGCAATGACTTCTGGCACTGGGAGGTGGCGGACCAATGAGTGATACCGGTTCGGGTTCAGCCCTGACGCAATGGTTGGCGCAGCGCTGCGACGCTGAGCATGTGGTCATCACGTCCCAGCGACGGCTGGGCGGCGGGGCCGTACAGGATAATCGTCTACTGGAAGTCAGCGTGAGCGGTGGCCCCATGCAAGGGGAGCAGCGCTGGGTGCTTCGCAGCGATGCCTTGGCGCCTCTGGCCATCAGCGCCAGCAGACAGGAGGAGTTCCTGCTGATCAGCCGCGCCTGGCATCATGGCGTTCGCGTGCCCGAGCCGCTGTGGATGTGTGAAGATGAAAGCGTTCTGGGTCGTCCTTTCATGATCATGCGCCACGTTGCGGGAGAGGCGTCGCCCCGGGCGCTGGTGGCCCGGGCCGGCGAGGGAGCGCTTGAGCCTCTGGTAGAGGAGCTGGGGGCGGAACTGGCCCGCATTCATGCCCTTCCGCTGTTTGACGAAGACCAGAAGCCGTGTGACGACGCTGACTGGATCTCCATACAGCTGGCCGATTTACAGCACCGGCTGTCGCAGCTTGAACCGCCACAGCCAGTGCTGGCCTTGGCGTTGCGCTGGCTGGCAAGGCAGCCCCCGACGCGGTCCAGAACCGTACTGGCTCATAACGACTTTCGCACCGGTAATCTCATGGTTCAGGGCGATCGGCTCGAGGCGGTACTGGACTGGGAGTTTGCCGGTCCCAATGCTGCACTGGCTGATATCGGCTGGTTTTGCGCCCCCTGCTGGCGTTTTGGCGGTGCCGGGGAGGCCGGGGGGCTGGGTTCGATGGAAGCCTTCCTGCGTGGTTATGAAAGTGCCGGCGGTGAGCGCGTCGATCGTGAACAACTCGAAAGATGGATTATCCTGGCCACCCTCCGATGGGCCGTGATTGCGCTGGAACAGGGCGCTCGACATGACAGCGGTGTACAGCCGGATCTGGAACTGGCATTAACCACGCATCTGCTGCCCGGTCTGGAACTTGATCTTCTGCGTTTGATCCCTGTCGATCCAGAGGTTGATCCGAACAGTCTGCCTCGCTCCTCGGACAGGACAGGGGAGGATTCTGCCGAAACGTCTCTGCCAAGAGCCTGGGAGGCGCTGGCAGCGCTCAACGACGACGCGCGCGAGCTGATGGACATCACGCGCCAGACGCTCAAGTCAGAGATCATTCCGGCACTGGACGGCGAGGCGAGACGTTCGGCGCTGATGGTGGCCAATGCGCTGTCGATCATCGCTCGCCAGCAATACCAGGGCGTCTCCATCTGGGATGAAGTCAGAGAGACGCTGTCACAGCAGCTTTCCCTGCCGATGGAGGGGCTGGACGCTCATGCCGGCGCCCGCGCTCTGGTGGAAGAAATCCATCGGGGGGAGCGGGACGCTCCGGAGCAGTTTGAGGCGCTGCGCCATCTGCTCAGGGAAGATGCGCTGGCGCGCGCGCGTATCAGCCAGCCTCGCGCCGCTCAGTAGCAGGTTGCGCCTGTCCCTGGGGGGCATCTGAAGAAAGGCTGTCCGCCTAGAAGAGTCTTGATAGCAGTGATACCACGGCTGTTTCGACACGCAGAATGCGTGGCCCCAGATGAATGCCTTCAAATCCCATTGCCTGCAGCTTTTCCACCTCAAAGGGGATAAAGCCGCCTTCGGGGCCAATGGCCAGGGTCACGCCTTGATCCATGGGCAAGCCGCGTGGGCAGCTTTCTCCGATACCCGGATGCGCCAGCAGCGCCCGATGGCCGATGATCGCATCCGGCAGCTGATCCTCGATGAAGGGTTTGAAACGAGGCTGTATGTCTACTGTCGGCAACACCGTGTCGCGCGCCTGCTCAAGCCCAAGGCGCAGATGAGCGTCGATACGCTCTGGCTGAAGCTCGGGCGATTGCCAGTAGCTTTTCTCGACTCTGGCCGTATGCAGCAGCGTCAGTCGCTTGACCCCCATGGTCGCAATGTTTTCAAGCGAGCGCGCCAGCATGCGCGGACGGGGCAGCGCAAGCAAAAGATGGATCGGCAGTGCTGGTGGAGGAAGATGATCGAGATGGATGATCTCGAACAGTGCCCGGTCCCTTTCAAGCTCCAGCAGACGCGCTCGGCCAACCCCTGCATTGCTCATGCCGACCGTCAGTTCTTCGCCGACGGTGGCCCGATGAATCTCGTGAAGATGGCGCAGGCGTCGACTGTCGCGAATACAGGCTCGATCGGGAGGCACAAGATCGTCAGAGGTCAGCAGCAGCAGGTTCATGGCGGTGGTAGTTCCAAAAGCGCGGGCGTGTTGATAGAAGCCGCGATGATAGCGCAGCGACCACGGGCGGACGACCCGTTCGCTTTCTGACATAATGCGCCGGATACACGCCCGGGCAGACGGGTAACCGGTTTGAACCATGACGCAGGAAAGCTTCGGCATGAAGGTACTGATGATCGGCGGCGGGGGCCGCGAACACGCGCTGGCGTGGAAACTGGCACAGTCACCGCGAGTAGACGAGGTGCTGCTGGCGCCCGGCAATGCCGGTACCGCCCGAGAGCACGGCCTTCGCAACGTCGATGTCGCCAGTGGCGATATCGAAGGGCTGTTGGCGATAGCACGCAGGGAAGCGGTGGCATTGACGGTGGTCGGCCCCGAGGCACCACTGGTGGCCGGCGTGGTGGATCGCTTTCAGGCCGAAGGTCTCAGAATCTTCGGTCCAGGTGCGGCCGCTGCACAGCTTGAAGGCTCCAAGGCGTTCAGCAAGGATTTTCTGGCTCGCCACAGCATTCCAACGGCCCGCTATCAAAGCTTTACGGACGTCGCGCCAGCACTGGCCTATCTTGAGTCGCAGGGCGCGCCGATCGTGATCAAGGCTGATGGTCTGGCTGCCGGCAAGGGCGTAATCGTCGCCATGGACATGGCGCAGGCGCGGGCCGCCATTCACGACATGCTCGAAGATAATGCCTTCGGCGATGCGGGGGCTCGAGTCGTGATCGAGGAGTATCTCGAGGGCGAAGAGGCCAGCTTTATTGTCATGGCAGACGGCGACCACGTGGTCGAGATGGCGACCAGCCAGGACCACAAACGAGTGGGCGATAACGACAGCGGCGCCAATACCGGCGGCATGGGCGCCTATTCCCCGGCGCCCGTGGTGACTGAAAGCGTGAGAAAGCGCGTCATGCGCGAAATTATCATGCCGACCATTCAGGGCATGAAGGCTGACGGCCATGCGTATACGGGCTTTCTTTATGCAGGGCTCATGATCGATGATCAGGGCGCCCCGCGCGTGATTGAATACAATTGCCGGTTTGGCGATCCCGAAACCCAGCCGATCATGCTGCGTCTGCAGTCTGATCTGGTCACGCTGTGTGAAGCGGCCATCGATGGCCAGCTTGATCAGTATCACTGCCAGTGGGACCCTCGCTCGGCAGTGGGTGTGGTCATGGCGGCCCAGGGCTATCCCGGCAGCTACCGCAAGGGGGATGTCATTACCGGATTTAATGAGGCGCAGCGCCTGGGGTGTCACGTCTTTCACGCCGGTACTCGTGAGAGTGAAAACGGCGCCATCGAAACCGCTGGCGGGCGCGTGCTGTGTGTGACGGCACTGGGAGATGATGTGAAGGCGGCACGCGATCTTGCCTATGAGGGCATCGCCGCCATGCAGTTTGAAGGCGGGTTTTATCGCAGTGATATTGCTGCACGCGCCATCAATCGATAGCGCGGCACGCCGGTCGGCTGCAAGGGTCGACCGGCGTCAATAACAACACCCGTCTCGGGTCTGCAGCTCAGGAGGCGCCATGTCACGCGAATATCCCGTGATTGCCATTACCGGCTCGTCCGGCGCAGGAACCACCACCGTACGGCGCGCGTTCGAGCGCATGTTTTCCCGCAAGGGCATCCGGGCCGCCTTTGTAGACGGTGACGCCTTTCACCGCTATAGCCGCGAAGACCTGGCGCGCATCTTTCGTGATGAGCCCGAGCGCAAGCACGAACTCTCGCACTTTGCCGTCGAGGCCAACCTGCTGGACCGTCTGGAGCGTCTGTTTGCCGAATACGGCGAGCACGGTACCGGCACCTACCGCCACTATATCCACGCCGAAGACAAGCGCATGCTGGAGGCTGGCTATCATGTCGGCACCTTCACCGAGTGGCAGCCGCTGCCCACCGGCACGGACCTTCTGTTCTACGAAGGGCTGCATGGTGGACTGGTGTCCTCCCAGCATGATCTTGCCCAGCATGTCGATCTGCTGATCGGGGTGACGCCGACGGTCAATCTCGAGTGGATTCAAAAGATTGACCGCGACATCAATATGCGCGGGCATTCCCATGAGGCGGTGGTGGATACCATTCTGGGACGAATGCAGGACTACGTGCGCTATATCGTGCCGCAGTTTTCCCGCACGCATATCAATTTTCAGCGGGTACCCACGGTCGATACCTCCAACCCCTTTGAGCCGCAGGCGATTCCATCCGATGCCGAATCCTTCGTGGTGATTCGCTTTCGCGACCGCGACAGCGCAGATTTTCCTTATCTGCTCACCATGCTGTCAGGTGCTTTCATGACGAGGCCCAATACGCTGGTGGTGCCCGGGTCGCAAATGCCGCTGGCCATCGAGCTGATTCTGGAGCCCCAGATCGAAGCGCTGCTGGCGCAACGTCGCTTTAGATAGGTGTGTCGGCGTCAGCGATAATCATTCATTCTTGACCAGGGAGTGTTCATGTCCACGATCTTTACCAAAATCATCAATCGCGAGATCAATGCCAGCATCGTCTTTGAAGACGATGAGGTGCTGGCGTTCAATGACGTCAATCCGCAGGCGCCGGTACACGTGCTGATCATCCCCAAAAGGGAGATCGCAACGCTTAATGACCTTACCGAAGAAGATGCGACTCTGGTGGGCAGGCTGCATCTTGTTGCGGCGAAAATTGCCCGTGACAAGGGGATTGCTGAAGATGGCTATCGTGTGGTGATGAACTGCAACGAGCAGGGCGGCCAGAGTGTCTACCATATCCATCTGCATTTGATGGGCGGGCGTCAAATGAGCTGGCCTGCCGGCTAGGAACATCCTCGCGTTCGTTAAAGGCGCCGGTCATCAATCTGCCGGCGCTTTTTGATTTCCGCGCCTTGAGTTCCTGTTCCCGAGCCACGGCAGCGTGTCGCATGGAGCAAAAGTCTTTGTTGTTGATGATCCAGCGTCGCCAGTCTGAACGATGGCCGCTATAGTCAGGGCATCACACGTCATGTTTATCGTGAGCGATCTTGAGGAGTCATGCCATGTCCCGTCGATTCACGCGCAGCGATCGCTTTGTTGATCAGCTGGACACCATGCTTCGGACCCTGGTGCCGGGTACCACGCGCGCCAGTCGAGCCCGGCCCGGCATGGCGGTTCGCGATCAGTCCATGACCGCGGATGAGACCCGACACGCCATCGATGTTCTCCGCCATCATCATCGCGCTCGCGTGATTGGTCAGGGGGTGTATCAGGGGCAGCGGTTCGCCACGGGCATCAGCAGCCGCTACCAGCCGGTAGACGATTTATCGGTTCGAGGCATCGATCATCTTGACTGGTGCGATACCCGTCTTGCCGAACTTGGCGGGAAGCCATCGCGTCTGACGCCCTTTTATTACACAACGTCGCTGAGCGCCGGCATGCTGCTGAGTCGACCCCACCGCGCGCGCGGGCTTGGTCTGGTCAATCTGGCGGAAACGCTTCAAGGCGAGTCCCTGGAACGTCAGCTGGAGGCGCTGCCGGCAGGGGACAACAGGTCGCGCGCCATCATCCGTCAAATGCTGGATGACTGTACGCGTCACGCACGCGTAGCGCTTGAAGCCGGTGGCCAGCGCTGGCCCGGCGGCTGGCGCTGGATAAGCTCGCTGGGGGCCCGGGCATGCGAATGGCGACGCCTGCGCCGCCATTCATCCGGTGACATGATCAACTGATCATTCTCGCTCGCGGGGCTCTATCTCCTGCATTGTCGCGGAGTCAATCCTGCGGGATTCGGTCGAAATGGGGGAAAGCTGGGTCACGACACCGGCCTCGTCTTCCTCCTTTTCATGAGAGAACAGATCCCACGCCGCAATAAACAGCGCTGCAATCAGCGGGCCGATCACGAAACCGTTGATCCCGAAAAGCGCCATGCCCCCAGGGTCGAAATCAAAACGACATAGTCAGGCAGCTTGGTATCCTTGCCCACCAGCAGCGGGCGCAGGAAATTATCGGCAAGGCCGATGACCACGACGCCCACAAAGGTCAGAATGATGCCGCTGGCGATGTTGCCGGTCAGCAGATAATAAACGGCGACCGGCGCCCAGATCAGGGCAGCGCCGATGGCAGGCAGCAGCGACAGGAAGGCCATGATGACGCCCCAGAGCAAGGGGGCTTCAATCCCCAGACCCCAGAAGGCCAGCCCTCCAATGGCACCCTGAGTGGCGGCCACAATAATATTGCCCTTGACCGTGGCACGGGTGACCGTAATGAACTTGTTAAGCAGCTGATACTTGTAGCGTGCACTCAGGGGAATCGCCTGGCGAATGCGACGCCCCAGGGGGACACCATCGCGAAACAGGAAAAACAGCAGATAAAGCATGATGCCCAGACTGATGAAAAACTGCAGCGTGTTCTGGCCGATGCTCAATGCCCTTGAGGCGAGAATCTGGCTGCCTTGTGCTGCGCCTTCGGAAACACGGTCACGCAGTTGGGAAAGGTCTCCCACGCCTGCGCTTTCGAGCCAGCCATCGACCGTGGGCGGTAATGCCTGGCGTGCCTGCTCAATGTAGGCACCGATATCCAGATCGCCGGTGCGAATGCGCTGATAAACGCTGGTGCCTTCCTGTACCAGTGAGCCGGCGATCAGGGTAACCGGGATGATGACGATAAAGATGCAGATCAGGACATTGGTCAGCGCTGCCAGATTGCGTCTTCCGCCATAAAGGCTCAAAAGGCGCCGCTGCAGGGGCATGAACACAAGTGCCAGAATAACGCCCCAGAACACGGCGCTGAAAAAGGGCAGCAATATCCAGACAAAGGCAACCGAGACGGCCACCAGCAGTAGCTCAAACGCCCTTTTTTCAATCGGTTTTTCCATACTTTCTCCTGCTTGGCCATGACGTCAGCAAGTGCTGACCGGCAGTGCCTGTCACCGTCGTAAAAAACCCGGCATAACGCCGGGCATGTCATCTTCAGTGTAGTCAGACTGCGCTACACGACATTGATTCATCGCAGTGTTCAGCGCTGAAGGCCGTTGTCAGGCTTCAACGATTTCCCATGAGTGGGTGATCTCGACGCCGCCTTTGGCAAGCATCAGTGAGGCACTGCAATATTTCTCGGCCGAAAGCTCCACGGCGCGCTTGACCTGAGCTTCCTTGAGCGAGACGCCCGTCACCACAAAGTGAAGGTGAATGCTGGTAAAAACAGCCGGTGTGGTGTCGGCGCGCTCGGCCTTGAGCTGGGCAACACAGTCCGTCACCCTTGCGCGCGCCTTTTCAAGGATGTTGATGACATCATAGGCGCTGCATCCACCAAGTCCCATCAGAACCATTTCCATGGGGCGAGGGCCAGTGTTGCGACCGCCATTATCCGGGTTGCCGTCGAGAATGACGGCATGACCACTGCCGGATTCGGCCACGAACTGTCGGCCATCGGTCCATTTGATATTGGCTTCCATGAGTCTTGCTCCGTACGAATAAAGAGGTGAACCCTCTCACGGGGTGATCGGGACAGACATCAGGTCATGTCACTGATGCGAAACGTGTTGCTCAAGAAGGGCCAGACGTTCGGGGGTGCCAATATCGGACCACTCTCCCTGATGGTAATGGCCGCCGAGCCTCTGCTGCTCAATGGCGTTGATCAGGCAGGGTTTCAATGGGCAGGGCGTATTGTCGGTCAGATCTGCCACCAGGGAGGGATGCATGAGCGCCATGCCGGCATATACCAGGCGGGGCTCTCCCTGCTCGTGAAGGCGGCCGGTATCGTCCAGGTGAAAATCTCCCCGGAGATGATGCTCCGGCGGATCGACCATGACCAGGCGCGCCAGATCATCTCCCAGCGGTGTCATCATCTCGGGCGTCATGTCGCACCACACATCGGCGTTGACCAGCCAGAAGGGATCCTCTCCCAGCAGAGGCAGGGCGTGACGAATACCACCGGCTGTCTCGAGTGCCGTGGGCTCGACGCTGTAGCGCAATCGAACCCCGTGGCGGGCGCCATCTCCCAGAGCCGTCATGATCTGCTCGCCGAGATAGCTGACATTGATGACAATATCGGTCATGCCCACCGAGCGAAGCCGCTCGATATGATATTCGATCAGCGGCCGCCCACCGACCCTGAGCAATGGCTTGGGGCAGTTGTCAGTCAATTCACGCATGCGCGAGCCGCGTCCAGCGGCAAGAATCATCGCTTTCATGTCAACTCTCCTGGCAGCCGGTACGATGCTGAATCAATCGTGCGTCCAGGGCGGGTACGAAACAGGTATCAAACCACTGCATGAAGGTTTCAAAGCCGGGCTGGCCCGTTAGCCCCTGGCGAACATGCTCGGCAAACAGGGGCAGGAGGGTAAGATAGCGTGGTTTGTCATCGCGCAGTGCCAGGCGACAAAAGCCGCCCAGCACCTTGAGGCTGCGCTGGGCGCTGGTCAGATCGAACATCCGCCGAAACGCTTCCGGGGCCACGGGCGCCATGACACCGGCGTTTTGCGCCTGTTGACGCCAGGCCTCGATCCAGCGCTCCTGGTCGCTTTCAGGCCATGCATTGTTGCGATCGCGTAAAAGACAGACCAGATCGAAGGTCAGCGGTCCGAGCACTGCGCCCTGAAAGTCAATGACCCAGAGTCGGTCGTCATGCCACATGAGATTTTGTGCGTGAAAATCGCGATGAACGCAGACTCCGGGCTGGGCGGCTACTGCGGTGACCAGTTGCTCGCGCACCTGCGGCCAGCCCTCGGGCACAGCAATATCCAGCCATTGAGCCAGACACCACTGAGGAAAAAGGTCGAGTTCCTCACCAAGCCACTGTGCATCATAAACCGGCAGATCGTCGGCCGGCAGAACCGCAATGGCCACCGAGGTGCTGATGGCCTGCATCATGAGCGCTTCGCGCTGATCGTTGTGGGCAAGACGCTGACGCAGCATCTCATCGCCCAGATCTTCCATCTCGATAAACCCCTGCTCCAGATCGACATGGTACAGCTCGGGCACCGGGATGCCTCGGCTTCGCCACTGTCGAGCGATCTCCACGAAGGCATGGCTGTTCTCGCGCTCCGGTGGGGCGTCCATCAATATGCGCGAATGGCCGTTATCAAGATGCAGGCGAAAATAGCGTCGAAAGCTGGCATCATCTGTCACGATCTCAAGCTCGGGAGCTGCCGTCTCAAGGCCGTGATGAGATGCTGACCAGTGGCGCAGGGCGTCAAGGCGCGCTGTCATGGGAACTCCTGGTTGACGGTACGGTTGCGGCACCGCATGCTGAGCGCTCAAGGACCGCAACAGACACTTTTATCGCTGTTTTCAGGCTGCTGCAGTGTCCAGTGCCGCGTACCATACCGATTTTTAAAAGCAATCACACCGCTTCATTGCAAGGAAGAACAAGGATCATGGGCCAGCGTATCTTCTGGACCGCCGCCTCGCTGACCGGTCTTCTATCGACCATGGCTCAGGCGGCGCCCCAGCCACTGCCTGCAAGCGAACTTGACTGGCAGGCGTGGGGGGATGACCGCCCCGCCAATGCGCTGTGTCGGGGCCGCTATATCATGCCGGATTATCGTATTGATGCCGGTAGTACTCAGTCACAGGTGCGTACTGAATCCGACGATGCCGGATATGGTAGCAATGGTGAAACCCTGCTGGATGGTGAAGTTGTCCTGCGCCAGGGAGATGAGCAGCTTGAGGCGAAGCGTGCCACGCTCAACGAGGCCCGCACGAATGTGTCGCTGGAGGGGCCTGTCGCCTATCGCCAGCCCGGTTTTCTGGTACGTGGCGACAGTGGCGAGATGGCGCTCAACAGCGATGCTGCCGAAATTGATCAGGCCCACTACGTGGCGCACCAGCAGCGTCTGCGCGGTGATGCCGGCCAGCTGGCGCGCCTCGAGGATGGCCGCTATCGGCTGCAGGATGCCTCCTTTACTACCTGTGAGCCGCAGTCCAGCCTCTGGAAACTGGTCAGCAGCGACATCACGCTGGATCAGAAAAGAGGCTACGGCACTGCGACTCATGCCCGGATGGAAATCGAGGATGTGCCGGTCTTTTACTGGCCCTGGTTACGATTCCCGATCGATGATCGCCGTCTGACCGGATTCCTGTGGCCCTCCGTCAGCTATGGAAGTGACTCGGGGCTTGATTACGCCCAGCCGTTTTATCTCAATCTGGCACCCAATTATGATGCCACTATCACGCCGCGTGTGATTTCAGGAAGGGGCGAGGCGATCGGTGGGCAGCTGCGCTACCTCTTTGATGAGGATGCCGGCACGCTGGAAGGCAATTATCTCGGCCACGATGACGGCGGCGATGACAAGGACTTTGAGGGCGAAGACCGCTGGTTCGTGCGCTATGCCCACGACGGACGCTTCTCACCGCGAACCACCTACAATCTGCGCTATGGCGCCGCCAGTGATGGCGATTATTTCGACGATTTCGGTCAGACCTTCGAGCAGCAGGACACCGACAACCTCGAACGGCTGGCGCGTCTGAACTATCAGGGGACCACCTGGAATCTGCAGGCGCGGGCCCGCGGCTACCAGAAACTTGATGAGCCGCTGCGCGATGACGACAAGCCCTTCTATGAGTTGCCGGCATTGCTGGCCAGCGCGCGCTGGGATCAGGCCGGTGGGTTTTATGAGGAGTTCAATTCCAGCGCCACCTATTTCTGGCGTGACGTCAACTATAGCGACCCTTCGATCATCCCGCAGGAATCTGCTACCGGTGCGCGCGTTCACGTTGCCCCTGCCGTGGGCTTTCGCCGTTCTCCTTCCTGGGGATTTTTCGAGCCTCGTGCGCAGCTCATGGCCACCCAGTATGACCTTGACTGGCATGACCGTGAAGACACCTCGGGCTTTGAAAATTCGCCCAATCGGGTAATGCCGGTCCTGTCGGTCGATTCGGGACTTATCTTCGAGCGTGATGCCAGCATTTTTGGCAGCGACTGGCGCCAGACACTGGAGCCGCGCCTGTACTACGCCTATGCCCCGTACCGTGATCAGTCCGAGCTGCCGCAGTTTGACAGCCGTGAGCAGCCGCTGTCCTATTCGCAGCTCTGGTCACCTTACCGGTTCAGCGGCACTGACCGTATTGGAGACATCAACAAGGTGTCCTACGGCGTCAGTACCCGTTTCCTTGAAGATGATACCGGTCGTGAACGGTTGGCGTTATCGGTGGGTCAAAGCCACTACTTCGAGGATCGTCGCGTCGTCGATGCTCGCTTTGAAGACCGCGTCCTCAATGAGCAAAGCAATCTCTTTTATCGCAACATGCGCGACCGCTCTCCGATTGTCGCCGAAGCCGATTGGCAGATTACCGATCGCTGGTCGGCCCGACAGTCACTTTTCTACGACGATCATCGCAATCGTACTGAAAAGGCCACTTCCTACCTGACCTATCAGGACACGGACAACCTGATCCTCAATATGGGGTATCGATGGACCGTTCAGGACTTTGATCCTTTCGGAGATCAGGATGACCGCCTGACCTATAACCGTGAAGAGTACGATCTGTCGGCAGCGTATCGGGTGACACCGGCAATTTCACTGCTGGGTCGCTATCTGTATGATCAGACCAACAATCGAACGCTCGAAACGCTGGCAGGGGTGCGTTTCAATGATTGCTGTTACGGCGTTCAGCTCGCCTGGCGTGATTATATCGACGATAACGATACGGCTCGCATCAGTGATGACGATCGCAAGCAGGGCCTCTTTTTGTCCTTTATTTTCAAGGGGCTTGGCAGTGTAGGGCAGGGCAGCACTGATGGTTATTTCTCCGAGGCCATTCCCGGGGTTCGGGAAGACGACTTCGGCGCCTATACCGGCGTGAGCAACTAAATCATACGATCGTCTGCAACCGGACGATAACCCGTAGCGAAGGCACGACCTTGCTGCACCACTGACGTCAGGTCAGTGTCATGAATGAGAAGAGAGATGTCATGAAAGCACGCAACGCAAACACGCTGGCCGCTCTGGGCCTTGCGCTGAGTCTTTCCATGTCGCCGCTGGCGACGGCTGCGGTGCAGCCACTGGATCGCGTCGTTGCCGTGGTCAACGATGACGCCATCATGTCCAGCGATCTGGACCAGCGTGTCAGCCAGGTGCGTCAGCAGATGCAGTCACGCAACATTGGCATGCCCGATCAGAATGAGCTGCGCGAACAGGTGCTCTCACGCATGATCACCGAGCAGATCGAACTGCAAATGGCCCAGCGTGCCAACCTGAGTGTCAGCGACAGCGACCTTAATCAGGCCATGCGAGGCGTTGCTCAGCGCAACAACATGACGCTTGAGCAGTTTGCAGATCGTGTCGAACAGGAAGGCATGAGCTATGCCCAGGTGAGAGAGCAGGTGCGCCGTGAGCTGCTGATCACCCAGGTGCAGCAGCGCAGCGTGGCAAGCCAGGTCAACATTTCCGATCGGGAAGTGGATCAGTATCTGAAGCAGGCCGGCAGCAATGCCAATACGCAGTATCATCTGGCGCATATCCTGACCTCCGTGCCGCAGGCGCCAACGCCTCAGCAGGCTGAAGCAGCCCGTCAAAAGACCGAACAGCTGCGTCAGGAAATCACTTCGGGACGGGCGAAGTTTCAGGAAGTTGCCGCTGCGCAGTCCGATGGTCCGCAGGCACTGGATGGCGGCGATCTGGGCTGGCGCTCCGGTGCCGAGATGCCCAGTATCTTTGATGATGTCGTACCGCGTCTGAGTGTTGGTGAGGTCAGTGAGCCGATCCGCAGCCCCAGCGGCTATCATCTGATTACGCTTCTGGACAAGCGCGGCGGTGGTAATGCCGATCAGCAGCGAGAACAGATTCGACGCACGCTGTTCCAGCGCAAGGTCAACGAGGAGCTTGAAGCCTGGACGCAAGAAATTCGTGCCTCGGCCTACGTTGATAATCGACTGGAACAGGGCGACGGTACCTCGCCGTAATGGGCTGTGCCCTTTTCGGGTGCCGGCATTGATCACAGGCCGCGAGCGATCCTCGCGGTCTTTCATTGATGCCGGCGATTATTTTTATGCAAGGATCATTCATGTCACGACAACCGGCCCCCATGCGCGCACGAAAGCGTTTTGGGCAGAACTTTCTTCAGGATCATGGGGTTATCGAGCGCATTGTCGGCTCGATACACCCGCGAGAGGGTGATCGGCTGGTCGAAATCGGGCCTGGTCAGGGGGCTTTGACTGAAGAGTTGCTGGCAGTGCATGGCTCGCTGGAAGCCATTGAACTTGATCGCGACCTGATTCCGGGTCTGCGCACGCGCTTTTTCAACTATCCCGGCTTCAACATCATTGAAGGGGATGCGCTGGCGTTCGATTTCAGGACCTTCCGAGGTGAGGGGGCGCCACTGCGTGTGGTCGGCAACCTGCCCTACAATATTTCCACGCCGCTGATCTTCCATCTTCTGAGCGCTGGAGATGCGGTGCGTGACATGCACTTCATGCTCCAAAAGGAAGTGGTGGCCCGTCTCGCTGCTGAGCCCGGTACGGGGCAATGGGGCAGGCTATCGGTCATGACCCGCTATTATTGTGAGGTCGAATCACTTTTCGATGTGCCGCCGGAAGCCTTTCTGCCTCAGCCCAAGGTGGACTCCAGCATTGTGCGCCTTGTTCCCTGGCAGGTACGGCCCCACGTCGCGCATGATGAGAATCTGCTCTCGGATCTGGTGCGCCGCGCCTTTGCCCAGCGCCGCAAGACGCTTCGTAATAACCTGCGTGATGTCATGAGCGCCGAGACACTGGAGTCGCTTGGCATCGCCCCCACGCGCAGACCGGAAACCCTGAGTGTCGGTGAGTTCGTGACGATGGCCAATCACCTGTCCGAGAACGCCTCATGAGTGAGCCTGCCCGGGATATCGTGGTTGAGGTTGAAAGCTTTTATCTGCCGCAGGAGTCAGATCCTTCGCAGCAGCGCTTCGTGTTTGGCTACCGGGTCGCCATCCGCAATCAGTGGGAGTATTCCATACAGCTTCTGGCGCGCTACTGGCGGATTTCCCTGGGCAGTGGCGAGATACGTGAAGTGCGCGGTGAAGGAGTGGTGGGTAGACAACCCATGATCGCACCGGGCCTGCCCTTCAATTACAGCAGTCGCGCCATTCTTGACAGCCAGGTGGGTGTGATGGAAGGCAGTTATACCTTCATGGCGCCGGCGCTGGGAGAGACGTTTGATGTGACCATTGCACCCTTCCGTCTGGCCTGCCCGCTGCACCTGCATTGAGGTCTCAATGCTGTGCCCTGAAAGGGGGCGATGTCTTGTTCATTCAATGGTTCTGGAGTAGACAATGACGATCTGGGTCATCGGTGATTTACATGGCTGTGGTCATGAGTTTGATGCGCTGCTCAAGGCCATCGATTTTGTTCCCGGGCGCGATCATTTGTGGCTGACCGGAGACCTGGTCAACCGCGGTCCGCAGTCACTTGAAACGCTTCGCCGGGTGTATGAGTTGCGTGAACATGCAAGCGTCGTGCTGGGCAATCATGATCTTCACCTTCTGGCCGTGGCCTTTGGCCACGGGCGTCTCAAGCCTTCGGATACGTTGAGCGATATTCTTGAGGCGCCCGATCGTGAAATGCTGCTGGAGTGGTTGCGTTGTCAGCCCTTGATGGTCGAGTCCCAGACGCACCAGTGCGTCATGACCCATGCCGGCCTGCCGCCGCAATGGTCGATCGAGCGTGCCCGTCAGTACGCGCGCGAAGGTGAGGCCATGCTGTCTTCACGCCAGTTCCTGGAGTTCCTGCCTTACATGTATGGCAATGAGCCGGCGCGTTTCGAGCCGGGTCTTCGCGGCAATGATCGCCTACGCGCGATCATCAATGTCTTCACCCGCATGCGCTTCATCGATGCCCGCGGCACACTTGATTTCAGCGCCAAGGAAGGACTGGACAGCGCGCCCGAGGGCTTCAGTCCCTGGTTCTGTTTCGAGCGAGGCGATACTGAACGCTTGATTTTTGGCCACTGGGCCGCTCTGGAAGGTCGTGCACCCGGTGCGCGAGCCAATGTGCGATCCCTGGATGCGGGCTGTGTCTGGGGCGGAGCGCTGATGGCCATGAATCTTGACACCGATGAGGTGGTCACGGTCGCCGCACGGTCGCAGGGATAGTGTCGATAACGGCGTTACACAAGGATCCAGAGGAGACGTCATGTCCTTCAGTCATCTTGATCATGACACCCTGAGGCAGTGGCAGGACAGCGGCACTGCGCATGAGGTGGTCGATATTCGCGATCCCATGAGCTTTAGTCAGGGACATATCCCAGGCAGTTCTCACCTGGACAATAAGAGCGTAGGCGACTTTGTCGAGCGCACGCCTCAGGAGCGTACCGTAGTGGTGGTCTGCTACCACGGTCACTCCAGCCAACAGGCGGCACTCTGGCTGGCCGGGCAGGGCTTTGAAAGGGTGTACAGCCTTGATGGCGGGTTCACCCACTGGCAGCACCACCATCCCGATCAGGTCGTGCGTGACGATGGGGCGGGGCCTCGGTGATCCACTTTGAGCTCGATGAGGCATTAAAGGGGCTTGAGGTCTATTGCGTTGGCGGCGCCGTGCGCGATGACCTGCTGGGCATTGCCCATGAGGATCGGGACTGGGTCATTGTGGGTGCTACCATTGATGAGATGCACCAGCGTGGGTTTCGACCGATCGGGCGTGACTTTCCCGTTTTCCTGCACCCTCATACCCACGAGGAATACGCCCTGGCACGCACCGAGCGCAAGACCGGTCATGGTTATACCGGCTTTGAGGTACACGCCGCTCCTGAAGTGACATTGGAGGAGGATCTTGCTCGGCGCGATCTGACCATCAACGCAATGGCTCAGGACAGCGCTGGTCAGCGCGTCGATCCCTTCAATGGTCTTGAAGACTGTCATGCCGGCATTTTGCGTCACGTCTCTTCCGCCTTTGTCGAGGACCCGCTGCGCATTCTGCGCACTGCTCGCTTTCTGGCTCGCTTTCGCCCGCGCGGGTTTGCGGTTGCCGATGAGACGATGACGCTGATGAAGGCCATGGTGCTGGAGGGCGAAGTCAGTCATCTGGTGGCTGAACGGGTCTGGCAGGAGATTGAGCGTACGTTGAGCGAGCCGGACCCGGCGGCCTTTTTCGAGCTGCTTCAGCAGTGTGGAGCGCTCAACGTCCTGATGCCGGCGCTTGATGAGGTGCTGGCGGCAGGTCTTGCGCGAATGAGCCTCGCGGCGGTGCCGATGGCTCGCTGGGCGCTATTGACCGCGGATCTTTCAAGTGAAGCGTTGACCGCACTTTGCGAGCGCTATCGCGTGCCGGGAGAGTGGCGTGACCGCGCGCTGATGGTTGTACGAAGCCGGGCATTACTGCCGGCTTGTCCTGATGCCGAGCAGGTGCTGGCCTGGGCTCAGGCCATGGATGCCTGGCGGCGACAATCGCGCCTTGATGAGGTGCTCGATATGCTGTCCATTGGCAATTTCGGGTTGCCGGTCGCCTCACTTGAGCAGGCGATCGATCAGGCGCGCATGATCTCGCCACAGTCACTCATGGCGCAGGGGTATCAGGGCGCCGAGCTGGGACGCATGATCGAAATCGAGCGCCTGCGCGCTATTGAACACGTGCTGGCGCAAGAGTAACGGCTTCCAGCGGCTCCGGCGCTGATATCTGTTTTCCCTGCCACTCGAAGGCGACCGGCCAGAGTCCCTGAGAGTCGGCGTCGAACTTCTGCCATAGCGTTCGATAGGTCATACCTGTCAGCGGATGGCGGTGATCGCCAAAGCTTTCCGCCAGCGGGCGCAGCACAAAGGCGTTATAGGTGATCTCTTCACGGGGCAGGGTAATGCCGTCAATGCAGCCGATCAGATCATCCATGCTTAGAATATCGATATCCAGCGCCCGCGAGCTGAATTTTGGAGCGCTATGGTCACGGCCATTGTCACGCTCAATCTGCTTGCACCACTGATTCAGCTGCGCCAACGGCCATGGACAGCTTGCGCCGACCACCAGGTTATAAAAGTTGCACGGGCTGTCGAAACCCACCGGATGGCTTTCAAATACCCGCGAAATCAGCAGCTCCCCGAAGGCCTCATGCAAAGCCGAGAGCGCCCTATCGATGCGGCGATGACGATGGGCATTGCTGCCCAGGCTGAACAGTACAAAGGCCATGTCAGCTGCGGTACTCGCCGCGTTCGATACGCACACCGACAAAGGCAGCATCTGCCACGGCGCCCGGTTTCTTGAGCGTCAATCGCAGCCAGACAATGCCGAACTCCTCTTGAAGCAGCGTGGCCATACGTTCGGCAAAGGTTTCCACCAGCTCGAACTGGTGTTCGCTGCAATACGCCTGAAGGCGCTGGCTGATGGCGGCGTAGTCCAGCGTGGCGCTCAGGTCATCGTTGCGGGCGGCCTGTGCGATATCGCAGCCCAGCTCCAGGCTCAGCAGGAGCCGCTGATGGATGCGCTTTTCCCATTCGTACACGCCGATAACGGCTTCCAGCGCCAGTTCTTCGATCAGCACCATATCCATGGCGTCGCTCCTGTCATGGGCGGTTGTTTATTTCTGGACGTGCGCCGGGGGCGCCAGATCGGAAAGCGGCCAGCGCGGTGTGGCCAGCATGGCCTGGTCATCGCGCTCACCTGCCAGCAGGCGCTGGGTGCCAACATAGGCAATCATGGCACCATTGTCGGTGCAAAAACGCCCTCTGGGATAAAAGGCTCGCGCGCCCATTTTTTCAAGTGCCGCATCCAGGCGCTGGCGCAGACGTTGATTGGCACTAACGCCGCCGGCCACGACCAGTCTCTTGAGGCCGGACTGCTCCAGCGCGCGTCGGCACTTGATGACCAGTGTATCCGCTACGGCCTCTTCAAAGGCGCGCGCCACATCGGCTCGTGTCTGTTCATCGAGTTTGCCTTCGGACTCCAGAGCCTTGATGGTGGTCAGCGTATGCGTTTTCAGGCCCGAAAAGCTGAAGTCCAGTCCGGGTCGGTCCGTCATGGGTCTCGGGAAGCGAAAGCGGGTGGGGGCGCCACGCTCGGCCAGACGTGCAATATGAGGGCCGCCGGGGTAGGGCAGTGACAGCATGCGGGCAGCCTTGTCGAAGGCCTCGCCGGCGGCGTCATCAACCGACTCGCCCAGCAGCGTGTAGTCGCCCAGTGCGTGCACGGCGACCAGTTGGGTATGTCCCCCGGACACCAGTAGCGCCACGAAGGGAAACTCGGGCCGCCCTTCTTCCAGCATGGGCGCCAGTAGATGGCCTTCCATGTGATGAACACCGAGGACCGGTACCTGCCAGGCCCAGGCCAGACCATGTGCAGTAGCCGCCCCCACCATCAAAGCGCCAACCAGCCCGGGGCCGGCCGTATAGGCGATGGCGTCAACCTCGCGGGCTTCCAGCCCTGCCTCGAGCAGCACCTGGTCAATCAGGGGAAGCAGGCGACGAACATGATCGCGTGAGGCGAGTTCGGGCACGACACCGCCGTGCTCAACGTGCATGTCGATCTGGCTGAACAAGGCATCGGCCAACAGCCCGTGTTCACTGTCAAACAGGGCAATCCCCGTTTCATCGCAGGAGGTTTCGATCCCCAGTACGCGCATGATGTGTCCTGACTCTGATAAGGGCGTCTTTCAGTGGTAGGTGCCGCCTGGCAGGTAACAGGTGCTGCTGCCGGCAGGCGAGCAAGTTTACCTGTTTGCGCTTCTCGCGTCAGGCGCTTTGCAAACCGCAGGCGCGACGTTTATAATGCGTGTCCCTGTAATACCGGGCTGTGCTTCTGGCCGCTGATCGCGGCGCCTTCGCTGAATCGTGATCAACATTCATGACCGGTTTAAGTGCCGCATCGACGGCATTGAGCACATTCAAACCTCATTGATCTCCTTAAGGTGGTGATTGCTTAATGCCTTCCGTCAAAGTACGTGATAACGAACCGTTCGACGTTGCTCTGCGTCGCTTCAAGCGCTCCTGTGAAAAGGCTGGCGTGCTTTCCGAAGTCCGTCGTCGTGAGAACTACGAAAAGCCCACGGCCGAGCGCAAGCGCAAGGCAGCAGCAGCTGTCAAGCGTCATGCCAAGAAGCTGCAGCGCGAGCGCAAGCGCTTCGAACGGTTGTATTAATCCGTACCTGAGCGTATGCCCAACGCTTCAGCGGGATGCCGAACGGCCGCCATTGGCGGCCGTTCGTTTTTATAGGTAGTGATGGAACAGGCGTTGCCGATAGGTAAGCGATCAGGAATTTCATCACCACCGATTACGTCACATGCAACACCTGAGATGTCCGATCCTTCAGATAGTGGAGTTGATGGTGACGTCGCAGGTATGACCACTGACCATTGAGGTAGTGCAGGACATTATGGCCGGCAGAATCCCTCAACGATTTATCGACGATCTACTGGCGCGGACGGATATCGTTGATGTCATTGGTGCTCGTGTGCAGCTCAAAAAGACGGGGCGCAACCACTCGGCGCTTTGTCCGTTTCACCAGGAAAAGTCTCCTTCCTTCACCGTCAGCGCCGACAAGCAGTTCTATCACTGCTTCGGGTGCGGCGCGAGCGGCAACGCACTGCGCTTTGTCATGGAGTTTGACCGCCTGAATTTTCCCGAGGCGATCGAAGCGCTGGCTTCTCGTGCCGGTATGGAGGTGCCAAGAGAAGGAGAAAGTGATGAACAGCGTCAGCAGGCCCGCGTTCAGGCCCGACAGCAGGAAGAGGCCGTCAATCTGCTCGAGCTGGGGACCCGGTTCTATCAGCAGCAGCTGGCGTCCGGGGCATCGCAGTCAGCGCACGACTATCTAAAGCGTCGCGGCCTGAGTGATGACATCGTCAGTCGCTATGCGATCGGCTATGCCCCCGCCGGCTGGGATGCGCTAAAGCGTCACCTGAGCGAAAAGGGCGTGGATGAAAATGTTCAGGTCGAATACGGCCTGCTGGTCAGGAAAGAGGAAACCGGGCGCAGCTGGGACCGCTTTCGTGATCGGGTCATCTTTCCCATTCGCGACTGGAAGGGGCGAACGATCGGTTTTGGGGGCCGGGTACTGGGGGATGAAAAACCCAAGTATCTTAACTCACCCGAGTCGCCCGTATTTCACAAGGGGCGAGAGCTGTATGGGCTCTATGAGACCCGGATGCAATCAAGGCGTCCCGAGCGCATGCTCATTGTGGAAGGTTACATGGATGTGGTGGCCCTGGCGCAGCACGGGGTCGATTACGCGGTAGCGACCCTGGGGACCGCAACCACGGAAGAGCATCTGCGACGTCTGTTTCGTCTGGTCGATGAAGTGGTGTTCTGCTTTGACGGTGACACCGCCGGCCGACAGGCAGCATATCGAGCGTTGAATACCGTGCTGCCGCAGATGATCGATGGGCGTCAGGCGCGATTTCTGTTTTTACCGGAAGGGGAAGACCCGGACTCCCTGATTCGTCAGGAAGGCGGTGAGGCGTTTGAGCAGCGCATCGTGCGTGCCGGTTCGCTGACGGAATATCTCTTTGATCATGCCGGTGAAGGTCGGGATCTGCGACGTCTTGAAGACCGGGAGCGCTTTGCCAGTGCCGTGCTGGAAGGCATTGCGAAGCTGCCTCAGGGGCTTTTGAAATCCCTTTTAATGCGTGAGCTCAGTGAGCGCACCGGTCTTGAGCGCAGCACGCTTGAAGAGATTTCCGAAGGCAGGGCGCGCCCCGGCGCATCGGTATCTCGGGACCCGCAATCACAGAAAGGCATGCCTGTTCATGAGTCCGGGCGCCCGCTGAATTCGACAGCAAAGGCATCGCCACGTCGTCAGCAGGGCACGGCCAGCCTGAGCCTGAGTGGTCGAATTCTGCATTTGATCGTGCATTCGCCGGTACTGGTCGAGGCGCTGCCCGAAGGTGAGGCATGGTGCCCTGATGACGACGACGGCCAGCTGTTGCTGGAGGTGGTCAGGCTGGTCCGCGCCGGCGGTTATCGCTCATCACAGGTGCTGCTGGCGCATTTTCATGGCAGCAGTCATGGCAGCCGACTGCTGACACTTTTGCAGCGTGAGCCACTGATTCCGCCCGCTCTGCGTCAGCGGGAAGTGGAAGTGCTCGTGGCGCACTTCGAGCAGCAGCGACAGCGCTCAAGCCCGGAGCGTGAGCTTGAAGCACTGCAGAACAGGGAACGAAATGGTGAAAAACTCACGCGTGAGGAGGCAGGTCGGCTGTGGCAGTTGATCTGTGAGCTCAAGCGCTGAAGGCCCTGCCATGGGGTTGAAACAAGCGTTTATCCCCCTTATTTAGTAGGGATATAGCGATAGACGCCGCATGGCTTTTGGCGTCCGAATCAATACACAGGATTGGTGAGAAGCGACAGTCATCTGCTGTCGGCTCCCTGCTGGTCTATACTGGATTGTCTGGTGTGTCTTTTGGCATGTACCAGGCGCTTCACTCTTCTTCGAGATAGGTTTCTATGGCTGGAAATACACCGCAGTCACGTCTGAAGGAGTTGATCGCGCAAGGCAAGGAACAGGGGTTTCTTACCTACGCGGAGGTCAACGACCATCTGCCTGAGGATATTGCAGATCCTGATCAGGTAGAAGACATCATCGGCATGATCAACGACATGGGTATCAACGTCGTTGAAGAAGCACCCGATGAAGATACGCTGATGATGTCGGATCAGTCTGCTGACGAATCTGCCGCCGAAGAAGCTGTCGCAGCGCTGGCGGCCGTTGAAAGTGACGTTGGCCGCACCACTGATCCGGTTCGCATGTACATGCGTGAAATGGGTACCGTCGAGCTTTTGACGCGCGAAGGCGAAATCGAGATCGCCAAGCGTATCGAAGAGGGTACTCGTGAGGTCATGTCGGCGCTGGCAAGCCTCCCGGGCGCCGTTGATTCAATCCTGGAAGCCTACGACGCGACTCAGGATGAAGAGGCGCCGGGTCGTCTTTCTGATCTGTTTTCGGGCTTCATCGACCCTGATGAAGGCGTACCGGGTGTGGCTGAGGTCGAAGAGCCCATGCCCGAAATCGTGGCTGACGACAGTGATGACAGCGACAGCGACGACGACAGCGACGATGATGACAGCAACGAGGAGGACGATACTGCCTCCGAGGGCGGTCCGGATCCCGAGCTGGCCCGCGTTCGCTTCGAGCAGATCCGCGAGCAGAACGAGCAGACCAAGGCGGCCATTGAGGCCCATGGCCTGTCATCTTCTCAGGCGCGCAGTGAACAGGCCCGTCTGGCAGAGCTCTTCTCACCGATCAAGCTGGTGCCGCGCCATTTCGAGCGTCTCGTGGGTCAGCTTCGTCTGAGCGTGGGTCAGATTCGCGAGCAGGAAAAGACCATCATGCAACTGTGCGTCAAGCGCGGCAAGGTGCCCCGCAAGACGTTCATTGCCTCCTTCCCGGGGCGTGAGTCGGACGCGAGCTGGATCGATGATTTCATCGAGCGCAACAGCAAGCATGCCAGCAGCATTGAGCCGCTGCGTGCCGACATCGAGCGTGCTCAGCGCAAGATTGCCTTTGAAGAAGAGCTGGCGCTTTTGCCGGTCTCCGAGCTCAAGGACATCAACCGTCGCCTGTCGATCGGTGAAGCCAAGGCGCGGCGTGCCAAGAAGGAAATGGTGGAAGCCAACCTTCGACTGGTGATCTCGATTGCCAAGAAGTACACCAATCGTGGCCTGCAGTTCCTGGACCTGATTCAGGAAGGCAACATCGGTCTGATGAAGGCCGTCGACAAGTTCGAATATCGTCGCGGTTACAAGTTCTCGACCTATGCCACCTGGTGGATTCGTCAGGCCATCACACGCTCGATTGCCGACCAGGCGCGTACCATTCGTATTCCGGTTCACATGATCGAAACGATCAACAAGCTCAACCGCGTTTCGCGCCAGATGCTTCAGGAAATGGGACGCGAGCCCACGCCGGAAGAGCTGGGCGAGCGTCTCGAGATGCCGGAAGACAAGGTTCGCAAGGTGCTCAAGATCGCCAAGGAGCCGATCTCGATGGAAACGCCCATCGGTGATGACGATGATTCTCACCTGGGCGATTTTATCGAGGATTCCACCATGGTGTCCCCGATCGATTCAGCCACCGGCGAAGGTCTGATCGAAGCCACGCGCAACGTGCTGGGCGGCCTGACCGCACGCGAGGCGAAGGTGCTGCGCATGCGCTTTGGTATTGATATGAACACTGACCATACGCTGGAAGAAGTGGGCAAGCAGTTTGATGTGACCCGCGAGCGTATTCGTCAGATCGAGGCCAAGGCGCTGCGCAAGCTGCGTCACCCCTCGCGTTCCGAGTCACTGCGCTCCTTTATCGACGAATAAAGCGTCAGGTTGGTCTCCCAACGCCCGCTGCCTTCAAGGCGCGGGCGTTTTTTTATGCGCGTGAGGCAACATCACCATGCTTATTTATGGCGTGCGTCTGGCCTCGGCGCAGATCCAGTCATGCACGGCACGAATGCGAGGGTCGTCCAGCGCGCCGAAAGCGTGAACGATTGCGTAATGGCGACCCGTATTGACCCGCTGCGGCAGCGGTGCGATCAGTTCACCGCTACTGAGCTCATCACGCAATAGTGTCTGGCGGGCGATGGCAATGCCCATGCCGGCACGGGCGGCCTCCATGGTGAGATCATGTCGGTTAAAGCTGTACCCTCGCTGGATGCCGGTAGTGTCGGCACCAATCGCTTCCAGGTAGTGATGCCACTCGCCGTGCGCACTGCTGCCTCGCCATGCGGTGACATCATGCAAAAGTGGATAATGGACGAGCCGGTCAGGGTGATTCAGTGCCGGGCGGTGACTGAAAAGTGAAGGGGCGCAGACCGGAAAAATGATCTCTTCCATCAATAGGGTAGAAGCCATGCCCGGATAGTGGTCATTACCCAGATCGATGGCCAGATCGAAATTTTCTTCTGTCAGGGCGCGGTCGCTGTCTTCGGCGTGCAGGTAGATGTCCAGTGCTGGCAGCTGTGCCTGCAGTCGTGGCAATCGCGGCATCAGCCACCGGGTTAAAAAGGAGGGCACGCAGCGTAGCACCAGCTCCCCGCTCATCAGGCCGCGAGACAGCCGCTTGAGTTCCTGGTCGATACGACCATGCGCGCTCAATACGGCTTCGGCCAGTCGCTCTCCCTCGGCTGTTAGCGTCAGTCTTCGCGGGTGGCGATGAAAGAGTCGAAACCCGAGTCGCTCCTCGAGCAGGCGAATCTGCTGGCTGACGGCACCTGTGGTCACATTGAGTTCACCGGCTGCACGAGTAAAGGAGAGATGACGCGCGGCGCAGGCAAAGACATGAAGGCCAGCATGCATGGAGGTCGTGGCTGAGGGCATAAAAACTCGGCGTCAGCGGGGCCCATTAAAGGGCAATATGTTTGATGGTTTAGAATAACTAAACCCTGGTCATCTATTTATGCTTTGAAAGGCGCTCCAAGGCAATACATGCTGGCCCCATCGCGCAAAAATCCAATGACGGTTTAGCGCTCCTTACACCGATTATGGGGTGATAACATGCCTATCAGCGTCTTCGAATTGTTCAATATCGGCATCGGCCCATCCAGCTCGCACACGGTCGGTCCGATGCGCGCGGCCAAATTCTTTCTGGATGCGCTGGAAGAACAACAGGCGACCTCACGCGTTATCGGTCTGGAGATTCACCTTCACGGCTCGCTGTCAGCTACCGGTGTCGGGCACGGTACTGATCGTGCGGTCATCATGGGACTGATGGGAGAGCTGCCGGCCTCGATTGATCCGGACATCATCGCGCCAGCCATCGACGAGCTGCTGGAGTCGCAGGTGCTGCGTCTGGGTGGACGAGTCAGTGTGCCGTTTCTCTGGGAGCGTGACTTCTACTGGTCCAATGAACCACTGCCGCGTCATCCCAACGCGATGACGCTGGTAGCCACGCTCAGGGATGGCAGCAACATTACTCAGACCTGGTATTCGGTCGGCGGTGGTTTCGTTATTAACGGCGCCGACGAAGAGAACGCTGATGCCGCGCCGGGCGTTACGCTGCCGTATGATTTCGACAGCGCCAATGCGCTGCTGGAGATCTGCAAGCGCGAGAACATGAGCATCGCTCAGGTCATGATGGCCAATGAGCTGGTCTGGCGCAGTGAAGAGGAAGTGCGCCAGGAGCTTTTTGGTATCTGGCAGGCAATGCAGGCCTGTATCGCCAAGGGGCTTGAGCATAATGGTGTGCTCCCGGGTGGTCTGAACGTGAAGCGTCGCGCCGCCTCGCTGCTGACTCGACTGGAGCGGGCCGAGAAAAACCTGATTGCGACCACCTTTTCAGCAATGGATTGGGTCAACCTGTTCGCGCTGGCAGTCAATGAAGAAAATGCTGCCGGTGGACGCATGGTGACCGCGCCCACCAACGGTGCTGCAGGGATTATCCCGGCGGTGCTCGGCTACTGGATGAAGTTTGAAGAAAGCGCCTGTGAGCGTGGGGTTGTCGATTTCCTGCTTACAGCCGGTGCCATCGGTATTCTGTGCAAGAAAAATGCCTCGATCTCCGGTGCCGAAGTGGGATGCCAGGGAGAAGTGGGGTCGGCCTGTGCCATGGCCGCCGCCGGTCTTTGTCAGGTCATGGGCGGGACACCAGAGCAGGTAGAAAATGCTGCCGAGATCGGCCTTGAGCACAATCTCGGCCTGACCTGCGACCCGGTCGGTGGTCTGGTTCAGGTGCCCTGTATCGAGCGCAATGCCATTGCGTCGGTCAAGGCCATCAACGCTGCGCAGTTTGCCCTGAATGGTGATGGCACCCACTTTATTTCGCTGGATCATGCCATCCGCACGATGCGCGACACGGGTCGGGACATGCAGAGCAAGTACAAGGAAACCTCGCTGGGTGGTCTGGCCGTCAATTACGGGCTGGCCGTCAACGCCATCGAGTGCTGATTTCCTGATCGGGTCATGTGGTCAGCCCCATGACCCGATCAGCAACACCAGCGCATAGGCGGCCACACCGGCCGCTACCGGCAGTCCCAGCGTTCGCGTTCTATACCACACGCTCAGCGTGACAAGGCTTCCGACCAGCGTACTGACCCAGCTTACCGCATTGGCCGGCTGAGGAATCAACGATACCCCTAAAAGCGCTGCAATCATCAGCGGTGCCATTACTCCCGGCCATGTTGGTATGGTCATCTCTCCATTGGCTTCGGATGTGCGGCGCAAACGTTGTTGCATCAGATAAAGCGGCAGCATTCGAATCAGCAGGGTTCCCAGGGCTGTGGCTCCTGCTGCCCACCAGATGGCGATGCTCATGAGCATTTCCTCGCGGCATTTTTCGGTAATAGATAAAAGCACAGGGCGCCAAGTGCTGCTGCCATCGGCACGGCGATGCTGGTCATGTGATTGAGCGCCAGTATCAACGCTGTGAAAGCACTCCCCAGCAGAGCACAACACCATCGTGTGGATGTAAAACGTGGCGCCATCAGCACCAGAAACAGCGCCGGCAATGCAAAGGTCATGGCATGGGCCACCAGTGGCCATTGCTCGATCAACTGCTCACCGGCAAGGCTGCCCAGCAGGGTGCCACCGGCCCATCCCACCCATGCCACAATGGCCGTGCCGGAAAACCAGCTCATGCGGTCCTTGTCATCGAGCAGAGGCAGACGGTAATGCGCCAGTGCAAATACCTGATCTGTCAGGCCATGCATCAGCCATGGCCATCGGCGACTTTGCGTTATCCACGGGGCAAGTGAGAGGGAATAGATCGCGTGACGGGCATTAATCAGTAGAGTCATGACCACCGTCAGCCATAGCGGCGCGCCGCTGGCGATCATGCCGACAAACAGAAACTGCGATGCGCCGGCATAGATCAAAAGCGACAGGGTTGTTGCTTCAACGGGGCTGAACCCTGCCTGGACGGCCACCAGGCCAAAGGACAGGGCTACCGGCAGGTAGCCACTCAGAAGTGGCAGGGCTTCGCGCGCGCCCTTTAACCACGCGGTACTCATGCCATATCACTTTTGGCATAGAGGATGGTTACCACTGCCGTGGCGCCAGCCGGGCCTGCCTTGTAGAGGTGGGGCTGATCCGCCGCAAAATGATGGACCTCTCCAATGGCCAGCGTGACTGGAGCCTGATCGGTGCCGGCCCACAGGTTGCCGTCGATGACCTGCAGGGTTTCACGGGTGCCAGTGGCATGTGCATGAGCATGACGCACGGCATCAGGTGCCAGTGTCATGAGATAGACGTCAACGGGCAGGGTGCCGTGATGGTGCTTGAGGAGGCTGACTGAAATATCGTCATCGGTCACGCTGGTTTGAGTGGCGGCGATCAATGCGCTGAAAGGCGTTTCCAGTTGCAGTGCCAGGCGCCACAGGGTATCGAGGGTGGGGTTGCCCTTGCCCTGCTCAAGACGTGACAGACTTGATTTGGCAATCCCGGCCCTGTCGGCCAGAAAGCTCAGCGACCATGTTTTTTGCTGGCGCAATGCCGTGATGTGATGGCCAAGACGCTGCAGTGCATCCTCCTCCATGAATCTCTCCTCTGGTCATCAGCGACGTTGATTGTTCCATATATGAAACGTTTTATATATGGAACGATGCGATGTCAATCCATCCAGTCCGCAGCCCCCATTCCGGGGTGGCGCGCGGATGAATAGAGACTTATGAAGGGATTGTCATGGTAATGACATAGTGGTGTAGGATCGTAGCTATCGTCTCGACTCGTGGGGAGTTTCGTGTTATGCGCCAACCCATGGTGTTACGTCTTCATGCCTCTGGCATACCGATCGACTGGTTGACGCTTGAAGAAGCTGCGGTATTGATGTCGCGCGCCTCTGAAGGTGGTGTGGTGTGGGCTGATGGTGAGGCCGCTTATCGACTGCACGGCGGCACCAGCTCACTAACCGGCAGGCAGTCGTTTATTGATATTCCTGAGGTCATCGGGGTCTCGCCGCCGGTCAATGCCATGCTGGCGTTTGAGCACACCGGCTTTAACCGGGTGCTGTGCAAGTACCGTGAAGGTCTTTGCTGCGCCTACTGTGGCGTCACGGTGACGCGTCAGGCCCTGACCATCGATCATATCCTGCCCCGATCACGGGGCGGTCGGCTTTCAATGCTTAATGCGGTCGCCTGCTGTCAGAGATGCAACAGTCTCAAGGGCAATCGAACGCCGGAAGAAGCCGGTATGGCCCTGCTTTTGAAGCCTTTCGTACCGACCATGGCGGAAGTGCTCTACATGACACGCCCGAAAACCATGACGCCCCGCCAGCTCTGGTATTTGAAGTGTCAGTTCAAGAATGCGCCGCTTCGCGCCTATCTGACAGAGGCACTGGCGGCCTGAAAAATTCCTCGCTCAGTAATGCATCAGGTTGGCCAGGCGCTCGCTCAGCAGCTTGCCCCCCAGTTTGATGCGTGCCGGGTCAACCTTGAGAAAGCGGCCATCCTTCCAAAGCAGACTATGACTCTGGTCAAAGACCACGATGGGGGTGAGATCAGTACGCTGTGTTTGCGGCAGTATCAGCGGGGTCAGGTTATCGAGAATCAGATAGCTGCCGTCCTTTTTTTGATAGCGCAACACCGCGTGATAAGTGGGGGTGAGGGTGTCACGCGCGGCCAGAAAGTCGAGTCTCTCGGGTGACATGCCGGCCTCGCGCAGAATCTGGTATTTGGCAATGGCAAAATCTTCACAGTCGCCGTAGCCCTCACGGGTTAGACGATCAAAGCCTTTCCAGATGTCAGTGCCTTCTTCTTCCTGCTGGCGCGCGGCGTTATTGACCACTCTGTTGACGTACTGCAGCTGCGCCAGTCCCTGATACTGACGCACCTGTTGAACCAGTTCAGCTCTCGATTGGGTAATGGCCATCTCGCGGCTGTCGTCCCACCAGGTGAAGGCTTTGGCAGATGATGTGAAAGGCAGGGCAAGGCAGCCGGTCAACAGCGTGGCGGCAAAAGCGCGATGAAGGGGCATGAGCAGATACCGACAGGATCATGGAAGACGTCCGGGGTGTGATGCTCTATTTTGCACTGTGCCGAACGCATGCCATGGGATGATCAGGCCCCTTGAAAGGGGCCTTTTTTGCCCTATCGGCCCGGGAAGCCGTCGACACCTTCCAGTGTTGAATCATTGTCCCCGGCGCTGCCAATAACACTGAAGCTGCCGTCGGTTTCCAGCACGACAGCATGTACCTTCTCGACATCGGCCATGCCCTTTTCACGAATGGCGGCCAGAATTTCTGTTGTTGCCACCCGCTCGCGCTGCATGGCTGCACGACAATACTGTCCGCTGAAAAGCAGCAGAGTGGGGCGGGACTTGATCAGTCTGAGTACCTTGCGTGAGCGTATCGAGATGAAAGTGATCAAAAACTGCAGCATCACGATGACCACGAAGGCGGTAATACTCTGGGCCAGAGAGACCTTTGTGGACGTCAGCGCAGCACCCAGAATGGACCCCAGCGCGATGGTGGTGACGAAATCGAAAGCGTTCCATTTTGACAGGGTGCGCTTGCCGGAGACGCGCAAAACGATAATCAGGGTCAGGTAGCTTAAGGTACCAACCACGATCGTATGCAGGATGGGGGTCATGAGCGCTGCCTTTTGAAGGAATATAAAGTGAATCTTCAGGGTAGATGCCAGGGTGTCATCAAGTCAGATGCCTGCAGAAAAACACGAATTCGATAAACCGGAGAGGTTTCATGGCGGATACGCCTTCACCAGTACGATGCTCCTGGGTTCAGGGCAACCCTGTACTGGCGCATTACCACGATCATGAGTGGGGAGTGCCGGAGTTCGACAGTCAGGCCCTATGGGAGAAACTGATCCTTGATGGCTTTCAGGCCGGGCTTTCATGGCTGACGGTGTTGAAAAAGCGTGACGCCTTTCGCGAGGCCTTTGAGGGGTTTGATCCCGAGCGGGTTGCCCGCTTTACCGAGCAGGATGTTGAGCGGTTGCTCCTCAATGCCGGGATTATTCGCTCACGCGCCAAGATCGAATCGGCCATTGGCAATGCTCGGGCGTTTTTACGCATGCAGGATCAGGGCGAGGATTTCGCCACATTCTGCTGGTCGATGGTCGATTACCGGCCAATGCAAAACCTGCCGCCCGTACCCTCGCAAACCCCGCTGTCTGCGTCGTTTTCAAAAGCGCTCAAGACACGAGGCTTCAAGTTTGTCGGCCCTACAATCGTGTATGCCTGGATGCAGGCCACGGGAATGGTCAACGACCATGCGCCAAACTGCCACCGTCGTCAGGTTGTGGCGGAGATGGGAGAGTTCGTTACGCCACGGTCATGAGACTGATGGGGCGGGGTGCCGGCCGACATGCGTCGGCCGGCGGCTCCTTTTAGGGTTAAGGGAATGTCATCAAACCATCTGTCTGTCTGAGAAATCAGGCAATGTGTTCATGGATGACGGCTTCCGGGAAGTAGCGACGCAGCATGCGATTTTGAAAACCATCCACAAAGCTTGAGTTGATGATGATGATAAATCGCTCATAGGGCTGGCCCGGGTCGTCCTGGCGCAGCGCCTTGGCGCCGTGAAAGAGGCGGTCGTCACGCAGATGAAGCACATCGCCGGGTTCCATGACCTGATCGGCCAACAACTCCTGACCTGCACGGTCGGCGTAAAGCACACTTTCAGCACCGCTGACGTTGTCGCGGTCCAGCACCATGATGCTCAGATAGCGGCAGCCGTCAGCATGAATGCCCTGACCCTGAAGAGGGTCAAGTTCGCCCGAGCCTCGAACGCCGGTGATCTGCATCAGAATGGGCTCATTGGCGCCCAGTCCCCAGAGTTCTGCCCAGGCTTCAACAAAGGCGCGAACGTCAGGGCGATCCAGAAAGTCCTGCTCAAGAGCCGGGTACCAGCGCAGCTTGTCCGCCATGCTTGCAGCGTCGTTATACTGTCCACCCTGTGCCATGGGGCACTCACCCAGATTTTTCATATGCCCCTGCTCATCAAGCGCCAGCCAGGACATGCGCTTCCAGCGACGATCAACGTAAGGGTCACGCGGAAGATTCCGGGTAAAGGCCTGCCAGGCATCCAGGTCGATACGGTCACGGACATGAGTAAAGCACCAGTCATGTTCCGCCAGCGCTTTTGAGACGTGGTGCTGCCAGAAGGACTGTGCATTGGTAGTGGTCATCTTTTTTCTCCTGAAAGGATAATGAAATGCGTCAACTGTCGGCATTTGCCGACAGTCCGCAGCCAAATGTTATGGACTTTCAGAAGGTGATTGATGAGCAAGGACAGGCATTGTTTGGAAATAAAGGAGAATGCCAGAACACTGGTAACGTCTCGCTTATTCCTTGTGACATGGCGTAAGCTGTTATGCTTATGAAAGACGCCAGTATTTTTGACCAGCGGACCCTTCACCGGGTCAGATCAGGATTAATCGGAGATGCGCATTTCGCACAAGTACCTGCGCTACGGCCTTGGGTTGGCAGGTCTTACATTGGTGCTGGTGGTCACATCTTTCATTGGCACGCGCAATCTGGCGATCATGATTCTGGGGCTGGCGCTTGCAGGGGTGCTCCTTGCCTGGCACCGTACCCGCCTGCGCAATCGTCAGCTCTATCAGCAGCTTCATCACCCAACCAACCGTCTCAGCAACCATGAACGTCTGCGCTATGATCGAAGCGAACAGCGCTTTCGGGCGCTGCTCGAGAGTCTGCCGCGCGTTGCTGTTCAGGGCTATGATCGCAAAAGGCGTGTCATCTACTGGAATGCTGCCAGTACTCAGCTCTACGGCTACATGCCCGATGAGGTCATGGGCTGTCGGTTTGAAGAGCTCATCATTCCGGAAGGCATGCGTGAGTCGGTCATACGAGCGCATCAGAGCTGGATCAACGAGGGTGTGGAAATCCCGGCCAGCGAAATGGAACTGGTGCACAAGTCAGGGCGCAGTGTGGCGGTCTTTTCTCATCATGTGATGCTGGGGCAGCACACCAATAATCCGCTGATGTTCTGTGTCGACGTTGATCTCTCGGTACAAAAGCAGGCGCACCGGGATCTCGAGTTCATTCGTCGCTATGATCCGCTGACGCTATTGCCCAATCGTGCAGCCTTCATTGCCGAACTCAATCGTCTGATCGAGGATGAAAATCGCCATCGTGCGCCGCTGGCGGTCCTTTTTATTGATATCGAGAATTTTTCCGAGATCAATGACTCGCTGGGCTACGATCAGGGGAACCATCTGCTGACCCAGGTTGCCGAGCGGCTTTCCCAGAACAGTTACACTTCCGATCTATTGGCGCGCTTTGGCAACGATGAATTCATCATGGCCTGTACGCACCTTGATTCAAGACGTCATGCACTACAGCTGATTGATCGGGTCAACAGCATGTTTGAGCTGCCTTTTCTGCTGGATGGCAAGCCCCATCACGTCACGGTCAGTCAGGGCATCAGTCTTTTCCCGGATAATGGCGAAGATGCCGAGTCATTGATCTATGCGGCCAATGTTGCGCGCAACCGGGCCCGGCTGCCTGGTGAAAGCCGGTTTCAGATATTCAGTCACGAGTTTCACCGTGACCTGATTTACCAGCATGAACTGCTCAAGCGCCTGGAAAATGCCATCGATCATCAAGAGCTGGCGCTCCATTATCAGCCTCAGATATCACGTAGTGGTCGTATCGAGAGCATGGAGGCATTGCTGCGCTGGTTTCCCACGGGTGGCGGAATGGTTTCTCCTTCGGAATTCATTCCTCTGGCCGAGCGATTCGGGCTGATGGGACGCCTGGGAAGCTGGTCCATTGAAGCATTATGTTGTCAGCAGGCTCGCTGGAAGGCGCAGGGGCTTCACGGTTATCGCGTGGATATCAATCTTTCAGGAGAGCATCTGCGCTCTACTGCAATGCTTGAACAGCTGGAAAAAACGATGCAGCGCCATCAGCTTTCCATGCGAGATATCGGTATTGAAATCACTGAAAATGTTCTGGTGCAGGCTGATGAGGCGGTAAAGCATCATTTGCAAACGCTTTATCATCGAGGCATGAAAATTGCGATCGATGATTTTGGCACCGGTTACTCTTCTCTTGCCTATCTGAAGCAGTTTCCCGTGACCTCGCTCAAGATTGATCGCACCTTTGTCAAGGATTCGCCCCAGAGCCTGCAGGACAGGGCCATTCTGGCCGGTATTGTCTTTATCGGCCACCGGCTGGGTCTTGAGGTCATTGCTGAAGGTGTAGAAACCAGCGAGCAGCTCGAAATGGTGCAGGAGCTCAATGTCGATCTGGTTCAGGGGTTTTATTTCTTTCGTTCCATGAGAGCTGAGCGGATTACGCCGCTGCTGGAAACCCAGCCGCTGTTTCGAGGGCAACATGGCGCATCACCCAGGGAGTAAGCGCGCCGTCTTCAGAAGATTGATATCCGATGACAACAGGCAGGGCCGTCCATGTGGCCGCTGACCGTTTCCGGCGAGTCGGGTCAGTCCTGCAATGTCAGAAAACGTCACATGCTGTTTCAATGCCCTGCATGTCTGTCGAGCGGCGCCTGACATGAAGCCCTATCGTGAATTTTCTCTAAATGATTGATTTTTTACTATTTGCATAATCCAGGTTAGCGGCATCGCAAGGCGATTCGTCCAACAATGGAGTCTATCTTTGGACGGTAATGCATCAATTATTACTATAATGCCGAATAGCTTTTTGAATGCGATTCGGGAGTGCATGCCATGTTGGACAGGGATCGCTGCCTGGTGCGTAACTTCAAACATTATTGTGCGCTTGATGAGACGGAAGCCGAACTTCTGGCAGCGCTGGAAAAGACGCCTCAGATCGTATCGAATGCTCAGATGATATGGGAAGAGAACCATTGTGCCGAGAGCCTTTGCGTTCTCAGCGAAGGCTGGGCATGTTCATATCGATCGATGGATGATGGTACCCGTCAGATCCTCAATATCTTTTTGCCGGGTGATATGGTCGGTCTGAGCGATTTTTCACCCCGACGTCATCTGGCGTCGGTGGCCATGCTGACAGAAGGCGTCGTTTGCCGTTTTCCACTCAAGAACCTGACCGATATCTTCACGACATCGCCCAGGTTGACCACCGTGCTGTTCTCGTTGGCGGGACAACAGCAGGCCATCATGGCAGAGCGCCTGGTCAATATGGGCAGACGGACGGCGCGTGAAAAGGTGGCGCATTTTATCTGTGAAATGCACTTGCGTTTGCGCAAGACCTATCCGGACATTACACATCGGTTTAACCTGCCGCTGTCACAGCAGGTGCTGGCAGATGTTCTCGGGCTTTCAGCCGTTCACGTCAGCCGTACCTTTTCCGAACTCAGGGAGGAGGGTCTTTTATATCGTGAACGCAATCGAATCGAGATTCCGGATCTGGAAGCCTTTTATGACGTCGCCAGTTTTTCGGATACCTATCTAAGCGAGAGTGTCAGCGAGCTATTAAAGCTTGTCGAAAACGATAGCTCTACGCTGCGTTGACGTCATCACCGCCGCTCATTCATCTTCAATCCAGGGTCTGAAAGGCATCAGGGCGGATCGCGGCCTGATGCCTTTTTCAGACAGTGACCTGCCTTGTACTCTGCGCCAGCCCCGGCCCGAGGCGGTATCGTCCATTGGCCGTGTTCATCTGGATTTATCTCCTTCAGCGGTTGCCGTTTGCGCTTTTCGTGGCCCACTATACCGGCGCGATATCGGGCTGTTTGACTCTGTTGATCGGACACTTGTGATCGGCAGGCATATCGAGCCTGTTTCGACCAGGATGGAACGTACCTGTTACGCCAGTGATAAACCCATAGTGGAGATGACCATGACGCAGTCCATCGAACAGTTGAGCGCCACCCGAAGCCATGGGGGATGGGTCAAGCGCTTCAGCCATCGCTCGCAGGTGCTTGATTGCGACATGACCTTTGGCATTTTTTTGCCGCCACAGGCGGAAAACGGCACCGTGCCGGTACTGTGGTGGCTCTCCGGATTGACCTGCACCGATGAAAATTTCATGCAAAAGGCAGGTGCTCAAAAAATGGCGGCAAGGCTGGGCATGGCGATCGTCTGCCCGGATACCAGCCCCAGGGGTACGGACCTTCCAGGTGAGCACGACAGCTATGATTTCGGTTCTGGCGCCGGTTTTTACCTGAATGCCAGACAGACGCCCTGGGACAAGCACTATCACATGTATGACTACGTGACGCGTGAGCTGCCAGCGCTGGTTCGTGAACATTTTCCTGTCAGCGAGCGTGAGGCCATCAGCGGACACTCCATGGGCGGCCATGGTGCATTGATCTGTGCCCTGAAACAGCCCGGCCGTTATGCCAGTGTCTCGGCCTTTTCGCCCGTGGTGAATCCGGTGGACTGCCCCTGGGGTGAAAAGGCCTTCAGCCATTATCTCGGGGAGGACCGTGCCGAGTGGTCCGATTGGGATGCCTGTGAGCTGGTACTGTCCGGCGCTTCCAGACAGGGCATGCTCGTTGATCAGGGCGAGGATGATCAGTTCCTTGAAAACCAGCTCAAGCCGGATCATCTGGAAAAGGCGTGCCACCTGCAGGGTGTTCCCCTGAAGCTTCGCCGTCATGAGGGTTATGACCACAGCTATTTCTTTGTGGCAAGCTTCATTGATGACCATCTCGAATATCACGCCCATCACCTCTTTGCCGATCAGGCGTGACCCACGGCGGTCAGCGTCCTCCAATTCCGGGGCTCCTGTCTGAGCCCCGGTTGTCTATCGGTTTCAAGGATATCCTGAAGGCATTCCGGGCCGGGTGCGTGTAACCTGTGGCCATTAACCATGATCAGGCGGCACAGTGCATAAAAGGCATCGCTGCAATAAAAAAAGGGGGCCAGGGCTTTGATCGGACTGCTGCTGCGATGGTGCGTCAGGATCATATTGGGTGCGATCGTGCTGTCGATACTTCTGGTGACGCTGTTTCGTTTTGTGCCACTGCCGGGGTCGATGGTCATGCTCGAGCGGAAGGTGACGTCCATCGCCGATGGTGAGCCCATCACGATTCGTTATCACTGGACGCCCTGGCGTTCCCTGTCCGATCAGGCGAAGCTGGCCGTCATCGCCGCCGAGGATCAGAAGTTTCCCTATCATTACGGATTCGACCTTGATCAGGTGCACGCCGCCATTCAGGCCTGGAAGGAAGGCAAGGCGCTGCGTGGGGCCAGCACCATCAGTCAGCAGACTGCCAAGAATGTTTTTTTGTGGTCCGGTCGCAGCTGGCTGCGCAAGGGCATGGAGGTCTGGTTCACCCTGTTGATCGAGCTGATCTGGCCCAAGGAGCGCATCCTTGAGGTCTACCTCAATGTGGTGGAATGGGATCGGGGCGTGTTCGGACTGGAAGCCGCGGCCCAGCACTATTACGGCATCGGCGCCAGCCAGGTCACGGTTGATCAGGCCGCAAGACTGGCAGCCGTTCTGCCCAACCCGCGCAACTGGAGTCCGACGGCGCCGAGCGCTCGTGTGGCGCAGCGCATTGCCTGGGTCAGACAGCAAATGAGGCAGTTGGGCGGCACACGCTTTTTACAGCGTCTATAGTGGGGTACGACTGCCTGTGAGAATGAAGGCAATAAAGCCTTTAAAATTAATTACATGCAGTAACAAAATCAGTTGAACTTAGTGTGTCGTGCGGCGTCATAATGACAGTACGCATTGAAAAGCAAAGGTAGTCAGGAGGATGTTCATGAAACGTTTTGCCGCAGTTGTTTCCGCATCGCTGGTCGCGACCGGCCTCGCTGCCACACCGGCGCTCGCCGCTCAGGAGCAGCCGACTCAGGGTGCGCAAAGCCAGCAGCAGTCACAAAATTTCAGCGATGACCAGCTGCAGAACTTTGCCTCTGCTTCTCAGGAAATCGCAGGTATCTCTCAGGATTACACCAAGCAGCTTCAGGGTGCTGACGGCGCCGATGCACAGCAAAGCATCCGCGAAGAAGCCAACCAGAAGATGGTACAGGCCGTTCAGGATAACAACCTGGAGGTCGAGCAGTTCAACCAGATCGGTCAGGCTGTCCAGAACGATCCGCAGATGATGCAAAAGGTTCAGCAAATGGCTCAGAAAAAGCAGTAAGCCATTTAAGTGATCTCAAGGGGCCGCTTCTTCGAAAGCGGCCCTTTTTTATGCTTGAAAAACGCTGTCCTGATTCCGGTTCGAGCAAGTGGATTTTTTCTACTAAAGTCTATCCCTTGATGACTTAAGGCCAGCGCAAGGCTGGTGACATTCAGGGACGAAGACGAGCAGTTATGACGGAGCAAAAGGGTTCAAGCGGGATAGGCTACATACTTTCCATCTGCCTTGTCGCAGCACTTGGCGGCATTCTGTTTGGTTATGATACGGCCGTCATTTCAGGCGCCATCGACTCGATCACCACCTATTTTGATCTCTCTGCCACCATGAAGGGCTGGGCAGTATCGAGTGTGGTGATCGGCAGCATTCTGGGTGCTCTGGGGGCCGGCTATCTGGCCAATATTCTGGGTCGACGCATGACCATGATGACAGCGGCTGCCCTGTTTCTGGTATCAGCCCTGGGGTCGGCGCTGGCACCTGCCTTCTGGTTTTATATCGTCCTGCGTCTGGTCGGCGGCGTGGCTGTAGGGATCGCCAGTGTGGTGTCTCCCATGTACATGGGGGAGCTGGCGCCCCAGCACTGGCGTGGCAGGACGCTGAGCATGTTTCAGCAATCTCTCGTGGTCGGCCAGACGATCGTATTTTTCGTGAACTACTTTATTGCGCGTGATGTGGCCCAGGAGTGGCTCAACAACTATGGCTGGCGCTGGATGCTGGGCTCCGAGGCCATTCCGGCCGTGCTCTTTGCGGTTTTGCTCTTGCTGGTACCCGAGTCTCCGCGCTGGTGCATCATGCATGGACAGTATGACCGGGCCCGGCGAATACTGGCGCGCTTTACGCCGCAAAGGGACATCGAACCAATGGTCGAGGAGGTACGCCACTCACTGGATGAAGGAAACTCCAGCGGCCGTCGTGCCATGAACCGACAGCTTCGTCAGGAAAAGCGCAGCTCACGCAGTGCCCTCAAAAAGCCCGTCATGATGGGTATTGCGCTGGTCGGTATCTTTTTATCGGCTGCGCAGCAGCTCTCCGGGATCAATGTGGTGATGTATTACGCGCCCACCGTACTCTCCGGCGTTACCGACAGCACCGGAAGCGCGCTGCTGCAGACAGGCTATATCGGTCTGATCTTTATTGTGGGCAATCTGGTGGGGATGTATCTGATTGACCGCGTCGGGCGCGTGCGTCTTTTGACCATCGGTTCACTGGCCTGCATCGCGAGCATGGGCGTACTGGGCACCGTTTTCTGGTTCGATGTTCAGGGCTATACCGCCATGCTGGCCATCATGGTGTATGTCACGGGCTATGCCATTTCATGGGGTTGCTGCAGCTGGACGCTTTTGTCGGAAATCTTTCCCAATTCGATCCGTGAGTCGGGCATGGCACTTGCCATGGGCGCTCAGTGGACGGCTGGCTTTATCGTGGCGCAGACCTTTCCGATGATGCGCGGCAGCGAATGGCTCAATGACATGTTCAATGGCGCCTTTCCGTTCTGGCTGTTCGGCAGCATCACGTTTATCAGTTTGTTGATCGTCTGGCGTTTTGTGCCGGAAACGAAGGGGGTACCGCTGGAGTCAATGGAAACGCTCATGGGCGAGAAGTTTCGTCAGGGTCGAGTGCAGGACTGCTCGCGCTACCGGGAAGGTCATGCGCAAACCGCGTGAAAAAGCCCGATAAGCCATGACGCCATCAAAAAGGCCCCACTACGGTGGGGCCTTTTGCATGTCTCACATGGGGCTGGGCGGTTCGCTTTAGATCACCCACATCAGCATCAGCGGCAGATAAATGAACGAGGCAAGCGTTGAACACATGACCAGACTCGCCACAAACTCCGGCGAGCGTCCGGCCTTCTGGGCAAAAAGATAGTTGTACACCGCCATGGGCATGCACATCATCACCATCAGAATGCCTCGGGCTTCTTCATCCAGCCCCAGCAGCAGGCCAATGCCCTGCGCAATAATACCGGCTACCACGACCCTGCCCAGTGCAAAGGCAAGACCCGCCGACAGGTTGCGTGCGCGAATACTGGCCAGTGCCACACCGAGCGTAATCAACATGATGGGAATGGTCATGCCGGCCAGCAGTTCGATGCTGTTGGCAAGCCAGGCCGGCAGCGTAACCTGATAGGCCATCAGAAGAATCGCGATGATGCTGGCGTAGATGGTCGGGTTGGTCAGCAGATTTCTGACCGGCCGTGAACTACTGGTGATGCTGCCCACCACGAACTGGGCAATCGAGACGATCACGAACACGGCGATGGCCAGTGAAAAGCCGCGTCCTTCGCCAAAGGCATACATGGCCAGCGGCAGGCCCATGTTGCCGGTGTTGGGGAAAAGAACCGATGGCACGATGGTGCGCCAGTCCATCTTCGTGATACGAGACAGCAGCAGGCCGACAACCAGCAGCACCAGAAGGCATAGAAAGGTCGCGGTGGCCATGCTCGAGAAGGCCGACAGCTCGACATGCGTGCTCGATAGGGCATTGACGATAAGACAGGGGGTGCCGACGTTGAAGACCAGCTTGGTGACGAAGCCGGTAGGGTAGGGCTGTCGAAAGCGTACCCAGAAGTAGCCGATGCCGGCGCCCACCATAATGGGGACCATGACAGCCATGATTTGTGAAAACATGAAAAACCCTGTGCAGGCGGCAGTGGTGACTGCAATGAAACGAGATCGTTATTTTCACGGGGTTATGAGGACAGTTGCAAGCTGTCCGGCGTGAAATATTATACTTTCGTATAATTTTCTTTGGGCAGTGTAATGACATGTCCGGGCTGGTCTGCCAGCCGACTGTCCTGACCCAGTCGGCGAGCGCCATGTCTGGCATGGCTGATCAGACCGGTAATCAGAGCCCGCTCGGGCATATGGCGCCAAAAGCGCGAGGGCATGCTGCGTACCATGGTCTTTTCGTTGAGGCGAGCCGGATTGAACGTGCTGGCATAGTAGGCCAGCCAGAGATCTTCTGCGTCATCTTCCATGGCCGACAGCGCCTGATAATCCTGTACGGAAAAAGTACCGGCATCAGGGCGTTCAATATGCCACTGCCGCCCATCGCAGACGATGGCGCCCTCAGGGGTCATGATCAGCCAGCGGTGCCGGCCCATCCGATCAATGAAATGTCGAGCGGCCCCTTCAAGCACATCATGGCGGGGCTCAAACCACGCGATAAATTCCGGTGCGTACTGTTCTTCATTGGTCGACTGCGGGTGAAACCGTAAAAAGGCGTGGATGTGATGCACTTCGTGGTTGACGGCCTTGACGCGCTGCTCGATGACCGCACCATCCCTGTCTCCGGCCAGCAGAGCGTCGCCTTCGCCCTGAGCCAGCCGCCAGACCACTCGATAGAGTAGCGCCCAGCGGCACTCCTGGTGGTGGGTAGGCCAATAGCGAGAGGCGCACTCCAGCCGCTGCAGATCGTGCCTTGAAAGCTTCAATGCCAGTGGTGTCTCGGCGGGTGGGGGTAGATCGGTATCACCGCTGGCAAACAGATCACCTGCAGAGTCTTCACTCTGCCAAAGGACATCGCCTGGCGGCACTCTGGCGGCCAGCAGGCGGCGGGCATGGTCGCGCCAGCAGGCGAAGTCGGCTCGGGTCATATGCAGGGTATACATCGTCACACCACCTCCTGAAGGGTTAAAGCAATGCCATTTGCCCTGGAGTGACCGTTTGCATCTCGGCAAGCAGTGCCTGTCGTTCAAGACCGGCCTGACGCGGTCGGTAATCCTGCGTCGTAATGAAGGGAGCGAGCTTTTTCATGGAGCAGCCCAGCCGGGTGAGGTCGGTATAGCGGATGCGCCGCTCCCGCCTTAACGCCTCGATACGGCGGGCACTGGTAATACCTATGCCAGGCACCCGGGCGATCATGTACATGTCAGCACGATCCAGATCGATGGGGAAAAGCTCGCGATGGTTGAGCGCCCAGGCAAGCTTGGGGTCGATGTCCAGCGACAGGTTGCCGGGGCCTTTTAAAAGCTCATCGGCCCGAAAACCATATCCCCGGATCAAAAAATCGGCCTGATATAGGCGGTGTTCGCGCAGCAGTGGCGGCGCGATCAGTGGTACCGACGAGGGGCTTTCCGGAATGGGAGAGAAGGCCGAGTAGTAGACCCGCTTGAGCCGGTAGTCACCATACAGCGACTGAACGTTGCCCAGAATGGTGTGATCATCGGTATCGTCGGCGCCCACAATCATCTGGGTACTTTGCCCGCCGGGCGAAAATCGGGGCGCTTTTGGTTCGGCAGTGGCCTCGTCCAGCCCGTCGCGGATGGTCGACATGGCGTGGCGAATGGTGGTGTCACTTTTCTCTGGCGCCAGTCGGTTCAGGCTCTGGCTGGTCGGCAGCTCAACATTGACGCTGAGCCGGTCAGCATAAAGACCGGCCTGTCGAATCAGATCGGGCGAGGCATCCGGGATTGTCTTGAGATGAATATAGCCGCGAAACTGATGCTCGACGCGCAGTGTTCTGGCCACTCTAACCAGTGCCTCCATGGTGTAGTCATTGGAGCGAATGATGCCGGAACTGAGAAACAGCCCGCTGATGAGATTGCGGCGATAGAAATCGAGCGTCAGTCGCACGATTTCATCGACGCTGAAGCGCGCCCGCGGGACGTTGCTCGAGCGTCGATTGATACAATACTGGCAGTCGTAAAGACAGAAGTTGGTCATCAGGATCTTGAGCAGTGCAACGCATCGGCCATCCGGTGTGAAGCTGTGACAGATACCATTGCCATTGGTCGCGCCCAGCCCTTTCTGACCCTTTGAAGAGCGTTTTGGGGCACCGCTGCTGGCACAGGAAGCGTCATATTTGGCGGCGTCTGCGAGAACGATCAGCTTGTCGGTGAGCTGCATGAGCACTCCTTTAACTGTATTTGTATACAGTAATGGGAGCGGGCATGAACAACAATTGAATTGCATTCATGACGTCAGCGCAGTGCCTGAGAGGCGTACCCGTTTACCGAAGGTTAGTCGGACTCTTGTCAGCTTCTACCATAACGGCGGTCAGGGCATGATCTTCCAGATCGGCATAATCGCCGACCAGACGCATGCCCGGCTGCCATGCCTCGCTCAAGGCACAATCCAGTATCAGTGTGCACTGGCCTGCGGAAGCTGTCGGATCGACGCCCTCGATCCGAGCATCATGAAAATAAAAGCGTGTGCCGGTGAGCGGATAAAGCGCCTTGAAAAGACTCTCCTTGAGCGAGAAGGTCAGCGTAACGATGCGGGCACGCTGTTCAGGCGTGAAATCACCAATGGCTCGCTGCTCGCCTGGCGTCAGAATGGATGTCGCAAGATAGTCGGCGCGCCTGGGGCTTAGCCAGCACTCGGCATCCACCCCCAGCCCCTGATGAGTCGATGTGGTAGCGACCAGAGCGGCGGCAAGATCGCGTGCGTGAGTAATGGATCCTATGGCCGGTAGCGGCCAGTCGACCTGACGGTCTGCCAGACTGGGCAGGGTGTCAACGTGGATATCAAGCGCGGACAGCGCATGGCGAGCGCACACCCTGCCGGCCAGATATTCGGCACGACGTTTGGTGACCGCGCGGGAAAGAGTGTCTGGCAGTGCCATGCCATGAAAGGCAAAGGCGCTGTCATCAAAGCGTTGAACCTCAAAGGAGGTAATGCTCAGTCGCGCTCCGCGTGCCGGAGTAATAAAGGGCCAGCGAAGGTACGGGAGCGCGATGGCATCAGACATGAGAGCTCGACGTTACAGGGACAGCAGGCCGACGATAATGCCGCCAAAAATCAGCCACTTGATCACGTAATAAAGTGTCTTGTTTTGTTTTTTGAGTCGCTTGCCGGCTTCACGAACCTTGTAGATGTACTTGAAGGCACGATTGAGTCCGCCAGTGTGATCGTTATCGTCATTGGGGGAGGCTGCCGCGGCCATCACGTTACGGCTGAACCAGCGATTGACCGCTGCTGCCCAGCGATACTTCATGGGGCGCTCGATATCACAAAACAGGATCAGGCGATTCTGTTCGGTGTCGTTCTGGGCATAATGGATGAAGGTCTCATCAAAAAGCACCGCTTCACCATCTCGCCAGCTGTAGTCGATGCCATCCACGTTGATGCGGCAGCGGTCATCGTTGGGCGTACGCAGGCCAAGGTGATAGCGAATCGAGCCGGCATAGGGGTCGCGATGCTTCATCAGCTTGCTGCCGGCGGGCAGCTCGGCAAACATGGCGGCCTTGACGCCGGGAATCCCGGCCAGAATCTCGGTCGTGCACGGGCAGAGCTGGCGCGCTGATTCATGGCTTTCGCCATACCATTTGAGATAAAAGCGCTTCCAGCCGCGTCGGAAAAACGAATTGAATCCGGCGTCGTCCTTTTTGGCCGATCCCTTGATGTGATTTTCAAGTGTCAGCGCTTCATCGCGGATCTCTTCCCAGCGAGCGGTCAGTGCTTCAATACCTGGAAAGTCTTCGGCGCGGTGATAGGGGCGGTCCGGCACTTTTGAAAACAGGTACATGAATGCATTGATGGGCGCCATGAAGCTCGAGTGATCCGACAGCTGGCGAAAGGGCTTGTGACGAACGCGGCCACGAAAATGCACATAAAGGATGCTGGCCACGATCAGGGCCACGATTGTCCATTTGATCATAGCGATCTCTTTTCCGGATGATTGCCGTTAACGTCGGCGATAATGTTGTCTTCCAGACTACTGGCGGCGCAGTCTCGCATGTTCGCAAATGAGTGTCATTACTAAAGTCCAGGGGGCTTTCCCATCGCCATCATGCTCATTGTCCCTGGCTTTGTCGATATTATTTGCAGGCTAACGACTTGAAAGATGCGGTATAGGGCCTAATGTCATTACTGGACCATCAATCAAGGGTCCACGGCCGATGGCCGTCGAGCAGTTACAAGGCGTTTCGAGCGCCATCTGACAGGAGGTCACATGATTCCCGATATTGGTCTGGGTACCTATCGCCTCAAGGGCCAGGAGGTCATCGATTCGGTGACAACGGCACTTGAGCTGGGCTATCGACATATCGACACCGCACAGATGTATGGTAACGAAGCTGATGTTGGGCAAGCCATCGCCGAAAGCGGTGTGGCGCGTAAAGACATCTTTTTGACGACCAAGATCTGGACTGATCGCTTTGCCCATGACGATCTAATCAAAAGCCTCGAAGAGAGCCTTGAAAAACTTGGCACCGATCATGTGGATCTGGTGCTGCTTCACTGGCCTTCGCCGGACAACGAAGTACCGGTTGCCGAGTCGATTGGTGCGCTGGTCGAAGCCAAAAAGCGGGGTTTAACCCGTAATATCGGCGTTTCCAACTTTACCATCGCTCAGATTGACGAGGCGCTTGGCGTTGAAGGCGGTGACCAGATCGTTACCAACCAGATTGAGGTGCATCCTTTCCTGGCCAACAAGGCGCTGGTGAAGCACTGTCAGCAAAAGGGCCTCAGAGTGACCGGCTACATGCCTTTGGCAGTTGGAAAGGTGATGGAAGACGATACCCTTAAAGAGATTGCTGATCATCACGGTGTTACGCCGGCACAGGTAGCATTGGCCTGGGTAGCGGCGCGCGATATTGTGGTGATTCCTTCTTCCACGAAGCGAGCTCACCAGCAGTCCAATCTGGAAGCCATGACACTGTCGCTGAGCGACGATGAGATCGAGCGCATCAATGCACTCGATCGCGGCGAGCGCATCGCCAACCCTTCCTTTGCGCCGGCATGGGACGAATAATGTCTCTGATTCGGTATCTTGATGAGATATTGAAAAGGGGCGCCCATTGGGCGCCCCTTTTTTATTAGTGAAGCGGCTCAAATTCAGGAGCTTAGCAGCGATGGGTTGAGGGTCAGCATCTGCATCGAAAAGGCTGTAGGCGTTTTGGGATTGCCCTGGGCATCCACAAAATAGAGTTCAAAGCCTGTGCACTGGCGGCGTGTCTTGGTTGTATTAATGTAGCTGTTCAGATGTTTGAGCCCGTCAAAGCGAACTCCCTGATCTTCTACGGTGATCTGAATCAATGGGTTATCCAGTAGATATTCGGTCACCAGCTTGATCGTGCCCTCCGTTATGACCTGATTGGTCGTGAAGCACCCCAGCCCTCGGCTGAGCTTGTCCTGACGCCACAGAAAATGCTGGGGTATGCCCGTGGTCAGCTTGACCTTTTCACCATTGATCATCATCTCGCTGACGCCAGTCATCCCGACGGTTGGTTTGCCAGCGGCATTGCGGGTCAGGCTATAGCTTTCATAAAGGCCATCCCCCTTGGCGATACTAATTTCGCCGGAAAAGGCATCTCCTTCAGTATCTTCAAGTGCTAGCGGCCCGCCTTTGGTACGCAGCAGGATACCCTTGGCAGAGCCTGCGCTGTTTTTTCCAGCCTCGATCACGAACGGAGGGAGATAGGCCCACTTGTCACCTTGCTGGGCAATAAGGTCAGGCTCCAGTCGAACAGCACGACCGGTAGGTTCCCGGACCACAACAGCTCCTTCCTGTACAGATACACCTCCCATTCGTGCATCATGGAAAAGTGAGTTAAATATGTTTCGCCATCCATGAGTAACCTTATTGCCGGCAGCAAAGCACCGCATGATCTGTTGAAAACTCGTGGATCGAATGATCGGATAGCCTGGATCATCACTTTTTTCGTCTGGCGCTGTAGTAATGGAAGCTGTTCCGGTCGAGCGGCGTTTTTCCCACCAGTTACCGATAAAGTTACAGTCATAGATGTGCGACGCAACCACGGCATCGCCGCTCATGAACTCAAAGATGTTGTCCTGGAATGTGGCTCCATTAAGGTTGCGGCGGAAAACAAAGGCGTTGCCGCAGTTATTGAATTCATTGCGAATGAAGCGCGCTGTGGTGGAGTAACTGTTCTTGCTATCGTTGCAGTAAAGCCCGCATCCGATTTGAATGAAAACGCAATCCTTGACAGTGAAGTTGACGAGAATTTCGTCAGCATAAATTGCTCTTCCAATATTGCTGAAATGGATGTTGCTAAAGACGCTATTATAGCTATACGCATCAAACACGGTTTTATTGTCATTCTCGCCCTGCCCCGAAATATACATATTTTCGACAACAGGTCCCTGATTGCGGAAGAGGGGGCCATCAATTTTGCTGCCCGACCTGATATAGGCAACACCTTTGTGCTGGTTTTCTCTAAAACGCCCGGCGCCGCACATGCTTTTACGGTTTAGATCGACGGTTTTGCTGATGACGTATGATCCGGGCGGTACAATCACAGTAGCAACTTCATTGGACAAAGCGGCGTCATTGAAAGCCTGAGAGCTGTCGACTCCGCCGGTGGGGTCTGCACCAAAGTCGAGAACGGTTTTGATTGCAGTAGCGTTAGCAGTTGTCATGAGTATTCTCCCAAAATAACCATGTTGGCGTTTTTTCGTTACCCTTTCTGGATAACTTGTAATCATGGTTAATTATTTGGTTAATACCGTCAAGTCAATTTTGCACAAAATGGTTAATTAAGTATGGGTGCTAGAATTAATCCTTTTTAAACAGTCACTTGCTAATATAGGGTCGGCGCTATCGACGCAACATCATCTGTGCCATGACCACGCCAATGATTCGACAGTGTGGCCCCAGCGTCATGTACTGCTGCGCCCAGCCTCTGTTCAGCGCCTTGAGCATGGGCGGCTGACCGGGTTCTTCGATGTAGCGCTTGAAAGTGGCCTCTGCACTGCCGTGTTCCTCACACTGGACGATAACGTCGTCTCCTGACATGGCCTGGACATCCGGGTCGACAAAGATCAGCGTACCTGGCGGATAAACTTCCATCATTGACTCCCCGCGTACGCGAAGTACAAAACAGCCTGGCCCGCAGTTGGGGGGCTTGGGGAAGAACTCCTGATCGCCATGATCAATGATGCTTGCTGAGGTTTCTGTCCAGGCTCCCGCCTGTACCCAGCTGAGCAGAGGCGCCATTCCACTCATGATGGGGGCCTGCTCAATGCTGTTGTCACTGCGTGCTGGCATCGACACTACATTGTCGTTGTAGGGCGAACCCTGCTGGTGCGCGCTGTCAAGCCAGCCATCTTCCTTGCCAAAGGCCACCTCGATTCGGCGGGCGAAATCATCACCGATATTCCGGGTCGCCTTGCTGCTCAGCACTCGGCTGGCTGCCGGTGGCTCCACACCTACACATTCGGCAAATGCCTTGTTGCTGCCTGCCTGATCGCGTAGGGCGCGAGCGTTTGCGCGTCTTATCTCACTGACTCTTTGCATGCTGGTTTCTCGTTGCAGGTATTAAAACTTTTTGAAAATATCCTTGATGGTTAATTAATGCTCGCGCATACTCGAGTTTGTTAACCAAACGTGTGCATATTGTGCATCCCGTGACTGGATATTGCCATGTGAAAGTCAGCGAGTCCCGGTCTGCCAATGAAGTTTCTTATAGAGCCGCATATGCAGGGAGATTCTCATGAACGAATCACAACGAAGCAAAATTATTGTCGCCCTCATGAGACGCGAGGGTGGTTTTGTTGACCATCCTGATGATAGAGGAGGCGCGACCAATTATGGCATTACCCGGAGCGTGGCTGCCGAACATGGTTATCGCGGCAACATGCGTGATTTTCCTCAGGCCATGGCCGAGAAAATCTATCTGAAAACCTATTGGCATGCGATGAAGCTTGATGAGATCAGTGCGCGTACGCCCGCACTGGCAGTCGCACTAATGGATTATGGCGTACACAGCGGCACCAGACGTGCCGGACGGCAACTACAGGAGGTATTGAATGTCTTGAGCAATAACGGACGGCGCTGGAGCGCCATCGGAACAGACGGTTGCATCGGAACGCAGACGCTAGGGGCAATGGACGCCATGCTCAAATTTCGCGGTGTGAATAGTGGTTACACACTCGCGAGTACCATCAACGCGCTGCGTCTGGCGTGGCTGGTCGATCTCGCACGGCGGGATGTCTCGCAGCAGGCATTTGCCCAGGGCTGGATTGATCGTGTCGTCAGGCTGGAAAGGGATATGTATGACATCGAACCTGACACTGGTCGAAATGGAACCTCCAGCGAACGGCGAGGAACTCGTCATGGCCTGGTCTGACGTCGGACGACGTCTTGAAAGGGAGGCGCCCGAGCTGGCGGCGCTTTTTAGAAATCCGGAAAATTGTGAAGCTCTAGGCGCCATTGTTGCTGCAACACTTGAGTGCTGGGCAAATGCATCTGCGCAAGGGGTGTCTGACATGCTGGATCAGAACCCGGATGCCATCAACCGGCTCAAGCAACTGGATGTAGAACGCATCAAGCTGCAACTGGAGGCGGCGGCGATAAAACCGGCAATGTCACGAGCAACCGGAAGCGCCATCAAGGGGCTTTTCAATAACGACTGGCGAGCCGGCGTAGGGTGGACGCTGTGCGGCATGCTCGCACTCATGTCTCTGGCAGTATGTATTACTGTCGTCAGAGATCCTGACCGCATTCAGGACTGTGTCGACATCATGACCTGGCTGATTTTCTCGGCCAGTGGGATACTGGGCATCAACCTTCACGGCAACAGCGTAGAGCGCCGTGTCATGATGGAGGAGACTCACATGGGAATGAATGACCGTGGTTCGGAGGCCATGCCGCCGCCACGTCCAAGGGATATTCAGGATTGATTCCTTGTCATCCACGCATTGCGCCCGGCACTCGTCGGGCGCTTTTGTGTCTGTAACGTGGCGGGACCATTTTACTGCTGAATCAATCGGGCGTTGAATTCGATCGGGATGCTATCGTCCAGTCGCTTGTATCCCAGAAGTGATAAAACCGTCTGTGCATTGTCCAGCTTCATCAGTTGTTGGGTATCCACACTAATGGGCTCGGCCAGTGTCAGGTGATAATACTGTTGATCCAGCCGCTCAAGGGTCAAGGGCACCTGCTCGCTACGCTCGAAATGGTTGCCACTGGCGGTCAGCGTGACGTTGCGGGTTGTTGAGTCCCCTGGCTGAAGGTTGCTCAGCCAGGCGGGATTGACCCTGGTGGACAGCGTGACCATGGCTGAATCGGAAGAAAGGCCTGACAGCAGGCCGCCAAGGCCTCCCTGTTTGCCCAGTAGATCCGTTTGCTCAAGGCGCAATGGCATTTCGAATCGTCCTTCATCGTCAATGGTGCCCTGCAGCTCCGAGACGTGATAGGTGCGCTCCATCGGGCCGCGCTGCCCCTGGCCTGCTACATGAGCGGTAATCTCGCTATCGGCTGGCACAAAATGCCAGGCTGCCTGTGCCTGGGTAGTCATCGCAAGCGTAACGCCTGCCACACCCAGCACCTTCCAGAAACGATCACGCATGCGCTCACTCCTTGTTAATTAACAGCACTGGTCTCACGGCGATGCTTTGGGTATCATACGCAACCGCAATATCAGGGCCTATAGCTCAGTTGGTTAGAGCAGGGGACTCATAATCCCTTGGTCGCAGGTTCGAGTCCTGCTGGGCCCACCAATCATTTCAATAGCTTAGCGTTTTAAGCTGGTGAGTCCCATAGTCCAAGGGTACAGTTTCGGTACAGTGCCGATCCTTAAGATCCTCGGGAATATCTATGGCCACCATCGTCAAGACCCCCTCTGGTAGCTGGAAAGCCGTCATCCGCAAGACCGGCTGGCCCACTACCGCAAAGACTTTTCGCACCAAACGAGACGCTCAGGACTGGTCACGTCGCACTGAAGACGAAATGGTGCGTGGTGTCTATATCCAGCGCAGCGCTTCGGAGCGAATGACGCTTGAAGCAGCCCTCAAGCGTTATTTGGCCGACATTACCCCCAACAAAAAGCTCAGCACTCGAAAGAGCGAGCGCGGCAAGGCTACAAAGCTCGTTGAACACTTAGGCAAGTACTCTCTTGTGGCGTTAACGCCTGATCTCATCGCAAATTACCGCGATACCCGTTTGAACAGCATTGGGCGTCGAGGTTCACCGATCAGTTCCAACACTGTGCGCTTGGAACTAGCCTTACTTGGCCATCTCTATACAGTGGCCATTCAGGAGTGGGGACTAGGGTTGACCTATAACCCCGTCCAGAACATTCGCAAGCCCAGTCCGGGAGAAGGGCGCGACCGACGCTTGTCTGCTGATGAAGAAAAGCGCCTGTTCACCGTTCTACGGCAGCACAGCAACCCTATGCTGACATGGATCGCTAGAATCGCCTTGGAAACGGGCATGCGCTCCTCGGAGATCCTGACCCTCACTCGCTCTCAAGTCGACGTGAAGCGCCGTGTGGTGCGTCTTACAGACACCAAGAACAACGAAGCCCGTCTTGTGCCTCTAACTATTGCAGCTACCGATACCTTCAAACAGGCATTGAATAACCCAGTGCGTCCGCTCGACTGTGATTTGATATTTTTTGGTGAGCCCGGACGAGACGGACAGCGTGGCCCATACGCTTACACCAAACTCTGGAACCAAGCTAAGAAAAAGGCCGGCCTCAACGACTTCCGATTTCACGATCTACGCCATGAGGCAGTGAGTCGGCTAGTGGAAGCAGGACTATCCGACCAAGAGGTCGCCGCGATCAGTGGACACAAGTCTATGCAGATGTTGAGGCGATATACGCATTTGAGGGCAGAGGATTTGGTTATAAAACTGGATCGTATATGAGGGCTTTAATTGCCCGTTGGCTAATAATTGCATGGGGAGTGAAAAATGTTGGATTTTCCATTGAGCGATGGCTACCTACCGAAGGAGATGTATATCTTTTTGGGGGCGGTTATTGGTGCGGTTGCCGCATACATAACGACAAAAATAACAGTTAGAAATCAGGTAAGAATTGCTGAGATAAATGCTCAAAAGGATGTTGTGCTCCAATCAGATAGATTGCTGCATGAGCGTGTTATGGCAGAAGTGGCTCTTGAGAGAAAAGAGTTAAGGAAAATGCATGTCATACTGTCAAGAGTGTCTCTAGAAACATCTCTGACTATGAGTTATATCCAGTCAGATAACAACATGAGACTTCATGAATTCCGGGAGAGATATATGGAGAGCTGTCATAGGCTTCATGAGGCTAAGGCTATATCAGATATTTACTATCCTGAGATGAGTGATTCTGTCTGCAAGATTTATGGGCAAACCAATGTTTTTTGGGGGGACCAAGAGAGCGTGTTGAGAACTGATATTAAAGATAATAGGGATGTATGGGAATGTAGTTTGTCCAAGGTGATTCAGACAGGAAATGAAATATCAAGCTACTCTCGTGCTCTTCAAGAAAAGATATCTAATCGTGGAGAAGAGCTGAAGAATACGCTAGGGAAAAGATTTGATTAAAAGTTGATGAGGCGAGTAGAAGTGACCGTTTGCCATACTTCGGCAGCGCAGCAATACCATGCTGTCCTAGACCGCTAAAATTGCATTGGGAATGGGTATGCGCTCTTCGGAGATCCTACCCCTCACTTGCTTTTGGGCGCCGTGACGTACGTCTCACCGGCAATAATGATAATGAAGCCCGCCTAATGTCGCTTATTCAAACTTCCGCTTCAACGATCTACGGCATGAAGCCCTTAGCCGGCTGGTAGAGAGAGCTATCCGAGTAGGAGGTTGCTGCGATCAGTGGCCTCAAGTCAACGAAAATGTTAAGACATTATAGGCATTCGAGGATGGAGGATTTGGTTTTTAAATTAAATGGTTTAGAGTAAAATTTTTCTTTGGTTTTAAGAAAAACTGTTAGTTCAAGCGAGATATGGTCACTTTGAATAATTATTTTGATACCCCAGAGTTTAATGATGCAGTAGTAGGATTTTGTGAGCATAAAAAACAGATACCAGTTTTGAGAGAAGTAAATGATAAACTGAATGGTTTCTTTTGCGAAATGGCCTTGGCTACAACCAGTCATCCAGAAATAAAATATACTATCCAGCGTGTGCAGTATCAGTATCATTTGCAAAGAATTTCTGAAATCAATTCATCATTGATTTTATGCTTAAGAGAGGAGAAATATATATCTGTAGAAGCTCTATCAAGAGTGTCACTCGAATCGACAGTTAATTTTTTGTATCTTTTGGGCGAGGAAGATAATGAGCGCGCTTCTGGATTCTTAAAAGGATATTTTAAAAAAAATAAATATAAGGCAAGGAAATGGCTTGAACACTCTTTAGAAACTGAGGATCAAAAAGGAATTGAGCAATCCTCTAGACTTTTAGAGTCAATGGATAACGGTTTGGCATCTCTGCAACACAAAAAAAATAGTAAGCTTAAGATGTGGCCCGACACTATTGTACAGAAGTTTTCTGCAGTCAATTTAAAGGGGGCTTACTTTACTCTCTTTGCATCTTCTTCAGACTCGGTTCACCATGGTGCCGAAGACGTATACAATAGAACTATCGTAGAGCAGCTTGATAAAAAGGAAAAAGATAAAGCTATTAAATATATGATGGCTGAAAATGCCAGTTTCGCTATCTATTTGGCTGTTTGCTCTATTGAATATTCTGCAGAAGTTTTCCGAGAGTTTTGCCATAAGCTGAAAGAGGAAAAGTATCTTGATGCTCTCAGTAGGATTCAAGAGAAGTTATATGCGCTTCATATGGCACATGAAAACCATCATGTCGATTTATTTAAGTAAGTTCTATATCTTGAATCGATATGTCTAGTTTTTCGATGCTATTGTGATGGCAAGTTAATCTGCATTGTCATGCCCTATGTTTATTATTTTTAATAAGCTGTTTTTATAAAAACAGTCTAGTCTTAATTAAAATTAGTGTCATACCTGCTAGTGCTCTCCTCAAGCTGATAACATAATTTTGTAAAATTATGTTACTTTCTAGGCTTTTGAAAAAGAACTCTTTTTTGTTTTCTAGTTGTTCGAAATAATACGCTTTGATGATCAAAGTGTATTGTTTTGATTTTGATTTAATTTCCTCTAGCTTGAGCTTTTACTTTTATTGTTTAGCATTGGTTACTCCGATATTTTGTTAGCGGAGTGCTGATTATGAAAGTCGAAGATTATCTTGTTGAAAGATTTGGCCTGCTGATGAGTATATCGGATTTGGCAGATCTTCTGGGTCGTTCGCCTGATGGCATCCGGGTATCTCTTTATTCAGATACAGAGGTTTCTCGGAAGCTAAAGCCCACTATGGTTAAGGTGGGGCGTCGAGTTTATTTTCGTACGCTCCAAGTAAAAGACGCATTATGCCTGGAGTCTTCCGAATATGGTGCGTAATAGCTCATCGGTCGTGAAAGAAATTTTGGGTAGGGTTATTGCCTATCATACTGCCTTCACACTTCTTCCTGGCGTTTCGGTCCCCGGCGCTGTTTTCCTTAGCCAAGCTTTTTATTGGAGTAAAAATTCAAAGACGAAAACACGCAATGGATGGTTTTATAAAAATCAGCGTGGTGAAGATAGCTGGGAGTCTGAAACCGGACTAACTCCAAAGCAACAGGCAAATGCTAGAAAATCGTTAGTGGAAATTGGTGTTCTGGAAGAAGAGCGAAGAGATGTTCCCGCCAAAATTTGGTATCGAGTGAACTGTGAGCGCTTGCTGGAGCTTCTAGCGGATCAACTCGACGAAGAACCTTCCAGAAACGCTTGTGCTTCCCAGTTTTTCCCTTTGGTAGATTCTACGTTTCCTTATGGCCAATCTGGTAATCAGGACGGTCAAATCTTGAATCGACAAAAGGGAGAATCTATTACAGAGACTACAGCACAGAGTACAACAAAAAATAAGAAAAAGGATTCAAGTGATCAGAAGAGCTATTCAAAGGAGCTATCCCCGGTTCAAATCGCCGAGTATCGGGGCCAACAGAAAGCGGATGCCATAGCAAAAAATTACGGCAGCGATAAAGTTGGAGCTATCGCTTTTGAAGAGATGCGCAGAAAAATTCGCACTCAAGGCTCGAACTTCACGAAACAAAGGTGATGGCCCTGACCACGCCTTAATAAAACTTCCTTCATCAGGAGGCAATCATGACTGACAGTCAGGGTGTCACACACACTTTCAACGATGATGGGCTGCCTTCGCTGCGCCGATCTTATGCAGTTGAACAGCATGTGATTAAGAGTGAACTTCAAACTCTGTTGATTATTGCCGGTTATGCCTGTGACTTTTTCGATGAGGGTTTGAAACTTTTTCCCGAAGACTTTTTTACGTGCATCGAGGAAATGAAAGAGGTAATGGAATCAATCGATTTGAAGAGTCTGGAGCTTGAAAAACAGTCATTGGTGCTTCAAAGGATTGAACGGCGCCGACAGGTCAAACCGAGTCATCAAAATATTTAAAGGGAGGTTTGATTATGGGTAACAATATTTCGTGTGCACGAAAAACTGCCGGTATCGCTCTATTGGCTTCAATTGGGCTAACACAACCTGCTTTAGCCGGCGGGATTCCCGTTATCGATGTTTCGAGTCTGACCCAACAGATGATTCAGGTTCAGCACATGCTGGATCAAATCGACCAGCTGAAAAGCCAGCTCGAAACGGCCAACAGGCAGTTGGACAGCATGAGTGGCGTCCGTGGCATGGGCAATGTCATCGACTCGGTTTATGACACTGCCGTTGACGTCGAGCCTAGCCAAGTGCTGATTGATACCGGCATTAAGGGCTCGAACGAACATGGTTTGTCTGGCGATGTGGCGAACCTATACGACAGCGGCAACCGCAATACGGCGACTTGGCTTGGCCAATCCCAAAAATCCTTGGAACAAGCTCAAAAGCGTTTTAGCGAGCTGACCGGCCTTGTGGCCGAGGTCAATAACAGCCCGGACCAGAAAGACGTTCTGGACCTCCAGGCCCGTATTGGCGCTGAGGAAGTCTTGCTGCAAAACGAAACGGCCAAGCTATCCATGCTCCGTTCGCAGGCTGAGGCCAACCAGGCACTTCACGCTCAACAAATTCAGCAGATGCGCGTTGCATCATCAGGCGAACCTTTTGAGCTTGATTGGTGAAGGGGGCGTTATGGGCACCAAGAAAATTTCGTGCGCACGAAATACTGCAGTTGTGGCTCTGATTGGCTTGGTGCTGACAGGGTGCTTCGAAGACAGCTCGGATACCGGCTCTGTGCAGACCGTGGACTGGTACAAAGCGCATGATGATGATCGCAAGATGACTCTTCAGGCATGCAGCAATAATCCTGGTGAACTTCGGGATACACCGAATTGCATCAATGCACTCCAGGCAGAACGAGCACTATCCAGTGGTGAACCTTTCGAGCTCAACCTACCGCACTCCATGGGCGAGGAGAACTCATGAACCTGTTTGAAGGCATGTTCTCAGTTGTTGATCAGGCACTGGACCAGTACATCATCAATACAGCTACTGATCTCATCGCTTACATCACTCCGATATTCACCAGCATGTTAATCGTTTGGATAGCTATCTGGGGCTACTTGATGATGTTTGGCAAGGTCAATGAGCCCTTGCAGGAAGGTGTATTTCGTATCCTTAGGATTGGTTTCATCATGACGCTTGGACTGACGGTCGGTACCTACATGAGTGTTGTGGTGGACGTGCTGGCACACGGGCCAGAACAGGTGGCAGCAGTCATCACTGGGTCTAATGGAGGTGCAGCGGCCATTCTGGATAGCCTGTTTTCACGTGTCCTCGCTGTGGCCGATCAGGCCTGGAATAAGGCGGGGGTCATGAGTGGTGATTTCGGCATGTATCTGGTAGCGATTCTGATCATGGTGTTTGGTGGCGGTGTTGCCATCGTAGTGGCGTTTCTCCTGTTGGCCAGCAAGGTAGCAACAACGGTGCTGCTGGCGATTGGCCCACTCTTTATCATTGGTCTTCTGTTTAACACTACTCAACGTTTCTTCGAGAGCTGGCTGGGCATGGTGGTCAATTTTGGCATGCTATTGGTTTTGGGATCAGCCATCGGACGCATGGTCATTGATGTCAGCGAAGCCTTCATGAACATTGTGTCGTCCTCAACAAGCAATATGGCCAGCATGACAACAAGTGCCTATCTGATTGCTTTTTTTGCCCTTGGAATCCTCGTGCTGAAGCAGGTGCCCGCTGTCGCATCTGCATTGGGCGGGGGTGTGGCATTGGCAACTCAGGGCGCGCTAGGTTCCGCCATGTCTGCTATGCGTCCATCAAAAATTCGGCGTCAGTATCGCGGAGTGCAACGTGATGCCCGCTTGGCAGGCAATGCCGCAGCCTCTCCTTACCGTGGCGCCAAATCTGCTTATCGTGCCTACCAAAAACGTTTCGGGACCGGCAATACAATCACGGGGGGATAAGAACATGAAAACCAAATGGACCAGCATTTGGCGTGCCCGGTGGATGAGGATAAAGCGAGGAGGCGAGCTAGGGTTTTCGGGCCTATTGCTAATAGTAGGTATTCTTCTGGCTGTGGCGTTGCTTCCCGAGTTCCCTAGCTTAACCAGAGGCGCCCTTACTGGCGATAATGAGGCGATGCGCACTCTGTTTGCTTGTTTGGCTGGTATTGCCGTTTGCCTGCTTCAGTGGCGATGGCGCGCAGCGATATATCCGCAGCTCCGGCGTAAGGTGTCTAGGGAGAAGGCTCAATGAGCTACCAGCGATTGACATCACAAGAGATTGAAAACTTGCGAGCTGAGATGCGTGCCGCCGGACATTGGATGAAAGCTGAGCTGGCCAGACGTCGACAGCGGTATAAGAAAATAGGTGCAGTTGAAACAAGCAACGACCCTATTACTAATGACAAAGCCTCTTGATCAGAGCCAGACGACGATCAGATGTAAAACAAGCCCTTCTGTATCAATAATAGCGTGGCCCAGCACGTCCTTGAACTCATTTTTCGTGCGTACGAAAAAAATGAATGGGTTTTGAGCTAGGGCAGGATTCGCAAAGTGCTGGCATTTGGTACCAGATGCTACCCATCGATTTTATTTCCATGATATTTGGGAAAATATTGGATAGTGTTTATGAAAGTGGCCAAGACACGACTGACTAACGATGAAAAGATTGCTTGGCATCAATTCTGTCAGGCTAACCATGTCAGTGAATCAGAAATGCTAAGAATGATGATCCAGAAGGTGTCTGGCAGTACTTCAGATGCAGGTGCTGACGTTAACCATGAGCCCAAATCTGATAAGATCACGGTTCGGCTAGCATCTGAAAACTTTAAAAAAGTTGGGGTTAAGGCGCGAGAAGAAGGGTTCTTAAATAAAACCAACTGGACAACATCAGCTGTACTGGCTGCTTTACACCGACAACCCGTTCTTACCAATGATGAGATAAACATTTTGCGTCGGTCTTGCCGTGAGTTAAATGCAATTGGACGTAACCTTAATCAAGTGGCTAGAGCTCTGAATGTAGAGTCTTCTGAAGAGAAGAGAATCAAACATGAAGCTATCGCAGCTTTGGCTAAACATATAGATGAACACTGTGCATCAGTTTCTGAACTGTTAAACAAAAATATGAATCGGTGGGGGTAAGGTGGTATGGGTAAGATAGCCAGAATTTACATGAGAGTAAGTGATGAATCACAAAGCCTTGAACGCCAAGAACGGTTGATTACTGATGCTCAAGAAGCTGGCTACTACATTGCTGCTATCTATCGCGAAAAGGCCTCGGGTGCTAGAGCTGATCGTCCAGAGCTACAGCGCATGATTTCTGATTTGCAATCAGGCGATCTTGTGATCGCGGAAAGGATTGACCGCATTAGCCGACTGCCTCTACCACAAGCTCAAGCTCTGATAGATGTTATCCACGCAAAAGGCGCCCGGTTATCAATTCCTGGTATTTTAGACTTCTCAGACTTGGTGGCGGAATCGGAAGGAATAACAAAGATCGTCCTTGAGTCAGTGCAGGAAATGCTATTGAAGCTGGCTTTGCAGATGGCTAGAGATGATTATGAAGAGCGGCGTAGGCGGCAGCTTGAAGGCATTTCGCTGGCTAAAAAAAAGGGGCTTTTTACGGGGAGGCGCCCTGATAAAGTGCTTCACGAGCGTATCAGAACACTGCGCTCAGCCAATTTTTCCATTGCAGAAACTGCTCGTATAGCTGGGTGTAGTGAAGCGTCGGTCAAGCGGGTTTGGTCAAAGCACAAGAATAGCCATTGACTGTCTTGTCTATACCATCACGCCGTTCGTTTTGTGAGGCCTTGCCTATACGTTGTTTTCACAGGATCTGATCGATTTTTGTTAAACGCCGGATGTTCGCGTTCTCTTCGCAACTGGCCACCAATAGATAAGACTGTTGTAGATTATCCCTATATAGTGCTCATATCTCTTTTATAAGCCTCTCAACATGATTAACACCCGCAAAATTTATGGGTTGCTTTGGTTGATGAGAGTTAAAAGTAACCGATAGAACACGGGGTTCTAAATGCTGGTCTACAACGCCACCAAGCAGCAGTTCATCGATGATGTTCGAGCTAACCGGATCGCCGACGCCATTGAGAACGAGGTGGCTCGCAGGCTGAACCGCAACTCGCCCCGTAACGAGATATTGTCTTGGGAAAACTCGCTGCGCTTCATGATGGGTGTGCTGCTCGACGAGGGCATTCCCGCATCGGCAGGCGTGGCCATCGAGTACAATATTCCTCTGACCAATCGCCGTGTGGATTTCATCCTGACCGGCAAGAATCACCAGCGAGATGATTCAGCAATCATCGTGGAGCTGAAGCAGTGGCAGTCCGTCGAGGTGACGAAGAAAGACGCCATTGTGCGTACCCAGTTGGGAGGTGGGGTGCGTGAGACCAATCATCCGTCGTATCAGGCATGGTCTTATGGTGCCCTGATCGAAGATTACAATGAGACGGTACGTTCGGAGTCGATCCGCCTGGTGCCCTGCGCCTACCTGCACAACATGAAGCAGGGGGACGCCATCAATGATCCTTTCTATGCCTATCACACCTGCCGAGCGCCTGTATTCATCTCACCGGATGCCCTGAAGCTCTCGGAATTTCTAAGCCAGCACATCAAGTACGGCGACAGTGACAACATCATGTATCGCATCGAGCATGGTGTGATCAAGCCGAGCAAGAACCTGTCAGATGCCCTGGCGTCGATGATGAGTGGTAACGCCGAGTTTCTGATGATCGACGAGCAGAAGCTGGTATATGAAACCGCGATTGATATGGCACATCGTGCGGCCAATAGTGGCAAGCAGTGTCTGATCGTTAAAGGCGGGCCGGGCACCGGCAAATCGGTGGTGGCCATCAACCTGCTGGTGGAGCTGACGAAGCGCGAGATGATGACGCAGTATGTGTCGCGCAACTCAGCTCCTCGTGAGGTTTTCAAGAAACGGCTCACCGGCACGCGCAAGAAAACCCATATCGATAACCTGTTCAAGGGCTCGGGCAGCTACGTCAACGCCGAGCCGGATACCTTCCATGCACTCATTGTGGACGAGGCGCATCGCCTCAATGAAAAGTCTGGCATGTATCAGAACCTGGGCGAGAGCCAGATAAAGGAGATCATCGCCGCTTCACGGCTATCGATCTTTTTCATCGATGAGGCGCAGCGTGTAACGCTGAAGGACGTGGGGACGGTCGAGGAGGTCCGGCGGCGAGCGGCTGAGTGCGGCGCCGATGTACACGAACTTGAGCTGGCCTCGCAGTTTCGTTGCAATGGCTCGGATGGCTATCTGGCTTGGCTCGATCATGCCCTTCAGATTCGCACCACAGCAAACACCGACCTGGAGGACATCGATTACGACTTTCAGGTGTTCGATGACCCGAGTGCCATACGCCGGGCGATTCTCGAAAAGAACCGCAAGGCCAACAAGGCACGTATGGTGGCAGGCTACTGTTGGCCCTGGGCGAGTAAGAAGGACAAGCACGCCATGGACATCGTGTTCCACGAGTATGGCTTCGCGGCCCAGTGGAACCTCAGTGACGACGGCATGCTATGGGCCATCGCTGACGACTCAGTTGATCAGGTCGGCTGTATCCATACCTGCCAGGGGCTCGAGTTCGACTACGTCGGTGTCATCATCGGAGAAGACTTCGTAATTCGTGACGGTCGCGTGGTGACAGACGCGGCTAGGCGGGCAGGGCAGGATCGTTCCGTGCATGGCTACAAGACGATGCTCAAAAATGATCCTGAGTATGCCCGTAGTCAGGCGGATCAGATCATCAAGAATACCTACCGCACGCTGATGACGCGGGGACAGAAGGGCTGTTACGTCTATGCCACGGATTCCGAGACCCGAGAATATTTCGCGGCTTATGCTCGTTCTCAAGAATCTACCGAGCGAGAAGAGGCATCTGAAAATACCGAGACGCTGCATGGCTTGCACCTTCCCACCGTGACGCGCGATGAGGCAGTGCCCTTCGAGCGCCATGTACCCGTATACGATTTAAGCATCGCCGCCGGCGACTTCAGCGAGATGCAGATCGCCGATGCCGAGTACTGGGTCGAGCTGCCGGACTTTATGCGCGCGAGTCCCGACCTGTTCGTCAGCCGGGTAGTGGGGGAGTCGATGAACCGCCGCATTCCCAACGGTGCCTGGTGCCTGTTTCGTGCCAACCCCGGCGGTACACGTCAAGGGAAGGTCGTCGTGGTGCAACACCGCGCCATTGACGACCCGGACCACGGCGGTAGCTTTACGGTGAAGCTGTACCAGAGTGAGAAGGTCGAGGAGTACGGCGAGTTCGTGAACCAGCGCATCGTGCTCAAGCCCCAGACCAACGCCTTTGGCTACAAGGACATCGTGCTTGAAGACGAGCTTGAAGACCTGAAGGTCATCGGCGAATTCCTCTCCGTGTTGTGAGGAACCGGCGGCTTGATAGCCGCCTATGCAGACGCTGACTGGATAGCGAGCGGCAGAGCAGGCATGCTCACGGCTATTCGATATCTCAAAATCAGGTGACCCTGGATGTCAGATCCGTTCAAACAGCTCCATGACGCCATGGATCAGTTCGCCACCGAGCGTGACTGGGACCAGTTCCACTCGCCCAAGAATCTTTCCATGGCGCTCACAGTGGAGGCCGCTGAGTTGCAGGAGTGCTTTCAGTGGCTGACCGAGGCGCAGTCAAAAGAGCTGGATGAACAGCAGCTAGCTGCCGTGCGTGACGAAATTGCCGATGTACAGCTCTACCTGATTCGCCTTGCCGGCAAGCTAAACGTCGATATTGAGGCGGCATGCCGAGCGAAAATGGAAAGGAATGCGGAAAAATATCCTGCCGAGCAGGTGAGAGGCAGTGCGAAAAAGTACACGCACTATCAGGATTGACGTGGTGCATGGGCACATGGCTTCTTCGTTTTCACAGCTTTACTCCGCTTCCCAGGCTTTTGCCCTCTAAACGTTGCGCTGGGGCTGTCCTCAACCCCAGGCAGCAGTAAAGGTGCGTGCCACATGTTTAAAATTGACATCGAAAGCGGCTTTTTAAGACGGTTTTGTACTTGAAGATAAACCGGTGCGGTTTATTATTCATGTTGAAAACGGAATTTAAGGTCGCTTTCTCACGTGAAAATAAACCAGCTGTTGCACAAGATCCCTCATGGTGCTGTCGTGACGACTGCCTGGCTGGCATCTCACGGCGTCACTTCTGATCAGGCACGAAAGCTGGCCAGTGCTGGCTGGCTGCAACGCGTGGGTCATGGCGCCTACTGCCAATCAGGAGAGTCTCTTGGATGGGAGAGCGCTATTTTCGCGCTTCAGACGAGCAATGACACAGAATTACCATCGCTTTGGCCGGGTGGCCAGACAGCCTTGGCGCTGCAGGGCTTTGTGCATTACCTGCCCATGGGGGAGCGCACCACGCATCTGTACGGCAATGAGGCCGCCCGATTGCCTCGATGGGTGAGTGACGCCGAGTGGGCAGGGCAGATGGTGCTCCACTCTGAAAAGGGCCTGCCAGCGCAACTTCCCGGCAGCTTCACGGACTACGCACCGGCCGGAAGGGCCTTCAGCTTACGTGTATCGACCCCAGAACGAGCAATTCTGGAGTGGATCGCCGTGACGTCGAATGAGCTGCTGTTCAGTAGTGAGCTGGTGGATACCTTCGATGGTCTCAATACGCTGCGTCCGCGCCGGCTACAGGCATTGCTGGAAGGTTGCCGTTCGGTGAGAACGAAGCGTGCCTTCATGGTATTGGCTCGCCACGCCAGACATGCCTGGTATGGCCGTCTTGAACTAGGCCAACTGGACTTTGGCAAAGGAAAGCGTCAGCTCTGCCAGAGCGGCAAGCTGGACAGGGAATTTCACGTTACGGTACCAGAGGCGTTCCTTTATGCCGATTGACGCTCGCTACCACGAACAGGTCAGGTTGCTGGTCTCGCTGCTGCCATTTCTCAATAACGAGCCGTGTTTTGCCCTCAAGGGGGGTACGGCCATCAACCTCTTCGTACAGCCATTACCTCGTCTTTCGGTCGATATCGACCTTGCTTACCTTCCACTAGAGCCCTGTGACGAGGCCCTGCAACGCTGTCGCGACTGGCCGAGACCTAATGACGGATGAAGATGTTCGCTTTCTTCTGTCCTTCAAGCAGTGGGCCCCTGACTGAGAACTGCTACCTCACACCGGCGTTGATCAGCTACCGGCCGTGCGTTGAAAGCTCGCCAACATCCAAAAGATGAAGACCGACAAGCAGCGTCAGTTTCTGACGCTGCTAGAGCAGGAACTGGACAGCTTTCGAAAGTAACACCTGAATCCCATCAATTTATATTCTTTAGTAGCCTTCTCTTAAGAAACATAAATCGCTATTATTTTACATGCGGTTACGAAAAGTGTGTGTTGATGTGGCAAGTAGCGAAAATGCCTAATTTCAGTGGGATATCATCAAGGCCTTGACCGCCTAGGGTTAGAAGGGCCTCACAAATGGCGGCTGCGACTGTGAGCTAGAGGGTTTCTTGGTGTTAGAGCTGACTCGCTACCGTCTCGTCAATCCGAGGGGAGGCGCCTGCGCATGAAAGAGGTCGAGGGTGACTACGGCTTCACTCAGGTCCGCGTGGTGGGCTCCGGCATGCCCCTCGACTCGGAGGAGCAGGCCTAGCCGAAATCATTGACTGGCTAAACGACCTGTATAGCGTCGAGATCAGTGACGACGACAAGCTGCACTTCGTCGACTGCATCTAATGCGACGAAGTGGTGATGGAATTACAGGAGTAGGAATGGCCATCAAAACAAGGGACTTACGAGCAGCATCTAATCGTTTGGGAAAAATCATTGTAGCTAGATCGCTCAATGAAGCTTTAGCTAAAAAGCAGCAAACGGCCTTTTTATGTCATAGTCACAAGGATCATGAGCTAGCTAAAGGTCTTCAAGTTCTAATGAAAGAGAATGGGTGGGACTTGTATATTGACTGGGAAGATAGCGAAATGCCGAGCACTCCCAATAAAGAAACTGCAAACAAAATTAAAACAAAAATCAAGATTACAGACTGGTTCTTGTTTTTAGCAACAAGCAATTCAACTCAATCCCGTTGGTGCCCTTGGGAAATTGGCTTTGCAGATTCAGCCAAAAGCTACGAAAAAATATTAATTGTTCCGACGGAAGATGATTCCGGAACTTGGTATGGAAACGAATATCTTCAGCTGTATAGGCAAATGAATGAAGGCAGTCATAAACAGACGAGCAAGGCTGGTTATGCTGTATTTGATGTGGGCGCAGGTTCTGGGACTTGGATAAAAAATCTATAAGGGAAGCTAAAAATGGCGAAAATTCCTGTTTTTTACAGCTTTCATTTTGACAATGATGTAATGAGAGTCCAACAAATACGTAACATTGGTAGTATTGAGGGTAATCCACCTACTACTCCAAATGAATGGGAAACACTAAAGCGAACGGGTAAACAAGCTGTTGAAAATTGGATAAGTCAAAACATGAAGTACAAACGATGTATTATTGTTTTGATTGGCAACGAAACCGCTTCAAGACCGTGGGTAGAGCACGAAATTATAAAAGCATGGAATGATGGGAAAGCTCTGTTAGGCATTCATATTCATAACCTCAGATGTCCAAGAAATGGGACCAGCAGAAAGGGAAATAATCCGTTTGATTTGATCAAATTCAATGATGGTCAATTAATGTCAAGCGTCGTACCTTGTTATGATCCTAATTCCTTGAATGCTTATCAAGATATAGCAAATAATATCTCAAGCTGGATTGATAACGCTATTCGAAATAAAGCAAATTGAGATAATTGGTTAACGCATTGAAGTAAATATAGAAACAGCATCGATTTGAACACGTTCAGGCATCCTAGTGGTTTTGACGGAGATTACTTGGGGTATTCTTGACGGCTTATAACTTCCCAGATTTCTGACAGGCTCGCATTACATGACGAGCACTGGCAGCGTATTCCAAGGTGAACTGCTGTCGCTACGGGGTGAGGATTGTCAACGAACTGGAACACGGAATGACACGAAAAACATTTTTTTCCTTCCATTACCAGAAAGATGTGTGGCGCGCTTGGAATGTCAGGAACTGCCTAGTCGTCAGCGAGGATCAAAAGGTAGATGGTTTCTTTGATGGCAGTGTGTTCGAAGCATCAAAGAAAGAAAGCGATGAAGCGCTCAAGACCTTTCTTCGTCATGGTCTAAAGAATACCTCTGTGACTTGCGTGCTTGCGGGTCAGGACACCGCTGCCAGGCGGTGGGTACGGTATGAAATCGTACGTAGCGTCTTGAAGGGCAATGGGCTGCTCACTGTCGATATCCATGGCTTAAGAAACAACGCGAAGGAGTTGGGAGTGAAAGGCACAGATCCACTGGCTGAAGTGGGTGTCTATCTCGTCAACGATAAGATTTATTTCGCGGAGCTCAAGGGCGGTAAATGGGTGAAGTACTCGGACTACACCTCCGCTATTTCAGCCTTTGATTTGTGGTTTGACGCTCCTACCAGCAACACGGTTATTAAGCTATCCAAACACTGCATGAGATATGACTTCACTGCTCAAAATGGCCGGGAAAACATCGCTGGCTGGATCGAAACCGCAGCTGCCTTAGCCGGTCGTTAGAAATACGAGACGAGGCGTACTAGCTGGCAGAAACCGACATTTCAGATCACTAGGTATTACACATGGCAGTCACTCAGCGTCTGGCCGGCGTTAGGATCCACTTGTCCGGGTCGAACAAAGAATTAAAAGCGGATATCGCTGATTTCGTACAGAAATTCGCCGCGAAAGTCTTCAGTGAAGGAGGCTCTATTGTCCATGGAAGTCACCCTTCGTTCACTGAGCCACTGCGCAAAGCTGCTGAGGATTTCATTCAAGCTGGTGGGAGCAAGAGGGCGCTTACCCTAGTGCGGGCGAGGAGCTACTCAACTGACCAGTACACTGCTGAAATTGAAGAGCAGAGAGCATTCGCTTCTGTCGAGATTGTGCCTGCAGATAACAGCGATGGCCCTGCAGCAGAAGGCCTGACCCCAATGCGTGTTTGGATGGCTAATCGTTCCGAAGCCGTCATCTGCATCGGTGGTGCATGGTGGGACGTCAATAAAGCAAAAGCAGGCGTTCCCAATGAGCTGGATACGATGCTTGAACTCGGAAAGCCAGGCTTTGTTGTCGCTGGTTTTGGTGGGGCTATTGCAGGTTATCTCAAAGAAGATCCTTCGTTGTTATCTCGTTTGCAAAATGGGTTATCCCATGAGGCGAATGCAACCATTGCCAACAGTACATCGGTTGACCAAGTCGTAGAGCTGATCGTTGATCAACTGAAGAACCTACCGCTTACTTACCGCAATGTTACGCGCGGCCGAAACTTTCGCATCTTGGCGCTTGATGGAGGAGGACTCAGAGGTACCTTTACCGCGGCAGTCTTGGCCAAGTGGGACGACATGCTGAAGGCCGGTGGTGGAAGCGACCTTATTTCTCACTTTGACCTAGTGGCCGGCACATCCACAGGCGCGATTTTGGCTATTGGACTCGCTATGGGTCTGAAACCTCGTGAAATCCTTGAGTTTTACGAAACAAAAGGCCCCCAGATTTTTCCGAAGGATCGGAAACTGCGACACTGGCTCAAATCCAAGCATGACTCAGCCACACTTCGAGATCTTTTGACAGAAGTGTATGGGGACAAAACGTTGCAAGCAGATTCCCGCTGCCGGCTAGTAATCCCCACTGTGAGGGCCAAGCAAGGTCAGGCAGAGGCGATCGTCACTCCGCATAGCCCAGATCGAACCGCTTACCGAGATATTTCAGCCGTCGAAGCTGCACTGGCTTCCTCTGCCGCGCCTACTTATTTTGATGAAGCTACCTTCGATGGGACTATAGCGCTGGAGACGTTTTTAGATGGAGGTGTCTGGGCTAATAATCCTATTCTTCCAGCGTTAGCAGAAGCAGTTAGATATTTGAAAATCCCTTTAGATAGAATCGATGTGCTGAGCATTGGAACTCTCAGTAGCGAAAGTGATTTTACTGAGCAACTAGGAAAGGGAAAGGCAGGTTGGGCACCTCACAGCGTCGATCTCTTTTTCGCCGCCCAAGAGCATGGTGCTTTGACACTGGCAGAAAGTTTCCTAGGCCCGACACGTCATGTACGCGTTAACCAGCAAACTCCTGTCGAAATCAAAATGGATGACGTCGAGGCTATCCAGGAAATGGCACAGCGTGGCAATGATGCTGGCAAAGAGCACTTTGCTGAAGTGCGCTCCAGATTCTTTGACGGCCAACATGTTGATTCTTGGGAGCGGTTCTGAGGATGTGCCGATACTTGAGAGGTAGTCTCTCAGCGATCGTCTGATTGCTAACGCTCAATCTAAACTGATAGCGAGGCTGTCATGTCATTTATATATCATCTTGCTATCATAGGTGCGCCTTCGGCTGAGCAAATCTTTGAGCTTGAAACGGCTGTAACAGATGCGGTTTCTGGATTTGGCTTGACGTTAGGCCAAGAGATCGGATGGGAGGTAGCCCCTGCTGACTTTGCTCCTTATCAGCGGCGATCGTCTGCTGCTGTATTTTTTGGCGATGTAGACGCGAACCACTCCAGTCTATCAAGTTTGCTGAGAGGTGGCGTTCCTATTGTTCCAGTCGTGTCTGACCTAAATCGAGTTGCATTGGAAGTCCCGGAAATCCTTCAGTCATTAAATTGTTTGTCATACGCAAATGGTGGGGCGAAACGGGTAGCCACTGCGCTCTTGGAATGTGCAGGTTTGCTTCCGAAGCAACGTCGAGTATTTGTCAGTTATCGACGGGATGAGGCTAGTCAAGCGGCGCTGCAGATGTTCGACGCGCTATCTGCCAAGCATTTCGACGTTTTCTTGGATACTCGTAGCATCGCGCCGGCAGAAGATTTTCAGACCATGCTGTGGCATCGGCTTTGCGATTCTGATGTGTTGTTGATGCTCGACACGCCTGACTATTTCAACAGTAGATGGACGGCTGCAGAGTTTGGAAGGGCGCTTGCAAAGGGCATCAGCGTTCTTCGAGTAGGTTGGCCTGAAGCCTGTTGCTCTGATCGCTTGGGAACTGCAAGCCTCGCTGAGCTTGATACAAGCGAGCTAGACGCTTCATCAGGACGGATTAGTGATCACGCGATTGATCGTATTTGTCTTCAGCTTGAGGAAATCCGCAGCGAAAGTCATGCAGTGAGAACCGTTAACCTATTGAGCAATCTGCGAATAGGTATTGAGGCTATAGGTGGCGAGGTGATCGGTATGGGCACCGGTCGATGTATTCGAGTACGCCTTCCCGATGAGCGGATGGTTTTGGTCTACCCAACGGTAGGTGTGCCGACCTCCACGACAATGCATGATGCTTCAATGAACTCTCCTGACGAATCCGTAGCCATACTCTATGATCATGTAGGCCTACATCCTCAGTGGTTGAGTCACCTTGACTGGCTGGGTCAATATATTCAGGCAACGCGCTGGGTCAAGGCTTGTGAAGCAGGCTGGCAATTTGCAGACTGGAGGGCATAGGAATGGGGGCGATTTTCCTTTCAGCAAGCATCCCTGTGATCGGACGAGGGCAATACTATGAGACTGCTACTCCGTTTCTTATCCAGTGCGCCGTTCGCGAGCTGGCGATTGCTACCGTTCGGCGACACAAGATTGTGTGGGGCGGCCATCCTGCAATTACCCCTATGATGTGGAATATCTGCGAAGATCTAGGGGCGAACTACAAAGAATCAGTGATCCTGTATCAAAGCCGCTTTTTCGAGGGTCGCTATCCGGAAGAAAACCAACGGTTTGACAACGTAATTTACACCAATCCCGTGCCCGGCGACATCAAGGGTAGCTTGCAACTGATGCGAGAACAGATGCTCTCTAGGGAGGATCTGATCGGAGCCGTATTTATTGGCGGGATGGATGGCGTTGAAGTTGAATATGACATTTTTAGGCGGTTCAATCCTGAGGCTTTCGTTCTTCCAGTTGCCGCACCAGGTGGTGCAGCGCTTAATCTCGCTCGGGATAAAGGCTATTTCAATGATCGAGAGCTCGAAAACATAGATTTTGCTACGATATTTAATCGTTATTTACCTGTGTAATGGTCGTAACGTGAGGCTCAGTATTTTATGTTTTATGTATGAGTCGTCTCGAATTGCTTACCATCGAATTTGAAGCAAGCGCGCTATACTTCGGTAAGCGCTATCGATAAAGATAAATACGCCTGAATTTTTAAGCATCTTCCAAATGCGATTGAAGAAGTAGCCCATATCCGTCAATCAAGCTTCATAGTGAAGCAAAGCCATTAAATAACTGCATCATGTTGTTACCCTGTGGGCAGAATGGATGATAATTTTAGAAGAGAAGAAGAATGGCTGTAATCCGTAAATCTGAGATACTTCGTCGTTACAATGATGCACAAAAAATATTATTAGAAGATGTTGATGAACGGCGTTTGGCAGCAGATAGCCTGCAAAAGTCATTTGAATCATTCTCTTTTTCTGAGCATTACGACATCTTTCTTTCCCATGCATATTCAGATGCGCGAATAGTAAAGCAAATTAGAAACATGCTAATAGCAAAAGGTTATTCCGTATATGTTGACTGGATTGAAGATAAGAAATTAGACAGAGGGCAGGTAAGCGAATATACAGCAACAGTGCTGAGAAATAGAATGAACAACTGTTCATCTCTGATTTATTTAACTTCGGATTCAGCAGAAAAGTCGGTTTGGATGCCATGGGAATTAGGGTATATGGATGCGCGTACTGGAAGGGTATCGATTGCTCCAATTATCGAAGATGATGATGAAGAGTTTAATGGAAGGGAATATCTAGGCTTATACCCTTATTTAGATCTAACTGGAAATAGTTTTTATATGCATAGAGGAGTTGGATCTTGGGTTACATTTGAAGAGTGGATGCAAGGGAAAAAACCGAAGTGAAGCTGGGTGTATTTAACAGGCGTATGCATAGGAGGCCAATTGCGCGCCGCAAACTATGGTGTACCGCGCACACTTTACCACAACTGACTCGCTTCGTTACTTCCTGTGATGTAGGCGTTAACTTACCGATGGGAATATCATGAAATCACGACCACGACTAATGCTTTAAAAATTTATCGCAGCAATTCTCTCGGCAATAAAGGTGTATGATAAGCCTGACTTCAAATATCGCGAAGAAACCTTTTTAGTATTATTCAAAATAAATGCCAAGTACAATAGGTTGAGTAAAAAGCTGGAAATGAGTAAAAATTTTGCTTACGGGCAATTTCTTAATTCTAAAAAACCAAATGGTGGGAAAAAGATTTTTTATAACCTGAGTATTCATAAAGAATTTGATGAGCATTACACAAAAGTATAATTAAAAAAGCATTTCAGCTGACAAGCCGTTAAATGCGAAGTTGTATCTGCTTTGGCTGAGAGTTCGCTTCTGGCGTAAGCAGTCATTATGCCTTTAGGAGTAGCTGTCTTTCATTTCCTCTGAGGCGTGCTATTCAGGATAGGGAAGTCCCCAAAAAGGTACATCACCAGTACACACACCAGCTTCGCATGCTATCCTCAAATTTCACTAAGCTACTGATTCCGAAGAACTGTACCTTACGCTCGATTACGGTTGTTTTTCCTTTTGTGTCAGTAACTTATTGTTTTAAAAGCAAACTCATAATCCCTTGGTCGCAGGTTCGAGTCCTGCTGGGCCCACCATTAAAATCAAATGGTTACGGGATTATCAGACAGCTTGTTCAATGTTTGGTTGCGGTTTGGTTGCTGATGCGCGGCAACTTCGCCATGACACTGTCCCATCTTGCTGGATCTGCATGCGCGTATCGACTGGTGACCGTCAGCGATGAATGCCCTAGTAGATCCCTAATACTTGTCAGTGTTTCCCCTTTGCTTGCCAGCAGCGACGCGTAGCAGTGCCGCATGTCATGGAAGCGAATGTCCGGACGTCCGATAGCCTCTCTGGCTTTTTCAAAAGCCCCTCTCACTTTGTCACTTGTGGTGGCGAAGGGTAGTGCTCCTACCAGCAGTTGAGCTTCATCAGACAGCGGAATGACTCTTGGTTTTCCATTCTTTGTTTGGTTAGGTTTGAGCACGATACGGCCGCTGTAAACATTACTTGGCTCTAAAGCCAAAAGTTCACCTCGCCTCATGCCGGTAAGCATCGCCAGTAAAATTACCTGACGTTCGACTTCGTATCGTTTTGGCACTGCCTCCAAAAGTTCGGCAAGCTCCAGCTCGGTCAGATAAACGTGCCGCTCGTTTTTAGGCGACGGTTTACGTAATTTGCCGTCAAGAGGCAGGTCCAGCCAATCCCACTCACGATAAGCGAGTGACAACACGCGCTTGACTACCTGAATTCGGTTGTTGATAGTCGATTGTGCTAACCCCTTTTCTTTCAAAGCTTTTTGCATTTTTCGTGCTGCATCGAGCAATTCTTGGCTAATTACAACGTCAGGCGCGTGTTCGTCCATCCACTTTGCGACTAAAAGTATGTGCTGTTTCTGAGAGCGCACATCATATTCGCTTACCATCCGCTGAAGACCTTCCGAAAAGGTACGCTTGGGTTTGCGTCCCACCACGCCGTTGAATGTGTCCTCCTGTTGCTGAGCCCCTGCTTTTAAAGCGTACTGCCTTGCTTCTCCTTCTGTTTGAAAAGTTCGTTGAGTACGCTGGCCGTTGACGGTGCAGCGAACGACCCACGCGCTGCGATCTTTTCTGTACGAGACTGTGTATCCCATTTCCGATCCTCCTTCTGCTGAGGACCGCGCCTGCAGCGTCTAGCGTACTCTTCAACCATCTCAGGCTCAAAGCGAACGGCATTGCCCAGTTGTAAGTAGCCGATGCTTTGCTTGTTGCCATAGACCCAGCTCAGGCTCATGCCTAGTCTTTCTGCGACCTGTTCAGGCCTTAGTAGCGCTTCGGCCATAAGGCGCCCTCGTCATTGATTAGCTTATGGCCATATCATCGCGAAGTAGTTAGGTACTTTCTCGCGAGCTACTAAGGCTGAAGATCGATTTAAGCAGAGTCATGGTTTTTATTAAAAAAATATGGTTAAGACGTTTTATAAATATAAGTTATTGTTTTATATAATAATTTTATTTAAACCCTTGAGGTTGCACTGTTATCTGCGCATGCCGGATGACGGGCAGAAGAGAGACGGCTGATAGATTCGCAACTTATAATGCTACCCACTGGACGTATTGACCTACGGAATGGTTAGGTGCTCAGTGCGGAGCTAATGCTGTATCTTCGAAAACAGTGTGTAGAAGGAAGCGCAAAGTGTCGGGCAATACAGAAGAACAGCCTGCCGATGAACGACGGCATCGTGTGTATGCGAGCGCTGCCGTGGCCATGCGGTGGGTCGGTAACGAATTAACCGGGCACGCTTGGCAAGTCGTGGAGCGGGTTTTTGAGCATCAGGGCCTGTCGGATGCGAAGGAGCGAGATGTTCGAATTAACGGGCTATTTGCCGATATGGAAAGCAGTGGCTTCCGACCGAGTGAGGCGATGGAGTCTATCGCCTTGAGCCAAGGTAAGGTGGCCCTCAAGGAACAACGCGAGCGGCATGCGGACCTCGCGCTGCGCCAAGCGGTGGCGGTGATGCATGAAGACCAGATAGCCCTGTCTCCGCTGACGGCCCTTGACATAAGAGCATTTGACATCAATCTGCAGTATGTCTTTCAGCGTATGCAGTCGTCCCTGCTGGAAGCACAGCGGCACTTGACCGCGCTGGACATCCTGAAGAACCTCGAAGATAAGCACTACAGCCAGCGGGCACGCAAAGGCGGGCACTCTCGCGCCCGGCCCGCGTCAGAGCGGGATCAACAGGCGCTGTTGGCCGTGATGATCAAGGGTATGTTGTACAACGATCCCGGTGCGATCAAACGTGCCCAACATAATCCCGAGGCCGTCGCGCAGGAATGGGCCGTAAGGATTTATGAGCTCAACCGCGACTTCCATATCTTGGATATCATCACTCGCGACAAGCTTGAAGCCGAGATCCTCACGTTATTGCTGAAGCGTTTGAAGGCCGGTCAGGGCGTCGGCGATCGAGATATTCATTGGCATGTGATGGCCCGTCAGCTGCGGCAACGGCGTGATGCCTTCCGCAGTGACGGGTCTGCTCGCATGGAAGCCGAGCTGATCCACGAGCGTGGCTTCCGTGAAGGTGTCCAAGGTGTTCTGTTGTACTTGCTGGAGGATCGGTTCGGAGAGCTACCCGATGAGGCGGTGGAGGCAATTCGTGCGACGCACCACGTTGATAACCTACAGGCCTGCCTAGATCGGTTGCCTGAGGCGATGTCGTGGCAAGCTGTGCTGCAGGCGCGTGAAACCGCCACATGACTTAGGGTAGTACTTGCCGCCCCGGAGGGCGACAAGGCAAAGGGAGGTATCAGAAGTTGCTCATGTTCGGCGGCCCCAGACAAGGCATCAGATCGATATAGCGCGGTAAATACCACGACTTGCTGCTGGGCAATGAGGACCTCCAAGGCAGCCTTGAGGCGCTTCTTGTCGCGCAGGGATCGCGGTGCACGCTGACGCACGTCGTTGTACCGAATGATACGCCAGTTGAATTGCCGGAGCTCATTGAACCATTCGTTCAAACAGAAGGCATCCTGCTCCTCTCGAGGAGGCGGCATGAACACCTGCTGGAATTGGCCGGAATAGAACAGGCAGAGATCCATGGCCATCAGCACCGTCTCGGCGACGATCCCATCCTCATGGCCCTCGAAAAGGTGTATCAACGCGGTCACACGCGCCACGTTTTCCGCGAGCTTCGAGCCATGGTCTGGGCAGGCTTCATAGTACCCGCCCGGTCCCATCTGCCGCTCGATTTCGTTGGCCACCTGTATCCAGCAGGCCGCTCCCTCCTCGGTGAACTCCAGTACCTCCCGCGGCATGTCAGGCGCATGGGTTAGGATCAAGTTTTCCCGTGTCAGGGTAGCCAGACGCGCCTCGGCCTGTTTCCAGGCCTCCCACGCCGGGGTGGTATGCAGCGAGTAGAAGCGCTGACCGCGAACCGACGGCGGTGCGCATACGAGGAAGCGGGCGAGCATGCCGGAATCCCTTGCCTGCTGTCCCTGTGCTTCCATGTACTCTTGCAGGATGCCGGGCTGCACCATCAGCAATAGCATTAGCCGCGCATCATCTAGCACGATATCGTCCTTGGTGACTCGCGTGATGACCGTGCCGCCGCCACTCCACAGTGAGTTGATGTGACTGCGTGCCCGGTTCATGGCGCCCTTGAAGAAGACTTCCGCTTCGTCGGTAGCCAGAGCGGCGCTCGGGATTGCAGTTTCCAGGCCCGAGAAGAGTGCTTCCGGCGTGGTATCCTCATACAGCAGTCGGAACTCGCGGGGCGGTTCGGGACGACGCCGATGCAGCTCACGCAGTGATTGCCGTTCACGCTCCGCGGTACCGCCTTTGGTCTGCTTGCGGTAGATCGCTTGAGTCAGCACCTTCTCCTCGGTACGCCACTCCTCCAGCTCCCCTTGATGGGTATCCAATCGTTTGCGCCACTCCCGGCGCTGTTGGCGCTGCGCTTCCAGAATGACATACAGCACTTTGTCGTAGAGGAGCGATTTGCCCTCGCCGGAGCCCGCCACACCCAGTACGTTGATCGAGGTGGGTTTGATCGCGCCGTAGGGCATCTTCAGGTCGTAGCGGCCCTGAGCCACCATGCTGACGCCTGCCAGCAGGGTGAGGACGGTGAGCTCCATCGACACTTGGCAGTTTTGGCTGAGCTCATGGCTTGACTGCCACAGCAAGGTGGGAGCGAGTCGCTGGGGATTGAAGTGGCCGGGGGCGGGCAGTACGGCTTGGAAGGGATAGCTCATGGTCACTCTCTTCTATTTGGATTGGCTTGCCACCAGATCTCGTCCGATGACTGGGCAGAGAGTGCCGTCGTCCGGCTCGTATTGAATTAGCGCTGGTTACAGGGTAAGCGCTATTAAGCAGTGTGTATTGACATCAACAGTAAAGTAGTTTCTATAAAAAAGGGTGTTTTGAGCGCTGCCTGCCCCCTCTGATGTGGTTATTTTGGCTATTAGTAGCCGAAATAACCGCTTTAGGGTCCCCAAAGCCTTTGAGCCGCCTCTTTGATCGCTTGAAGAGGGTGATGGGCGAAAATAGATAAGACGAATTTGTTATTAATCTATTATTCACTCATTTCGTTTCTCGTTAAGCGCTATTCGCCATTTCACCCCCTTCCGCTGAGCCTTGATGTCGCTGACGCTCTGCAAGGCGCGTTACTTTGCCCTTGAATGCGCCGCTACCCACCGCTGGAGTAGCGTCGTGCCCGGTGCTTTCGGTATGCGCCGGAACTGTAGCCATTCTTCAAGCGTGCGATTCGGCACGCCCATCACTTAGGCCATCTGTGCCTAGGTGATCTTGCGGATCTTGGCCAGCGCCTTGACATCCTGGATCAGCCGTCGCTTGGGTTCATCTCACTCCTTAGCATCGGGCCGCCGTTGAGCGTGCCCTAGCGCGTCGACAGCACTCTGCCAAAGCAGTTTTGGCCAATGACGCACTTGCGTTTGGTTGAGCGGCCTCTGCGGCGCTCTGATGGGTGTCCTGCCGGAAGCGGAACGCGAACATGGCGAACTCCTTATGGTTGAACGAAGAAAACCTGCTCCCAGAAGGGCAGGCCGTTATGCCGCGTGTTGTGTGAAATCAAATCCCGGTGTTGGTCTTCGGAGAACGTATATCCACACTTTTCCCGTGACCGCCGGGACGTGACATAGTATAGGCAAGTAGGGAGATCAGAAACCGAGCTCGCCTTAACCCTAGGTGGTGGGAGGTTGACGAGGACGCCCAGGGCGAGGTCCGTCAGATACATCAGGTATGGGGCTGGTTTGGAATTTGCGTCCTGTTACCAGAATGTCGGCGTACTCGTCGCCCTTGGTCAGGTAGCGGGCGATGTGGTCCAGTCCGCGCTGCTTCTCGAAATCGGGATAGTCGATGCGCCCCAAGGCGTTGTAGTGATAAACCTTCTCAGCATTGCGATTGCAGTTGAAGTAATGCCCTTGTCCTCGGGTAATTGAGCTCGCCGATGAGCCGAGCCTGGATAATGTCTTCCTGCACTTGGTGCCCGTCGAGGAAGAACACGAAGTGGTAATGGAAGCCTTTCTTAGATTGCCATTCCAGCTTCCAGGCGAAGCCGAGGAGGTGATCGAATAGCTTGTTGGTATGGAACAAGCCGCATAACTGCTCACGATGGTGGCGTGCTGTATCGTAATCGATGTGTGGGCCATCATGCTCGCTATAGCTTAGATCCACTCTCAGTACCGTCAGGCGGCTATGGCGAGCGAACAGGGCGTCCATCAAATCCCGAAGACGCTGGTAGTTGTTGCGGCGATTACGACTGCACTCGTAGGCAAAGTCCGGCTGCTTCATGCATTGATACCAAGCCGTCAATCGCTGGTTTAGCTTTAGGGCCACTTGTTCTGCGACCTCGCGACTCATGGTCGGTGGCTGATAAAACCCCGCCAAGTGGCAGGTTTTTATACTAGTGACGAGCTGTCACGCGTCATTTTGCGCCGCCAGCAGCGCAAAACGCTGGATGCCACGGTCATCAATAGTGATATCGCCGGGCGCTATTATCAGAAGCGCGCTATTACCAGCATCTTCAGCCAGTTCGACCAGGCTCGTCGCAAGGCGCTATTGGTCATGGCTACCTGCACAGGCAAGACGCGCACCGCCGTGGCACTGGTAGACGCTCTGCAGCGTACTGGGCGGGTAAAGCGGGCGCTGTTTCTGGCTGATCGGGTATCACTGGTCAATCAGGCGGCCAATGCATTCAAGTCCCACCTGCCTGACGCCAGTCCGGTGAATCTGGTGACCGAGAAGCACACTGAAGGTCGGGTTTATGTCTGTACCTACCCCACCATGATGGGGTTGATTGATGACATGGATGGCGACAAGGCCCGATTCGGGCCGGGCCATTTTGATCTGATCATCATCGATGAAGCGCACCGCTCGGTCTATCAAAAGTACGGTGCCATCTTCCGCTACTTTGATTCGCTGCTGGTCGGTCTGACCGCCACGCCCCGCGAACAGGTCGACAAGAATACCTATGATCTTTTTGAACTGGAGCCGGGCGTACCCACGGATGCCTATGAGCTGACCCAGGCCGTCAAGGATGGCTTTCTGGTCCCTCCTAGGGTGCAGCAGGTTGATCTGAAGTTTCCCAGTCAGGGCATCGACTATGAGCAGCTCAGCGACGAGGAAAAGGCTGAATGGGAAAGTCTTGACTGGGGAGACGATGCCGAAGAGGAAGGCATCCCCAGTAAGGTCAACGCGCCTGCCATCAACAGTTGGCTGTTCAACAGCGACACCATCGACAAAATGCTTCAGCACCTGATGGAAAACGGCTACTACGTGGATGGTGGCGACCGGCTGGCGAAAACCATCATTTTTGCGCGCAATCATGATCATGCTAAAACTATCGAAGAGCGTTTTAATCATCACTACCCCCAATGCGCCGGGCAGTTCGCGCGTATCATCGATAATAAAGCCAAATATCCGCAAAGCCTGATCGATGATTTTTCACAGCCGGAGAAGGTACCCCACATCGCCATTTCGGTTGACATGCTGGATACCGGTATCGATGTGCCGGAGGTCTCTAACCTTGTGTTTTTCAAACCGGTCTACTCGAAGATCAAATTCTGGCAGATGGTTGGCCGAGGAACCCGCCTGTGCCCGGGTCTGTTCGGCCCCGGTGGTGAGGAAGATGAGAAAAAGAATTTCCGGGTATTCGATTTCTGCTTCAATTTCGATTTCTTTAAGGAGAACCCGGAAGGTATCGAAGCCAGTGGCGGTGTGCCGCTGGGCAAGCGCCTGTTTCGGAGCCGCGTCCAGCTATTGAGCCATCTCCAGGCCATGCCGGATCTGGATTCTGGGAAGCAACTCACTCCCAAACTGGCTGATGCGCTGCAGGCAGAAGTGTCGACCATGAACCCTGACAACTTCATCGTGCGCATGTATCTGGCCTCCGTGGAGACCTTCAGGGAGCGCGATAGCTGGAACCAGCTCGACAACGAGGCGCGTCAAACGCTGATCAACGATGTCGCTGGTTTGCCTACAGAGCAGGAACCCGAGCAGATCGAATCCTGTCTGTTCGATCTCACGGCGCTGCGCATGCAGCTGGCTCACATCGAGGGCGATACGGCGACCTTTGAGCCGCTGCGTCGTCGCGTGGTCGAGATGGCATCGCTATTGGAAGAGAAAGCCTCGGTGCCATTGGTCAAGGCGCAGCTGGGCTACCTGCAGGCTTTGGCAGACACTGGCTTCTGGGAAGGCATCAACATCAACATGCTGGAAGAGATGCGCCTGCGTCTTCGTGAGCTGACGCCCTTTCTGGACAAGAAGCGCCGTCCTATCGTCTACACCGATTTCGAGGATGAAGTGCTGGGCGTACGCAATGAAGAAGTCTTTGAGCTGCCAAAGATGACCGGCGTTCAATATGCCCGGAAGGTAGAGGCTTATCTGCAGGAGCATCTCGATAACATTGTTATTCGCCGGCTACGTACCAATCAGCCGTTGACCCAGACCGATCTTGAAAGCCTGGAGACGATGCTCACCACCATTGGTGAAGAGGACGGGGAGGAGCTGCTTCAAAATCTCATCAGCGCGCTCTATGAAGCCCCTTTCAGCAGTGTGCATGCCGGTGGGCCGGATGCCCTGTTTGCCGGCAGAGACAACGTGAAGGGATCTTCGAGGCGCTGGAGGCGACTCAGCCGAGGATTGTGACGAAGGCAGGATGAGGGCGGTTCTCTAGATGTTTGCAGAGCCTCTTCAGCTCTAACGATTAATCAGCCATCGAATGGCCAAAGTAGGCATGCATCGAAAGATAGCGCCCTGAGCTTGGTTTAGCCGGGCCTCCAGAAATGATGGAGGCCCCTGGATAATTGTGCGATCCCAGCAAGTAGATGGCAGGTTTATTGTGAATTAACCTGCTTCTATGGTCCTTGAGACCTTACATTGTCTGAATCAATAAAGACGCGGTCGGCCGCCGCGTTTCTCTGATGCACGGGGTGTTGAGCTGGTCTGAAACGTTCGGCCTTTCACAGCAAGAGAGACGTATTCATCGACTTTGGTGAGATAGGCTGCAATTTTATCCAGGTGCTCCCTTTTCAGGTCGTCTGAATAATGTATGTCACCGAGCGCGTTGTATAGATAGTTGCTGCCACCGCTATGGTTGCAGTTGAAATACATCCCTTGATTGTTAGTGAGCCTTCTCCAAAGCTCACCGATACTTCTTCCCAGCGCAATATCCCTGCGTACCCGGTTACCGTCAAAGAAGAAAACGAAGTGATAATGGAATCCTTTCTTAGGTCGCCATTCCAGCTTCCATGCGTAACCTAGAAGGTGTTCGAACATCGGATGTGAGTGAAACATTCGACAGAGTTTTTTTCGGTGATAATCGGCTGTCTCATGATCTATATAGTATCCATCAGTCTCGCTATAGCCTAGGTCGATACGTACCACCAGTAGGCGGCTGCAGCAGCCAAAAAGCGAGTCTGCCAGACGACAGAATCTTCTGTAATTGTCGCGGCTGTTTCTTTTTAGACGGGCGTATTCAATGCCAAATGATGGTAGTGATAGGCATTGATACCACGACCATAATCTATGATTCAGATCATTAACCACTTGCGCGGCAGCCGATTGTGTCATCGGCAGAGGTTCGTCCATGATTGACTTGTGGAGATGCGAGCAGCTCTTAAATGCCTGTAGAAAGCTTTTGGTATAGGGAGGTGGCTGTAAACTGTAAGCGCCCTCACTATGGTCAAGTATTCCTGTAAGGCTTGCCACAATACTCTTCAACTCGTCCAGTAGCGGATCATCTGCCAGTTTTATCAAGCCGCTGCCACAGGGTGTAGACTGAATCACAGTGGCAGGGTCAAACCATGGGTGAGAGCTAGTAAGCTGCTTGAGTCTTTCCTCGATTTCAATCAGAGCTGCAAGCTGCTGATTTTGATTTGGCTGAGTTGATGGGTCCCACAATATCTGTTCGTCATGGTAATCCATATTTAGATCATTCAAAAAATACGACATGTCATCATTGGCAATGTAGTCGTCGGTGGGGTTGTGCATGGGGTGCTCCTGGCTACGGTTGGTTTTCCTCGTAGGATTCCCCATGGCTGTAAAAAAAAACCTTTTCTGCCTGAAAGCTGATGAGTCTCGTCGAAGAGTACAAGGCCCCTGAGGCTATCAGGTGCCTGAGCCGATACGGATTGTGTAAGGAGTGAATATAAAGGCCAAGCTCTTGAGAAGCTTGGCCTATTTGGTTTGTTTCACTGTCATTAGCTAAATGATATCCAGCATCTATTTATTACTCCTGATTAAATGCTAAACACCCCAATAACAAATGATCCGAAAAAAAGAGTTACCCATACTCCACTGCTGAGACTTCGCGAACCACTCTTTGGTGGCTGTTTTGCCGGGTTTTTCGAACCATCGTTCTCTGAAAGTTAGCGTCACGAGTATCGATTAAATTTTTAATTATCGAGGATAAAAAATTTTCAGACGCACACTACCTTCATGAGCCTGTAAGAAATGGCTTCAGTCTCTTTTTCAGAAAGCCGGGAGGTAGTTATGGCGACCGAATGTTCGAAATGCGGCTCGGTTAAAATTCGTTTTCGTCATCAGGGACGCAAGGTCTGCGGAAGCGTGGGTATAGCAGCGGGCTCCGCAGGCGGTGCTGCCGGGGCGTGGAGCGGTTCACAGGCGGGTGCGATGGCAGGAGCCTTTGCAGGGCCTGTAGGCATCACGGTAGGAGGTCTGGCTGGCGCCGTATTCGGCGCCCTTGCAGGTGGGGCAGCCGGTGGCGTGACCGGCGCCCGGTTTGGCAGCGAGCTTGATGAGCGTGTACTCGATAACCTCGAATGTCAGGACTGCGGCCATACCTTTCGCATTCGATCCGCCCAATAGCTGTCTCCTCTGGAGACATCGAACCATTCCCATCTCTTCATTCAAGGGGCCCGCCATCAACCGATGGCGGGCCCCTTTGCCGTCTATACCACTATCAGCAAGGAGTTTTCTCATGGCACGTCAAATCGAGCAGATGGCGTACGTTGGTGATACCCCGTGGCACGGGTTGGGGCAGCAGCTCTCGCCTCATCAGCCGCTGGAGGTCTGGCAGCATCAGGCCGGCATGAACTGGCACATCGAAGAGACGCCAGTGCGCTTCATTGCCGATTCGGCGTCGCATCTGGGCAGCATTCATTCCTTCCCTGAGCAAAAGGTACTGTTCCGCTCGGATACCCAGACGCCGCTGTCGGTGGTGTCACAGCGCTACAAGGTGGTGCAGCCACAGGAAGTGCTGGAGTTCTATCGTGACCTGACCGAATACGCGGGGTACGAGCTGGAAACAGCAGGCGTGCTCAAGGGCGGCCGCAAGTTCTGGGCGCTGGCTCGCAGTGGACTGAGCACCTCGCTGAAGAACACGGATGAGGTTCGGGGTTATCTGCTGCTGGCCACGTCCTGCGACGGTACGCTTGCCACAGTGGCCACGCCTACGTCCATTCGGGTGGTCTGCAACAACACGCTGAGCATGGCCATCGAAGGGGCGTCTCAGATGGTCAGGGTACCTCACAGCACTGAGTTCAATGCCCAACGCGTCAAGCAGCAGCTGGGTGTCTCGGTATCTCAGTGGGATGACTTCATGTACCGCATGAAGGCACTGGCTGAACGCAGGATCAGCCATGATGAGGCCACCCGTTACTTCCAGACGGTGCTCAACAACACCGATGCTGCATTGGGCACGCCAACCGGTAAGCCCAGTCGTGCCATGAATCGGATGCAGCAGCTCTATCACGGCGAAGGTCGTGGATCTCACTTCTCGACGGCCAAGGAGACGGCCTGGGGGCTTCTCAACGCCGTGACCGAGTATGTCGATCACGAGAAGCGCGCCCGCAGCAACAATACCCGCATGGACTCGGCCTGGTTCGGTCAGGGCGCCAATCTCAAGCATCGGGCACTGGATACTGCCCTCGAGCTGATCGCCTGACCGCCAGGCCTGTTTCTCACCACCCAACCGCATAAAGCCCGACCAGAAAACTGGTCGGGCTTTTTGTCGTCGTAAGGAGCGTTCTAATGAATACCGATATCCCTCTATCCATTTCCATGGCGCTGACGGATCTGTCGCGCCAGATGCTGGAACAGGGCCAGACGCAGGCCGACACCCTTGTCTGCGCCAAAGGCTGCCTTTACCGCGCCTCCATGACACTTGAGCCAGTGACAGAAGAGAACCTGCAGGACGTCATAAACGAATACCTTCCGGAGAAAAGCTCATGACGCAGTCAATCACACGGCAGGACAACGTCACCAGGCACCCCCCTGAATCCAGCAGCGATAGCACTGCCATCATTCAGGTGATCGAACGGGCAGCGCTCAATCCTGACGTGGACATCGACAAGATGGAGCGTCTGCTGCAGATGCAGGAGCGTGTTCTCGATCGCCAGTCTTTGATGGCCTACAGCAGTGCCATGGCCGCCATGCAGACCGAACTGCCCAGCATTGCCGAGCGGGGCAAGGGCAATAACGGTCACTACGCCACGCTGGAGGATATCGTCGATACCGTACGGCCCATTCTGCAGCGTCACGGCTTTGCGGTGAGCTTTCGCATTCAGACGCAGGAGCGCGGCATTCAGGTGACCGGTGTATTGATGCATCGGGACGGACATCGGGAAGAGACCAGCATGCTGCTGCCTGCCGATGTGAGCGGCAACAAGAATGCCGTGCAGGCCTTCGGTTCCTCGACCAGCTATGGCAAACGCTACGTGCTCTGCGCGCTGCTCAACATCACCACGCGGGGCCAGGACGATGATGGTCATGCGGCCGCCCCCATCAAGCGGATCACCTCCTTCCAGGCCGGACAGCTTCGGCAGCTGATCGCCCGGTGCCCCACCACCACACAGGAATGGTTTATCGGTCGCTATGGCGATGCCGAGCAGGTACCTCAGAGTGATTTCGACAGGCTGCGTGCGTCGCTGCAAAAGCGCGCCCAGTTATAACAGCCACCACATGGCGATGCGCGCGAGGGGGAACGCCCTCGCCACATATGCCGTCACATCCTTCAGGAGCGCATGATGCAGATACTCAATTGCGAGCAGGGAACACCCGAATGGCATGCCGCACGGCTGGGCATCGTCACCATGTCAGAACTCAAGTTGTTACTGGTCAAGGGCAAGGGTCCGGATGGTTTCGGGGCCGGTGCCCTGAGCTACATGCACCAGCTGATCGGGGAGCGCATTACCGGCGAATCAGCAGATGCTTTCTCGGGCAACACTCATACCCAGCGCGGGCATGCATTGGAACCCATGGCACGGGAACTCTACAGCGAGGCTACCGGCAATACTCAGCTGGAGCAGGTCGGGATCATTCTCAACTATGGTGCAGGGTACTCACCGGATAGCCTGGTAGGCAGTGATGGGCTCATCGAGGTAAAGACCAAACTGCCCAAATATCAGATCGAGCTGCTGATTGCTGATGAGTTACCACCGGAGCATATGGCGCAGTGCCAGGGCGGGCTCTGGGTCAGTGAACGAGAGTGGATCGACTTTGTGAGCTACTGGCCGGGCATGCCGCTGTTCGTGAAGCGTGCCTATCGGGATGAGGTGATGATTCGGACTATTGCCGAGCGGGTCGAGGCATTTTACGAAGAGCTGGAATGCCGTATGAGTATGGTTATGGCAGCCTGACTAACGAACAATGCCAAGAATAGGTATGCGAAATTTTTCTCTATGCCAGTGCTGCCGATAAACGGCGGCACTGGCATTTTAGAAGCTGTTAATTTTTTGTCTGGCAGGGCCTGAACTGAGGCTGGTACTGTTTCGATACAAATTTCAGGTGTGGTGAGCAGGGAGCGATTTTAGAGAATGACAAACGACAACATCACGGCTTATCACGCCAAATATTTTGCCTACAAGTTTACTCGTCAACGGCGTGGCGGATCATTTGGCGACATCCTCATTCTATGCCCCTATTGATTTTAATTCACATCAAGTTAGTGCAGTTTTATTCGATTGCGCGTACAGCGGGTGATTCTGCAGCGGCTACAAGCTTGCAGGCATTACCATATTGACGATCTCACGGCTTGAGAAGGGCGTGAATGAGCTAGACGTACAGATAGCGAGCCATTTCTTACAAGCGAACAGGTCCAATGTTCTCAAGCCCTTACTCAAACTTACAAGCTGACGTAATATAGTTTGCTGATATTGCAAGCGAGCCGGCCTGGCCCGGTATCGCACTAGAACATACTTAAGTGCCAGCCCAGGGTTTTGCTGCTTGAGAAAGCAGCTTGTTTGATGAATTGCACGCTGTACTGTAGGAAACTATAAATGCGAGACGTTCTATCTAGCTGTCAACCACGCCGCGAAATCTTGGCTGGCACTTTCAATCCAGAGATATTCACGGCGAGCCTGAGCCGCGTCTTAGGCGACTATCGCAAGGGCGAGGCCCGCGAAGGGGCGAGCTCGCTCTACTCTGACCCGGTGGCCTTCTTTCGCGATGCCACTCACCCGACCCAAGGGCTGTGCACCATCCTGGATAACGCCTTGGCTCGGCTGACCAACGGCGATCTGTCGCGCCCGGCCATGCAGCGTCTCGATACCGCCTTCGGGGGCGGCAAGACCCACACCCTGATCGCTTTGGCTCATGCCGCCATCTTGGGGCAGCCGCTAGCCGAGCACATGGCTGGTATCCTTGCCCCCGAGCGCTTGCCGGCGCCGGGCCAGGTTCAGGTGGTCGGCATCATCGGCGACACCGTGGATACCCTGCGAGAAACCGCCGGTGGCGCTTCGCCCAAGCCTAATACCTTGTGGTGGATGATCGCCCAGCAGACACTTTCCACCGAGCAGCAGGCCTCGATCCAGTCGCGGTTGGATGACGCCTCAGCGCCGGCTTCGGATGAATTTTTCGATACGCTGTTCGGCGACCGGCCGACGCTGATTATCATCGACGAGATTGCCCAATACCTCTCGCGCATTGAAGCCGCCTTCCCTGGCGTAGGGGCTGAGCAGTCAGCTGCCTTCCTGATGTCGCTCTCCACCTATGCAGCAGGCAGGGCCAATGTCTCGGTGGTGCTGAGCCTGGCCTCGGCCACCAACGCTTTCGGCGACTTCAACAAGCTAATCCGCAAGCTGCAGTCGACCCACAGCATGAGCTCGGCGGAGGCCGAGGCTGTGATTCGCGAGGCGCAGCGGGGCGTGCTAGACGTGGTCAACCGAACCTCGGAGGCTACCACCCCCGTGCAGGAGGGCGATCTCTCTCGCATCATGGCAAAGCGTCTGTTCGTCTCAGTCGACCAAGCGGCGGCCAGCGAGGTGGCCTCGGCGTTTATCGAGACCTACCGCCAGGCCGGCACAGACTTGCCCGCCGGTGCCAACGATCCGCAGCTGCACGAGCGGCTGGTGGCGCACTATCCGTTCCACCCCACGCTGATCGAGTTCCTCTCTGAGGAGCTGGCCCAAGTGGAGAGCTTCCAAGGGACTCGTGGCCTGCTGCGCACTCTGGCGCGTGCCGTGCGCCGCATCTGGGAGGCTAGACTGGACATTCCGCTGATCCAAGTCGGCCATATCGATCTCTCGGATGGCACCATCCGCAACGAGCTGCTGGGCAAGACCGAAAACAGCGACCTCGTTCCGGTGTTGGATTCGGACATTAGCAAGGCCTCCGGCACCCAGGCTACTAGCCGCACCGTTGCTGGCGAGCTCGATGTCGCCAATCCGCACCCCGATGGCTACCCGGTGCATGAATGGGCCTGGCGCTCGATCTTCCTGCACAGTCTGATCGGCCGCGGCGGCGGTCTACAGGATGAGAAGTTCGGCATCGACATCACTTCAGCGGTGTATGAAATGGCCTCGCCGGCCATCAAGCCGGCCACTGTGCGTTCAGCACTGGAAACCATCGAGCGAGAGGCCAACTACCTACGCGAGCGAAGTGGTCGCCTCTATGCCGATACCGTGCCGACTCTCAACAACATCCTGCGCCGTATCGAGGGGAACGTGTCTCATGCCGAGGCCATGACGCGGGTCGAGCAGGTGGTGCGCAGCCTGATCAAGGGCTCCTCTGTGTTCGATGTTCATCCCAACATTGATGACAGCGAGGGCATCCCTGACAAGACTCCCAAGCCGCAGCTGGGCATCCTCGCCTTCGAGGTGGAGGAGATGGACCCTGCGCTCTTCATCGAACGGCGCGGTGATAAAGTGCGTCAGTACCAGAACCAAGTCTTTCTGCTGGCCCCTAGCACTACCCACATAGCCAGCGCCATCTGGAATGAGTCGCGCACCCACCAAGAACACCGCACTCGCCAGAACATTCTCACCTTGGCGCGAAAGGCGATTTCCTTGGAACGTCTCAAGGAAAACCCCGAAAACTGGGGTGTCAGTCATGAACAGCTACAGAAAGGCGAGTTCAAAGATCGTGCTGCCAAGAGCCCGGCCGAGCTGCGCACCGCCATCGATGAGACCTATCGCTTCTTGATTTACCCGGGACGTGAGGGGGGCCGTGTTGTGGTTCGGGACCTCGGTAAGCGTGGCGCCGGTCCCACTGCAGCTGGCTCCGGCGGCCTTCACCTAGAGGATGCCATCCTCAAGCAGCTGGCCGAGGAGGGCGAGCTGATTACCGACGATCGGTCCTCTACTGCGGAGACCATAACGCTGCTCGGTAAGCTGTTCTTCGATAGCCTCAAGCAAGTCAACGTCAGCGATCTGACCGAGCGCTTCGCCACCCGCCGAAACTGGCCGATCTTGCAGCGCCCGGCGCTGCTTGGCAGCGTGCTAGTAGAGGGCGCCAAGCGTAGCAGCTGGTGTCTGGGTCACATGCCTGACAAGACCAGCCATAAGCCCGATGCCCTCTACCACAAGGACAACCCGCCCCCGCTTACCGTGGATCCTTTGGATAACGGTGGCGAGGAATGGATTCTGTGCACCAAGGAGCATGCCAAGCAGCTTGATTGGCTGGTAGATATTGTACGAGACCCCAACACCATCGCTGCCTGGATCAAGCAGACTATTCAGAGCCGCGATCAGGTCGACCTCAATCAGTTGCCGCAGATTATTGAAGATGAACACGACAAGGTAGAGCCACAAGTCCTTCAGCAGCAACTGGAATACCTTTTCGCCCAGCGGCAGCTGGTGGCCTACCCACAGGACGCTTTCGATGAGAGCGGTGATGCTGATCCTGAACAGGCGATGACCGGCGACAGCATTCCGGTAGGAGGCATCACCAATGGTATTGTGGTGCCCTACCAGACGGCCCAGGCTCGCGGCTGGATCACCAAGCCCAAGGTGCAAAACCGCTCCTTTGCGCTGCGCGCTCCTGAGAAGATCAAGCAGCTGTTCAACTTACTCTCTGGCACCGGACTTGCCCAATCGCAAACAGAGGTGCAGGCGCTACAGATCCGTGCGGAGACACCTGACAAGGGCCCATTCCAGTTGATGTTTAGCCAAACTAAGGTAGGCTCCCTGGTCGAGAGCCGAGCCCTGTTTGCCGCGCTGAATAATCGCTTGCGTTTCACCGCTGATAAGCATGAAGTTCGCCTGACTCTGGGCGAGCAGGACTCAAACTGCAAGTTCACCAAGATGCTCGAGCAACTGGAAGGATAAACACCGCCGATGGCCACGACCGCGAATAAAGCGGCCCCCCGCGGGCGTCTCAAAAGTTCACAGGCTGATGAAGCGCAGCTGACTAAGCTAGCCAGGCGTTCGCCCTATGTGCTGCGGCTGACGCGCCACAAGGATTTGCCGTCCCCGGTGCTGATTATCAAGGAGCGTATCGCCCCGGAGGACCGTGACGATACCGAAGGGCTGACCAACCCACGCGCCAAGCACGTTGAGCGAGGCACCCTGCACGGCGAAGGCGTGCGCGCCTGTCTGCCGGTTCTCAAACGCATCCTCGAAGAGGTAAAGGACGAGCAAGGTATACCCTTGGGCTTAGAGAGCTATATGTCTTCTCAAGGGCTCAAGCACACCGACCTCAACTTCCCCTTGGATGAGGCGGCCGGCGCGCGTCTGGCGCTGTTTTTTCGTCTGCAGACCAAGGTGAAGGACGTCGACCGCATCGAGCTGATCGGCCGACGGGTGGCGATGTTCTCCCGGGAAGAGGCCGTCTACTGGCTGGCCAACGTGACCGCTGCCGACCCGGTGCTGCGTAGCTGGGCCACCAGTGGGTTGCGTATGCTGCTATGCGGCGAGGCCGGTGACAGACGCGTGCCGCGTATCTTGGAGAAAGTGCGCACCCGTGGCTGAAGGATAGAAGTCGATGTGGCTTGCAGAGCGGGCCGGAAAAGGCGGCTTAGCCGGGCCATGAACTGCAGCGCCAAGAATGTATGATCAGCTAGGCCAGTTGCTTGGCTGTCGCCTTGTTAGAGGAAGCAACAGTATGAATGTCATCGAATCAGGCCTGACTACTACCAGCATGCCGAGTACCAGCACCCCCCAGTCATTGATAGACGATCAGCGCCTGATCGAAGCCGGGTTTCCTTGTCATCAGGTAGGCCCAGAAACGCAACGTGAGCAGAGTGTTGGTGATCAGCCCCCGACGCATCGTTTGCACGTTTGGTGGGCACGCAGACCACTAGTGCCAAGCCGTGCAGCTATTATGGCGTCGTTGTTGCCTGCAGATACGGATTCCGAAGAATTTGTGAAGGCGTTAGGAGTTCGTTTAAAGGTAGCTGATGTTGGTGGTGTTGGCTGGGTGCTAGACGAAGCCAAGCTGCGTGATCGCGTCGTAAGTATAGATGGCCGTGCCACGTTGGAAGTAGACGGCGTGATTCATCGTGCTTTGATCAAAGCTGACGAAGAGCGTGCTGATCAGCGCTTAATGATTCACCAAGTGCTTGAAAAGTCACCTGAATTAGCGGAAGAAGAGACGATCCAAAAATGGCAGCAATTAGCCCAGCAATTTCCCTACTTACCTCAGTTAGGTGAGCGGCTACACGTTCATGAAGAGATGGGTGATCCTGCTTGGTTCAAAGAGTTAATGGAGCTTGCCAAGAAAGCGGGTGTGCGAGTGCCAAATCTTTACGGTTATGACCGCGCTTATCACAACAAAACTCCACTTACCAAAGATTCCAAAGTTATTCTTGACCCAACTTCTGGAGGTGGCTCGATTCCTTTTGAGGCACTGCGCTTAGGCCACAGAGTCATTGCTAACGAGCTTAATCCAGTTGCTAGTATCATACTTAAAGCAACACTTGACTATCCCGTACGCTTTGGCAAAGAACTGCTGGAAAATATTAGACACTGGGGAACAAAGATTGAGGAACAGTTGGACGAGCGCCTACTCTCTCATTTTCCCAGCTGCAATGCTGTGGTGAGTGCGTGCGATCCGAAACCTGTTAGCCGAGATATGTCTTACTTGTTTTGTCGCCAAGTAACTTGTCCTCACTGCGAAGGTGAAGCTCCGTTGCTAAATGCATTGTGGTTAGCAAAAAAAGGAGATCAGTGGGCTGTTTCAATTAAAACTCACCCGAATAAATCGGTACGTTTTGAACCGTTTGAATTTACAGCTGATAAAAGAGGCCTTAATGTCGCAGATTTAGAGGCAGGGACTGTGACGAGTGGTGTTGGTCAGTGCGTTCATTGCCAGCAAGCTATTTCTGGCGATGAGATTAAACGTCAAGCTCGTGGAGAGTCTGAGTATGGTAAATGGAAGGATGTACTGTATTGCGTAGCAGGTGTTCGCATTGAACCTAAGCTTGATAAGCAGGGAAATATTCAGCGCTATGCCAGCGGTGAGCGTAAAGGGGAAGTCAAAACCCAGAAAATACGTTATTTCCGTGCGCCTATCCAAGCGGATCAGGATGCTTTGAAGGCAGCAGGGCGTGAGCTAGAAGAGCGCCGTCTGGATTTTGAAATGAAGGGGTTAGTGCCGAATGAACAAATCCCTGCAGGTAGCAAGACAAGTGAGCCCATGCGTTATGGCATGAATAGTTGGGAGGACATGTTTACACCTCGCCAACTGTTAGGCCATCTGACGGTGATGGAAGCCTTGCATGACGCAAAGCCTCAGATTCTCGCAGAATTAGGTGAAGAACGTGGCCGAGCCGTCATTACATATTTGCAGTTTGCCATTGATAAAGTAGTTGATTACAACTCAAAGCAAACACGTTGGCATTTTTCTCGGGGAGTTCTTGTTGGAACTTTTGGTCGGCATGACTTTTCGCTCAAATGGACATTCGGTGAAACAGTCTATGCAGGCTCATCATCTGGGTTTCGTTGGGGTATGTTGCAAATTCTAGATGCTTATAAAGGAATTGAGCTTCTTGTAAGGGAGCGTGCTAAAGAAGGATTGACCGATAAAGATTTCTGGCAACTAAAAGGCTCAGCTACCAACATGGCCGAAGTAGAAGCCTCTAGTGTCGATGCGGTGGTAATGGATCCTCCGTACTATGACAACGTTCAGTACAGTGAGCTGTCTGATTTTTACTATGTTTGGCAAAAACGCACTTTAGCTGATCTTTATCCGAGTTGGTTCGATGATGAAGTGACTGACAAGACTACTGAGGCGGTTGCTAATCCGGCGCGCGATGGTTCAACCAAAAACGCCAAACTTCGCTATGAAGAATTAATGCGCAATATCTTTGCCGAGAGTAAGCGGGTTTTAAAACCCAATGGCATAATGACGCTAATGTTTACCCACAAAAGCTCTGATGCTTGGGAAACACTGACCAACGCCTTGATCCAGTCAGGTTGGGATATTACGGCCTGCATGCCCGTAGAATCAGAGGGAATGAACTCTACGCACCAGAAAAATATAGCTGCTGCTGCATCTAGTATCTTTATCACTTGTCGGCCTACAAGCCGTAGTGACAGACCAGCCTCCAGTTGGGTGTTTGAAGTTAAGGGCAAGCTGGAAACCGCGGTAAGGGAAGGTCTGGTCGAGTTTGATCGCCTCAAGCTCAACCCCGTCGATCGCATGATCGCTTCTTGGGGGCGTGCGCTGCGCGTCTACTCTGCATACTGGCCTGTGCAAGATGGCGACGAAGACGTGCCGCCAACCCGTGCCATGCAGGAAGCGGCCCGCGTGGTGGCAGAAGAAGAGGTCAGCCGTCTCTCCGGTGGCCTAGTTACCGTCGATGACTTGGATTCTGAATCTCGCTTAGCGGTGATCGCTTTGGGCATCAATGGACTGGGCGATTTCGCCTTCGATGACGCCCTGCAGATGAGCCGCTCGCTAAACTTCCGCTTGCAGAATCGCAACGGCAACTACCGCGTCAGCGACGACATGGTGGCCTACGCCAACGTCGGTGAAAACGAGCGCGCCGCACCGCTTGCCATCAAGGGCAATAAACTGCGCCTGCTCAAGCCCGAAGAGCGTACTACTTCCCGCCTAGAGAATCCGCAGACTCTGTGGGATGTGCTGGGTGGCCTGATCGTCACCTATCGCGACGGCGGCATCGTGGCCGCACGTAATTTCCTGACTCAGCATGGAAAGCACGACAGCGACGCTCTGCGTGGCCTGCTTAAGGTATGGTCCAAGGAGTGCCGCGATGAAGAACTCAAGCGCGAAGCCCAACTGATCGACTACGAGCTGTAAGGAGAGTGGCCCATGCTCACTGAGCTGCGATTGCAGAACTTCAAGGCCTGGGGGGATACCGGGCCCATGCGTTTGGCGCCGTTGACGGTGATTTTTGGCACTAATAGCTCGGGAAAATCGAGCTTGGGTCATCTGCTGATGGCACTTAAGCAAACTGTAATGCTGGCTGATTATAAGCGCTCTTTGCATCTAGGAGATAACAAATCGTTGATTGACTTGGGTACTTATGAAGATTGTGTATATGGGCGTGACGTTACCTTGCCAGTCGAATTTGAACTCCGGTGGAAGCTTAATCGCGCTTTGAGTATCAAAAATATTTTCGATACCTCTCAAGTGTATCAAGGCAGAGAGTTGGGCCTGCATACCAAAATTGAGCCTAGTGAGATGCTGCAGCCCGAGACACATCGGTTTGATTACTCGCTATGGAATAATAAAGAAAAAACTTTAAACATTTCTCATGGGCTGGAGGGCGATAAGGCTTTTTTGGAATGCGAACCTCTGAAGTTGGTGCGGGCGCAAGGTCGCGGGTGGCCAATCGAGCCGCCGGAGAAGTTCTATCGATTTTCAGATAGGACGCTTTCTAGGTATCAGAACGCTGATTTTCTTGTTCAGTTTGTGTTGCAAACTGAAAAACTCTTAGAAAATTTTTATCACCTTGGTCCGTTGCGGAGTCATCCGCAGCGTTTTTACTCTTGGTCAGGGGACACGCCTTCGAGTGTTGGTACTGAAGGCGAGCTGACCATACCGGCGCTTCTAGCGGCTACCCAGCAAGGTCGAAAGCTGAATCGCGGACCAAAGCAGAGTTATCAACCGTTTAATACCTTCATTGCAAGCTGGCTAAAAGATCTTGGAATCATCCATAAGTTCAAGGTCGAACCTATTGCAGCCGGTCGCAAAGAGTATGAGGTGTTGATCCAAGTTCATGCCGGGGTTCCTTGGGTCAAGCTGACCGATGTAGGTTTTGGCGTATCTCAGGTTTTGCCCGCTTTGGTACAGGCGTTTTATGCTCCACCAAACTCGGTACTATGGATGGAGCAGCCTGAGATTCACTTACATCCGCGTGTACAAGCCAATTTGGCGGATGCTTTCATCAGTGCGATCCATGCGAGGGAGGAAGGCGAAAATCGCAATACTCAGCTGATCATCGAAAGCCATTCAGAACACTTCCTTAACCGCCTGCAGCGCCGTATTGCCGAAGGCGTATTGAAACCTGACGAAGTGGCGGTTTACTTCGTGACACGTAAACGTAACGGCGCCCACTTGGAGTCGTTACGGCTTAACGAGTACGGCGACATCGAAAACTGGCCGGATGATTTCTTTGGCGATGACATGGAAGACATCACTCAGCGGGCGCTGGCCGCCGCGCGGAAGCGCCAGAAGAAAAAGGCAAAGGAGGCCGGTGCATGATGCGAGCCGTGGTCGATACCAACGTGCTGCTGGTGGCTAACAGAGATCATGCGGATATATCGGAGGAGTGCGTGATTATCTGCATCGAGGCGCTTACAAACCTGCGCCAGGCGGGGATAACGGTGATCGACGACGAGTGGCGTATTCTGCGTGAGTATCAGAATAAGCTGAACCCGAACCGTGGCCAGCCAGGCCCAGGCGAGGTCTTTCTCAAGCATTTGCTGCGGCATCATAACAATGCCAAGCACGTCGCCGAGGTGTCGGTTACTGTGAGCGCCGAAGACTGGTTCGATGAATTTCCCGACCAAGTATTACAGCATGAGTTTGATCCGCCTGATCGCAAGTTTATCGCTGTGGCTGCGGTCGATGATGGTAATCCGCCTATCCTGCAGGCCGCTGATTGCAAGTGGCTGAATTGGTGGCAACCGCTAGCCACGGCCGGTGTTCACTTCCGCTTCGTCTGCCCCAATGACGTGGAGCGGTTCTATTCCCAGAAATTTCCTAGCCAGTCTGTACCCAAGTTTCCGCCTAATGAGTGATTTTTTCCGCTTCCCCCACATCTCGCACCTTGCCTGGCTTGGCGAAGGCGACCCTCGCGATGACAAGCTGCTTGCTTCCTATGATGTCGAGGCTCTGCTCGATTGCGAAGTGCTGGTAGAGGAGAAACTCGACGGAGCCAATTTAGGCATTTCTTGGGGAGATGATGGCCATCTACGTGCGCAGAACCGTGGTGCCTACCTTGAGGCACCTTACCGTGGTCAGTTCTCCCGCCTTAACCAGTGGCTGATGCAGCACCTCGCGGTGTTCCAACAGCACTTACCTGAACAGGTCATTCTCTTCGGTGAGTGGTGTGCAGCGCGCCACACGCTGGATTATGCCGCCTTGCCGGACTGGCTTCTGGTCTTCGATGTTTACGACCGGTTTGCAGGGCGCTTCTGGAATCGTCAGCGGCGCGACGAGCTGGCTAATCGACTTGGGCTTGCCGCAGTGCCTCTACTGGATAGCGGCCACTTCACCCCTAAGAAGCTGGAAAACCTGGTGCGCAGCGGTCGCAGTGCCTACCGAGAGGGCAAGCTCGAGGGCCTTGTGATTCGCCAAGACGGCCCCGAGTGGTGTGAGCGTCGTTCTAAGCTGGTTCATCCCGATTTTATGCAGCAGATCGAAGAGCACTGGCGATCCCGGGCGCTGGAGTGGAATACGTTGGCTTCACCAACAGATTTATAGGTTCAGGATTACCCCGTACGGAGGCCATCATGCCATTACGCGACTACCCTTGGGAGCCGAGCTACGCCACCTCCGATATCCGTGACGATGGTAAGCTTGTGGATGTACTGCACGACTTCTATATCCCGGCGCTGAACCGGGTGACGCACTACGATCGTGTCGCCGGCTACTTCAGCTCTTCGTCACTGGCAGCGGCATCACAAGGGTTTTCGCGTTTCATCGAGAACGGCGGAGAGGCACGCTTCGTGGTCGGTATGCAGCTGGATCCCGATGATGCTGCCGCGATTCTTCAAGGGGATGAGCAGCGTGCCAGCCAGGCCATGCTGGCCGAGCTGGCATCGCCTCAGCAGTGGCCATCCGCCATGCGCCACGGTGTCGAGCTGCTGGCTTGGATGGTGGCCAATGGCTATCTCAGCATCCGCGTCGGTCTGCGGGTGCATGCCAAGGATGGCTCACCGCAGCTAATGGACTATGCCCAGGATGGCTACATGCATGAGAAGTGGGCGATTCTCGGCGATGGTCAGGATGAGCTGTATATTTCCGGTTCGCTCAACGAGTCGAAGACGGCATTGGCCATCAATGCTGAAAACATCAATGTGCATCCTTCATGGGAGAATTGGGGTAAAAAGGCGATCCCTCAGAAGCACCGGAACTTCAATGCGCTGTGGCAGGGCAATCATCCAGCGATCAAGACTTTTTCACTGCCCGAGGCGGTCAAGTCCGAACTGGTAAAAATTGCTCGTAACGCTGGCAAGCTGTTCGAGATCGACGGAACCCCGAGGGCCAATCCGTCGAATCCAGTGAGAGAGAAAGATGAGCTTTTACCGAGTTTTGCCGAGCGCCTGCGTTTTGCCATGCTGCGCCTCGCGCCGCTGCTTCCGGGCGGCGAGCGAGTCGCCATCGAGACCACGCCCATCGAGCCTTGGCCGCATCAACGCTTCGTGGCCAATCGATTGCTGGAAACCTATCCCCGCAACCATCTTCTGTGTGACGAGGTGGGCCTTGGTAAGACCATCGAAGCAGGTCTGGCTTTCCGGGCTCTGTGGTTGAGTGGTCGCGCCAGCACGATTCGGGTATTTGCGCCTGCCTCGTTGACCTCGCAGTGGCTGGTGGAAATGGCAGAGAAGTTCTATCTCCCCTTCGTCAGACGAATCAGCCGCAAGGGGGGCTGGGAACGTATTGAGCTGCTGGATGGCAAGCTGGAACAGGGACTGGGCCAGATGTTTGATGCTCCATTGGAGATCATTTCGACGGGGCTGGTGATCAACCGCCACGGCGGCAGGCTGCTGACCAACCTACCCGAGACTGACTTGGTGCTGGTGGATGAGGCACACAAGGCTAGGCGTCAGACGCCGGATAACCAGTCCGTCATGCCTCGCTTTAACAGGCTTTATCAGGAGCTGCAGAGTTCGCTGTACAGCAAATCGCGCACTCTGTTGCTAGCCACGGCTACGCCGATGCAGCTCAATCGTGTGGAGGCCTTTGATTTGCTGAAGCTGATGCCCTCCGCCGGAGCCGTCCAGTTCTCCGAGGATCTGTGCGAAATCTACTACCGGGTTCGCGACAAGCTGCTCAACCAGGAGCCGATGGCCGACTACGAGAGCGAATGGCTGCGTCGCTACCTGAACAATGTGCGGGCCTCTTCTCCGGAACAGTGGCACTTCGTTAACGAGCACGTGCTGAGCCCATTCGGTAGATCTGGGTTGGAGGATTTTACCGATCGCTGGCTGGAGCCGATGATGTGGGAAGAGGTGCAGCCAGCCTTGAGCCTGTTGGCGCCGCTGGGGCGCAGTATGCTGCGGCATACGCGCTCGCTGCTGCGCGCTTACCAGCGTAAGGGGCTGCTGAATGCCAACCTCGCCTGGAGGGAGGTTACCCCCAGCATCATTCCGCTCGACGGCATCGAGCGTGAGGTCTATGACCAACTGCAGGAGTACTGCGCCGACTTGGCATGTCATATGGCTTCCAATATGGAAGAGGGCCAGCAGCGGGCAGCTATAGGCTTCTACCTGAGCTTTCTGCGGTTGCGCTATGCATCTTCCTTCTATGCGTTGCGATGTTCTCTGGAGCGGCGTCTGGTTAAGGTACAGCAGACGCTCGATCGCAAAGCGCAACAGGTCGCGACCTCTGATGTTTCACGTGAAGAACTTGAAGAGCTACCGGACGACGAGGTGGAAGGTCTGATCCTCAAGCACCGGACCGAGAGTGACCTGACTTGGGAACAGGGCGCTGTCTCGCGGTTGCTTACAACCATGGACAAGCTACCCACCACGCCCCGCAAGATGCATCAGCTGCTGGAGCATATCAACCAGCGGCGCATCGACTGTAGCGACCGAGTACGTCAGCTGGTGCTGTTCACTCGTTATACCGACACCATGGAGTACCTTCATGGAGAGCTGCGCCGGCGCCTGACAGGCTGCCCGATCGGCACCTTCTCAGGAGCCGGTGGCACACTGCGGCAAGCCGGAGAGTTTCGGCCGGAGCGGCTGGACCGTACCACTATCAAGCAGCGCTTTGTGACGGGGAATATCGATATCTTACTGTGTACGGATGCGGCTGCCGAAGGTCTCAACCTGCAGAGCGCCGATCTGCTGATCAACTTTGACCTTCCTTGGAATCCCATGATGCTGGAGCAGCGTATCGGACGTATCGACCGCATCGGACAACATCATACGCAGATCCATGTGCTGAACTACCTCTATCAAGGTAGCGTGGAGGAAGTAGTGTACTCACGCTTGGTCAAGCGCTTCCAGGAGGCGCTGACTGTCTCGGGAGAGCTACAGTTCTCACTTCTGCCTATTCAGCCTGAGGATTTCGAGGACTACGCCAAGGCTGAGGGTGAAGAGGGCAAGATCGATGAGGAAGAGCTTATTCGCCGGGCGCAGGTCCATGCGAAGCGGATTCAGGAGCGCCAAAAACTCACTGAGTTCAAGGCCGAGGATCAGAAAGCCGCCTACGATCACCTAGAAGCACAACAGCGCCGCGAGCCGCTGCCAGCCTCATTGGAAAGCATATGGAGGATTATCAGCGAGAGTGTCTATCTGAAGGCCTTGGGCGGCGGCATCGAGAGCTTCGCTCATGGCAATGCCTTCCGCCTAGTGGACGTTCCAGGTGTGCCGCGCGATGTACTGCTGACCACTTCCCGTGAATTGTTTGAGCATGGTTTGGGAGCCGAGGACACGCGGCGGTTGCATTTCGCTACCTACGGTGACCCGGTCTTCGAGAAGCTGCTTGACTCCATGCTGCAGCCATTTGATGCGGTTCTGTCAGCATGGCAGGAGCGCAAGCTACTCTCGGCACTGCAGCTCGGTGGCCAACGATGGGCGACAGCGGATGATCTCTTGGGAGTCGAGCCTCCTGAGGGGGGCGAGATTGAGCTGATGGCCCGTACTGAACGTCGACTGATTCGACAGGATGATCGCATTGGCCGGCAGCAGAAGATAATGCTTGATGCTTCTGCCGCCAGCCTTGCCGAGCAGAAGCTCAAGCCAAAGCCTGATACGCCCAATAATCAGATAGCAGAATTAGACCGGTTCCGAGCTGACGTCAATCGTCGCCATGGTCAACGGGTGCATCTCAAATTTGGAGCGCCAGATCGCAACGGCATGCTGGCCTTAAAGGACACGCTGCTTTGGCCGGTTTGCGAAGAGACAGCTGTTTTACGGGTTGATGCCGACCCACTACTGCTTACTGCTACACGAGACCTGATCCTCAGGCAGCTGGGAGATATGAAGAAGGACAGCCGTACAAGTCATGATGTAGCAAGGAGACTGAGGGAGAGTACTCTTCAATAGTGTTGCGTTTATAACTTGAGGTCGTCGGATATGCTTGATCTCGAAACAGTAGCAGTGGTTGCGGTTTGGTTGCTGATTGACGGTAATCAGTGCTCCTCATGTAAATCATGGGATTTCCCAAGTGTTTGAAAATTATAAAAAACCGCATGGCAGGCGCGGTCCGATTTTGCCTTTCGCTGCACTCATAATCCCTTGGTCGCAGGTTCGAGTCCTGCTGGGCCCACCAACCTTTTCAATAGCTTACGCTATTTCTCGCCTGTTTCGTCGCCCTCATTTGTACCCGGTGTCAACGTTGTGTCAACGCCGCGTCTCGGCCCGAATTTCACTGCTTCCAACAGGTGTTCCGGGGAGAGGTGCGCATAGCGCATGGTCATCTGGATGGTTTGATGGCCAAGTATCCGTTGCAGCGTCAGCAGATCCCCACCATTCATGATGAAGTGGCTGGCAAACGTGTGCCGTAGCACATGTGTCCTTTGACCCTTTGGCAGGACAATAGTTGTCCTGTTCAATGCCTGGGTAAATGCCATGTAGGCGTCTGTCGGAAATATACGACCGATCCGAGGGCCGTGTGCCTTGAGCTTCAGGTAGAACTCGCTGTCTACCGGCATGGTTCGCTTGCGTTCGTTCCTGGTGTCGACATAGGTCACGGTATTGTTGCGCACGTACTCGGCGTGCAGTGACTGAGCCTCACCCCATCTTGCCCCGGTATACAGGCACAGTTCCGCCATCAGCACCACGTGACGGCTGCGCGACTCATGCAGTGCGGTAAAAAGATCGTCGATCTGTTCCTGGGTGAGATAGGACAGTTCCGTCTGGGACATTCTCAGCGCCTTGACGGCGGCGAAGGGGTTATCGCCGTGCCACTCCTTTAAGTGGATGGCCACGTTAAACACTGCCCGCAGATACCCCATGTCATGGTTGACCGTGTTGACGCTAAGCACTTGTGCAAGACGTTGCGTCCTGAACTTGGCCACTTCTTGGCCCTTCGGTCTGCGTGCACGGCAGTCGACAGCGGCTCCCCCGTCAACACGCGCTGCGCGGTATTGACGGGGGAGCCGCTGTCGACTCGGGGAGCCGTGCGACCGAAGGGCGACGTGTGACGGGCAGGCAGAAACAACATCTTTTCAGTTCCCGGTCTGAGGGGCTGTGGCATATAACGTCGGACTCGAGGTTATTTACCTCATGATGACGATATATCCCCCTTTCGAGATGTCTGCTATAAAAAAGCCGACTTTTTAAAGTGCTGTTTACTGGGTTGTAAACCAATCCCAAAGACCGGTTGAATATCCGCTAATTAAATCAATGCCCAGTGCGGACTTGATTAAATATAAAATAACGACAATAAGGCAGGTCAAGAATATAACGTTCAGTGCGATAAACAGAAACATTGAGAATACAGCAATACATTGTTCCGTGGCATTTAAAGCGCGGCGGTTCTTACCCATTAAAAAGACCAGGTAAAAACTGAACGGGACAAAAGGCAGCTTAATGGTAGTGCGTACGTCTATTGCGTGTACGCGACCTCCACGGGCCCCGACTATCGATGCCAGCGCGATGAGCTGCTCAGTGGTAAAGCTGTTTGCGATAGACGGCGATAAGCGCTTTAACAGCGCTTGCATTGCCGGGTCGGAGGTAGGGTGATTCTTTTGGCTCATGGATCATTTTCCTTCACTGCAAGGTGATAGACAGGGCGGTAGACACGCGGTGGCGAACTACCGCCAAATCGTTCAGCTCGGATGGCAGCCAACGGCGTGTTGTACAACATAACCAGGCTAAAGGTTCGCATTTTGGCAGGTGCATATATTTCCTTTGATTCAGGGCTTACTGCCCTGTAATCAATAAAAAAATTTTGTCTCAACCTGCCGACAAATGCTGAAGGCCGCAGAAACTGCATCGTCAGGTATAAAACAAATCGGCCATGTTTTCTAATCAAATAATTTCTTATATTTCAATGGCATGTTACACCCGTTTTGGTGTCGTCTCGCCAACAAGTTGCCTGAGTCTGGGTTGTTTGAGCCGAGACGATGGTTGATACGGCGGATGAGTAGAGCCTGCTTTCAGAGCGACCGGCATGGCCGCCGGTCATGAATACGATGGCCTGTAGGGCCGGAAACATTTTGTCATGAGTAGAAGATGCCCCCATCGGACGATTTCGATGAGCTATGGCGCTCTTTTGAGGGTATGCCGCGTTTGGAGGGTGCTCTTCAGAATGAGGCGCAACAGCACCTGTTTAATCGTCTGGTCAGTGTTACTCACCGGCAAGGATGGGACTGGTGGACCGTAAAATTGATCCATCACGGTCCTGTTCGCGGCAGGACGCAATCAAGCAGCATCACTGGATTCGCCGTCGGCCATGGCCTACGGGCAAGCATCATCCGTGCGAGCCGAAAGGGTCGCACGGATCATGCCAGGGGCTGTCAGAGAAAGGCGGCAGCTTTGTCCTGAGACAGGTTCAAGGCCGTCATCACGCGCTCAAGTGAGTGTGACTGGCGCTCGGCATAAAGTGACAGTTCATCAGTGACGCGCGCGCCGAGGGCGGCTTCGAAATCCTCTCGGTTGGCGTTACCGGCATAGCCCTCGTTCTCTTGACCCCCCAGATTGGATTGAAAGATGCCTGCGGCACTGACCGGCAAAAAGTCCTCGTAGGTAATGGGTCTGGCAATGACCAGTCCCTGTTCGATGGCCGCTTCAAGATCCGGGGCCATGGTGCTTTTGGAGTCGTGTTCGCTATCGGCGGCAAGGCGATAGTCGAAGTAGGCAAGTTCGCGAGCACGAAGCGTCGCTTCATCATCAGGAAACTCGGCAAATGTCTCCTGCATCACGCGCTGATGCTCGGTATTGTCAAGGCCCTGTGAGCGAGCGCGACCTGTCTTGAGCAGACGGTCATAAAGTGCTCTCCCTTTGGGGGTCAGCGCCACGCCACGCTGCTCGATCTCCCCAAAACGGGCCGTATGCGAGCCTTCATGGTGATCGGCAAAGAGGATGGTCTCTTCCAGCGCCTTGAAACTGGTCTGGCGGAGAAGGATCGGGCATTGGCGCTGCGGAGGACCCTCAATGACTGCCTTGGGGGTGATGCCCACTTCCGGCATGCGTTGCTGAACGCTATCGATGTCCAGGGTGCGCGGTGTCAGATGGTTAATGTGCGGACCACGAAAGCAGACGACATCGGCAATCAGGCGATGCTCTGCGCTCAATGCCTGATAGGTGGGCCAGTCAACGGTGGCGTCCTGATGCCAGCGAAAGGTTTCGAGCGCTTCTGCCACGAACTGCTCGGCCTGATCCTCGGTTAATCCGCCCTGGGCTTCAAAGGTGTCGACCAGTTCCAGCGCTTTCGGAGTGAAAATGCTGCGTTTCTCAAGAATTTCCGCGGCGCGCTGGCGCAGGGTTTCATCCTCGATCAGCTCAAGGCGCAAAAGAGAGGTGAAGATACGAAACGGATTGCGGGCAAGCGCTGCATCATCGATCGGTCGAAAAGCAGTGGAGTGAACCGGCACGCCGGCCTCGGAAAGATCGTAATAACCGACAGGCTGCATTCCCATGACGGCGAAAACACGCCTGAGGCCGGCAAGCTCTTCAGGCGTGCCTACGCGAATCGCGCCATGGCGCTCGACACTCAGACGCTCGATTTCGTCATGAGCCTCCAGACGCTCGGCGAGGTGAGGGTCCTTTTCGAGCGTTTCATGATTCACCCGGGCGACCAGTTCGAGCAGGGTACCGTATTGCGGTACTTCCGTTTTGTACATCTCGGACATGGCTCTTGAAAAGCGGTCGCGGATGTCGTCGCTGGATAGATATTTTGACATGGCATCACTCCTTTCGATTCAGAAAAATTTCAAAAGAGCAGAGGCAGTAGTTCTGCATCGATAAGATGTCCCGTGCCCATAAAAGGCAGGTGTTCACCCAAAGCGTGCGTTCTGCCATCCGGCCGGCAGGGTTTGGCCTGGGGTGCTCTGGAGATGCCGTCATGGCGTCAGGGTATCCAGTGCGCGGCCCAGGCGTGAAAGACCTTCCTCCAGAATCTCGGGTTCGATGGTCAGAGGCGGAAAAAGTCGCAGTATATTGCGCTTTCGACCGCTGGGCATCAGGAGCAGGCCATGCTCACGCGCTGTGGACACCAGCGCTGCCAGGTGTTCGCTGCCACTCGCGTTGCAGGTATCTTCAAACACGATGCCGCGCATGGCCCCGATGCCGGTAATGGCACCAATCATTGGATAGCGCTGGCTGTCCTGCCAGGTGTGGTAATGCGCCAAAATGGCTAAAGCCACTGTCTGCGACCAGCGTGCCAGATTGTCCTCGCTCATCAATTCGATGACCTTGAGAGCCGCGGCGCAGGCCAGCGCATTACCGGAGTACGTGCCACCAAGGCCGCCTTTCGGCACAGCGTTCATCAGCTCTGCTCGCCCGGCAACAGCGGCAAGAGGAACGCCTGCGGCCATGCTCTTGCCCATCAACAAAAGGTCCGGTTCGACCTCAAGATGTGAAAAGGCAAAGCGCTCGCCGGTACGTCCAAAACCACATTGAATCTCATCGAAAATCAGGACGATGCCATGATGATTACAGAAATCGCGCAGATGGCGGGCAAAGCCGGGGCTGAGTCTGCGAAAGCCTCCTTCTCCCTGGACCGGTTCGACGATGACACAGGCAATTTCGTCAACGGGCAATGACACCTCGCAGAGCCTGACAAGGGCAGCACTCGCCTCGGCATCGGTAACATCATTGTCCGGGCTCGGGAAGGGCAGGTGATATACCGGGCCTGGCAGGCTGCCCATGCTCTGCTTGTAGGGCTTCACCTTGCCGTTCAGATTGAGCGCGGCGAGCGTTCGACCATGAAACCCATCATCGAAGGCGATCACCGCCTCGCGGCCGGTGTGAGCGCGAGCAATTTTCAGCGCGTTTTCGGTGGCTTCGGCGCCGCTGTTGGTGAGCATGGTCGTCAACGGATAGGAGACGGGTACGAACGTATCCAGTGCCGCGACAAGGTCGAGATAGCCGCCATGCGGCGTGGCGTTAAAGGCCGCATGAATCAGACGGTCGACCTGATGGTGCAGGGCGGTGCGAATGGCTGGATGGCCATGGCCCAGGTTGTGGACGCCGATGCCGGCCACGAAGTCGATATAACGGTGACCCTGGCTGTCCCACACTTCAGCATTGACACCCTGTTCGATGCGAAGTGGGTGCACGATGCCGAGGGCGCTGCTGACATGCGGAAATTCCATGGAGGCTTACCTGTCTGGCGTGTCGGAGGTTCGAAAATCGAAAGTCCGATTATCAAAGCAGCAGGCGTGAGAACGCTTCAAACGAAAAAAAACGTCCTGGTCATTCCATAATTTCCGGTGTTGCCTTTATCGGGGAGCTGGTGGGCCTGGCAAAGTCTCGGTCGCGGGATATATCAGATGTGATTTCATCCAGTCGATGAAGCCTCGAACCCGGGGGACATCACCCTTGTTTTCAGGATAGGCGAGGTAGTAGGCGTCCGAACTGGTCTGTACATGGGGCCAGGCGATGGACAGCATGCCCTGTTCCAGCTCCTCTTCAGCGAGAAAGCGCGGTACCAGCGCAACACCGCAGCCTACACGCGCCGCGCGCAGCAGCATCTCGAACGTATCAAATCGCGGGCCATGATAACTGTGACGGGTATAGAGTCCCTGGTCATCAAACCAGGCATGCCAGGACTCCGGCCGGGAGGCGCTTTGTAACAGCACCAGGCGAGTGAGGTCGAGGGCCTCAACGAAACCACCGGCAGGCAGCAGCGACGGCGCGCAGACCGCGACTATTTCCTCATTGAGCATGTGAATGCAGTTCGCTCGTGGCCAGACGCCGCGCCCATAGAAAAAGGCGGCATCGATTCGCTCCTGATCCAGGTCAAAGGGCTCCGAGCGGATGCTGATATTCAGATAGATCGAGGGATGCTGGAGTCGGAAACCCTTGAGGCGAGGCACCAGCCAGCGAGAACCGAAGGTGGGCAGGGTGGAAACGTTGAGAACGTCACTTTCTCCGCCATAGGACTGCATATAGCGCGTCGACATCTCGACCTGGGCCAGTACCTTGCGTACTTCGGTCAGGTAAAGAGAGCCTTCCGGTGTGACCTGCAGACGCCGTCTGACGCGCTGAAAGAGAGGATGTTCGAGAATGGCTTCAAGCTGTGCGACCTGCTTGCTGACGGCACTCTGGGTCAGGTTAAGCTCATCGGCAGCTCGGGTGAAGCTCAAATGCCGTGCGGCGGCCTCAAAGCATTGCATGCCGGTCAGGGTGGGAAGATGGCGACGATTCATGGCAGCCTGCTGGCGGAAAAAAGAGAATGACGTTGGTATAAAACGTCGCTTGTGACGCGTCAATGGCTGACGTGATACTTGCAGCTGCAGGCGGGTTTTTCCGACGTCAGCAGAGCAATACGCTCGATGAAGGCCTCGTCTGCCTCGAGTCGGTTTCATACCAATCCTGGCAGGGCACCCGCAATGCTGTCTCATCCATTGGTCGCCAGGCGTCAGGCCGATTCTGATGGCCAGTCCGAGTTTACGCTTCATTCCCGATCTGATCATCGAGACCTGCGATCCACCTTTTCTTCGGGCTCGTTCCGCCCTTTGGAGCACCACGGCGTGGATCGCTGTTCGCTGATGCAGAGGACAGGATTCTCCCAGCCGGGCCCCTTTATTGTCGAATTGTTGCAGCTCAATACACTTCTGAGCGCCGACAGGTTCTTGTTGCCCGACCCTGGTCGAACGTCGGTATCGCCGCTGCAAAATACGACAGGACACTGAAGGAAGGCGGTTAATGGCAGCCTGCTGACAGGAAAAAAAGGAATGATGTTGGTATAAAACGTCGTTTGTGCCGCGTCGAAGGCCAACGTAATACTGCGCCGACACCATTTTCGTTCCGGTAGCAGGAGAACAACATGATCGACGAGATTCTCGATCGCCTCGGCGTGGCCCCCTCGGATTATCGTGAAGGCGATTACGTGGTCACTTCGCCCACCGACGGTGGCGAGCTGGGTCGGGTCAGCAACGAGTCCGCGGCGGCAGTAACGGCGCGCATCGATCGTGCCGAGCGCGCCTTCGCTGCCTGGCGTCAGGTCCCGGCGCCGCGGCGCGGCGAGCTGGTGCGCCTTTTCGGCGAGCAGCTTCGTCGTCACAAGGAGGATCTTGGGGCGCTGGTCACGCTTGAGTGCGGCAAGATCTATCAGGAAGGACTGGGCGAAGTTCAGGAGATGATCGACATCTGTGATCTCGCGGTCGGCCAGTCACGCCAGCTCTATGGTCTCACCATTGCCTCCGAGCGCCCGGGTCACCATATGCGCGAAAGCTGGCACCCGCTCGGGCCGATCGGCCTGATCACCGCCTTCAATTTCCCGGTCGCCCCTTGGGCCTGGAACGCCGCACTGGCACTGGTATGCGGTAACAGCCTGCTGTGGAAGCCTTCCGAAAAAACACCGCTGTGTGCACTGGCCTGTCAGGCGTTGCTGGAGCGCGCCATGGCCGAGTTTGGTGATGATGCTCCGGCGGATCTGAGCCAGGTCATCATCGGTGAGCGTGAAGCCGGCGAAGCCCTCACCGACGATCCGCGCGTACCTTTGATCAGTGCCACCGGCAGCACGCGCATGGGTCGTGAAGTCGCGCCCAGAGTTGCTGCACGTTTCGGTCGCAGCATTCTTGAGCTGGGCGGCAACAATGCCATGATTCTGGCGCCCAGCGCCGATCTGGATATGGCCGTTCGCGGCATTTTGTTTTCGGCGGTGGGCACCGCCGGCCAGCGCTGCACCACCCTGCGCCGCCTGATCGTCCACGAGTCGGTGCGCGATGAAGTGGTCGAGCGGATCAAGAAGGCTTATGCCAACGTCACCATCGGTGATCCGATGGAAGGCAATCTGGTTGGTCCGCTGATTGATGCCCAGGCCTTCGATCAGATGCAGTCGGTACTTGAAAAGGCGCGTCAGCAGGGCGCAAAGGTATTCGGCGGCGAGCGCCAGCTGGCCGATACCTACCCCGACGGCTACTACGTCTCGCCGGCGATTGTCGAGGTCGCCGAGCAGGATGAGCTGGTCAGGCACGAAACCTTCGCACCGATCCTTTACGTGCTCAGTTATCGCGACTTCGACCAGGCGCTGGCGCTCAATAACGATGTGCCGCAGGGGCTGTCGTCATGCATCTTCACCACCGACGTGCGGGAGGCGGAAGCCTTCGTCTCCGATCAGGGCAGTGACTGCGGCATCGCCAACGTCAACATCGGCCCCAGCGGCGCCGAGATCGGTGGCGCCTTCGGCGGTGAAAAGGAGACCGGTGGCGGGCGTGAGTCCGGTTCCGATGTCTGGAAAAGCTACATGCGCCGCCAGACCAATACCGTCAACTACTCGCGCGAGCTGCCGCTGGCTCAGGGCATCAAGTTCGATTGAAACCCCGCCGGAGCGCGCCTCGCGCTCCGGCACCCCTTCCAGCATATTCCCAACGCGATCCCCAGCCTGTGCGCCAATAACAACTCCGGGAGAAGGTTGATGAGTGATAACGTCCGTGTAGGGCCCATCCCCAGTCTGCCGATGGCTCTGGCACCGCTACTGCTGACCGTGGCGCTGCTGATGACGCAGTTTTTCGTCTTTGGTGACTTCACGCCGCACATCCCGCTTGCCTGCGGCATTCTGATCTGCGCCTTCTTTGCGCGCCTGCGTGGCATCGCCTGGACGAGCGTTGAAGCGTCGATGCTCAAGGTGATCAAGCTTGGCCTGCCGGCAATTCTGATCCTGCTTGCAGTAGGCATGCTGATCGGCACCTGGATTCTTTCGGGCACGGTACCGACGCTCATCTACTACGGCATCAATCTGGTATCGCCTGGCTGGTTTTTGATCGCCACCTGTCTGATCAGCTCGCTGATTTCGCTTGCCGTGGGCACCTCCTGGGGGACGATAGGCACTGTTGGTCTGGCGCTGATGGGGATCGGTCAGGGGCTGGGTATCCCGGTCTATCTGACTGCGGGTGCGCTGGTTTCCGGTGCCTTTTTCGGTGACAAGATGTCGCCGCTTTCCGATACCACCAATCTCACTCCGGCGGTCTGTGAGACCGATCTGTGGACCCATATCAAGAGCATGATGGCGACCACGGTGCCGGCGATGACGCTGGCGCTGCTGATCTATGGCTGGCTGGGTGCCGGCTATGCCGATCAGCTGGTCGACGCCGGCGGCATCGATACGTTGCGTCAGACGTTGACCGATCACTTTACCCTGAGCTGGGTCACACTGATTCCCCCTGTGGTGGTCATCTCGCTGTCGATGGCCAGGCTGCCGCCGTTTCCCACCATCTTTGGCGGCGCTGCGCTTGGCGGTGTGATCGCGATCCTGCTGCAGGGCAGCGACGTACAGGCAGTGTTTAATGTGATGCAAAACGGCTATGTCGCGGAAACCGGTAACGAGGCAATGGACACGCTGCTCTCCAAGGGCGGAGCGATGTCGATGACCTGGGTGGTGACGCTGACCCTGTTTGCGCTCGGGTTTACCGGAATGCTTGAAGCCTACGGCACCATCGACGCGATCATGACTCACCTGGCCCGGCTGATGCGCGGTCGCTTCAGCATGGTGCTGACCAGCTCGGTCACTACCGCTTCGGTGGGCGTGGTGGTTGGTGACGTCTATACCACGCTGGTACTGCCGGGGCGTCTGCTGCATGGACAGTACAAGAAGATGGGTTATCGCACCTCAGTGCTGTCGCGCACCATTGAGGATAACGGCACGCTGCTGTCGCCGCTGATCCCCTGGAACATGGGTGGAAGTTTTGTCGCTGCCACCACTGGCGTGCCAACCCTGCTCTATGCGCCATTCGCCTTTGCCTGCTGGCTGTCGCCGCTGTTTGGTCTGCTATGGGCCCTGCTGGGCAGGTTCGTTCCGAAAGACAATACCAGCGGAGCGAACGCTTCGGCGCCGTCAGCTGAGCTGGACAAAAAAGGCGGCAACAATACAACCCGGTCACATGAACTCGCCAGTGATACCTGAGCCAGACGCGTTGAGACAGAAGGAGGAATCATGCAGGAACAGTGTCTTTGGGCCGTCAACGCTATTGAGGATGCGCCGTCTACCAGACCGCTCGGCGAGTCGATTCGCCGTGATGTTTGTGTCATCGGCGGCGGTATTACGGGGCTTTCCACCGCCCTGCATCTGGCCGAGCGTGGTATTGAAGTGGCTGTGCTGGAAGCCGGTGAGATTCCCGCCGGCGGTTCGGGGCGCAGTGTCGGGCTGGTCAATGCCGGGCTGTGGGTGCCGCCGGACGATATCGTCAAGGCTCTGGGGCAGGAGGATGGCGAGCAGGCCAACCGGGTGCTGGGTGAAGCCCCATCGCGAGTGTTTGAGCTGATCGAGCGCTACGCCATTCAGTGTCATTCCACACGTACCGGAACCCTTCATCTTGGCCATAATCGCAAGGGGTGTGACGAGCTGGCCCGGCGCAGGGACCAGCTCGCCTCTCGCGGTGCGCCGGTAGAGCTGGTCGAAGGAGAGGCATGTGAGCGAATGACCGGTACCCGGCAGATTCACGCGGCGTTGCTCGATCGCCGTGCCGGTACGGTAAATCCTGCCGAGTATACTCGTGGTCTGGCTCGGGCTGCCCTGCAGGCGGGTGCTGAACTCTATGTCCACAGTGCAGCGACCGGTATTCAGCGTGAGGGAAATGCCTGGCGCGTCACAACGGCCCATGGCAGCGTACTGGCGGAAAAGGTGGTTCTGGCGACCAATGCCTACACTCGTGACGAATGGAATGAGGCTCGGAAACACTTTTTCGTCGGCAACTATCTTCAGGTGTCCTCCAGGCCGCTGAGCAGTGAGGCAGCCCGGGCCATACTGCCTGATCGTCAGGGTGCCTGGGATACGCGGACGGTGCTCTCGAGTATCCGACGCGACAGTGAGGGGCGGTTGATACTGGGGAGCCTTGGAAAGGGTGAAGGGCGGCCTCGGGCCTATCTGAAATGCTGGGCCGATCGCATTGCCCAGCACTATTTTCCAGCGCTGGGCAGTCTGGAATGGGAGTATACCTGGAGCGGTCGTGTGGCCTTCACGCCGGATCACACCCTTCGTATCCTCGAGCCAGCGCCAGGGCTTTTGACGGCCTGCGGTTACAATGGACGTGGTATCACCACCGGTACCGTTGTCGGTATCGGCTTTGCCAAATATCTTGATGAAAAGGATGAAGGTCAGTTGCCGCTACCGATTCGTCGACGTGATCCTGTCAGGGGTCGCTCACTCTGGAGCGCGGCCTATGAAAGCGGCTTTACGCTCTATCATGCGGGGCAGTGCCTGCGTGTACTGATCTGAACAGGACCGGCCCTGCTCAATTGAGCCGCGGGACAGGCTATCGGCCGAGCGCCATCGGCCAGTGGTGGGGCATGGACGCCTTAAGTGCTTCTCGGTGTCGTGGTGTCCGGGCAAGTGGTGTCAGAAGACCATGAGAGAAGATAGAGAATGTCAGGGTCGCAGGCGGCTTTTGCAGCAGACCTTTCGGCAGTGAGCGTTCAGCACATATTCGGCGTGACGCTATGGCTCCCCGTTCTCATTACCTTCAAGAGGATCATGGCAGACACAGCAAAGCTTGTTGCCATCGGGGTCACGCAAGTAAGCGCCATAGAAATAGTCATGGTATTGCGATCGCAGGGCCGGAGCGCCCTCGTCGGTGGCGCCCAGGGCTATTCCGATAGCGTAAAACTGGTCAACAATCTCGTGACTGTGGGCCCTGAAGGCAATCATTGTGCCGTTGCCCGCAGTGGCATCTCTCTGGTCAAAGGGATGGCAGACAAGGAACAGGGTTTTTTCCTGTGGGGCGGCGTAGCATAGCCATCGGTGATCAGTGTCATCATCTTCATGGCGATAAAGACCAAGGCAATCCAGTAGTGGATCATAAAACTCCCTGGCTTGTACCAGATCACTACTTCCTACCATGACATGGCTCAGCATGACTTTTGAACTCCAGCATCTGCTGCTCTGACAGGCATGATTTTTCATAGCCTATGTTAAGGCTATCACGTCGTGTCATCATGATTGAACGAGCATGTAATAACAGTGCTGGAAAGGCTGGATTAGTAGTGAAAGCCGTGTAACTGAAGCGTCGTTGAATGGGCCGCTGACGAAACTCGTATTTTCAGCTTTAAAAAAATCGCGGTTACTGTCCGAAGACAGCAACCGCGCTCAGCTTCCATGCTCGTGAAAGCAGTCCATGCTTCTAGTGCTCCATGCACGATGTGGATCCTTCCACCTGATCAGATTATTCGCCCTGAAAGTGACGTGCCATAGCGTTTGTATAAAAAAGCCCCCAATTTGGCATCGTTTATAAAATAACTCGGGTTATTGTTCTGGTTTATTAATCCTGCTTCTTGAGCGATTATCGATGCGTGGGCTCAGGTGAACAACGACATGAGATCACGCAGCAGTTGAAGGGTATTGCTGATAGCTTCTGCCATAAAAGACTTCTCCATGAAGAGGGCGGGTTGCCGAGAATGCTCGATCAGGTCCAGATCATTACTGCCCGGCGCCACGGGCGATGGTCAGGCTGGAGTGACCATGGGAGTTGCCTTTCGGGCAGCGGCCGCCGGAAATGGATGGTGCCGCTACATTATGGCGTGACGCCACGCCATCAGCGAGTGGAATGATAGACAAAGTCATCATTGTCACGCTGGTAGCGACTGGTCCCCAGAACCCCTGCCTCGGCGCGCTCACCGCTTCGCTGTACAGCCCGGCAGCGGATATCGGTATGGCCTGTAAAGGGTCTCAGTCCTGTGTTGACGGCTGTTTTCAAAAGTGCGTAGCAGACACCGTTGTTAAAGGGCTCAAGCTCTGCGTCACTGTAATGATGATTCCCTGAATAGGTCAGTTCGACATCAATATCGCTGGCCGTCAGCGAACGAATGTCATAGCCGACCAGTCTTTCATCCTTGAGCATGTTATCAAGCGTTTCAGTAAATGGTTCGGTAGGCATGACTTCGCTCTCTGCCATTGCAACACTGCTTGATAAAAAAGTGCCCACCAGCAGGCATACCGTTAAAAAATTGCGTTTCATGTCACCCTCAGCGTGATGATGTACTAATATTCTGGCGGATGTGAAACCTGGCCGCTGTGCTCAAAAAAGAGATCACAGGTTAAATTGGCGCATGGTTGGATTCTTGCCTAGGCTAAAAAGTGCCTGTTTTCGAAAAGGAGCATTCGAAATGACGTTCAAGGGTATCGCTACTACCGCAGTACTTGCATCTGTTATCGGACTGGCGGGTTGTTCCGGCAACGATGTGCAAAACCAGTCACCCTATGCGCAGGCTGATGGTCGTTATCAGGGCACGTTACCGTGTGCTGACTGTGCCGGAATCAAGACCAATCTTGAAATCCGTAATCAGAACAATACTGGAGCGAGCTTCACGCTGGACAGCACGCGTCTGGGCCAGAGCGAGAAGCCGCTGCAAACCAAGGGTCAGGTGCTGATCAAGCAAAACGTGGGTCCCAACAGCTACCCTCTGGTGTATGAACTGAAAAATGGTCAGGGCAACACCATTTATAACCTGCTGCCGGTAGGTAATGGTGATATGCGGCTACTGGATCGCAATTACACACGAATCGATTCCAGCGATAACCTGACGCTCAAGCGTATCAATTAATGAGCGCCTGAGTTCAGATAACCCGGCCCCTGTGGCCGGGTTTCTTGTATGCCCCAACGTCTGATACAGGAGATTGACATGGGTGATCTGTCTGAAGAGATGAGGATGCCAACGCCGTGTCCTGAGTGCGGCAGTCATAGTGTTCGCCTGTCAGAGGTGCGAAACCCTACCGATAAGGTGTTTTGTTCATCTTGCAACACCGTGCGTGGTCAATACGCCGATCTTCAAAAAGAGATTGAAAACAAGCCCAAAAGTGAGGCTGAAGAACTGCTTGAAGAAGTGGTCAATAAAAAGGGAAACGCGCCCAGTTCTTCCTGAGGCATGAACGGGGCTGATCGCGTACTTTATATTGAAAGGGCCCGCTTCCATGGAAGCGGGCCCTTGTATTGCGGGTGTTGATCGACGCTGAATATCAGGTCTTGATGCCGCCCCAGTTGCGGCGATGACAATCACATTGGCTGTCCTGACAGGGCTGATTGTCCGGGTGCGAAGTGGCGCAGGCCTCACAGCAATATACCTTGCCGTTGACCTCGGGGGCCGTATCGGGAACGACGCATTCACAGTAGGTACAGTCACAGATGCGCTGTGTCATGAAGGCTCTCCTTGGGTGATGAGACGGTATGAGGGACAGTCATTGCCTGCCCCAAGCATAGGTCATCACCGCATAAAGAGTGTTTCGGATTGCGTTATCCCATCAGGGCATTGGCGATAAAGAGCCCTGCAAGCGCCGTGGCCCAGCCAAGCGTTGTCGGCACCGAGACCACCAGTAGCTGGTGCTTGGCATTTTTAACGCCCAGCATCCGATTGACCACCCAGAAATAACTGTCGTTGAAATAGCTGAAAAACAGCGCTCCAAGGCAGGCTGCCTGAGCCGCGAGCACCATGTTGACGTCCGGTATGGCGGCCAGAATGGGTGCTGAAATGGAAGCGCCAGTGATCATCGATACCGTGCCACTGCCCTAGGCAAAGCGCACAAGCGTGGCAATGATAAATGGGATCAAAAAGGTGGGCAGCGCCAGCGAAGCCACCTGAGCGCCGATATAGTCTCCCGCGCCGCTGGCGCGCAGTACTGCCCCCAGAGCGCCGCCGGCACCGGTGACCAGCAGGATGATGCCAGCGCTTTCCACGCCCTTTTCCAGATGGGCGAGCACTTCCGGGCGTGGCATTTTGGGGACCAGCCCATAAACCGCCACCAACACACCGATACCGACCGCAATCACCGGGTTACCAAAAAAGGTAATCATCTGTCCGATCAGCGAATTTTCGATGCTCACGCTGTCGTTCAGACTGGCCAGGGCGCTAAATAGCGTATTGAGAAAGATCAGGCCGATCGGCAGCGCGATAGGCATGATGGAGCGTGTCAGAGAGGGCAGCTCGTGCTCGCCGAGCTGGGTCGGTTCCTTTGATGCGTCCTCGTCGAGACTCAGGGCCTGACCGGTATCGCGTTCGATCATGGCCTCGATGCGCGGCCCCATGAAGCGGGCATACAGCACCATGACAATCAGCGCCGGTGCGGTAAAGACAATCCCCCAGGCAATCATCAGGCCAATATCGATGCCGAAGATACCCGCAACCCCCAGCGGACCCGGTGTGGGGGGAACGGCACTGTGTGTCACGATCAGTCCCGAGCCCAGTGCAATCCCAAGGGTCAGAAGCGAACGACCACTGCTGCGTGACAGCGCGCGCACCAGCGGATTGAGAATGACATAGGCAGAATCACAAAAGATCGGGATCGAGACGATATAGCCGGTCAGCGCCATGGCCCAGTCTTCTCGCTCCTTGCCCAGCAGTCGCAGAATGGTTCTGGCCAGACGCTGGCCGGCGCCGGAGACTTCCAGAATACGGCCCATCATCACACCAAATCCGATGACAAGACCGATGGTGGCAAGGGTGGCGCCAAATCCGGTGGTAATGGCCTTGATGACATCGTTGGCCGGCATACCGCCGATCAAACCGGCCAGCGAGGCAGCTGTTACCAGTGCCAATAGCGCGTGTACGCGCGTTTTCAGCACCAGAAAGATCATCACAAAGATGGCAATGCCCAGACCGATGATGACCTGGGGTCCTGCAGTTATAGCATCTGTCATGACGGTTGATTCCCGAAAAAAAAGTGGTTGGCGTTATCTTTCAAACGGGGTGATATGCGCCGATCAGTCCTTCTGACCGGCCATGTAGCGCTGGTGGGCACGTACGATGTCGTCAAACTGCTCGTCGACGTCAAAGCCCAGTGACAGGGCGTAGCGGTTATCAAAAAGCGGCGCCCAGCTATAGACGATGGCCTCGATCTGCGGATCACGCTCGTAGCGGATTCTTGCGCTGGCCTCGCTTCCTGCCACACGTTCAAGACTTTCAATCATTTCGCGGACCTCAATCGACATGCCGGGTAGATTGATGGTGCGACAGATTTCCAGACGCTCGGCGTCAAGCGACAGCGCATGGGCAAGGTTGTTGATGATGGTTTCCGGTGAGCAGATCCAGATCGCAAATTCCGGGTCGATCGGACAGATCGCCTCTTCACCACCCAGCGGTTCACGGATGATGGAGCTGGCAAAGGAAGAGGCGGCGCGATTGGGGCGGCCCGGGCGTACCACGATCGTGGGCAGGCGGCAGATCCGGCCATCAATGAAGCCGCGACGGCTGTAGTCATTCACCAGCAGCTCACTCATGGCCTTTTGAGTGCCATAGGAGGAGCGCGGCTGCGGTGCCGTCTGCTCGGTCAGCGGTGAAGGCATGCCGGGCCCGAAGACGGCCAGTGAGCTGCTGAACAGAAACCGGATGTGATCACCGCGATGTCGACAGGCTTCAAGCAGAGACCGTGTGGCATCGAAATTGACCTGCATGCCCTGATCGAATTCCGCTTCGGCATGAGAGCTGACAATCGCTGCCAGATGGCACACGGCAATGGTGTCTTCGCGAAAGGCACGCTCGATGACCGATGGGTCGCTGATGTCACCCACGATCGACTCGATGCGCTCGTCGTCGATGGGACAGGGCGCCAGATCCAGGCTTGTGACATGGGTGATGGACTGTCCTGCAAGCGCTCCCTGATCGAGCAGTTTCATGGCCAGCCGTGCGCCCAGAAATCCGGCGCCGCCAGTGATGATGATGTGCATGGGCTGCTTCCTTGTCTGGTGTGTCGAAGCGTTTTCTGAATTTTTGGTCCTGTCGCCAGTCAGGCCCGGTACATCCAGTGAACGCATTGAGCGATATCATTCAAAGGAGGTATTGAGTGTTTCTCTTTTTTTTGTAATGTTGTCTGACAACTGTTGAGCGAGGCAATATGGTCATTGGTCGAACATCCGACGCCTGGATGTCACTTCCTGCAGGAGCGCATCCGACATGGAGGCATACACGACATGGTTGATTCGACGTCCGACAAGCGCATGTCGGAGAGAGGGCCGGGGCTTGCCGAGCAGATGGCTGGCGTGTTGACCCGCGCAATCCATACCGGAGAGTTGAAGGCCGGTCAGCGACTGCCTACCGAAGCGGCGCTGGGAGAGCGCCATGAGGTTAGCCGTTCGGTGGTTCGTGAAGCCATTTCCATGCTGCGTAACGCCGGTCTTGTCGTTTCAAGGCGGGGCAGCGGCAGCTTTGTGGTCGAGGCGCCTACAGTATCGCTGGTGCAGGCGCTGCCCGGTGGTTCGCTGGCTTCGGTACTGCATCTGCTGGAACTGCGTCGTGCGCTGGAGGGCGAAGCGGCCTTTCACGCGGCCATGCGCTGTTCACGGGCACAGCTTCGGAGATTGCGCAATGCGATGGTGGATATCGATGAGGCCGTGGAAGCCGGCGAATCCGGTGTGGAGCAGGATCTCGCCTTTCATCGTGCCGTCGCCGAGGCCTCAAACAATGAGTACTTCATCACGATTCTGGATTTTTATAACCGGTTCCTGCATCAGGCGATCAGCCTGACCCGAAGCAACGAAGCCCGACGTGACAATTTTGTTGCCGAGGTCATCAGTGAGCACGACGCCATTATCGAGGCCATTGCCAGTGGTGATGGCGACGCCGCGCGTCAGGCGGCGTGGTGGCACATGGATCAGGCCCGCAGGCGCCTGAGTGACATTCCTGAGTCGTTGATCGAGGCATTCGAGCATACCCGTGAAGGCGATCGGGATTAATTTCATCATGGACTGGTTTTAAAGGAGTCAAGGCATGACACACAGGCTCAGAGCAGGGGTGATCGGGCTGGGATCAATGGGAATGGGCATGGCGACATCGTTGGTCCGGGACGGGTTCGAGACCCTGGGCTGCGACATCAACGCAGACGCCCTTGAACGACTGGCCACCGAGGGGGGCCGGCCGGTTGCCAACCCCGCCGAGATGGGCAGCCAGGTCGACATTGTCTTTCTGGTGGTCGTCAATGCGGCCCAGATGCGTGATGTATTGCTGGGAAGCAATGGCCTGGCCTCGACTCTGGCCCCCGGCAGCATCGTGGTGGGGTGCGCCACGGCGGCACCTGACGATGTCATTGCGCTGGCGGCCGAGCTGTCAGACAAGGGCATCGATTATCTCGATATCCCCATTTCGGGTGGCGCGATCAAGTCCGCCGCCGGTGAGCTGACGCTGATGGCCTCTGGTCCATCGAGCGTGTTTGAGCGTGCCCAGCCGGCGCTGGACGCCATCGCGGCCACCATCTTTCGTCTGGGTGAGGCGCCTGGGCAGGGCTCACAGGTCAAGCTGGTCAATCAGCTGCTGGCAGGCGTGCATATCGCGGCGGCGGCCGAGGCCATGGCCTACGGCATCAAAAGCGGCTGTGACCCGCAAACGCTCTATGAAGTGATCACCAAAAGCGCGGGTAACTCCTGGATGTTTGAAAACCGCGTACCGCATATTCTCGAGGGCGATTATACGCCACGCTCGGCGGTCGACATCTTCGTCAAGGATCTGGGGCTGGTGCACGATACAGCTCGCGCCGAGCGTTTTCCACTGCCGATGACTGCCCAGGCGCTGACCATGTTCAGCCAGGCCTCGTCCATGGGATTTGGCCGTGAGGACGATGCTGGAGTAGTGCGTATCTTCCCCGGGATTGATCTGCCGACGCAGGCGGCCAACGACTGATCCCGACAACACCGGTTCGGAGCTTTCTCATGCCATTACTGGGCTGTATTGCAGATGATTTTACCGGTGCCACCGATCTGGCCAGTCAGTTGGTCAGTATTGGAATGCGCACCGTCCAGACCATCGGAATTCCCGATGAACGACTGGCCGATGAACTCAAGGACGTTGATGCCGTAGTGGTGGCGCTCAAAAGCAGAACCATTCCTGCCGAGCAGGCGATCTCACAGTCGCTGGCCGCGCTTGAATGGTTGCAGGCGCGAGGCTGTCAGCAGTTCTACTTCAAGTATTGCTCCACCTTTGACTCTACCTCCGAGGGCAACATCGGCCCGGTCACCGAGGCTCTGATGGACGCGCTCGAGGTGCCCTTTACCGTTGCCTGTCCGGCCCTGCCGGCCAATCACCGCACGGTCTACAACGGCTATCTGTTCGCGGGTGGCGTACCGCTCAATGAAAGCGGCATGCAGGATCACCCCCTCACGCCGATGACCGATGCCAATCTGGTCCGTGTGATGGGCAGTCAGACCCGACACCGGGTTGGGCTGGTGAATCTTGACTGCGTGCGGCGAGGCAGCGATGCCGTAAGAAGCCGCTTTGACGCGCTCAAGGCCGATGGCATCAGGGTGGCGATTCTGGACGCCATCGAGCAGCAGGATCTGGAAACGCTGGGCGAGGCCTGTCGCGATCTGACGCTGGTCACGGCAGGCTCCGGTCTGGCGCTGGGCCTGGGGGCGCGCTGGAGTGATCAGCTCACTGGCGGAGACGCCGCCGAGCTTCCCGCCACGCCAGGCCGCGAGGCCATTCTCAGCGGCAGCTGTTCACGCGCGACGCTGGCTCAGGTCGAGCATACAAAAGCGCATTATCCTCATTACCGGCTGGATGCACTGACGCTTGCCGAAAATTATCAGGATCAGGTAGCCGAGGCGCTTGATTTGGCGCGGGAGCATCTTGATCAGTCGCCCGTGCTCATCTATGCCAGCGCTTCTCCTGACAACGTCAAAAAGGCGCAGCAGATGCTGGGTGTTCAGGAAGCCGGCGAGATTGTTGAGCGCGCGCTGGGGGAGATTGCAAGGGCACTGGTCAGCGAGCTGGGCGTTCGTCGCCTGCTGGTCGCCGGTGGTGAAAGCTCGGGTGCCGTGGTCAGTGCGCTTGAGGTGAAGGGACTTCAGATCGGGCCGAGCATCGATCCAGGCGTGCCCTGGACCGTGACGCTGGGCACTGAGGAGCAGCTTTCGCTGGCGCTCAAGTCCGGTAATTTCGGCAGTGAAGATTTCATGACAAAGGCCTGGGAGACAATGCCATGAGTCACATCAATACCCATAGCGAAGAGAACCGCCTGCGCGAGGAGATCAGCGAGATCGGGCGTGCCTTTCGCCAGCTGGGCATGGCGCCCGGGACTTCCGGTAATATCAGCGCCAAATGCGAGGGGGGCTGGCTGATGACGCCCACCAATGCAAGCCTTGGGGCGCTGGACCCGGCCGAGATATCGATGCTCGACTGGGACGGTAACCTGCTCTCCGGCAAGCCGCCGACCAAGGAATCCTTTCTTCATCGGGCCTTTTATGAGTCGCGTGAGGAGGCAGGAGGGGTCATCCATCTTCATTCGACCTACGCCTCGGCAGTTTCTTGCCTGAAAGGGCTGGACGAAGGCTCGTGCCTTCCGCCGATCACACCCTATTTTGTGATGCGGGTGGGCCGTCTGCCCCTGTTGCCCTATTTCCAGCCCGGTGATCCGGCCATGGGCGAGGCAGTACGTGAATACGCCCCCGAGTATAGTGCCGTGCTGCTGGCCAATCATGGCCCGGTCGTGGCGGGCAAAACGCTTGAAGCAGCGCGCAATGCCATCGAGGAGCTCGAGGAGACGGCGCGTCTGTTTCTGCTGCTCAAGGATCAGCAGATCAATACCCTTGATGAGCAGCAGATCGAGGGCCTGCGCCAGCAATTTGGTGCCCGCTGGTAATCATGATTCTGCCCCGGGCGCCCGTGGGTGTTGGGGCCTGACGGCTTTCACCCCCTTTTATTCCAAGGAATCCTCATGCCGCGTTTTGCTGCCAATCTGACCATGATGTTCAACGAAGTCTCCTTTATGCAGCGCTTTGAGCAGGCTGCGGAACAGGGCTTTGAAGCGGTCGAATATCTCTTTCCCTACGCTTTTGAAGCCGGTGATATCGCCAATGAGCTCAAGCGACATGATCTGCAGCAGGTGCTTTTCAATCTGCCCGCGGGTGACTGGGAGGCGGGCGAGCGCGGTCTGGCCGCCTTGCCCGGGCGCGAACGTGAATTTCGTGACAGTGTTGAAACGGCCATTCGCTATGCCCGCACGCTGAATTGTCCGAGAGTACATGCCATGGCAGGTGTCGCAGGCGAAGGAGCAGATCCTGCGGCCATGCAGGACACTTATCTGGAGAATATCCGTTTTGCGGCGCGCCGGCTGCAGGAGGAGGGCATCATGCTGCTGCTCGAGCCGATCAACAGCCGCGATATGCCGGGCTATTTCATCAACCATCAGCATGAGGCCCATGAGGTCATCGAAACCCTTGGGGAGCCCAACGTAAGGGTGCAGATGGATTTCTATCACACCCAGATCATGGACGGTGATATCTGGACCACCTTTGAGGAGTATCGCGAAGGCGTGGGCCATATCCAGATCGCCGGCGTACCCGAGCGTCACGAGCCCGATACCGGTGAGGTCAATTACGCCTGGCTGTTCGAGCAGCTTGATCGCGTTGGCTTTGAGGGCTGGCTGGGCTGTGAGTACAAGCCCCGTGGCGAGACAACTGAAGGGCTTGGGTGGTTCAAGCCCTGGCGACGTTAAGTGGTGCGCTCAATGGCCGTGGTCTGAATAGCGCGCCTCAAGATCATCAAAAAGGGTCTTGTTCACCAGCCGCTGCCGCTCGCTGAAGGAAGCCACCAGCTGTGGGTCTTCATCGAGCCGGCCGTTCTTGAGCAGTTGTGGCAGTGCCCTTTGCATGCCGCAAACGGCACTTTGTAACGCCGCATTGGCATAAAGCACGACGGCGTAACCCAAGTGGTCGAGTTCATCACGATCAAGGGTGGGCGTTTTGCCGCCGATCACAAGGTTGATCAGCAAGGGCGTTTCAAAAAGGGCTGGCAGGCGTCGAATGTCTTCAAGGGATTCGGTGGCTTCGATAAACAGGATATCCGCGCCTGCCTCGGCAAACCGATGCGCGCGCTCGATGGCGTGCTCAATGCCATGGACCGCTGCGGCGTCAGTGCGGGCGACAATCTGAAGATGGTCATCCTGTCGGCTATCTACAGCAGCCTTGATCCTGCCGATCATCTCCTGGGTAGAAACGATCTGTTTGCCGCTGAAATGGCCACACTTTTTGGGCATCACCTGATCCTCGAGCTGGATGGCATCAGCACCGCTGCGCTCAAGAGTGCGCACTGTATGGCGAACGTTAAGCGCATTACCAAAGCCGGTGTCGGCATCCACCATGAGGGGCAGCTCAACGGCCTCGCGCACTCTGGCAGTGTGCTCGGCCACTTCATTAAGGCCGATAAATCCCATGTCAGGGAGCCCCAGCGACATGTTGCTGACTCCCGCACCGGTGAGATAAAGCGCTTCAAATCCTGCATCTTCGACAATTCGAGCACTCAGGGCGTTGAAGACGCCGGGCATCAGCATGGCGTTGCGTGTCATGATCCGTCGCCGAAAGGCGTTACGCCGTTGGGTATCTGCAATGGACATGTTCTTGTTCCCTGAAACAGGACGTCATTGTGGAGGGCACTCCTTCTGATACTGCCAGAGGTTGTCGAAAACGGATATCTCCCCGTTGATGGAGGCGGTTTGTCCAGCGAGCTCGGATGTTTGTCTCCTGCCTGAAATCATCAGCGATAGCCCGCTGCCTGTAGCTCGAAAAACTCGGCATAGCGGCCGCGAGCCGCCATCAGTTCGTCATGACTACCGCGCTCGATCACATGGCCATGCTCCATGACCACGATCACATCGGCACTGCGAACGGTCGAAAACCGGTGCGAGATCACAATGGCGGTTTTATCGCAGCTGTGATGACGAAAGCGCTCGAATACTGCCGCCTCGGCGGCGGCGTCCATGGCGGCGGTGGGTTCATCGAGCACCAGAATATCGGCATCTTCACGCATCCAGGCACGTGACAGGGCGATGCGCTGCCATTGGCCGCTGGAAAGCTCCTGACCGTTTCTGAACCAGCGGCCGAGCTGGGTGTGATAGCCCTGCGGTAGCCGTTCGATGAAGTTGTCCGCCAGGCCGCGGTGGGCCGCGTCGCGCCAGCGCTGTTCGTCATTGAAGGCATCGATGTTGCCTACCCCAAGGTTCTCGCCGACCGGAAACTGATAGCGTACGAAGTCCTGAAAGATCACCCCGATCCGACGGCGCAGGGCGCCGAGCTGCCAGTCGCGCAGGTCGCTGCCATCCAGCAGGATGCGTCCGTGGCTCGGCTGATACAGGCGAGTCAACAGTTTGATCAGGGTGGTCTTGCCGGAGCCGTTTTCCCCCACCAGCGCCAGACTCTCGCCGGGGCGCAGGTGCAGGGAAATATCGTGTAGCGCAGTGATACCGCCCGGATAGTGGAAGTGGACGTGCTCAAAGCGCAGGCCGTCACCGGGTGTGATGCCTTCGGTCAGCGTGCCGCGCTCGGCGTGGGCAGGCAACTCGAGAAACTCGTAGAGATTGGACAGATAGAGGTTGTCTTCATACATGCCGCTGATGGCGCCAAGGCCGGCCGACAGGGCGCCCTGACTCTGTTTGAACACCATCAGGTACATGGTCATCTGGCCCAGTGTCAGTGCTCCCGTAATGGTTTCCAGTACTACCCAGCCATAGGCTGCGTAAAAGGTCAGAGTGCCCAGCAGCCCGAGTAGAAATCCCCACAGGGTGCGACGCAGGGTAAGGCGGCGTTCTTCATCGTAAAGGCGTTCAAAAATGGCGCGGTAGCGCTCGCGCAGCAGGGGTTCAAGACCGAAAAGCTTGACCTCTCGGATGCTGTCTTCACGTGCGAGCAGTGTTTCCAGATAGCGTTGCTCACGCATTTGCGGCGAGCGCCAGCGGAAAAGCCGAAAAGCTTCGCCGGAAAAACGGGCCTCGGAGAAAAATACCGGCAGGGCACCGAAGACGATAATGACCAGTGCCCATGGTGAAAACTGTACCAGCAGCACGGCAAAGCTTGTCAGCGAGATCAGGTTTTGAAGCAGAGTGAACGTGCGGTTGACCAGTGAAAGGGGGCGGGTCGAGGCTTCACGACGGGCGCGAGTGAGCTGATCATAGATCTCCGAGTCCTCAAACTGTGGCAGCGAGAGCCGGCCGGCCTTGTCGAGAATCATCATGTTGACCCTTTGGCCCAGCCGCGCCCGTAACAGCGACTGCTGTGCTTCCAAAAGGCGCTGTGACAGTGCCATCAACACGATAATGGCGCCTTCCAGCGCCACCAGCCATAAAACCGGAGAGAGCAGCTCAAGCGTCTCGGTGGCGATACCCTGATGTCTGGTGGCCTCTACCACGCCATCGACAATCAGCTGACCGACCCAGGCAGCAACGGCCGGCAGTACGCCGGCTACCAGCGTGGCCAGTGCCAGCCCCAGCATCATCAAGCGTGAGGTCTGCCAGACCAGAAGCAAGGCTCGATGGGTATAGCGAAAGACATTGACAACATCGCCCGGCATAGCGGCCAGGCGACGTCCGGAACGAAAAAGGGGCATGAGTCAAACGACCATCAAAGGGTCTGGCGTGAGCGCTTTCGAGGCGTAGCGCCCTGACGCGGGGCCCTGCGCGTTCTGATATTAGCCTGCCATAGACCGGGAAGCGAGGAGGCAAGCGGCCTGATGGTTTGCCGCTGTGCTCGTCCTCTGTGAGATTTTGGTATTTCGCGCATGCCTTCTCGCAGGCCCACGCCAAGACTTGCGATAACGAGTACACCTGCCATCAGCAGGCTGCCCACACTACTGATGATAATCAGTGCGCCGGCGGCAACCCCCAGAGCAATCAACATCACGGACAGGCAGATATCGCGTGAGAATCCTCGCCATAGCCCATAGCTACCCAGGATGGTGGCAAGAAAGGCTATCCATAGCAGACTGATCATAACGTCACGCTCACTCCTTGTCGGGCGCATCATGCCCCCAATATGTCCATCCACTATTTTAGTGCATTTTGTGGCAAAAACACGCCAGAGTCTGATAGACCCGAATTAAAGGTGCGTCATGCTGTCAGCACCTGAATCGGGCCGCTCTGGTGGGGGTGCCAATAATGCCGAGTCAGTAACGTCAGAAGGTGTGGGCAACTTGAGTTTTTAAAAGAACAGGAAAGCTACTCTCCTTGTTTTAAAACTTTAAAACGGCCGGAAACAGGAAGAGAGCTCATGGCTGCCCTGCAGCCTCGCGCGGGCATCATATCCTGTGCTCAAGCAGCCTTGAGGGCCGGCAGACGGTGATGACATGCTATCCTCATGAGCATCGCGGTATTGAAAGCCCCGTCAACGTGCGGGCATCCCTTCATGCCTGGACGCCGCTTTTTCAAAGACTCAGGAGCACAGGTATGGCCATCGGGCATCGCAGGGGCTGGAGCATGACTGCCGGTATCGCTGTACTGGTGGCTGGCGGTCTTTATTTTGCCGGTCCCTGGGCGCTGAAGAACTGGGCGGTGGACGCGCTGGAAAAGGCCACCGGTCAGCCGGTCGCGCTGGAGCATCTGAGCTTTAACCCCTTTACGGCGACGGCCTCTCTAAGGCGGCTCGATATCGGTAATAGCGACTCGCCGATGATCCATGTCGATAAAGCCGAGGTAGCGCTGGCGTGGCATACACTGTGGCAGTCAGGTATTCATGTCGAGCGTGTTGACCTCACTGGCCCCCGGCTGCATCTGGTGACAACGTCTGATGGTCTCAACATCACGCAGCTTGGCGGCAGCGATGACGCTGGCAAAAGCACTGCCCTGATCATTGACAGTATCAAGGCACAAAACGGTGAGATTGACTGGGTAAACAGGACTCAATCTCCTCCGGTGCAGCTGGCGGTGACCGATCTGTCCCTCACCCTTGAAGACTATGACAGTCGCTCGGCATCTCCCATGCAGGGCGAGGCCACCGGCACATTGAACGGCGGGCAGCTCCATGCCGACGGCCGATTTGGTGTCAGCCCGTTGACCGGTGATCTTCAGGTCAAGGGTCAGGACATAGGGCTTGAACTCATCAATCCCTGGCTTTCAAGGCTCAGTCGCGTGCAGATCGATCAGGGAACGCTGAGCGCTCACGGAACGCTTGCCTTCGGTGAAGCAAAACAGGGACAGGTGCAGTGGCAGGGCGAGCTCGAGGCGAGCGCGGTTTCCGTGCTGGATGGTCGTCAGCGCCCGTTTTTCAGCGTTGATCAGGCTCGGTTGAAAGGCATGGATCTGTTGACGGGTGACCATCTAAAGGCTGATCGACTGTCGATGTCAGGTTCCAAAATGATGGCCATTATTGATGAGGATGGCTCTTTTAATCTAACGACCTCGCTGGGTCTGCAGTCAGGTGAATCCTCGACGCAGGACCAGACATCGCAGGACAACGCTCAGCAAGACAATGCCATGGCAATTGCCCTGGGGCATATGGACGTTTCCGATGGCGTATTCAATTTCGAGGATCGACACATGTCCCCGAAGGTGACTCTTGGTATCGAGTCACTTGAAGGCACCATGCAGGACTTCGATACGCGTCAGGATACCCCTGCCAGCTATACCTTCAAGGGGCTTGAAAGTCGGCAGACACCGGTCACCATTAAAGGACAGTTCAACGCCGCTGCGCCGTCGGGGATCATGAATCTAAAGGTTGATCGCCTGCCGCTTGAGCGCTTTGCTCCATACATTCAGCGCTTCGGCGGCTACAGGGTCGAGCAGGGAACTGCCGATCTTGATCTACATTACAGGCTTCATGACGGTCGTCTTGATGCCAATAATCATGTGATTCTGCGTCATCTGGATCTGGGGGAAGAGGTGCCGGGTGGGGATACTTCCCTGCCTTTGAAAAATCTGATTGCGGTGCTGCAGGGTGAGGATGGCGTCATCAATCTCGATATTCCCATTGATGCCTCGGTAGAAGGCGGGGGAGTCGACGTGAGCAAGGTGGTCTGGCAGATCGTTGGCGAGGCGCTGGAGAACATGGTGACCTCCCCCATTGAAACGCTGGAGGCCATGATCAGCGGCGATGACGATAGTGATGACAATGCCGGTTCAGGGAAAGCCTCCAGGGCCTATACCGAGGGCCCCTTGTCGCAGGTGGTGACCGATCCCTCCGATGAGTGAGCGTGTAACAAGGATATGAAGGCGGCATGAAAATGGATAACGGGCAATGGGCCCGACGGGGGCGTCAGGTGCGTCCCTGTGCAGCAGGACTGCTGCTGGCAGCCATCATCAGTGGCTGTGCCAGCTATGAAGGCATCGAGCCGCAGGGTGAAATGGTATCGCTCAACCAGCTATCGGCATTGCAGGCCGTCGGCGATGTGACGATCTCTTCGGCCAACTGGCCGGATCGCCGGTGGTGGAACGTGCTGGGTGACCCCCATCTCGAGTCGCTGATCCAGGAGGCGCTGGCGGATTCACCTGATATGGACGTGGCGCAGGCGCGTCTGCGCTCAGCCAATGCAGCCGCCGAACAGGCAGGTGCCGAGAGGCTGCCCACCGTGAAGGGGTCTGCGAAAATATCGCGCTCGCGAGTCTCGGAAGTCAATGATCCCAGAGGTCAGGGCAACATCTACAGCACCACCCGCGGGCTGTCATCAAGTTTCAGCTACGACGTGGACCTCTGGGGCGGTCAACGGGCAGCATGGTCGGCAGCACTGGGCGAGGCCCGAGCCACCGAGATCGATCTGCACGAGGCTGCCCTGACGCTATCGGTCAACGTGGCCAGAGCCTATGTCCAGCTGGCGGGGGATTATGCCCTGCTGGACATCGCCCGACAGGAACTTGAGCGGGCCCGCACCATCGCTCAGACCAACCTGCAACTTCAGCAGGCCGGTCTGAGCGATCAGTCCGCGCTGCTGCAGTCGCGTTCCAGTGTCTCCACGGCAAGGCAGTCGCTCGAAGCAGCCGAGCAGGCCGTTCGCAGCGATCGAATCTCGTTGGGGGTGCTGCTCGGCAAGGGACCTGATCGAGGCTTTGATATCGAGCGGCCTCGGTCGCTGTCACCGGCGCTGCTGTCACTGCCTTCAGTGGTTCCTGCCGAGCTGGTCGGGCGGCGCCCTGATGTGGTGGCGGCACGCTGGCGGGTAGAGGCCCAGACACAGCAGATCAAGGCGGCCAAGGCGAAGTTCTATCCCAATCTCAATTTGAGTGCGATGGCCGGCTTCAGCTCACGGCTGGGCAGCTATTTCTTCTCCGAACCGGCCAAAAGCTGGAATGTTTCTCCCGCGCTATCACTGCCGATCTTTGAGGGCGGCCGGCTGCGGGCTAATCTGGACAGCACCGAAGCGGATTACGACCTGGCCGTGGCGCAGTACAACCAGACCGTGATTTCGGCGCTGGGTACCGTGGCCGATACCATCACCTCTGTGGAATCACTGGATCACCAGCGAGAAGTGCTTGAAAAGGCCCGCGATGACGCGCAACAGGCCTTTGATCTGGCGCTTGAGCGGTTTCAGGCAGGCATCACCAACTATCTGCAGGTGTTAAGTGCCCAGCAGCAACTGTTCAGTGCCCAGCAATCACTGGTCACTCTGAACAGTCGGTTGGTGGACACCTCGATCCAACTGGTACAGGCATTGGGTGGCGGTTTCCATGACGGTCTCAACGTGCCACATCTCTCTGGTGGCTATCCCCATGCGCCCAATCCTCAAGCCACCGGCAAATCCAGGCCTCATCAGGCGGACTCCTGAGCTTCAATCGGCAAAAAAACGCCCCGTAAAGGGGCGTTTTTTGTTTCAGGGCCATCGTTAGACGATCAGGGATATCAGGACTCGTCATCCTCGTCACTCTTTTCGTCATGGCGAACCTGAGCCACGGCACGGCTGTTATCAGCACTCTCGAGCTTGGCCAGAAGCTCCTTCGAATCGGTCTTGAAGCTGGCCAGCTCCTTGCCGGTGAGTGAACGGCCGCCCGGCAGCTTGACGCGCATGGCATTGACCTGAGAGCCATTGGCGATGATCTCATAGTGCAGATGCGCACCGGTACTGCGTCCTGTATTGCCTGACTTGGCAATTTCCTGCCCCATCTTCACTCGCTGTCCGGGTTTGACCTCAGGCTTTGAGAGGTGGAGATAGCGAGTCTGATAACCGTTGTCATGGGTGATCACGATGTATTTGCCGGCCAGCGGGTGACTGACCACCTTCGTGACTCGACCATCGGCCGGGGCGCGTACGGTACTACCGACCGGCATTGCAAAGTCTGTGCCCTTGTGGGGCGAGATACGACCGGTAATCGGATGATGACGCTTGAGGTTGAACGGCGAGCTGATGCGATAGTGGCCCTTGAAGGGATAACGATTAAAGGCCGGGTCGAGCCCCTTGCCGTCGGGCGTATAGTAATCACCGTCATGGCGCACGATGGTAAGGTCATCGCGGCCTTCATATCGAGCAGCCAGGATGCGAGAGTCAAACGGCTTGCCATCAATCACGTCCGACTCGACCAGGACCTGGAACCTGTCGCCATCGCGGGCAGAACGGAAATTGAGTTTCTTGCCCAATACCGAAATCAGCTCGGCCACTTCTCCACCGGACAGGCCCGTGGCACGTGCCGAGGATCCAAAGCTGCCACTGACGGTGCCTGCGAACAGTCGCTGTGTGGCTTCGCCTGTGCGTTTAATGTCGTTGACACTAAAGCTTTCATCGGCGCTATCGCGCTCAAAGAGATAACCCTTGCGCGTATTCTGCATGACACGAAGTGCCAGCAGATGGCCATCCTGGTCGACCTTATAGTCAAGCTCGTTGCCCACGCGCAGGCTGGTCAGCGCCTTTTTATCAGGCGCATCGTTGATGAGCCTGAGAACTTCGCTATAACCCAGCCCCAGACTGTGTTCAGCCAGCTCTGCAAAGGTATCGCCACTTTGAACCTTATAGGTCTGCCACTCGGGGGTGTAGGGCTCCCGGGTTTCAATTTGACTGCCCAGCGAGAACTGGCCGCTGAGGCTGTCGTCCTCAGAGCCGGTATAGTCGCCGGTATCATCATCGTTGAAATTGTCGACATAGGATGTGTGCCCGCCGAGACCGTCGCCCACACCGGTCACATGATCGGCACGAGCGATGGCAAGCTCGGCATTCACCTGTGCGGGGTCACTGTTCAGCGTGGCACCGGCATTCATGGCTGACAGGTTGGACGCTACGGCCAGAGCCTGACGAACGTTCAAGGGACTGGTGCTGGTGGCTTCTTCTTCAGTGGGAGCTGCCATTGCCAGCGCACCGGCAATTTCGAGATGCGTTGGCTGACCAAAGACCCGAGCCTGCTCCTGTGTGCTGGCTAGGGCAAGGCTGATGGGCCGTGCCGCCTGCTGGAGTTCTGCGACCGTGGCGTCTGTCGCAGCTGAGGTATTCGTATGCTGATAAAGCTGATGCGCACCCAACACGCCAACCATGGCGGTAACCGGTAGCAATAAAAGCCTGTGCGTGCGGGGTAGCGAACTAAAAATTCGCAACATGATTATTGGCGCCGTATACAGATAGATAAAAGGGATAAAGGCCGGGTTACCTTACCGCAAGGTCAGGGATATGCCTAGTGTGAATCCCGTTAATTGGGACCTTTATTACATATTAAAAGGTCTTGTACACGAAGATGATTAATGTTTGTTTTTGTGAAAATCTTGTATAAGAATCACTTTTTTGTGGTTGTGGTATGACATACCCCACCAAACAGGCTTTTTCCGCTGCCGCCGCATGGCTGTCGCTCTGGCGCTAGCCAATGTGTTCTGGATTGACTCTGGAAGGGGCATTGATTGCAGACCTTTTCGTCTGGATGAATAAACAGTGTCTGATGCTGGCGCTGGAGTCGAACAGTGTTTTATTTTATTCTTTGTTGTCTGGATGTCGTTTTCATTTTAAATAAATGGAGTTTTAAAACAGGGCATCATTTTTAAAAAATGATCTTCTTTAAAGAGACAGACATGGAATTTAATTGGCACTCATTTAATCCTTTTTGTATCTTTTTGTTATTTTTGAATTGGCTTCTTGTTGAAATATTGTCTTTAGAATTAAAAAAATCTCATATTCGGTTTTTGGCTTTAACTGTGCTGATCGGATCATTTAGCTGCATGATTGGAAAGAAATTTTCCGTGCAGAAGTGAGCGCGAGAGTGGCGAAAAACCAGTGATGCCGTCATGCGTTGACAGGATGTAACATGTCTCGAGTAACTCTGGTTCAATGGAAAATGCTGGCAGCGGTGGTGGACCATGGTGGCTTCGTTCGAGCCGCAGAAGCGATCCATAAAAGCCCTTCAAGTATTAATCATGCTGTTCACAAGCTTGAGACCCAGCTTGGGGTGCGGCTGTTGGACACCAGCGGCCGACAGCTGCGTCTGACCGAATCAGGGGAGATGCTGTTGCGCCGGGCACGCCAGCTGCTGGAAAGTGCTGATACCCTCGAAGCCGTCGCCGACAGCCTTTCGGGAGGGCTGGAAGCCGAGATTTCCATCGCGATCGATCAGATTCTGGGCCCTGAAATCCTGTGCTACGCCCTGGATCGCTTTTCTGCCCAGTATCCGCATACGCGCATTCAACTGCACGAGGCCGTGCTCAACGGTGGCATAGAGATGCTGCTGGATAACCGCGTGGATCTTCTGGTCTGCGGTCTACCGGTGCCGGGGTATCTGGGCGAGCTGCTGGGGACCATTCGCTTTATCGCAGTAGCACACCCTGAGCATGCACTCCACCAGTTGAACCGGCCGCTGGATCTACGTGATCTTCGACAGCATCGGCAGATCGTGACCCGTGATTCTGCACAGCGTGAACAAAATGACAGCGGGTGGCTCAAGGCCGAGCAGCGGTGGACGGTGTCGCATGTGGCCACCTGTCTGGACATCCTGGCTCGAGGGCTGGGGTTTGCCTGGGTATCACAGCCGCGTGTTCAGCCCCTGCTGGACAGCGGTCAGCTCAAGGCCTTACCGCTACAGGCCGGTGGCGTTCGAGAGGTGCCGCTCTCCTTGTACATCAATGATGTCGAAGGCGCAGGTCCTGCCGTTCAGGCGATGGCCGAGGCGCTGCGTCTCGAGTTTCGGCCATGAGGCGTTGATCGCCAAAGTGTTGTATGTGGCCGGTAACTGTGCCAACCGTATTCGAAACGACTATCCTCACTGCCCGAACATGATTTCCCCGGAGATGGATTGATCCGGGCAAGGAGACTGGCATGGGTTTACTGGTCGAAGGGCAGTGGGTAGACCGCTGGTATGACACCAAGGGCAACAACGGCGAGTTTGTTCGAGAGTCTGCAAAGCTGCGCGACTGGGTGACGCCTGATGGTGAGCCCGGTCCTGAAGGGCAAAAAGGGATCAGTGCCGGCAGTAACCGCTTTCACCTTTATGTCTCACTGGCCTGTCCGTGGGCGCATCGTGCGCTGATCATGCGCCGACTCAAGGGGCTTTCCGATGTCATCGGCGTCTCGATTACCAGCCCCTACATGCTTGACGAGGGCTGGACATATGAACTCGATGAAGGGTCAAGCGGTGACCCGGTCAATGGCGTGCGCCGCCATTATCAGCTCTATACGCTGACGGATGCGCACTATACAGGACGTGTGACCGTCCCCGTTTTATGGGACAAGAAAACCTCGCGGATTGTGAACAACGAATCTGCCGACCTGATGCGTATCTTCAATACCGCGTTCGACGAACTGACCGGTAATACGCTCGATCTTTATCCTGCACCGCTGCGCGACGAGGTCGACCGCATCAACGATGAGGTGTACGACCGCGTCAACAACGGCGTCTACAAGACGGGATTTGCCACCGAGCAGAAGGTGTATGAAAAGCACGTTACGGCACTGTTCGAAACGCTTGACCGGCTGGAGTTGATGCTGACCGAGCGCCGTTACCTGGCCGGCGAGTATCTGACCGAGGCGGACGTCCGCCTGTTTACGACGCTTGTTCGCTTTGACAGCGTCTATTACAGCCATTTCAAGTGCAATCTGCGTCGCATTGAGGATTATCCGGCGCTGTCGAACTACCTCCGCGAGCTTTATCAATGGCCTGAGGTCGCCGAGACCGTCAACATGACGCACATCAAGCGCCACTACTATGGCAGCCACCCGGGGATCAATCCCAATGGCATCGTGCCGCTGGGCCCCGAGCTCGATTTTGATCGACCCCACGATCGTGAGCGTCTGCCGGGCAGGGGAATCTGGCATCACGACGATCAATAGCGCGGCGTGAACGATGATGAGAAAGCAGGGGCCGGCCATGTCATGGCCCCTGCCATTTGCTGCGTCTTCGACTTTCGGCGTGCACTTGCAGCCGCGCTGTGATAGATTATGTCCACCTCGCTTGTGAAGACCCTGCCATCTCTGCTGATTCGCCCCCATTGAGACTGCCGTTGCGTAGGGGACGATTCTCCAAGGCGCCAAAGCGCCCACGCATCGATGGAGCATTGGGCACCATACGACGGCAGTGACTGCCATGACCTGTCGGTCGCCGCGTATGACGTGTTGCCCAGATGCAACAACGGTCGCCACATGCCACGGATATCGTCGTTTGCTCGCCTGTTATGCGGGCAGACCGGGACGATACGAGTGCGACCGGTCCGGGAACCATCCGATATGTCTATCGTCCGATGAGTGCCTCCCGACCAGACATTTTCCCCCGCCGGCCAGATGCCGGCTTATAAGGTGTGACATGACTTCTACTTCCGTTGCCTCGCCGACTTTCGGTGACATGGCGCTGCTGCCTGCTGTTCTCGAATCTCTTGTATCTCTGGGCTACGAAACGCCGTCTCCCATTCAGGCGCAGACCATTCCATCGCTTCTGGAAGGCGCTGACCTTTTGGGTCAGGCACAAACCGGTACCGGCAAAACGGCAGCCTTTGCCTTGCCGCTGCTCTCCAGGCTGGAACTGGATCGTCGCGAACCCCAGGTGCTGGTACTGGCACCGACTCGCGAGCTGGCCCAGCAGGTTGCCGTGGCTTTTAGCCGCTACGGCCAGAACATCAAGGGCCTTGAGGTCGTCACGCTGTGCGGTGGCCAGGACTACCGTGAACAGATGCGCGGCCTGAAAAGCGGCGGTCAGATTGTCGTGGGTACGCCGGGTCGCGTCATCGACCACCTGGATCGTGGTTCTCTGAGCCTGACCGGCCTGAACGCGCTGGTGCTTGATGAAGCCGACGAAATGCTTCGCATGGGGTTCATTGATGACGTCAAGCGCGTTCTCAAGGACACTCCGACCGATGCGCAGCGCGTGTTCTTCTCCGCCACACTGCCGCCGGAAATTTCACGTATCGTCAGCCGCTATCTGGTTGACCCGATCACGGTTCAGATCGAGGCGCGTGCCGCCACGACCACCATTCAGCAGCGCGTCTGCCGCGTGGAAGGCCCGGCCAAGATCGAAGCGCTGGCACGTATTATCGAAGTCGAGCCGGTTGATGCGGCCATCGTCTTCGTGCGTACCCGCGCCTCCTGCACCACGCTGGTGGACCAGCTGGTCGCCCGTGGTATCGCCGCGGCGCCGCTGTCCGGTGATCTGGACCAGAGCCTGCGTGAGCGCACGGTTCAGCGCCTGAAAAAGGGCAAGGTCGATGTGCTGGTCGCCACCGATGTGGCCGCACGTGGCCTCGACGTGCCGCGTATTACGCACGTCATCAACTTTGATATGCCCCACGATACCGAAGCCTATATCCACCGTATCGGTCGTACCGGCCGTGCCGGTCGCGAAGGCACGGCCATTGCCTTTGCCGGTAATCGTGAAGTGCGCAAGATTCGCTGGCTCGAGCAGGCCACCGGTCAGAAAATCGATACCATGGAACTTCCCGATGAGAAGACCATGCGTGCGCATCGTGACGAGAAGTTCAAGGCCCGTGCAGAGGCCATGCTCGAGCGCGGTCATGAGCACCAGCGTGCGATGGTGGAGTCACTGCTGGAAGAAGGGATCGACCCGATCGATCTGGCCTGTGTCTTTGCAAGCCTTGCCCGTGCCGGCGAGCCGCCGATTCGTTCATTGCCGAAATCCAACCCGCGCAGCGAGCGTCCCGAGCGTGGTGAACGCTCCGAGCGTGGCGGTGAGCGTCGTCCGCCGCGTCGTCGCGAAAGCGGCCCGAGTGAAGGCATGACCCGTTATCGTCTGGCCGTTGGTCATCGCGACAACATCAAGCCGGGACAGCTGGTCGGCGCTCTGGCCAACGAAGGCGGTATCGAAGGCGCCCGTATCGGCCGCATCGACATTCGCCAGACCCATAGCCTGGTCGAGCTGCCTACCAGCCTGCCCGAGACCGTGCTGGCCAAGATGGCGCGTGCTCGCGTCGGTGGTCGTCAGCTGGAAATCAGCAAGGATGCCGGACGTCCCGAGGGCGGCCAGAGCGAAGGTCGCAGCGAGCGTCCGCGTCGTGATGACCGTCGCCAGCAGGCTTCCTGAGGACGTCATGATGGTGCGCTGACGGGCGCATCGCTATTGAGCGTCATCTCCAATGCCCCCTGCCTACCGGCAGGGGGCATTTTTGTGGATGGTCACTTTCATCCGGTCAGAAGGCCGCTGGCAGGAGCAGGACAGTCTCGTCTACGCTCAGGCCAACCATCAGGAGGGATCATGACATCACAGCGACAGCCGTTACATGAGTGGACCATCGATCCCGACAGCGCCATCGCACTACAGAAATCACTGGCGCCTCGCATCGAGTGTCAGGACAGGATCAGAGAGGTTGAGCACATCGCCGGGGTGGACATCGGGTTTGAAGATAGTGGTGAGACAACGCGTGCGGTGATCGTCGTCATGCGCTGGCCGTCGCTGGATATTGTCGAGCGCGTCCTGCATCGTACGCCAACACGCATGCCCTATATCCCCGGGCTTTTAAGCTTTCGGGAGCTGCCGGCGGCACTGGAGGCCTTCGAGCAGCTGACGATCACGCCTGATCTTTTGATGGTGGATGGCATGGGAATTGCGCATCCCCGCCGACTCGGCATCGCTGCCCACCTGGGACTCTGGCTCGATATACCTGCCATTGGCGTGGGGAAAAGTCGTCTATGTGGCAGGCATGACGAGGTGCCCGAGGCGCGTGGCCGGTGGGTGCCTCTTGTCCATCGCAATGAGACTATCGGTGCCGTGCTGCGGACCCGTGAAAGGGTCAAGCCACTTTACATTTCGATTGGCCATCGCCTCTCGCTTGAAAGTTCGATCGACTGGGTCATGCAATGTCTGACCCGCTACAAACTGCCTGAGCCGACCCGCCAGGCCGACCGTCTTGCCTCTCGGCGCACGGCCGAAACACGACGTTTTGAAGGGGATGGTACAACCGGACAAAACGTACTGCCGCTTTAATAGTTATACCGTTATCAAAGTTGTGGGGCTGCGTCAGGAAAATCTTATCGTTCAGATAGTGCGCCATAAGGACACCGTGGCGTTTCCCAAGAGCCATGGCAGGCAGGATTGAAAGAAACCAGTTATTTGTCGCCACCACTGGATTTAAAGATCATCATCGTGGCCCCAGGGCTGCCTCTCATGATGGTTGCTTTCCATTTGACCAGGCATCGGCTCATCAGGTGCACAACACCTGTTTCAGGTGCCTCTTGAAACGCGATCGGGCACGGCGCCGGTTCGAGGAATCTGTCATGCTGCTGCATTGCAGGCACCAGCGCCAAACCTTCCATCCCGGCACGGCCGATACGCGGTGCTGTCGAAGTGTTCGTTTGTTTGCCATGATAGAACCCCTGAACCCACTACGCCCATTGCAATGAAAGGACCCCTGGCCATGCAGAAAAAAGGTATTGGCGATTTCTTTTTCACCATCGTTCTCTGGATATTGATCGGTGGTCTGGCCCAGTGGCTGATGCAGCACCAGCTCGGCGGCGGGGAGGGTAATGCAGCAATGACCGGCATTTCCACCGGCAGCAGCACGGCCGAAGGTGTCGGCTTTTCCTCCTACTGGAGCGCGCTGGGACTGGTATCGCTCTTTTTTGCTGTCATTGCCTTCATGGCGCGCGACCTGATGCGTGACAACCCGGTCACCCGGTCGCTGAAGGTCATCGGCACCCGTCTTTTGAGTACGACCTTCGACATCGGTCTTTTCGCACTGGGTGGCACGCTCTTTTTGATGCTAAGCCCGGGCGCGAGCAATACGGTGCCACAGTGGCAGGCTCTGTTCATTGGTATCAGCCTGCCGTTTTTCATCGTCATTCTGGTGGTGCTTGGCGTGATCTGGTGTTTGCTGCGCTTCTCGCGCCTGTCGCTGGTCAGCATTCCGGCACTGGAGTTCAAGCCGCTGGTGCGGGTTGCGCTCTATCTGGGCCTGCTGGCTGTTTTCGTGCTGGCGGCCTGGCTGGCACTGTAAACGCAGCCGTATGAGTGATGAAAGGGGCCTCCGCGGAGGCCCCTTTTTAATGGTTTGTACTTAATGGCTTGAGTTTGAGGGTAGGGCTCTACGCTCGCCTTCCGGGGCATTTTCAGGGCGGCTGTGGCTCAGCTTAATGTGATATCACTTTGACCGTTGCCCCGGGGCGCTACCCGAATCTGAACCGGGATGCGCTCATGCATGTCCTGAACGTGGGAAATGACGCCGACGCGCCGCCCCAGTGACTGCAGCGCATCCAGCGCATCCATGGCCTGTGACAGCGACTGAGGATCAAGACTGCCAAACCCTTCGTCGATGAACAGGGTTTCGATCTGCAGTTCCGAGGACGCCATCGAGGCCAGTGCCAGTGCCAGTGCCAGCGATACCAGGAAGGTCTCTCCGCCTGAAAGTGAATGCACCGAGCGGCGTTCATCGCCCATATCCGTATCGATGACCAAAAGCCCCAGGTCGCTGCCACCGCGCGCCAGACGATAGCGTCTTGCCAGGCTCTGAAGGTGGATATTGGCGTGTTCAATCAACCGCTCCAGATTCCATCCCTGGGCAATGCGGCGAAACTTCTTGCCATCAGCGGCACCGATCAACCCTGAAATACGTCCCCAGCGCGTGACGTTACGCCGATGCTGCTCGAGTTGTTGTTCGATGTCGCGGGCCTGCGCACGGCAGTGATCGTCATGGCGCAGTGCATGGTCGGCCTCGTCGCGCAAGCGCTGCGCCTGCGGCAGGTCTGCTTCAAGGCTTGTCTGGTGGCGAGCGAGCTCGACAAGGCGTCCATCACGCCATGGGGTCAGGTCGCGCGACGTATCCTGTTCGGGAAGAGCCGAATCGGATGAGAAGGCATGCTCGCCGTAGCGCTGACGATGTCGCTCGAGGACGGCCAGACGCTCCTGGCCGAGCAGCTGCGCTTCATTGATGCGTTGATCCGTGGCCGCCATGTCGCGTGCCAGCTGCTGGTGCTGCTCGGTGGTCATGGCCAGCAGCTCTTCAAGAATCGATTCATCAATATCAGGATGTGCCTCACGCCACTTTGCCATCTCATCGGACAGCGTCTCGCGAGTACGCGTCTGGTCCTCATGCTGTTGTTGAAGCTGTAATACCTCCTGTTGAAGCGTTTGGCGCTGCGTGTCACAGGCTTCCAGCTGCGTCTGAGTCGTCGCAAGCTGCTGCTCGCCAGCTTCGATCCCATGCTCAAGCGCTTGACGCCAGTGCTCAACGTCCGGGTAGTCGCCCAACCGGGCCTTGAGTGTTTGAGCCAGCGTCCTGTGCTCGTCGATCAGTGGGGCATGGGTGGCGTCAAGTGCCTCAATCTGCTCACGGGCATGAGCCACGGTGGTCTCAAGGCGTGCTGCCTCAATCTCAAGGTCATGAAGCTGTTTCTGGATCGGCGCCCGACGCTCCTGGGCGCGATCAAACTGCGCCAGCTGCTCGCCATCCTTATCCTGCGCGACAGTAATGCCGGCCAGCCGCTGTTCGAACCACGTTGGCCGCTCCTCGATGGGGATTGCCAACAGCGTGTCGCTCTCGGGACAGGCGTCAAGATGCTGACGGGCTTCGTGTCGCTGGGTCTCAAGGGTGGCGAGCGCTTCCTCGCGCTGGGCGATCTGACTGTTGAGCTCGCCGTAGTGACCTCTCAGCTCGGCGCAGCGTTGATCCAGCTCATCGCGCCTCTGGCGGGCCTCATCAAGCTGACGCTGCTCTTCGCGTTCGGTGGCCACCAGCAGGTCATGGGCCGGCTGTGGTGGCGGCTGGCGCGTATAAGGATGATCCTGACTGCCGCACACCGGGCATGGCGTATCGGTTTCCAGGCCCTCACGCATGGCGGTAACGCTGTCGCTGCGGGCCGCGCGCAGGCCCGCAATGCTTTTTTCAAGCTGCTCGAGGGTAGTCTTTTGACGGTCAAGATCCGTGCGGATTTTCGTGCCTTCCTTGCGCAGCGTTTCAAGTGTCTGGCGATCGGTGGTCTGGTGCGTGCTCTGTGTCTGAAAGCGCTGATTCAGCTGCTGCCAGTGATCGTGAGCATGTTGCAGACGTTCCAGTGCCTGGCGCTGCTGGCGGTAGTGATCCAGCCGGTTCTGAATCGCCTCACGCCACTGGGTGAACGAGGTCGCGCCATCGGTCAGCGTTTGAAGTTGTGCGTCGAGCGCCTCAAGCGAGGTGCGCTGGCTGAGTGCCTTGTGTTGACAGGCGGCAAGTATCTTTTCCTGCTCCGACAGGCTCTGATGATGGGCCTTGAGCTGTTGCTCGGTGTTTATCGCGCGCTGTTGCAGGTCGCGATAGCGCTGCTCATCCAGAGCGCACTGCGACAGCAGCGGCTGCTGATCCCGATAATGCTGGCGGGCCGTCTCCAGATGTGTCCTGTGTCTGTTGTACTGTTCGGCGATCTCATCGCGCTGGCTTTTGGCCGCCGCCAGGCGAGTCTGTATCGCATTGCAGCGATCCTTTAGTGTCGCAAGCGAGGTGGTCAGCGCCTCATGCTGCACAAACAGGTGTCTGGCAGGGGCCAGCGCCTCGAGTCGTGACAGCTGTTGACGCTGGCCTGCCTGCACCTGTCGGGCGCTCAGGGCTTTTTCATGGGCCTGAGCGGCGTTTTGCCAGTGCGCTTCAAGCTGTTTATCGGTCTCAAGCCAGGCCTGCTCGCGCTCAAGCGCCTGCTGCTGTGTCTGAAGCCTTTGGAGCTGCATCAGAGTATCGGCGGCACGCCGCTCGAGTGCTTCGCGCTGCTCGGCATCGACCGGCGTTTGATGGCCGAGCCGGTCTTCCAGTGCGGCCACTTCGCGTTCACAGTCGCGGGTCTTTTGAAAGGCGGCGATGGAGAGGCGTGAATAGATGCCCGTGTCGGTCAGCTTTTCCAGCAGTTCGCTGCGCTGGTTGTCATCGGCTTTCAAAAAGGCGCTGAACTCGCTTTGTGCCAGCAGTACGGCGCGGGTGAACTGCTCGAAACTCAGGCCCAGATACTGCGGCAGAAGGCGGTCGAACTCACGTTTTTGCGAGGTGATGACCCGCTGGTCCGGCAGGGAAATGAGGCTCTGTTCGACGCCCTGAAGCTTGCCGTCTGCCTTTTGACGGGCTCGCCGCACGCGCCAGCAGGCCCGGTAGTGCGCGCCATCGCGGCCACGAAAATCGACTTCGGCATAGCCGCTGCTTTCACCCCGGCGCAGCAGGGTGCGCGCATCGGCGGTGGTCAGGGTCTCCTCGCCGACATCGGGTGAGACGGAGTCACGGCCCGGCGCGGTGCGAAGGCGAGGGGTGCTGCCATACAGGGCCAGACACAGGGCGTCCAGTAGCGTGCTCTTGCCGGCCCCGGTCGGGCCGGTAATGGCAAATAACCCGGCACTGTCGAGCGGACTGGTGGTGAAATCAATGGTGTGCGGGCCGCTGAGCGAGGCAATGTTGTGAAGGCGAAGGGCCAGAATTCTCATGGGGTGTCCTCGGGCGTGTCTTCATCCAGCAGCGTCTGCATCAGGGTCTGCACATCGTTGATGACTTCATCGGGTGGCGCATCGCCATATTCTCTGGCCCAGACGCGGCTGAACAGATCGACCGGACCCAGATCGTCGAGGGATTCGCATGTCTGATCCGGTACCGACGGCTGCGACGTGCGAGTGGTAATACTGACCAGACGGACGGCCTTGCCCTTGAGTGCATGCTCGACAAGCGGGCGCAGATCGACTCTGGGAGCATCCAGCAGCACGCGTACGTCAAGCCAGGGCCATTTGTCGCGCGGCAGGCTGGTCTGTGTGTCATCGAGAAAATCGCTGCCTGCCAGTGTGTCGAGAACTTCCTCAAGTGGCAGCGGCCCTACTCGGTGCATGGCGACACTTCGAGGTATGGGCAGTGAGGTGATTTCCCTGACCTGCTCGCCTTCGAGTGAGACTTCCAGCACCTGATGTGGATAGTGGGTTTCGGAGAAATCCATCGCCAGCGGTGAGCCGCTATAGCGGATGTGCTCACTGCCAACGCGCTGGGGCTTGTGCAGATGGCCAAGTGCCACATAGGCGATGTCGGCTGGGAAGAGCGATGCCGAGAGCGACTCTTCCCCCCCGATCACGATGGGGCGCTCGCTGTGTTCGGAAACGCTGGCGCCATGCAGGTGGGCATGGCTCATGGCGATCAGCGCCTGACCCGGCTCGCGCTTTTGAAGGCCTGCCTCAAACAGTGCCTCATGAACGCGCACCATGCCCTGAACGTAGTGGTCACCGGGCGTTTCGGAGACGTCTTCATCGTCAGGCCTGGTGCCATCATCTGTTCTGCCAGTCACTTCAGCCGGTCGCAGAAAGGGCAGGGCCATGCACCAGGCGCGCGTCACGCCCTGTCGGTCCGTCAGGGGCACGATCAGCCGATCCACATCGGGCTTGCCACTGTCATGCCAGAGAATGCGACCCAGTGCATGAGTGTTGAGTCGCTGCAGCAGCGGCGCCGGGAGTTCAATGCGCGTGCCGCTGTCATGATTGCCGGCAATCATGACAATGGTCAGTCCGGGCAGGCGCTCATGCGCGCCGACCAGAAAGTCATACAGCAGGGACTGGGCTGCCATGGAAGGATTGATGACATCAAAGATATCGCCGGCGATCAGCAGGGCATCGGGCTGTCGCTCGTCGAGTGTCTCCAGCAGCCAGTTCAGAAAGTCGCGATGCTCGTTGTGACGTGACTGGCCGTGGAAGCGCTGGCCGAGATGCCAGTCAGCGGTGTGAATCAGTTTCATCAGGCGCTACCGTCTCGGGAAAAATGGCCTAGGGTATCGGTATCATACGCGGATGATCGAGCCCTTCAGGACATGATGGCGGCGCAAAAAATGTAATGCCCGGGTAAGCGCGAGTGTGCGCTTGAAAGCGGCGTGTCGTTCAAGGCCATCTCAAGCTCGATATAATAGGAACCCCTGGCCAATACGGGTATATTTCTGACCCGTTGCAGGTATCGGCGATAACGACGCCGATGCCGGAAGGTACAGGGCGGTAAACGGTGACACGGCGTCACCATGTTTTACGCAAGGGTCAGGAACCCTCCAGACCAGTAATGGTCGATTCTGGTTAACTCCGGGTCATTGAAACCGCTGTGGTCATTGATCCTGTCTTCACTCAACACCGGATGGCGGCTCAGGCAGGGTCGTATCGTCTCAAAAGGAAAGTCTTGTCCATGGATCGAAGAACTCTACTCAAGGCATCTGCCGCGCTGTCGGCGCTGGGCATGTCGACCAAATCCCTGTTGGCTCGTGCCAGTGGCAACAATAGTCGCGGGCCGGGTGAAGGGGTCGAGGTGGCGCTGGATGACAAGGGCTCCGATTTCGATTTCGACTGGCTCAAGTCGCATGCTCGGGACATGGCCAAATCCGAGTACAAGGACACCACCGAGAAGCTGCCAGAGACGCTGACCCTCGACCATCTTGACCCACACGAATATCAGTCCATTCAGTACGATCAGAAGCATGCCCTATGGTCAGAGCGTGGTGATTCAGCCGTTCAGGCGCAGTTTTTCCACGTCGGCATGCAGTTCAACCAGCCGGTGCGCATGTACAGCGTGGTCGACAACAAGGCCTATGAAATTCATTTCCGCCCCGAGCTTTTCACCTATGAAGGCACGGGCATCGATGTCGACCAGCTCAAGGGGCATGATCTGGGTTTTGCCGGGTGGCGGGTGTCACGCAACCCGGATTTTTCGGCGCTGGCCAACGTGGTCTCCTTTCTGGGGGCCAGCTATTTCCGTGCCATCGACAAAAACAACCAGTTCGGTCTGTCGGCGCGCGGTCTGGCCATCGATACGGCCATGCCGCCGGAAGAGGGGCAGGAAGAGTTCCCGGTATTTACGCACTTCTGGTTTGATGAACCGCCGGCCAACCGTGCCCGCTTTACCGTCTATGCGCTGCTGGACTCGCCCAGCGCGACAGGGGCCTACAAATTCGACATCGATTGCCAGTCCGAGCGGGTGGTGATGGGGGTCGAGGCCAATGTCTATCCGCGCAAGAGCATCGAGCGTTTGGGCATTTCTCCCATGACCAGCATGTTCCTGACCGGCACGAGCCAGCGTATGCGCCGCGATACCATTGTGCCTCAGGTCCACGATTCCGACCGGCTCTCGATCTGGAGCGGAGATGGCGAGTGGATATGCCGTCCGCTCTATAATCCTGATTTTTTGCAGTACAACACCTTTGAGGACGAAAATCCGAGGGGGTTCGGACTGGTACAGGACGATCACGACTTTGAGCACTATCGCGATGTGGTCAACTATTATCATGCCCGTCCGAGTCTGTGGTGCGAGCCGACCAGCGAATGGGGCAAGGGGTCGATCACACTGATCGAGCTTCAGACCATGGGAGAAACGGTCGATAATATCGCTGCATTCTGGCAGCCGGCAGAACCCGTTGAGGCCGGTCAGGAGCTGAGTTACAGCTATAACCTGTACTGGAGCCCGCATCCCCCGGTGAAGCCTTCCGTCGGCCAGGTCGACAAGACCTGGAGCGGTATCGGCGCAGTGCGCGATGGCTGGATTCCTGGCGAACATTCGCCCAAAACCTGGGCACGCCGTTTTGCGGTGGACTTTCGTGGCGCGCCCATCAAGGACATGCCGCACGATACCAATATGGAGGCCGTTGTCTCGGCTTCCAGCGGCGAAACGCAGGTTGTCTCCGTTACCAAGCTGGGGGGACCCCTGCAAATGTGGCGTGCCCAGTTTGACTGGTACCCCAAAAGCGAGAAGACCGACCCGGTAACGCTGCGCGTCTATCTGCGTCAGGGCGACCAGACACTCAGCGAGACCTGGCTTTACCAGTTCGTACCGCCTGCACCCGCTGATCGCAACTGGGATCACCACGGCTGAGCCAGAATCATGGATCGTGCCAGAACGGGCCCCATGGGGTCCGTTTTACTGTAGGGCTTCTTCAAGGGGTAACGCCTGCCTGCTGCGAGGCGTACACTGAAAGAACTGACCGCTGACTGATAAGTGCCGGAATTTCAATGACCGAGCTATTACCGCGTCCCTTTGTCTTCCTTCGTCATGGCGAAACCTTCTACAACCGTGCCTGTCTCATTGCCGGCAGTCCGGATGTGCCCCTGACACCCCATGGTGAATCACAGGCGCGTGAGGTGGGCACCCTGCTCGGGCAGACGTCATGGTCTCATGTGGCCGTCAGTACCATGTTTCGAGCGCGAAAGACCGCTCGGCTGGCCCTGCCTGAAGATGAGCTGCATTTTTATGCCGGCCTTCGAGAACGTCACTGGGGCGAGCTGGAAAAGACCCCCATTCAGGACCCCATGCCCTATTTCGAGACTCTGGAAATGGGCGAGTCCTGGGCGTCCTTTCAGCGTCGGGTGCTGGAGGTGCTCAATGAGCTGCTGACACGTTTTGAGTGTCCACTGGTCGTAGCGCACTCCGGCGTCTTTCGGGTGATCTGCAATGTGACCCAGGGGCACCCCTACGGCGCTCGCATCGGCAACGTGGCGCCGGTGCTGTGTCAGCCCCCCACGTCAAGAGGCGACAACTGGCAGCTTACGCCCTGGCAGCGATAGTCAATCAGGCCGCTGGTATCTATCTTTTACAGAGCCCCTGTCAGTGGGCATGACGCAGATCGTTAAAGGAGGTGTTGAGATGACAACAGTCGGCTACGGCGATGACCATGTTGAGGTAGGGGGGCACTTTCCCGAGCCAGGAGACAGGGCACCGTCGTTTTATCTGACCGGTCGGGAGATGAACGATGTCTCTCTTGAGGACTTCGCCGGACAGCGCAAGGTCCTGTCGATCGTGCCCAGCATCGATACCGGCACCTGTGCCACCTCCACGCGCAAGTTCAACGAGCAGGCTTCAACGCTCGATAACACGGTTGTGCTGGTCATTTCGGCAGATCTGCCTTTTGCTGCGGGCCGTTTTTGTGGTGCGGAAGGACTGGATAACGTGCTGATGCTCTCCACATTTCGTCATCACGCCGAGTTCGTACAGGCCTACGGAGTGGATATTCAAAGCGGTCGTCCACGTGGACTTTGCGCGCGCGCTGTCATCGTGCTCGATGAACAGGATCGTGTGCTGCACAGTGAACTGGTCGATCAGATCAAGAATGAGCCTGACTATGACATGGCACTATCGGTGTTGTAGAAATATCCTATTCTGACAAGAGTTGTCAGTATCCCGGGAGCGACTATCCTTTGGAGGGTGTCAGGCACTGGCCGGACACAGGGATTTTGAACATTATCTGTACCAGGGAGGCATGTAATGACCATTCAGAAGAAAGGTTCTGCCGAGTGGAAAGGAAGCCTTAAGCGGGGCAAGGGTGTCGTTTCCACTGAAAGTGGTGCGCTCAAGGAAAACCCCTACGGTTTCAATACCCGCTTTGAAGGTCAGCCGGGTACCAACCCGGAAGAGCTGATCGGGGCAGCACATGCCAGCTGTTACTCCATGGCACTGTCCATGATTCTGGGGCAGTCGGATCTTGAGCCTGAAAGTATCCAGACCGAGGCGACAGTGACACTGGAGCAGGATGACAGAGGTTTTTATGTCAGCAAGGTCGCGCTGAAAACAGTCGCCCGTATCCCGGGGGCCGATCAACAGACTTTCGAAAAGGCCGCCAACGATGCGAAGGAAGGGTGCCCGATTTCGCGCCTGCTCAATGCCGACATTACTCTTGATGCAAAGCTTGAAGGCTGATCTCTGAAACAGGGATTCAGGCAGTCATAAAAAGGGCCCTGTCAAAAGCAGGGCCCTTTTGCGTCAATAGCCTTTCACCTGGATAGTGCGATCAAGGCGTATCGGAATATTTCAGCACTCCAGGAAAGATATCGTAGAAGGTATCAGAGGCGATGCCGATCAGCACAACATCGTTGCCGATACGGCGCCAGGCATAGCCCTCATAACGGGGCAGCGCCTGCTTGACCGCATCCGGCAGCTGCTCGCTTTCGACGTTTGCGGGAATTCTATCCCCTATTTGCAGCGGCGGTGTGACTACGTCAAAGGTCTGGCGCTTGAAGTCTTCCCGGTGAGCCGTCAGCGTGCGGATGACCAGACGGCGGTCCACCTTCGGGCCGCTCTGGGACTCACGCATGGCGATGGCCCCCGTTGAGGACTGATACCCCCGCTCGGATTGGGTGGCAGCCTGGGCGGGGCCTTGAAGCAGCACCAGCATAACTCCCAGGCTCAGGGGTATGGTCAAAAACGCTGGATACATGCGCATTCCAGTTTCCTTCCAGCAAAATAATGAATCCGAATAACCCCTGGGCAATGAAAGCCGGCAGGGAAATATCTTCACGAGCGTCATCGGGCGCCGCTTTTTATTTTGACATACGCAAGGGGCCGCTTCTCTAAAAGCGGCCCCGTCAGATGAACGAGACGGCAGAGCTGATGCATCAGGCATTCAATGCACCAGCCAGTCCTGTCCCGGGCGAATGATGCTGGGTGCCGGCGCGGCACCATACTTTTCATAGTATGCCTGCCGCTGACGCCACTCTGCACGCTGAAGCCGATGCTTGAGCTGAACAAATCCTTCCTTGCGATCATATTCGCTGTCATCGATCAGCATGGCAGAAGCCTGCTCCGGGGATGAGGCGAGTTCTGCATAGCCATTTCGCGGCGAATCCAGAGATGTCGCGCTGCGTTTGAAAAATTTCATGAGGCTCCCTCCCTTGCACTGTAACAGCAGTGTTTCTTTTCTCATCTGTACAGTATCGGTGCCAGCCTGATCCCTGGCTGTGCCGTTACGTTAAGTGACAGTATAGATGGTTGAATCAGCAAAATTCACGCTTTTGCATCCAACCATTGGACAGGCCACCTGCAAGGGCCAGCAGCGGTCTGCCACACCCGGTTTCCTGGCTTCACATCACAGAGGACTCGACCTGGCTGTTACAGGAAAGCATCAGCGGCCGGGAGAGGATGACTCCGCCATGATCGGTCCCAGCATCTGCATGAAGTGCTCGCCACGCTCGAGCTGTTCCAGCGAGATGAACTCATCGGCCCGATGGGCCTGTTCGATGCTGCCAGGACCACAAATGACGGCCTGCAGGCCGGCCCGCTGAAACTGCCCGGCTTCGGTGGCATAGGCAACGGCCTGTCCGGGATCACGAACCCCCAGCTTTTCCAGCAACGCCAGCGCCTCATGGTTGTCGCGATTTTCCAGTCCCGGCACGGTCTCGGTCAGCGTGGTGGTCTCGATGGCAAAATCGGTATTGACGGCCTTGAGGGTGGCTTCAAGCTCATCGCTGTATTCGCGAAAGCGCTGATAGACGGCCTCAAAGCCTTCCTCGGGCAGATGACGAATCTCCCAGTCAAACTCGCAGTGCTGCGCCATGATGTTGATGGCGTTGCCGCCTCTGATGGTGCCTACATGGAGGCTTGAGTGGGGCACGTTGAAGGCATCATCCAGCGACCCTTCTTCGGCCAGTTCGCTCATGATGTCCTCGATGCGACTGACAAGACGTGCGCCAACATGAATGGCCGAGATGCCCTGGTTCACCTGACTGGAGTGAGACGGCACGCCATGGATCACGGTTCTAAGCGTGGTAATGCCCTTTTGCAGAATCACCGGCGCCATCAGGGTCGGCTCGCCCACAATGACGGCAGACGGGGCAGGGTAGTGCCTGACCAGATGCTCGATCATTCGGGGCGCGCCCAGGCAGCCGATCTCTTCATCGTAGGAAAACGCCAGCCAGATGGGGCGTTCAAGCTCGCGCCGCGACCAGTCCGGCACACCTGACAGTGCACAGGCCAGAAAGCCTTTCATGTCGCAGCTGCCACGGCCATAAAGACGCCCCTCCCGTTCGGTCAGGGTGAAGGGATCGCTTTGCCATGTCTGGCCCTCGACGGGGACAACATCGGTATGACCGGATAGCACGACGCCTCCGGGCACCTCCGGGCCGATCCGGGCCAGCAGGTTAAAGCGCTCGCCATCATCGCTGGCAATTCGCTCGTGGCTGACACCATAAGCGTCGAGATACTGTTCGACCCACTCGATCAGGGCCACATTGGACTGTCGGGACAGGACGTCAAAACCAACGAGGGTGGCGAGAATGTCCCGGGCAGTGGCAGGCAGTGAGTCAGGTGTGGTCGTCATGGCGCTCTCGATATCCGACAAAAAAGGGATGACCTGCCGGTATCAAAAAGGACAGGTCCTGAAGGAAAGTGTAACGCAGCCCTGCCGAGATGAAATATCACCGACTGCCGGGAACTTCTGCCGACTTTCGTGCGTGACTTTTCTGATATGATCGAAACGGTCTCGGTCGACACCCACTTCGCGTGATCCGCGAATGTCGATAGACCGTGTCGCGTGATCCGCGATCAGATTGACTTTGTATGTGCCACGTCAACTGCTTTTTCGATAGCGACCTTCCCATGAATAATGCCAATTCAAACGGACCATCGACGTCCGTGACGCGTCCGTTGGGCGCCCGTGATATCAAGACACTGGGGCTTTCCGCACTGGGTGGTGCGCTTGAGTTCTACGATTTCGTGATTTTTGTTTTCTTTGCAAGCGTGGTCGGTCAGCTCTTCTTTCCGGCTGACATGCCCGAGTGGCTGCGTCTGGTACAGACCTTCGGCATCTTTGCCGCCGGCTATATTGCCCGGCCCATTGGCGGCGTCATCATGGCGCACTTTGGTGATCGACTGGGGCGCAAGAAGATGTTCATGCTCTCCATCATGCTCATGGCGTTACCGACGCTGATCATGGGCCTTTTGCCCACTTACGCCACCATCGGCTATCTGGCCCCGATCCTGCTGCTGGCCATGCGCATGCTGCAAGGGGCGGCCATCGGCGGTGAAGCGCCGGGTGCCTGGGTATTTGTGACCGAACACGTGCCGGCACGTCATACCGCCTTTGCCACCAGCACCCTGTCGGCTGGTCTGGTTGCCGGGATTTTGCTGGGGTCCTTTATGGCGACCGGTCTGAACTACGTCATGAGTGATGAGACCCTTCACAGCTGGGGCTGGCGCGTACCGTTTCTGGTCGGTGGCGTGCTGGGCTTCGTGACGCTTTATCTGCGCCGTTATCTGCACGAGACGCCGGTATTCACCGAAATGCAGGAGAACAAGGCCCTTTCCGAAGAGCTGCCCATGCGCACCCTGCTTCGGGACTACCTGCCCGGTGTGGCCATTTCCATGATTGCAACCTGGCTTTTGACCGCTGCCGTGGTCGTCACGATTTTGATGACGCCAACGCTTTTGCAAAGCTTTGCCGGCATTGATCGCGGCCTGACCCTGCAGGCCAACTGTGTGGCGATCGTCTGTCTGATCATTGGCTGTCTCAGTGCCGGGGCACTGGCGGATAAAATCGGGGATGGGATCGTGCTGATGCTCTCCTGCGCGGGTCTTGGCATTACCTACTTCTATTTCTTCTGGTTGATGCACCATGACGTCTCAATGCTGTTTCCGCTCTACGCACTGGTAGGCTTTTTCGGCGGTCTGACCGGGATCGTGCCGGCCATTGCGGTCAAGTCGTTTCCCGCCGCCATTCGCTTCACGGGGCTTTCGTTTTCCTACAACGTGGCCTATGCCATTGCCGGGGGCCTGACGCCGATGATCGTGACGACCTCGATCGAAACACTGCCGATGTCGCCTGCCTGGTATGTGGCCGGCGTCATGAGCGTGGGCGTCGTCATGGGCCTCATGCTGGCCAGGCGCCATTACCGTTACCGCGCTCAGGTCGCACACTAGGCCGACCTTTCCTGTCCGGCACTTATCAGCCAGGCTCATTCGAGCCTGGCTTTTTTATGGCCGTGGATGGCCGCAGGGTCGGACCATGGCGTCATGGACAATCTTTCAGGGAGAAGCAGATGGAGATTACGCTCAAGGGCAGGACGGCACTGGTCACCGGCGCCAATCGCGGTATCGGAGCACACATGGCCGAGTCGCTCGCCCGTGCCGGGGCCAATGTGGCCTTTCACACCCGCAAGCCGCGAGACGAGGTCAACGAGACTGCCGAGCGGCTCGCCCGCGAATGTGGCATCAAGACCGGCGTGGTGGTGGCGGATTTAAGTGACCCGCAGGCCGTGGATGACATGTTCGAGCAGTTTGACGATCAGTTCGACCAGATCGACATCCTGATCAACAATGCCGGCTTTGAAAACGCCCACGCGCTGGAAGACATGCCGCGCGAGGACTGGCAGGCCCTGATGAACGTCAATCTCAACGCGCCGTTTTACTGCTCGCAGCACGCCGCGCGACGCATGAAAAAGGCCGGACAGGGCGGCGTCATCATCAATGTGCAATCCATTCACGATGAGGTGGTCAGAAAGGGCGTCGCGCACTATAGCGTTGCCAAGGCCGGCCTCAAGACCCTGACGCGGGCGGCAGCCGTGGAGTGGGGCGAATACGGCATTCGCGTGGTCGGGCTTTCTCCCGGTGCCATCAGCACCGACATCAACCAGGAAGACAACGAACGCCTGGGGATCGACAACATGAACAGCTGGATTCCGCTGGGGTTCATTGGGGAGACGAAGGACGTTGCCGGGGTTACGGTGTTTCTGTGCTCAGAGCAGGCGCGCTATATCACCGGCACCACGCTCTATGTCGATGGCGCCTTCATGCATAACGTCATGCGCTATGACATGCGCCCGGACCATGATCTCGGCGTCTGACGGCAGGATTGGCACGATTCACCTTTAAAAATGAGCCCGGGTGCCAAGGCACGCGGGCTTGTTGGCGCTAAACGCTTCGCAGCCTTTAGCGGTGCAGGTAGGATAGGTGGCCCCCACCGTCTGCTGTGTCTCCGGGAGCGCAATGTTTACTGTCCTGCATGCCAACCATCTCGAGGATCTGCGCGATCTTGCCACGGCGCTGTCGGAGCGCGACCCGCTGGGTCCGCTTGAAGATGAGACCTTTCTGGTGCAGTCCAACGGCATGGCGCAGTGGCTGCAGCTCTGTCTGGCACAGCATCATGGCGTGGCAGCATCACTGGATTTTCCGCTGCCTTCGAGCTTTGTCTGGCGTGCCTACCGAGCCGTGCTGGGCGATGACATTCCCAAACGCTCGCCGTTTGACAAGGGGCCGATGACCTGGCGACTGATGCGTCTGTTGCCTCGTCTCTTGCGTCAAGGCGAGTTTGCACCGCTGGCCCACTATCTCGATGACGAAATTACCCTCGACGATCAAATCGATGGCGTAGTGCCCTGTGGTGAACGCAAGAGCTATCAGCTTGCCTCCCGGCTGGCGGATCTCTTTGACCAGTATCTGGTCTACCGGCCTGACTGGATGGCGGCCTGGGCGAAGGGTGAGAAGGCGCCTTTTGATATGGCCCCGGTGGATCACTGGCAGCCCGTGCTCTGGCGTGCCCTGCTGGAAGATGCCTCTGATCAGGCCCGTCGTCATCACCGCGCGGCGCTGCATGATCAGTTTCTGGTACAGGCGCGCGCGCTGACCTCTGTCCCGAAAGAACTGCCGCGTCGCCTGTTCGTGTTTGGCATCTCAGCGCTGCCGTTTCAGCTGCTTGAAGCCCTGCATGCCCTGTCCGGCGTGATGGATATCGTGCTGATGGTGGCCAATCCGTGTCGCTTCTACTGGGGCGACATCGTCGCCGATCGCGAAGCGCTGCGGGCGCAGCTGCGTCGCGACAGTCATCGACAGCGTCATCAGGATGCGCCCACCCTCGAGGGGCTGGACGGCGAGACGCTGCATCTCAGCGCCAATCCGCTGCTGGCCGGCTGGGGCGCGCAGGGGCGTGATTTCATCGAGGCGCTTTACGACTTCGAGGCCGACAACGCCTTTGACATGGAACACGATATTTTCCGTGATCCACAGTCGGAGGCTAATCCGAGCCTTTTACATCAGCTTCAGCAGGAGGTGCTGGACCTGGTACATCCGGCCCGGCGCGCCGAAGAGGCGGGCGACAAGCGCCTGGTTCAGCCGGAGGATCGCTCGCTTGCCTTTACGCGTGCCCATTCACCGCTGCGGGAAGTCGAGATTCTTCATGATCAGATGCTGGATGCCTTCGACCGGGATTCGGACCTTCGCCCGCGGGACATGGTCGTGCTGGTGCCGGACATTGAACGTTATGCCCCGCTGATCGACGCCGTGTTCGGCCAGATTCCACGTGATGACGCCCGCTATATCCCCTATACCGTCTCCGACCGGATTGCCTCGGGTGCAAGTCCCCTGATGAGTGCGGCGCTGTCACTGCTGGAGCTGCCCGAGCGGCGTTTGGGCGTCGGCGAGGTGCTCGACTGGTTGGAGGTGCCGGCCTTTCGGCGGCGTTTCAACATCGAGGAAGAGGAGCTTGAAAGGCTGGCACAGTGGCTGGCTGGTAGCGGCGTGCGCTGGGGACTCGATGGTGAGCATCGCGATACGCTGGACCTGCCGGGGCTTTCGGAAAATACCTGGCAGTTCGGGCTGGATCGCATGATGCTTGGGTTCGCCATCGGCGAGGGCAGCTTCGACGACATCCAGGCCTATGATGAGATCGGCGGTCTGGAGGCCGATCTGGCCGGCCGTCTGGCCGAGTTGATGATGCGCCTTAAATACTGGTATCAACATCTCAGGACGCCTGTGGACATCGATGACTGGGTGGCGCGCCTGGAAGAGATGCTCGAGGCGCTCTTTGCCCCCATTGAGCAGGACGATTTCGATATTCTTGAGCGCCTTTCCAGAGCTGCCCGCACGCTGGCCGAGGAGGGCGAATGCGCCGAGTTTGGCGAGGTGCTGCCGCTGGCGGTGTTTCGCGAGGCGCTGACCGACCGGCTGGATGAGGGCGGTCTGGCTCAGCGCTTTCTGGCCGGGCGGGTCAACTTTGCAACGCTCATGCCCATGCGCGCCATTCCATTTCGCCATACCTGGCTTTTAGGAATGAACGACGGCGACTACCCGCGGGTGCGGCTGCCGCAGGACTTTGACCTGATGGCCACCCGTCACCGCAGCGGCGATCGTTCACGTCGCGATGATGACCGTTACCTGATGCTGGAGGCGATGCTGGCCACACGTGAGGCGCTGACCATCTCCTGGGTCGGGCGCGATCAACGTGACAACAGCGAACGCGCGCCCTCGATTCTGGTCAGCGAGCTGCTCGATACGCTGTCGATGGGCTGGCGCGTCGAAACAGACGATAACGAGGCGGCGCTGTTCGAGCGCCTGATCACGACCCATCCGCTGCAGCCCTTCGCACGAGCCTATTTCGACCCGGACCGGGAAGCAGATCCCACCGGGCGACTGTTCACCTTCGAGCGAGGCTGGGAGAGCGTGCATCACCCCGCACCGGCCAGGGCCATCGAGCCGCTGATGGCGGCGACACCGCCTGAGGAGGCGGCAGGCCTTGATGATCTGGAGCGGCTTTTGAGGCGGCCCTGGTCGATCTGTACGGCCGGGCGGCTGGGTATTCATTTTCATCCTGTTGCCGTGGTGGAAGAAGATGCCGAGCCCTTCGCGCTGGACGGGCTTGAGCATTTCAGCTTCAAAAGGCACCTGCTGGAAGGAGCCTGCCGCGAACGCGATCTGGGCGAGATGATGGAGGAAGCGCGCCGCAAGGGCATGCTGCCGGCGCTGGGCTTCGGCGAACGGCTGGCGGAGGAGTTGATCAAGCCCCTGAGACAACAGCTTGGCCAGTGGCACGAATTGACAGATGGCCTGACACCGGTCGAGGCCATACGCGTTGAGATGATCAATGACGCTGGCAAGGCCGTGTTGTCCGATCGCATCGATGGTCTATGGCGCGACGAGGCCGGCGGGCTTCATCATTGTGTGCTGGCGCCGGCCCACTTTGGCCACTTCCGCCGGGACCGAAGTGGACGGCTGACGCAGTACGGCAAGCCGCATCGACTGATCCGCGCCTGGCTTGAGCATCTGGCGCTTGCCGGGATGGGGGAGCGTGTCGTGACCATGGTGCTCTTTGAAGACCGCGAACTGGTATTTGAAGCGGTCTCGTTCGAGCAGGCGCAGGACACGCTCTGCTCGCTGTGCCAGCAGTGGCGCCAGGCCGGCGACGCTCCTTTGCCCACGGCACTGGAGCCGGCCATGGAGTACTTTGCCGGCTGGCCCCGATACGTTGATGAGACTTGCGAAAGCGAATATCGCGAAGCGGGGCTTGGCCGGGCGCAGGCCTGCCATGAAGAGGCTCGTTTTAACGGTCCGGCACCTCTGCGTGAGCGCGAACCCATGATGGGGGAGCTCTGGCCACGCTTTGACGATCTTTATGAGGCCGGTTTCGAAGCCGCCACCCGGGCGCTGTATACGCCTTTCATGAGCGCACTGGCTGCGCTGGTGGATGGCAGCCCCGCAAATGAGTCGGAGGCTTAAAGCCCCAGCTGATTGAGCCCCGGATGATCCTGCGGGCGCGGGCCGGGTGCGGGCCAGCGGAAGCGACGCTCATCGGCTTCGATGGGAATCTCGTTGATGCTGGCTTCGCGACGCACCATCAGGCCGTGCTCGTTGAATTCCCACATCTCGTTGCCGTAGGCGCGATACCACTGATCGGAGCGGTCGCGCCACTCGTACTGAAAGCGCACGCCGATGGTGTTGTCGGTAAAGGCCCAGAGCTCCTTGCAGAGCCGGTAGTCGAGTTCACGCTGCCACTTGCGATGTAAAAAGGCAGTAATGGCTTCACGCCCCTGAAAGAATTCGGTGCGATTGCGCCAGCGTGAATCCTCGCTGTAGGCGCCGGCGACCCGTTCGGGCTGGCGGGTATTCCAGGCATCTTCTGCGGCACGCACCTTGGCGCGGGCGCTGTCCATGTCAAAGGGGGGAAGCGGGGGACGGCTTTCCATGCGCGGACTCCATCACATGAAGGAACAGGAACCTTCAGGCTAGCATGTTCACGCGGGCATTTTACACGAGGGCAGCGCATGACACGGCGGGGAGATCGTGAGGCTGCTATCCTTGTCGTCATTATTCCCGTTTCTCCTTGTCGGAGTGTTCGAATGCGTCATCTCGATCTGCAGGTGATCCAGCAGGCTCGCGAATGGGCCTGCACCCATGAAACGATCTGGCTGTGTACCGTGCTTGGCACCTATGGTTCCTCGCCTCGTGCGCCCGGCTCGATGCTGGTGGCCACACAGGAAGGTCACCATGTCGGCTCGCTGTCCGGCGGCTGTGTCGAGGAGGCCTTCATCGAAAGCCTTCAGGATGGCGCCTTTTCACGTCCGGCCACCATCGTGCGCTACGGTGAAAGTCAGGAAGAAAGTCAGCGACTACAGCTGCCCTGCGGCGGGGTGCTGGAAGTGCTCATCGAGCGTCTGGACGTCACTGATGAGCTGAAGGTGCATCTGGAAGTGCTGGAAGCAACGCTTCTGGGGCGCAAGCGTCTGGTTCGCAGGGTCAACCCGGAAACCGGACGCTATCGCGTCGTGCTCGACGAGTCGCCCAACGGGCCCGCCGTAACACGTGATGACCAGGGGCAGGTCGAGATCCGCGTCGGCCCGGCCCTGAGGCTGATTCTGGCCGGCATCTCGCCGGTAGCCGGTTTTTGTGCCCAGTTTGCCCGTGCGCTGGGGTATGAGGTGATTGTCTGCGATCCGCGTGACGAGGTGCGGCGTGAGTTTATCGCCGCCGGTCATGCCGAGGGCATTGAGGTGCAGGCAGTGTTGCCGGCGCTGTTTATTGCCTCGGGCGCCTGTCATGAGGCCACCGCCGTAGTGGCGCTGACCCACGACCCGCGCATCGATGATCCGGCCATGGTGGAGGCCGTCAGAACGCCCGCGTTTTATATCGGCGTGATGGGGTCAAAAAGAACCTCACAAAAGCGCGCCGAGCGACTCAAGCGCTCCGGTGGTCTCAATGACGAGGAAATTGCCCGGATTCACATGCCGATCGGCATGGACCTGGGCAGCAAGGCGCCGGCTGAAATTGCCCTGTCTGTCGTGGCTGACGTCATGCGAATTTATAACGGCAAGGCGGGCGAGACGCACCTCGCGGCCGTGCCCGTGGCCGCTGCGGTCTGATGGACGAGACTCGCCACGATCAAATGAGTGATGCCCCGCAGGTCGTGGGGCTGATTCTGGCCGCGGGGTATAGTCGTCGATTCGGCGGCGACAAGCGTCTGGCCCCGTTCAACGGACAGACACTGCTGGCAGCCACAGCGGCCAGACTGGCACCTCACGTGGCCACCATGGCCGTCATGTTGCGCCATGGTGAATCCATTGCGCCCTTCGGATTGCCATTTGATGCGTACGTCATGCAGGCCCCTTCATCGCCCATCGGGATGGGAACAAGCCTGGCGGCTGCAGTGTCCGGTCTGCTTGCTTCGACCGATCCACGACACCTGCAATGTGAGGCGCTGGCGCTGATGCTGGGGGATATGCCCGATGTGCATGACGAGCCCCTTTCGGCTCTGATGGCCCATGCGGGTGGCGATATCATTGTGCGCCCGAGCCATCAGGACCGCATGGGGCATCCCGTGGTTTTCGGACGAGCATTCTGGCCGGCGCTGGCGGCACTGAGCGGGGATGAAGGTGCCCGAGTACTGCTCAAGCGTCATGCCTCGCAGGTCGTGACGCTAAAGACCAGTGATCCGGGGATTCTTGTCGATGTCGATACGTATGATGACCTGTCTTCCCTTCAATGATTTGAGATCCCATGGCTCGAGTTGCGCTTTTTGCCGACGTACAAAACATCTATTACACCGCTCGTGAGACCTTCGGCTGTCAGGTCAACTATGCCGCGCTCTGGCGACATGCCGTTGGTGAGGACACGGTTGTGGCCGCCTATGCCTACGCCATCGAACGTCACGATCCACGCCAGCAGCAGTTTCAGCATGCGCTGCGCGATATTGGTTTCACGGTGCGTCTCAAGCCGTTTATTCAGCGCCGTGATGGCAGTGCCAAGGGCGACTGGGACGTCGGGATCACGCTGGATGTGTTCGAGACGTCGCACGAGGTTGATCGGGTGGTGCTGATTTCGGGCGATGGTGATTTTTCAGAGCTGCTTGCCCGCGTACAGCAGCGCTTTGGCATCAAAACCGACGTTTATGGCGTTCAGGCGCTGACGGCCAATGCCCTCAGGCAGGCCGCCGACCGTTTTGTACCCATCGAAGGCGCACTTTTACAGAATAACCGGCGTTGAGCCGGCGTCTGTCAGGGTTTACTGCACGCTGTACTGATGGCCGGCCAGGCAGGCGGCCAGTGCACGGCGATAGGCCCCCGCCTGTAGTCGAGAGGGGGGCTCGAGCGTGGTGGTGGGGTTAAAACCGCTTTGGTCGATGGCCCATCGATGACACTGGCCGTGGTCCTGCTGTTGCTGGCGCAGCGTTTGATTCTGCATCGGGTAGGCGATGACATCAAAGATATCCATTCCGGCCATCTGCGCCTCGCGTGGAGTAGGCGTTGGGGTATAGCGCCCATCACTTTCAAGGCTTGCGAACCAGTTGCCATGCGAGACCTGATAGCGCTGCTCACCGATCCATACCGGGCGAGCATCATCAGGTAGCCCGGTGCGCTCGGTAGCAGGCGGCGCGGCGTGTGACGGTGCGGCCCCCAGTATCAAAAGGGGGAACAGCACATGGGGCAGGCAGCAAGGCAGGCGTCGATAGTTGACCATGAAAGGGCTCCATGACAGAGGGAGGGCGCCGCAGCGGGATCCCTGGCAGTCATGCCAGGATATATGACAGGAGCACACAGCACCATGATTCGTCATCTATCAACTGCACACGTTCGCCACCTGACCCTTGCCATGCAGGGGTTTGGCGCTGACCGTGATGGCCCCGAACCTGATAGCCGTACGCTTTTGAACCTGGTTCGAAGGCTCGGCCTCCTGCAGATCGACAGCGTCAACGTGCTGTGCCGGGCGCATTACATGCCGCTGTATTCGCGTTTGGGGCCTTATGATCAGGGGTGCCTGGAGCGCTTTAACCAGGGGCCGCGCACTCGACGTCGCCTGTTTGAATACTGGGGGCATGAAGCCTCGCTGATTCCTGTGGAGGATTACCCGCTCTATCGCTTTCGCATGCAGCGCGCCCGTGAAGGCGGTGGCGGGCTTTACAAGCGCCTGGCGCGTTTCTCGAGAGAGCATCCGGAGTTCGTGGATCAGGCGCTTGAGGAGATTCGCCATCGCGGCGCGCTGGCGGCGTCCGACCTGACCGGCGGTGGGCGTGGGCAGGGCAGCTGGTGGGGCTGGAGTCATGGCAAGTCAGCCCTTGAGTATCTTTTCTGGAGCGGCCAGGTGCTGGTCGCCCACCGGCGAGGCAATTTTGAACGGGTGTATGACCTGCCAGAGCGCGTCGTCGGACGCGAGGCCGTCGAGGCACCCTTGCTGTCACCCGAGCAGGCTCAAAGAGCGCTGGTCGCACGAGCGGCGCGGGCCATGGGCGTGGCCAGCGCGCGGGATATGCAGCGCTATTTTCGCCTGGATGGTCGTGAGACGAGAGCGTGCATCGAGGTGCTGGTCGAGAATGGTGAGCTTGAGCCCGTCACGGTGGAAGGCTGGACGATGCCGGCCTGGCAGCATGTCAAATCCCGGACGAGCCGTCGGGCGAGTGCGGCGACCGCACTGCTGTCGCCCTTTGATCCTCTGATGTGGGACCGCGAGCGCGCTGCCCGTGTGTTTGATTTTCACTATCGCATCGAAATCTATACGCCGTCGCATCTGCGCCAGTATGGCTATTACGTGCTGCCTTTCATACTGGCCGGTCAGATGGCCGCCCGGGTCGATCTCAAGGCCGAGCGCGCTTTCGGTGTGCTGCAGGTAATCAGCGCCCATCCCGAGCCGAATATCTCCATGGAGAGACTGGCACCGGCACTTTTTGAAGAGCTTTTGCGACTGGCTCGATTTCTGGGGCTTGTGCGTGTGCAGATAATGGGCAGTGGCGCGCTTGATCAAGCGCTTGAAGCCGCATCCGACGAGGCATGAAAGGATCAGGAAGGGCTGTTACTGGCGCCTCGTCAGGCGTATGGTAAATGTCATACAACTTCACATCATGACCAGCATCGACAAGACCATGTCTTCTGATTCGATGGCGGGAGCAACGCCCGCCGGTACCAACCTTCGCATTATTGCCATCGTCAGCTCTACCTTTGTCAGCATGCTCTGTATCGGGATGACGCTGACGGTGCTGCCGCCCTGGATGAACGGCCCGCTGGGCTTCGATGCCGTCACGGTAGGGGCGGTCATCAGTCTTCAGTTTGTGGCCACACTCCTGTCTCGACCCTTTTCCAGCCAGATGGCCGACCGCCTTGGCGCCAAGCGCGTGGTGCTGCTGGGCATGAGCGGCTGCGCGCTCAACGGCGCCCTGATTCTGATGGCGGTGCTTTGTATCCGGTGGCCGCTTGCAAGCCTGGTATTGTTGATCCTGAGTCGTCTGGTGCTGGGAGTTTCTCAGGGCATGATCGGAACGGGGTCGCTGAGCTGGGGCATCGGGCTGGTGGGGCCGGCGCTGATGAGCAAGGTAATCTCCTGGAATGGCATCGCAGGATTTGGTGCCCTGGCCATCGGCGCGCCGCTTGGCGCCGTACTTGCGCAAAGCCTTGGCGTGATGAGCATGGGGCTTTTTATCGTGTTGATCGGGTGTCTGGCACTGGCGCTGGCCTGGCGACGACCGGCCTCACCGATCGTCAGCGGCAAGCGGGTACCCTTTGCGCGCGTCTTTCGTGTGGTCGCCCCCTATGGCGGCGCACTGGCGCTGAGTTCGGTCGGTTATGGTGTGATCGCGACCTTCATCACCCTTTATTACGCCGACCAGCAGTGGGATCACGCCGCCTGGGGGCTGAGTGCCTTTGGCGCTGCCTTTATCACGGCGCGGGTGCTGTTTGCCGGTAGCGTCAATCGTTTTGGCGGTTATCGTGTGACGCTGGTGTGCTTTATGGTCGAACTGGCCGGACTTCTGGCCCTTTGGCAGGCCACTCATCCGGGCGTTGCCTTGTTGGGCGCGATTCTGGCGGGGCTTGGGGTCTCGCTGATCTATCCGGCCCTGGGAGTGGTGGCGGTGGCCAAGATTGCCGCCACCAGCCGCAGCGCCGCACTGGGTGCCTACTCGGTGTTTCTGGACGCCGCCGTGGGTCTGACCGGGCCGCTGGCAGGGTTTATCGCCAACCGCGCCGGTTATCCAAGTATCTTTCTGGCCGCAGCGCTTTGCAGCCTGGCCGGCTGGGCGCTTTGTGCCGGACTTTACACCGTCTCGATCAGGCGGCGTGCGCGTGCCCGACGCGAGGTTCTGACAGAAGACACGGTGACATCATCTTCACCGGAGTCACGGGTTCAGGGCTGAGCCAGGCGGGCACGTTCCAGATCTTCTCTGGTATGAAGGGATAGCTGGTGCTCGAGGTCGAAATACTTCCCCCACTGTTCATCGAAGTGGCCGGGCTCAAAGCGCCCAAAGCCGCTTTCCGGCGTAAACGTCATTTCCCCGAAGTAGACCTGTCCCTGAAGGCTGTAAAGATCCACCCGTACGTAGGCGAATCCCTGTGAAAGGGTTTTGGCGCACTCGATCAGGGCTTCAAGATTGTCAGGCCTTGTCGGCAAGCGCGACGCCGAGCTGTTGGCGTATTTCACCTTGAGCGGCAGCCGCTGCCAGTCGGTTGTGAAATAGTCACGGCAGTGGCCATTGAAACGGTCGCTATCGACCTGAATGATACAGCGTGATGCTTCGGTGCTGTTAAAACAGTGGAGCTTGTAATCGGCCGGAATGTTGCCGCTATCATCAAGCATGAGCTGTTCAACCACCAGCTGTGGCGCAATGTTGCGATACTGGGTCTCGCGTGAGCCCATATAAAAGTTGCGACTGAGCCAGCCATCGGTCTGACGTTTCAGTTCCTTGAAGGAAAGGGCGCTCTTGTCGGTGACAATGCGATTCATGGCGCTGCCATGATTGCTCTTGATAACGAACTGTTCGGGCAGCGCTTCGAACATGTCGCGTGTCAGCACCGGATTTGACGCCAGCAGCGGGATCAGATGTTGCTGTCCCAGTCTTTGTGCCACGAAATCACGCACTGCCAGCTTGTCGGCCAGATCGCGAAAGATGGGGCGGTCAGCATCAAGCTTGAGGCACGTCAGCTTTTCGCTCCATGTACGTGGGGTCTTGAGCGATGGTGTGCGCCCGAAACGTTTTTCAAACTGTCGCACGGCTTCGCGCCGATCCGAGCGCTTGAGGCGGCGAAAGGCTTCAGAACATCGTTGACGAGTGCGAAGCAATGAGAGCGGCAATGAAGGAGCATTGTCGACCACGGATACCTTCCATGAATGCTGGCTAAAATTTGGCGGGACAATAGCAGGATCAGTCGTGTTGTTAATTAAGCAATTGTTAAGAAATATAAATTTTACCCCGTGCCAGCTACCTTTCGGGGTGGTGTTGACGTATTGCATGTTTTGACGCCGGTCAGAGACTCTAAACCCCCGCAACGTCCAAAAGCGGAGACAGTCATGAGTGATAACACCCCGCAGCAGCCCCGTGACATCGACGATGAAACGATTGAGCTGGCCACGCACGTCTTCAATACAGCGCGCACCGGCGATGCCGGGAAGTTTCGGGAGTGGCTGGGGCAGGGGCTGCCGCCCAATATGCGCAATCACAAGGGGGACAGCCTTTTGATGCTGGCAAGCTATCACGGTCATCATGACACCGTGAAGGTATTGCTTGAGCATGGCGCCGATCCTGAAATGCGCAATGACAATGGCCAGAATCCGTTGGCGGGCGCGGCCTTCAAGAAAGATCTGGAGATGGTCCGGCTGCTGCTCAACGGTGGCGCCGAGATCGATGGCTGTTCGCCTGATGGCAAGACCGCCCTCATGTTTGCGGCCATGTTTGATCATGTCGATATCACACGGTTTTTGCTGGAAAAGGGGGCTGACCCCTCGCGACGCGAAAGCCGCGGCATGACGGCCGGTCAGCTGGCACTGGCCATGGGCGCTGAGCACACCCCGGCGCTTTTGGGGGAAACCCGCGCCGATTGAGCCCCGGAGCCGGCGCTGTCTATAAAGTGTCCCGCCATACGCGTACAATTGCCCGCCAAACGTCATCATTCACGCCCGAGCCGGCCTGCCGGCTCGGGTGCCTTTTCGGAACTTCCTCTTGCTCTCTACTGCCAATATCACCATGCAGTTTGGCCCGAAGCCGCTGTTTGAAAACGTCTCGGTCAAGTTCGGCAATGGCCATCGCTATGGCCTGATCGGCGCCAATGGCTGTGGTAAATCCACCTTCATGAAAATCCTGGGCGGCGATCTGGAGCCTTCCGGCGGTCAGGTCATGAAGGATGCCACCACACGGCTTGGCAAGCTGCGCCAGGATCAGTTTGCCTTCGAGAATGAGCGGGTCATCGATACCGTGATCATGGGCCATGAAGAGCTCTGGCACGTCGCGGCCGAGCGGGAGCGTATCTATTCCCAGGCCGAGATGTCCGAGGAAGACGGCATGAAGGTTGCCGATCTCGAAGTGCGCTATGCCGAGCTCGACGGCTATACCGCTGAAGCCCGTGCCGGTGAGCTGTTGCAGGGGCTGGGCATCGGGGATGATCAGCATCAGGACCTGATGAGCACTGTTGCCCCCGGCTGGAAGCTGCGTGTGCTGCTGGCTCAGGCGCTCTTTGCCGACCCGGATGTGCTGCTGCTCGATGAGCCGACCAACCACCTGGACATCAACACCATTCGCTGGCTTGAGGACATCCTCAAGGCGCGGCGGGCGACGATGATTATCATCTCGCACGACCGTCACTTCCTGAACAGTGTCTGCACGCACATGGCCGATCTCGATTATGGCGAGCTGCGTCTGTTCCCGGGCAACTATGACGAGTACATGATTGCCGCCACCCAGGCCCGTGAGCGCCTGCATGCCGACAATGCCAAGAAAAAGGCCGAGATTGCCGAGCTGCAGCAGTTCGTCAGCCGCTTTTCGGCCAACGCCTCAAAGGCCAAACAGGCGACCTCTCGTCAGCGCAAGATGGACAAGATTCAGCTCGAGGAGGTCAAGCCGTCCTCGCGCGTCAGCCCCTTCATCCGCTTTGAACAGAACAGGAAAATTCATCGTCAGGCACTGACGGTGGAAAACATCAGCAAGGCCTGGGATGACAATGTCCTGTTCAAGCGTTTCGGGTTGCAGGTCGAGGCCGGTGAGCGGGTGGCCATCATCGGCCCCAACGGCATTGGCAAGACCACGCTGCTCAACTGTCTGACCGGCAATATGGCCGTGGACAGCGGTGAGGTGAAGTGGACCGATGCTGCAGAAGTCGGGTATTTCGCACAGGATCACGCCGCGGATTTCGAAAGTGGCGACACGCTTTTTGACTGGATGGGGCAGTGGACCACACAGGGCGAGCAGCAGGTACGCTCGGCGCTGGGGCGGATGCTCTTTTCCAATGACGACATCGGCAAGTCGGTGCGAGTCATCTCCGGTGGCGAGCAGGGCCGCATGCTCTTTGGCAAGCTGGCGCTGCAAAAGCCTAATGTACTGGTGATGGATGAGCCGACCAATCACCTGGATATGGAGTCGATCGAGGCCCTTAACCTGGCGCTTGAGAACTATCCCGGCACGCTGATCTTTGTCAGCCACGATCGTGAGTTTGTCAGCTCGCTGGCCACGCGCATCATCGAGATGAAGGAGGACGGTATCGTCGACTTCAGCGGCAGCTATGAAGATTATCTGCGCAGCCAGGGCATCTACGGCTGATTCTGACGTGGTCGCTCGAAAAGCCCCGCCATTGGCGGGGCTTTTTGGTTCTGCTGCAGGGTATTTTCGCGCAGAGCATCATGCCGGTGATCATGAGTGCCAGTAGGCTGCACTTGATTCAGTGATTGCCCAGACATTTGCGTTTTCTTCAGTCATCTGGCCATTGGCATAACTTTTTGTGCCGAGATGGCGTTTTTTTTCATTGCCTGCCGATGGCCTTCAATGATCAAGGGTTACGCGATCGGCCTTGTTAATGAACAAAAATAACAGGCGTTCATAACCCTGGTTAGCGCATTGCCTGGAGAAACCATCAATAAATGATTTTTGGCCTCGGTCACCGTAATGACACGTAAATTCTCATTGCCTGGCAAGGGTATCCCATGGGTTTGCAGTCCCATCATGACGGGAACTATCGGGTAGCGTATGCAGCCCAATCACTCACATGCCTACCAGGAGGGAATCTTATGAGCAAGCACGGCAATGGACGGTTCGAGAAATTCAAAAGCCACATCAAGACCGAGGTTGCGGTGGCGACCAACAGCGACCGCCTGTACGAAGATGCTGAAAAACAGCGTCTGATGGTGCGCCTGATGGAGAAAAAGGGTCTCAGTCGGGAAGAGGCGGAGAAGGAAGCTGTTCAGCAGCTTCGTAATGAGTAGCTGTCTGAGCAGGGTGAATGGTATCCATCATGATCATCACATCGTTTAGGTGATGTTTGGCTCCCCCTCGCAAGGCCGGCATGTCATCTATCGGGTGGAGGTGATCACATCTCCCACCAGTGCCTTGATTCGGTCGAGATAGCTGCCGCGTGAGGGCGGCGTGGGATCCGAGGTCAAAACGATTGTCATCTCGCGCTGTGGCACCACAAACAGCACCTGCCCGCCGTAGCCCCAGCCGTAATAGACCGTTTCGTTTTCAATGATGCTGCGAAACCAGCCGTAGCCGTACTCGTCGCCGTTATAAAACGATCGTGTCCGTGGCTGCCACGATGCCTCGACCCAGGCCCCGGGGACCACCTGTTGCCCGCGGTAAGCCCCACCGGTTCGATACATCTCGCCAAAGGCCATGAGTGCCCGTGGTGTCAGCCCCATTTCGTTGCCGCCGAAGTAGATGCCCTGAGGGTCGCGTGTCCATGGCGGGATATTGATGTCCAGCGGCTCACCAAGCCACTCACGCATCAGCACCAGCGTCGAGCGTCCGGTAGTGTGGGTCAGGGCGGCCGACAGCAGATGGGTATTGCCGGTGGAATAGAGCATCTGTCCGCCCGGTTTTGAGACGAACGGGCGCGAGAGCGTGTCACGCACCCAGTTGGCGCTGGCGACCCAGGCGCCATAGTGTTGCCCGGAGGTGCGCTCAAGCCCTGCCTGCATCGACAGCAATTGACCGACGGTAATGTCGCGTATTCGCGGGTCCGCCTTGACAGGGATCTGATCAGCGGCCAGCAGTTCGACCACAGGCTGATCAACGCCTTTGATAACGCCCCTTTCGATAGCAATCCCTGCCAGGGCTGACATCACTGTCTTGGACAGCGATTTGATATTGGCTGTCTGGCTGGTGCGGTGCCCGCGATAACCCCGCTCGATCAGGGTTTTGCCCTGAATGGAGACCATGAAGGTATGAGTGCGCGGCAGGGCGCCGGCCTGATCTGCCAGCCGTGCCAGCGTTGAAGGAGCAGGCGTGATGGGTGAAGCCGATGCAGGCATCGATATCAGCCAGAACATGGCGATCATCATTAGAGGATGGCATGGACGTCGGCGTTTTGGCATGCAGGAGCACTCCCTCAGGGTGATGAGACAGATAACTCCAGTGTGATGCATGTTCAGGCTGGCCGCTTGCGATCAGGGGCATCGTTAAGGCCCAGCTGAGCCTGGTCTGAGCCCCCTGATAAATCATTCGCCGAACGCTGGGTAATACGCGCATGCTGTTGACGCTACTGATATCCCTTCACCCGACTTCGGAGGATGTGATGACGCGCCCCAATGTATTGATTCTGATGGCGGATCAGGTCAACGGCACCCTGTTCGAGGATGGACCGGCCGACTTTCTGCACATGCCCCATCTCAAGGCGCTGGCAAGCCGCAGCGTGCGATTCAAAAATGCCTACACCCCCAGCTATCTCTGTGCGCCGGGGCGAGCCGCCTTCATGTCCGGACAGCTGCCGTCGCGTACCGGTGTCTATGACAACGCCGCTGAATTCCCTTCAAGCGTGCCGACCTGGGCGCATCATCTCAGACGCGCCGGCTATCAGACCTGCCTGTCGGGCAAGATGCATTTTGTGGGGCCTGATCAGTTGCACGGGTTCGAAAGCCGCCTGACCACCGACGTCTATCCCCCCGACTTTGGCTGGACCCCGGACTACCGCCGCCCCGGCGAGCGTATCGACTGGTGGTATCACAATCTGGGCTCGGTCACCGGTGCAGGTGTGGCCGAAATCTCCAATCAGATGGAGTATGACGACGAAGTCGCCTTCCACGCCGAGCAGAAGCTTTTTGATCTCTCCCGCGGCCATGATGATCGCCCCTGGGCGATGTGTGTGAGCTTCACTCATCCTCACGATCCCTATGTGGCAAGACGCAAGTTCTGGGATCTCTACAACGACTGCGAGCATCTTGAGCCCAGACTGGCTGAGGTGCCCTATGCCCGACAGGACCCTCATTCGCAGCGGCTTTATGAAGCCAACGACTACACGAAATTCGATATCCAGCCGGAGAACGTGCGTCGCGCGCGTCAGGGGTATTTTGCCAATCTGTCGTATGTGGATGACAAGGTCGGCGGGATACTGGATGTGTTAAAGCGGACCCGCATGCTGGATAACACCATCATCATGTTTGTCTCCGATCACGGCGATATGCTCGGTGAGCGCGGCCTATGGTTCAAGATGAGCCCCTTTGAAGGCTCTTCACGTGTACCGCTGATGATCAGTGCGCCGGGGGTTGAGCCCCGCGTCGTGGAGACGCCAGTGTCGGCCATTGATGTCAATCCTACCGTGGCGGACCTGGTGGGCGTGGATCTCAGCGCCATTGCCTCCTGGACCGACGGGGAGTCGCTGGTGCCACTGATGAAGGGCGGCACGCGTGACACGCCGGTCTATATGGAATATGCCGCCGAGGGTACGATCGCGCCACTGGTCACCATTCGGGAGGGGCAGTGGAAATTCAACCACTGTGAGGTCGATCCGCCGCAGTTGTTCAATCTGGTAGATGACCCGGATGAGCAGAACAACCTTGCCAAAGACCCTGAGCACGCTGATGTGCTTGAAGCGTTTACGCAGAAGATGCGAAAGCGCTGGGACATGGCGAGCTTTGATGCCGATGTGCGTGAAAGCCAGGCGCGGCGATTGATCGTCTATGAAGCACTGCGTAACGGTCACTACTTTCCATGGGATCACCAGCCCCTGCAGGTCGCATCCGAGCGCTACATGCGCAATCACATGGATCTTAACGTGCTGGAAGAGGCGCAGCGCTTTCCGCGCGGTGAATAGAGCTCCGCCGGCCCTGCCGGTTCAGTCCTGACGAACCGGCGCCATGAAAGCGTCGAATGGGGTATCAGGAGCTTTCATGGCAGCCTCTGGCCATGGGCGTACCCTCACGGTCTGGAACACCGTAGAGGGGACGCAACATGGCATCATTCTGGGCGGGGCTGGGGCTGGGCCTTTCATTGATCATGGCCATCGGGGCTCAAAACGCCTTCGTTCTGCGACAGGGGCTGCGCGGCGAGCATCTTTTCATGGTCTGTTTGAGCTGCGCGCTCAGTGATGCGTTGCTGCTTGCATTGGGTGTCTATGGTGCGTCAACGCTGACGGAGAGATTTCCTGATCTGGATGTTGTTTTGCGTCTGGCGGGCGCGCTGTTTTTACTGACGTACGGTGTCAGGAACATGGTCGGCGCGCTGCGCGGTGGTCAGGCACTGGTGCCGAATGAGCCATCGAAAGGCTCATGGCCTCGAACACTGGCGCTATGTCTGGCGCTGACCTGGCTCAACCCTCATGTCTATCTCGATACGGTAGTGCTGGCGGGGGCCGTCTCGGCCCAACAGGCATCGAAAGGGGCCTTTCTGATGGGTGCCATCATGGCTTCCTTCCTGTTCTTTTTCACTCTGGGCCATGGCGCCGGGCGCCTTCGAGCCGTGCTGGCTCGTCCTCGCGCCTGGCAACTGCTGGAGGCCGGCATGGCACTGGTCATGTGGGGAATAGCCCTGTCACTGCTATGGCCCATGATCAGGCGGTAGGGACAGCGTCATCGTATTTTTGAGGCCATACTGAGCATGAGCGACCATCGTTGAATATCATTCATGGCATGGGTGAACAACCCTCGCTGGTGTTCATGACGACGCCACGGCATATTGCGTAACGAAAAGGCTGTTCTGCAGCATTTGTTGATTAAGGAATGATCATGTCTTTACCCATGCCTCCCTACCGCGCCGATACGGTGGGCAGCCTGCTGCGCAGCGACACCCTCAAGCATGCCCGTGAACAGCATGCTGCGGGCGCCATCGATCAAAAAGCCCTCAAGGCCGTTGAAGACGAAGAAATCACGCGACTGGTCAAAAGGCAGGAGTCTCTGGGGCTCAAGGCTGTCACGGATGGCGAACTGCGCCGCGCCTGGTGGCACTTTGATTTTCTTGAGCATCTTACCGGCGTTGAAGGATTCGAGTCCGAGCAGGGCATTCAGTTTCAGGGTCGTCAGACCCCGTCACATGGCGTACGTGTGGTGGATCGTGTCCGCTTCAATCCGCAGCATCCGATGCTTGAGCACTTTCGCTATCTCAAAGAGCAGACCACCAGCTCGATTGCCAAGATGACGATACCCAGTCCCAGCGTGCTCCATTTTCGCGGCGCCGGGCAGGTTGATCGCAGTGTCTATCCCGAGTGGGGGAGCTACTTCAACGACCTGGCCGACACCTGGCGTGACGCCATCGCGGCCTTTTACGAGGCGGGCTGTCGCTATCTGCAGCTTGATGACACGGTCTGGGCCTATCTCTGCTCTGACAGCGAACTTGAGTCGGCGCGCGAGCGGGGTATCGAGTCGCCCGAGAAGCTGCAGCATGTCTACGCTGATGTTCTCAATCGGGCGCTGGAAGGTCGGCCGGCCGACATGCATATCAGCCTGCACGTCTGTCGTGGCAATTTCCGTTCGACATGGATCAGCGAAGGCGGTTACGAGCCGGTGGCCAAAACCCTGCTGGGCAGCGTCAATGTCGATGCCTTCTTCCTGGAATATGACACCGACAGGGCCGGTGACTTCCGCCCGCTGCGCTTTCTACCGCGAGGGCATCAGCAGGTCGTGCTGGGGCTTGTGACCACCAAGACCGGCGAGCTTGAATCCGCCGAACAGATTCAGGAACGGTTGAAGGAGGCGAGCGACTATGTGCCAATGGATCAGATCTGTCTGAGCCCGCAGTGCGGTTTTGCCTCGACCCACGAGGGCAACAATCTTACCGAGGATCAGCAGTGGCAAAAGCTGGATCTGATCGTCAATCTCGCCGAGGAGTTCTGGGGCTACTGAGACACCCCTGAGTGCTTGTTTCAACGCCTGATCGAAAGCCGGTCAGGCGTTTTTTATGCGCTTTTGCATGGCGATGGCTGCACAAGCGGATGTGTCCCGCTATCGTTGTCGCATGTTCTTCTGCAAAAGGCATCTCCCTTGGCACGACCGACAGGCACGCGCAGTGCCTCACGCTATCAGGCGTCATTGCTGGAGGGCCCGGTTCTGGGCTCGCTGCTAAAATTGTCCATCCCGATCGTGCTGGCCAACATCCTGCAGTCGGGCTATCAGCTGATCGATGCCTTCTGGGTCGGCCGGCTGGGTGGACACGCGGTGGCCGCCGTTTCGGTCAGTTTCCCGGTGACCTTTTTGCTGATTGCGTTGGGGTCCGGCTTCAGCATGGCCGGCTCCACCCTGGTGGCGCAGCACATGGGGGCTGGTAATCATCACCGGGTCAATCAGGTGGCGGGGCAGACGATTTTGCTGGTGGTGGTGACCTCGTTGAGCCTCTCTTTGATCGGTATTTTGCTGGCGCCGGGCCTGTTGGGACTGTTAGGCGTCGAAGAGGACGTGTATGACGCGGCGCTGGTCTTTTTACGCATTTCAATGGCGGCCATGGTCTTCACCTTCGGCTTTTCAATGTTTCAGGCGCTGATGCGTGGAGTCGGGGAGGTACGCCTGCCGCTCTATATCGTGACCGGCACGGTGCTGTTGAATGTGGTGCTGGACCCGTTATTTATCTTCGGTTTCAACCTGGGGGTGGGAGGCGCGGCACTGGCGACGCTGGTCACCCAGGCGCTGGCGCTGGGCACCGGACTTTGGCTGCTGGTACGCGGACGTCACGGTATTGTGCTCACACGCCATGACCTGCGCCCTGATACGGTCTTCATTCGTCGTGCGCTGTCGCTGGGACTGCCGGCCTCGGTCGAGCTGTCGGCCCGGGCGCTGGGCATGAATGTGATGGTCTTTCTGGTCACGGGGTTCGGTACCGTCACCATTGCCGCCTACGGCGTGGGTACCAATATCATGGCCTTTGTGATTATTCCGGCGCTGGGGCTTTCGATGTCCACAGCGGCACTGGTGGGGCAGAACATCGGCGCCGGGCAGATTGAGCGCGCCGGGCGGATTGCCCGCCTTTCGGCCCTGATCGCGCTGGTCGCCCTGAGCGTTATCGGCCTTTTGGTCTTTACGTTTGCCCGCGAGCTGGTGGCCTTTTTCGTGCCGGGAGATGAGGCAATTATCGAGGCTGGTAGTCATTTCCTTCACATTACGTCGCTGACGTTCGGGTTTATTGGTGCCCAGATGGCACTGACCGGGGTCTTTCGGGCGGCAGGGCATACCGTGGTGGCGATGTTGCTGGCGCTGGTGTCACAGTGGGTGTTGCAGTTCCCGCTGGCCTTTATTCTGTCACGCGATACCGTCATGGGTGTGGATGGCATCTGGTGGGCCTTTCCGATCACCAACATGGTCACGGCATTGATCGCGCTGATTCTTTTCATGCGGGGGGGCTGGCAGAAGGGTCGGCTGGCAGAGCGGGAAGATCCGCTGAGTGCTCGGGTCTCCGACGACATCATCAGCAAGGGCCCCGGGCCGGGCACCTGAGTGCGCTTTCGGACGGCTCGATTAATCGACAATCAATAAAGAGGAGAGCGGCACATGGCAGACAACCACCGGTTTGATGCAGCGATGGCACAGCTGGACGCGTTGCACGCTGAAGATCCGCGCATGGAGACGGTCGACGGTGAAGAAGTGCCCTACGAGCTTTTGTACGCTCAGCGCATGAGTGAATGGCTCGAGCGGCTTGAAAGTGATGCCAGCGAGACACTGCAGCTGGCGGTGCGTGCCCAGCACCTGAAGCGTTGGGAAGTGCCGCGCGACAGCTATCCGATGGATCGCCCCGGCTATCATGCCTGGCGCACCGGTCTCAAGACGCGACAGGCCGACATGGCTGCCGATGTCTTGCGTCAGGCAGGCTATGACGAAACGGCCTGCGCCCGAGTGGCCGCGCTGGTGCGCAAGGAAGATCTGAAAAACGACGAAGAGACGCGTGCCCTTGAAGACGCCGCGTGTCTGGTCTTTTTGCAGGATTATTATGCGTCCTTTGCCGCCGAGCACGACGATGACAAGGTCATCGGGATTTTACGCAAGACCCTGCGCAAGATGTCCGCCGAGGGGCACCGTCTGGCCGGCGAGATTGTGCTGGAAGGTCGTGCCCGAGCGCTTGTTGAAAAGGCCGTTGCCATGGAGACATGCTGACAGCCAAGACACATGCAGTGTTGACCTGACAGGGTCAGGATGACATTAAAAACCCCGCCATTTGGCGGGGTTTTTTTGAGAGCGAAGGGATCAGAACTCGGCCCACTCTTCGACCTCATGGTGCTGTACGGTCGTCGGGCGTTTGAGCTCGGTTCGAGGTGATGTAGACGGTGCTCTTGTCGGCCGCACGGGTGAAGGTGTGGTTTCACTCGCTGACCTGACATCTGCCGTCGAGGCGCGGACAGGAGCACCGACATCGACCCTGAAAAACGATATTTCCTGCTGAAGCTCGGCGGCGCGATCGCGCAGGGCGCGACTGGCCATGCCTGATTCTTCAACCAGCGCTGCGTTTTGCTGGGTGACAGCGTCCATCTGGGAGACGGCCACATTGACCTGGTCGATACCGGTGGCCTGTTCACGGCTGGCCACGGCGATTTCGCTGACCAGATCAGTGACGCGCTTCACGCTCGAGACAATCTCGGTCAACGTCCGGCCCGAGCGGTTGACAAGCTCGGCCCCGGTATCCACACGTTTGACGCTTTCTTCTACCAGCTGCTTGATTTCACGGGCCGCGTTGGCGCTGCGTCCGGCGAGATTGCGAACCTCGTTGGCCACCACTGCAAACCCGCGGCCCTGTTCGCCGGCGCGTGCAGCCTCGACCGAGGAATTGAGCGCCAGAAGGTTGGTCTGGAAAGCGATCTCATCGATCAGGGAGACGATCGTGGCGATCTTGTGGCTCGAGGCGCTGATCTCGCCCATGGCAGATACAGCGTTTTGGACCACGTCGCCGCCGGTCTGGGCCTGCTGGCTGACCTCACGAACCAGTCGGTCGGCCTGAGCCGCATTGTCGGCGTTATGCCGTACCGTGGTGGTGATCTCCTCCATCGAGGCGGCCGTTTCCTCAAGACTTGCCGCCTGCTCCTGAGTGCGGCGATTAAGATCCTCGTTGCCGCGGGTAATGTTTTGAGCAGCGTCGTTGACGGCAACGGCGTTATGGCCAACCGAGCGAATGACCTCTGACATTCTGTGCTGCATGGCGGTCAGTGCCCGCAGCATGTCCCCGAACTCGTCCTTGCAGGTAATGTCAGTCTCGACAGCCAGATTGCCCTGTGCCAGCTCATTGGCGAAGTGACGTGCCTTGCCCAGCGGGGCCATGATGCCGCGTACCAGCCAGACCGACAGGGCCAGTGAAAGCACGATGGCCAGTGCAATGACACCCAGTACAACGGTCTTCAGTGCCTCATAGGCGGTGTCGCTTTGCTGATAATAAAGGCCGGCGTGGGTCACTTCGCGCTCGATCAATGCCTCAATGCCCGGAATGACCACCTTGTAATCCTGTCGGATGGCGGCGTCATTAAACGCTTCCGCGGCGAGGAAGTCGCCGGTGGCCATGATGTCCATCATGCGTTGCAGGTTGGACTGCAGGGTAGTGACGGACTGCTGTAGCTGAGTGGCCTGCTGGCGTTCTTCGGGGTCTGTTATGACGCCAAGATAGGTGGTCATGGCAGCATTGGTGATGACATCGTTTTGTGACATTTCCGCTTTTGTGGTCAGGGCCGTCGCGGGATTGCGGTCGCGCTGCTCGGCCACCATCTTGACACGGTTGCTCAATAGGGTTGCGCGCACGGCGCTCAGCTTTTCGATGGCGGTCACGTTGTATTTGTAAGTGGCTTCCAGCGCCTGCTGTGATTTGTGCGCGCTATAGATGCCCAATGCTCCCACTATCAGCAGCAACATGATGCAGATGGCCAGACTGCCCGAGAGGCGGAGTCGAACGCTCTTTTTGGGGTTCAGCATTTTATGCATTCCTCAAATGATTGATCAGATCGCTTCCGCTGCGAGTTGATCGCGCACCCGGCGCAGATTCTGGCGTGATGGAGTGGATCGAAATAATTCCAGATGTTTACGAGGCGCTATATCGACCGTTTCCGGTTTTACTCGAGCACCATGAAAGCTATCAGCACAATTAACTTATGCTAAACAAGCCTCGTTTAGGATATCGATCAGCCACCGTGCTGAAGGCCTGTCCTGCGTAAAGTTTCCCGCTCTGGTGCCGATGATGGTGGGTATCCGATGGGTCATTATTGATAGGCCAGCGCCTGGCCGGGTGATGTCATGACATCGCGTGAATGCCGGGACTGATATGGGCGGGGAAAACCTGAATGATGTATTCCCTGAAGGGATGTCTGGTGGTGCTGCTTTTGCTGATGACTTTGACGGCAAGGGCGGAAGGGTCACTTCTGATCACGCAGGCAGGCAGTGATGTGCCGCTTGACCAGGCCGTGATTGAAATCATGCTTTCAGGCCAAAAGACATACACCAGAGTGCAGGATGACTATCAAATCGTTCAGCGCAGGGCGCGGTTTGATCCTTTGGTGACCGTGATTCCTGCCGGGGCGAGTGTCACCTTTCCCAATCAGGATACGACCCGCCATCAGGTCTTTTCCTTTTCGCCGCCCAGGGTGTTCAGCCTCGATCTCTATCTGCGGGAAACACCGCCGCCGGTGTCGTTCGAGCGCCCGGGTGTTGAAGTGCTGGGCTGCAATATTCATGACTCGATGCAGGCCTTCATCGTCATCAGTGAAGCCCCCTTTTTTGCCATGACCGATCGAAGCGGTCGTATCGATCTGGATTCATTGCCGCCGGGCCGCTATCCGATGCGGATCTGGCATCCGCGTCTTGATGATACCCACCAGCAGTGGTGGCAGGGTGAGGTCGACACCCGTCTTGACAATCATGTGTCGCTGACGCTTGACGCGACGCCAGTATCTCCGGCCGAACCTTCTCTTTTGCAGCGGCGCTTTCAGCGTGGGCTCGAGCACCAGGAGCATCCGTAATGTCCTTTCGACGGCGTTTGTTGCTGGTCATGCTGGCCGTGCTGGTAATCGCACAGCTGGGTACGGCTGTGGCAACGCTTGACACCATTCGTCGCGATGTCCTGCAAAAGGGCAGTCGCGAGATCGATGTGGCCCTTGATGTCACCCGTGAGCTGCTGGTCGAACGAGGCCGTCATCTGCGCGATAACGTGGCCGTTCTGGCGTCCGATTTCGGCTTTCGTTCAGCCGTGGCGACTCAGGACACCAATACCCTGAACAGTGTGCTGCTCAACCACGGTGAGCGAGCGGGCGCCGATATGGTGCTGCTGACCGATCCCGAAGGCCGGATTCTGGCCGGTAGCCATCAGGACGTGGGCACTGAAATGCCGTTTGAGTCGCTATGGCAGGAAGCAGGCAATCATGACAGTGCCGTGGGCGTGGTACTGCAGGATGGTGTGCCCTATCAGATGGTGCTGATGCCGGTACGTGCGCCGGCCTTGATGGGCTGGGTGGGCATGGGGTTCATGCTTGATGATCAGCTGGCGCACGAGATTGGCGCACTGACGCGCCTGTCGGTCAGCTTCATGGTCGATGAGCCGGGACATGAGAATACGCCACCGGCCTTCGTCGTGGGCGCGCTTCAGACGGCTTCTGCATCAGTGCTTGATACCTTCCGTAATGCCCTGATGCAGGGACGCTTTATCGATCACAGTGACATGGAAGAGATGACTGACACGCTGGCACGGGCCACGCTGTTGCAGGCAGATGACTCAGGCAGAACCTGGGTCATTATTCAGCATGGTCGGGGTGATCTGCTCGCCGTCTATGATGCGTTGAGCTGGCAGCTGCTGTTGATCTTCGCCGCCATGCTGGTACTGACCGCCATCGTGGCAGCACTGATCGCCCGCAGCATGACGCGACCGCTGCTTCGACTCGTCGAGTCGGCACGTCGTATCGGGCGAGGTGAGCGTCTTCGGGTGCTCGATCATGGTCGCCACCGCGAGATCGGTTTATTGGCCGATACCCTGATGGATATGCAGGCCGATATCGATCAGCGAGAAGAGCGGCTGCTCCATCAGGCACGGCATGACCGACTGACCGGGCTTTCCAATCGAGACAGTGCCCAGCGCGACATTGCTCGTACCATTGAGCGCGACGTGCCTTTTACGCTGGTGCGCCTCTCGATTGTAGGATTTCGCCAGATCAACGACACCTTTGGCTATAACGTGGGCGATGAAGTGCTATGCATGCTGGCCAGGCGTCTTGAAGCATCGGGGCTTGCACATCAGCAAACCTATCGTCTTGGTGGTGACGAGTTTTTGCTGTTGTTGCCGGGCGAAGGTGTCACTAGACAGTGCATGATGACATGGTACGAACATCTGACCGAGCCCTTTGAGCATGAAGGTTCGCCGATTGCACTGACGATTGTGGCCGGTGAAGTCAGCTATCCGGAGCATGGCAATAGCGCCGGACTGTTGCTGCGTTGCGCTGAAATCGCCATGGATCGCGCCCGCCACGGGCATGCCCGCTACGTGCGCTATGAACAGGGGCAGGACGAACAGCATCAGCGTCGTCTGGCGCTGGCACGTGATCTGGGCACCGCCGTTGAACAGGATCAGCTCGCCATGGTGTATCAGCCCAAGATCGTGGCCAGAAGCGGCGATGTCATGGGCTTTGAAGCCCTGATGCGCTGGAACCATGCCAGATTCGGCTTTGTGCCGCCGGATGAGTTCATTGCACTGGCCGAGCAGACCGGGCGCATCACGCAATTGACCCAATGGATGCTGCGCACGGTTTGCCGTCAGATTGATCTATGGGCTCAGCAGGGAGAGCGTGTATGCGTTGCGATCAATCTGTCGGCGCAGGATGTCATGGATATCACGCTGCCCGAGCGTATTCATCTGCTGTTGCAGGATTATCAGCTTGGTCCGGAACAGTTGCGACTCGAGGTCACCGAAAGCGCGCTGATTCAGGACCCAGCGCTGGCCCAGAGCAATCTGAATGCCCTGCGCGATGCCGGTCTTCACATTGCCGTCGATGATTATGGCACCGGTTATTCCTCGCTTTCTCAGCTCAAGCGCCTTCCGGTGCAGGAGCTCAAGATCGACAAGTCCTTTATTTTAAAGCTCGATCACGATTCAGAGGATCGCATCATCGTGCGCTCTACCATTGAGCTTGCGCACAGCCTGGGGTTGAGCGTGGTGGCTGAAGGGGTCGAGACCGAGGCTTCACGTCGGCTGCTGGCGACCATGGGTTGTGATGTGCTGCAGGGTTATCTGATTTCTCGACCAATGCCGTCCGACCAGATCATCAGCTGGCTCGGTCATTACCGCAACGGGGATACCACAGCCCGGAGGGCGCAGGGATGAGGCGATATCGGATCCTGATACTGCTGGCCGCATGGCTGCTGGCGGATACTCATGTCTGGGCGGGTAGCCGCCTGGCAGGGACCGGTGGCGTCATGCAGGTCGAAGGCGCCAGTGGTGGTGGCCTCTCTCCCTGGGGGATGTTGACGGGCACCGCAAGCGAAGGCGAGGTGGCCGTGACGCTTGGCGCCACGCGCGCGGATGTGGACGACTACCATCTCGTGGTCAGCGGCGTCGCAGCCAATCTCTATGACCACATTGAACTCTCTTATGCCCAGCAGAGGCTGGCGCTGGATACGCTGGGCGGCCATCAGACTCAGGAGATATATGGCGTCAAACTGCGCTTGTTCGGCGATGTGCTCTATCGCCCCTGGGGTGTCTGGAGTCTGGGCGTTCAGCACAAGCAGCTGATCGAAGGTCAGGCGCTGGCCCGAGCCGTGGGGGCCCGCGACACTCAGGGCAACGATGTCTATCTGGCCGGCAGCAAGCTCTTTTTCGATGCACTTGCCGGGCGCAATCTGCTGGTCAATACCACGCTGCGCTCAACCAGGGCCAACCAGGGCGGCCTGCTGGGATTTGGGGGCGACCAGGGGAATCACCGCGAGCTGATGATTGAAACCTCGGTCGGGCTTTTTTTGACGCCGGACTGGATCGTGGGCGCCGAGTACCGCCAGAAGCCTGACAATCTGGGATTTGCCGGAGAGGATGACTGGCGCGATGTCTATGTCGCGTGGTTGATCAACAAGCACGTGTCGCTGACCGGAGCGCTTCTGGATCTGGGCGACATTGCAGGTCTTGAGCAGCAGCGGGGCGGTTATTTATCCCTTCAGCTGTCGTTGTAATCATTGCGGAGAGTCAGCATGCGTGCATTGTGTGGTATCGCCACCGTCGCGATATTGATCACCGGCCTTTCAGGTTGCGTCGGGCAGCCTGAAAGACCGCCATCGCTCTATCAGCGGCTGGGCGGTCAGGCCGGCGTTCATGACATCGTCACGGACCTTTTGATCAATGTGGCCGATGATCCGCGCATCGTGGGCTATTTCGCTCACACCAACATCGATTATCTGGCCGGCTCGCTCGAGCAGTATATTTGCGACATCAGTGATGGGCCCTGTACCTATGAAGGGCCCTCCATGGCGCGGGCGCATCAGCATATGGGCCTGACCGATGCCAGCTTCAATGCCCTGGTAGACGACCTGCAAAGGGCGTTGATGGCTCAGGATATCGATATGGGAGCACGTAATGCGCTGTTGGGTCGGCTGGCGCCGCAATACAGCGAGGTCATGCGCGACCAATAGGGCATGCCTGGCCCTCGATCAGGGTTGACCGTGACAAGCCCACATCATGGACCTGACAATACGCGCTCATATCATCACAAGAGCCGGTCATGAGCGCGCCAGATAAAACCACGTTGATTGTCCTGCCCGGCTGGGTGCTGGGGCCTTGCCCCCTGATACCGCTGGCTCGTGCCATTGAGCACCACGGTAATGATATTTCCGTAGAGTGTGTTGCCTACCCTCGCCTGAACAGCCCGCGCCTTGATGTATGGCTCGAAGCGCTGGATGCACACTTGCCTGACGATGCCTGGCTGGGCGGCTGGTCCATGGGCGGTATGCTGGCAGTAGCACTGGCCGAGCGACGCGGCAGACGTACGCCAGGGGTGATCACCATGGGGGCGGGTGCGCAGGCCGTATCGCCGGACCATGTGAAGGGGCGTCTGACAGACCCGGGGAGCTGGCCTGCCCGGCTTGATCAGGGCCGGCATGACGCCTGGCATCTGGGCAAACGCCTTTTGACGACCCTGCCTCGCGCCGGCGCGAGGCAATCGGCCATGGAACTGGCGCTGCTGGCGGCGATGGACCTGCGTCAGATGCTGCCACATCTGAACATGCCGCAACTGCATCTTTACGGTGAGCAGGATGCCCTGATTCCGGCATCGGTGCGTCAGGTCGTTGCAAGGCATCTTTCCCCTGCCGGGGAGATACAGCTGATACCCGATGCCGGGCACGGCTTTGTGATCGATCAGAAGGCTCAAACGGCACGGGCCATTGTGGACTTCATGCAGGGAACTGCCTGATAGTCTGACCGTTCGGATGGGCTCGGGGAAGCCTTGAGCGGCCCGAGGTCGTCGTGAGTTTTTTTACCCCTTGATGGATCAAGGGCTTGTCGATCATCAGGCTGACGTCACAAGGCGTGATGGATGTTTGTCCATCACGCCCTTGAAAGAGGGTGGGCGTCAATGTCCGGATATCGGTGACCGTGCGCTAGCGCTGCTGGCGAGGCGGGGTACGGCCATTTTTGGTTGCTGTATTTCTGCCCTGCTGAAAGCGGTTCCAGACGTGCTGGGCAGTCTGTTTGGCCTTGCGGCGGTTTTCCGGCTTGCGTAGCCAGTTGGCGATGAATGCTCCGAGCGCGCGTTTCATGATGGTCCCTCCGTGGGTGTCGGGATGTTTCCCTTCCTGCAGTATATGCGACCAGAGACTGCAGGATTCAATATCAAGCCTGAACCACGCCTGAAGTCGCCACCCAACGCGTCGCGTTAGTGTTCTACGACCTTTTTGGTGTTTTCAGGACTCAAGATGACCGTGCCCAGACGACACGACACTGCTGATCTGCTGCGCCATGAGCTGGCGCAGCGAGGGCGTTTCACAGACTCAATGTGATGATCTCGGGATGATCGGCAGGCTTTCCCATGCTCAGCTCGGCACGCTTTTCTGTCAGGTTCATGACAATCGTGAAAAGGGTTTCCATGCGCTCGCCTTCTGGGGTGTCAGGGTTTTCACGTCGATTGATGGCATCCGGCGCGCCCTGCTCATCGCTCAAGTGGCCGCGCAGCGATTCAAACGAGGGTTCACTGTCAGCGACCAGCTCGCGCAGGCGCTCAAGCCGGGTAAAGGAGTCTTCGCGGGGAAAGTCTTCGAGTCCCGGCGGCAGATGTCTGGCGATCAGATGATTGGTATGGCAGAGCCTGCCATGGCGCGGCGTCATGGCGCTGTCGCCCATGGGCGAGACTTCGACGCCTGCGGCCTGACCGCTGCCATCGGCAATGAGAAAATGCGCCGGAGAGGCGACGCCGATCTCATCGATCATATCGAGCGCATGCTCGACACCATCGCTTTCGAGTACTCGTCGCAGCATGATATGAATCGGCAGCTTCGGCTTGCAGATCTGCGAGCGTAACGCATTGAGGCATACGCCCACGCCGTGCTCATTGAAGCCGATCTTGCCGATGATGCCGGCCTCGGTGACCATCGTGATGGCAGGCTTGTCCGGTGCGCGCAGGGTCATGCAGATCAGGGCATCACGCTGCGAGCCCTTCCAGTCCCAGTTCTGGGCCAGCCACTGGGCACCGCTTGCCGAATCGCGCTGGGAGAGCGCCGAGCAACCGTCGGGCTGGATGGGGCCGCCGGCATGAGTGAGCGCGATTTCACTGCGCGCATTCAGGACCAGCACATCCAGCGGATCGATGTCGGCGCCCTGGGCGATGCCGGCCATCTCTTCCAGCAACTCGGGGCAGATGTGCTCGATGGCTGCCTTGAAGCGTTCGGCTTCATAGCGCGCCGTATCCCAGTCCAGTCCGGCCATCTCCTGGAACATTCGACGATAAGTGGCAAGGCTGACGGCGATCTCGGCAGCCGCCTGTCGCCCATGTGCCTCACCGATTTCGAAATGGGTGCCTCGAACATCGATATGTTTGACCACGTCGCGCTCCTGTTGTTATCGGACCTGTTTCACCTCCAGCATGAGCCTCGAAAGTCGATCCGTCGAGTACCTGGCGTATGGTTGTGCACACCTTCATGCGCTCGTTGGACACCGGTGCAGAGCTTGATGCGTTGATCACGGTCATGGCACACGGGCCGCGGCGATGGTGTAATGCGGTCATGACCACATCGCTTGATATCCCGACGCTACCGCTCAACGGCCGCCGCCTGATCGAGGCCGGCGCCGGTACCGGCAAGACCTTTACCCTGGCCGCGCTCTATGTGCGACTGGTGCTGGGCCATGGCGGTGACGCCGCCTATTCCCGCCCGTTAATGCCGCCGGAAATTCTGGTGGTGACCTTTACCGAGGCCGCGACCGAAGAGCTGCGTGACCGCATCCGTGCGAGGCTGCGCCAGGCACGCGAGGTATTGCTGGGGCGGGCCGGCAGCGACGCCGTGCTCGACCGGTTGCTGGCAGACATTGACCCTTTGAATCGAGAGCGGGCCGCCTCAAGGCTCGATGCCGCCGCGCGGGTAATGGATGATGCGGCCATCTTCACCATCCATGGTTTTTGTCAGCGCATGCTCAAGCGTCACGCCTTTGACAGCGGGGCGCTGTTTGCCAGCGAGCTGGTGCCAGACAGCAGCGCCCTGTTCAAGTCTCTGGTGGAAGACTACTGGCGTCGTCAGTTCTATCGACAGTCCACGTCGCGTCAGCGTCTGCTGGCGCAGTGGTGGGAGACCCCCGATCAGCTGTGCCAGGAGATCAGTCTGCTGCTTCATGGTGGTCGCCCCCGAGCGCTGATGCTGGGAGAAACACTGATTTGTGCACCGGCCACTCTGGATGGTGCGCTGGACCGGCTGGATCAGGGGCTGGCACAGCAGGATGCTCTAATCACCCGACTGCGTGCGCTGTGGCGGGCCGAAAGCGATGACATTACGGCGCTGCTGCGAGAGGCCATCGAGGGTGGAGTGCTCAAGGCCAACATGTTCAAACCCTTGGATCTGCCGGCGCGCCTTGATGCTCTGCAGCAATGGATGACGGGGGCACAGGACGCCCCGGACGAGACACTCAGGGATTCGAAAGGGCGACTGTGGTGTTCGAGCGAGCGACTGATCGACGGCGCCAAAAAAAATCATGCGCCTCCGGAACATGCCTTTTTCGAGGCGCTATCGCAGTTCGGGACGCTGGTAGAAGGGCAGCGTGATCAGCAGGCCAGGGTGCGTGCGCAGGTGCTGGCTCATGCGCGGGATACGCTGGCGCAGTCGCTGAGTCAGGAAAAGCGGCGACGTGGCATGTGGGATTTCGATGACCTGCTCAATAGTCTGGATGATGCGCTGGCCGGGCCTGCCGGTCCGCGACTGGCCGAGCGCATTCGCCGTAATCTGCCGGTGGCCATGATCGATGAGTTTCAGGACACCGACCCGGTCCAGTATCGCATCTTTTCCACCATCTATACGCGGCCGCCGCAGACGACGGGGCTTTCACTGGGTGACGAGGCCCCCGGGGAAGATTTTTCGGTGGCAGATGATGCCGATGTACCGACGGCGCTTTTGATGATCGGTGACCCGCGCCAGGCCATTTACGGGTTCCGCGGCGCCGATATCGAGACCTATCTGCAGGCGCGTCGACATGTGGATCAGCGCTATACGCTGGATCGCAATTTTCGCTCGACCGAGGCCATGGTCAGCGCCGTCAATCAGCTCTTCGCGACCGAGACGCCTTTTCAGCTCGAAGAGATTCCCTATGAACCGGTCACGGCTCAAGGGCGAGATGAGATTTTTGTCGAGGCAGGTCAGCCGGTTGAGGCATTGACCTGCTGGCACATGGACACTCAGGCGTCAGTCAGGCGGGATGACTACCTGGAGACCATGGCCACCGCCACCTGTGCCGACATCACTCGACTGCTGTGGGGAGCTCGCCGCGGCGAGACCGGCTTTCGCAGCCGTGATGAAACCTTCAGGCCCTTGAGGCCTGCCGATATCGCCATTCTGGTACGTACCGGCAGCGAGGCCATGCGGGTACGTCAAAAGCTTCTTGAAGGAGGCGTTCGCTCGGTTTATTTGAGCCAGAAGACGTCGGTATTCGAGTCGCGCGAGGCGTTTCATCTGTTGCAGCTGCTGGAAGCCTGTGCCCACCCGCGCAATGACCGCTCCCTGCGTGCAGCGCTGGCCACCCGGCTCATGAGCGATTCGCTGGCAGAAGTGGCGCGGCTGGAAGCCGATGAGCTGGCCTGGGAGGCGATGGTAGATCGCTTTGATGGCTATCACCGCCTCTGGCAGCGTCAGGGCGTGCTGCCGATGCTGCGCGTGATCATGCGCGATTTCGATATCCCTGCGCGGCTACTGGCGCAGTCCGACGGCGAGCGGGCACTGACGGATGTGCTGCATCTGGGCGAGCTGGCGCAGACGGCCAGTGCGCGACTTGATGGAGAACAGGCGCTGCTGCGCTGGTGGCACCAGTCGCTGGCCGGACGTTTTGAGAGTGGTATGGACCCGCAGTCCCTGATTCTGCGGCTTGAAAGCGACGATACCCTGGTGCGGGTCATCACCATTCACAAGTCCAAGGGACTTGAATATCCGCTGGTCTATCTGCCCTTTATTGCCGACCACCGTGAAGTGGACAGCAAGAGCAAAACGCTGATGTTAAGCGATGAGACCCATGGCGCCTCGCTGGTCATGCAGGTCAGTGATGAGCAGCGTACCCGGGCTGATCGCGCGCGCCTGCAGGAGGATCTGCGTCTTTTGTATGTGGCACTGACGCGAGCGCGCTATCTCTGCCGATTGGGGATCGGGCCGATTTACAAGGGGACCCCGCGCAAGGATACCCCGAGCGGGGCCACAACGCTGGCCGGGTCCGCGCTCGGTGCGCTGCTGTGTCAGCACGGTGGTCATGCATCACTTGATACGGCCGGTTTGAAAGCGGTGCTGGACGCGCTGGTGAGTCCGGACAGTATCGCTCTTGCCTCGCCGCCGACGCTGAAAGGGCTGCCGGCACTGGCGTCTCAGGCCTCATCGCAGGTGGGGCGAGCGCGTCACTTTAAAGGACGAATCGATCGTGACTGGTGGGTGGCGTCTTATACCGCTCTGGTCGAGGGGGCTCGTCAGCCCGGGGACCTGACCGATCAGGCGCGTGAGGTGATGCTGGAGGCGCAGGCACCAAGGCTCGATCTGGAGGTGCTGGCGGAAACCAGTCCCATTCCACTGCCGCCCGTACGGCGACTGCTCGATTTCCCGCGTGGCCCGAGGGCGGGCACCTTCCTGCACGCGCTGCTGGAAGACATTGAGCCGGATCGTCTGGGCGAACTTGCCACCCCCGGGTCGAGCTATCGAGAAGCACTTTATCGGCTGATTCGTCAGCGCGTACAGCGTGCCAGCCTGGACCCGCACTGGGTCGATGTCCTGCACGACTGGTGTTGTGCGGTACTGACGGCGCCGCTATATCCGACACTGCCGGGGCTGTCGCTTGAGCGACTCGATGGCTGGCGCAGTGAGCTCGAGTTCTGGCTGCCTGCCAGCGGCATCAGCAGTCGTCGGCTGGACGCGCTGATCTGCCAATATGAGCCGTTGCCGGGTATCCGCGCGGAACTCGCTCCCAGAACGCTGGCTGGAATGCTCAAGGGGTACATCGATCTGGTCATCGAATACGATGGATGCTTTTACGTTATCGACTGGAAGTCCAACCATCTGGGAGACACGCTCGAGGCCTATGATCAGGCCGCCATGGTGGCCTCGGTGGTGTCTCACCGCTATGACGTGCAGTACGTCATCTATACCCTTGCGCTGCATCGCCACCTCAAAAGCCGATTGCCGGATTACGACTATGATCACCATCTTGGTGGCGTGCTCTATCTCTTTTTGCGCGGCATGACGGCAGAGGGCGAGCGAGGCGTGCTGTATCGAAAGCCGGCGCGTGAGCTGATCGAGCAGCTTGATGATCTGTTGGCACAAGGCGAGCGCACTGCAAAGCGTGTACACCCTGCAACGCCAGCAGTGGATGCAGGAGAACTGTCATGACACGCAGGCACCAGAGTCCTGATAGCGGTCAGTTCTCCCTTTTCGATGAGACATCGGCGATGCCTGAGGCCTCGGACGAGGCTGAGGCGATTGCTGTCCCCTCCGATACTTTACCCACGCCGCCAGGGTTGCCTTCAGAGCGCGTGATCAATGAATCCTTTATCCTCCGGCAACTGGAGCGCTGGGTCGAAATGGGGTGGCTGCGCCCATTGGATGCTCATCTGGCCCGATTTGTGCGCAGCCGTGAACCTCAGGGTGATCCGCTGGTCATGCTGAGTGCGGCGCTGGTGAGTCATCAGCTGGGTCGCGGGCATATCTGTCTGGATCTCGAGCATGCCCTGCGTGAACCCGATGCGGTGCTCTCCCTGCCGCCTCATGATGGGCAGGCCTCAAACGAGGCGGCCGAGATCGTCACCCCCGGCACGCTGCTGGCCGACATGGGCATCTTGCATGTGGCGTCATGGCGGGCGCGTCTGGAGTCGTCCAGCGTACTGGGCCAGGGGGCGCATGATGAGCAAGCCCGGCCACTGGTGCTGGAAGATCAAAGGCTTTATCTGCGCCGGTTCTGGCAGCATGAGGGCAGCGTCGTAGCGCGACTTCAGCGCTTGATGGTCGGCGCCGGCACCGTCAGTGATGACATGATGGCGCGTCTGGACGCACTCTTCGGAGGCTCTAATGAGCTCTCGGCGCCTGACTGGCAGAAGGTGGCGTGCGCCATGGCCCTGCGCAATCGCCTGACCGTCATTTCCGGTGGGCCCGGAACCGGCAAGACCACCACGGTGACCCGGCTTCTGGCGCTTTTGCAGGAAAGCGCGCTGAGCGAGCAGGGACGGCCCTTGATCGTGCACCTGGCCGCGCCGACCGGCAAGGCGGCAGCGCGACTCTCCCAGTCATTGGGGGGTGCGGTTGCGGCGCTGGACGTTTCTGACGCGATACGTGCCTCTCTGCCCAGAGAGGCGACCACCCTGCATCGCCTGCTGGGCGTGCAGCGTGACAGTCGACACTTTCGACACAATGGCCATCATCCGCTGGCGCTTGATGTGCTGGTTGTTGATGAGGCCTCGATGGTGGATCTGGAGCTGATGTCGTCACTGCTGGCAGCGCTGCCTGCGCACGCGAGGCTGATCCTGTTGGGTGATCGTGATCAGCTGGCCTCGGTGGAGGCCGGTGCCGTGCTGGGGGATCTTTGTGATGGCGCCGAACAGGGGCAGTGCAGCGATGCGGCACACCGGCTGATGGTGCGAGCGGCCGGGCAACCCCTGCCAATGTCAGACGCACCGCCCTGTGTTCTGGCCGATCATGTGGTCGTGCTCAAAAAAAGCTACCGCTTTCACGAGCACTCCGGAATCGGGGCGCTGGCACGAGCCGTCAACCGGGGCCGTCTGGAAGAGATCCGGCAGTGCTGGAAGGCCGGCTACGAAGACATCGATTTTCAGCTGGTCAGGGAGCAGGGCGGAATACTGATACGCCGTGCCGTCAGCGGCTATCGGGAGGCACTCAAAGCCATGATGAGCGGGGCCGGGCCGGAAGAGGTCCTGCGCCTTTTCTCACGCTTCCAGGTGCTTTGCGCCCTGCGTCGTGGTCCCTGGGGGGTTGAAGGGCTCAATGACGCCATTGTTGAGGCGCTCTTTCGGGAAAGGCTGGTGGACGGTACGCGCGGCTGGTATGCCGGTCGGCCGGTGATGGTGACCCGCAATGACCCTCAGCTTGGGTTGTACAATGGTGATATTGGCATCGCGATGTTCATGCCTGAAGATGAGGCGTACGCCGGGCCGACACCGAGAAAGCTGCGGGTATTCTTTCCGCATGCGTCAGGTCAGGGGGTACGCGCTGTCTTGCCCGGAAGGCTGGGGGGCGTGGATACGGCGTTTGCCATGACGGTACACAAGTCACAGGGATCAGAGTTTGATCGTGTGCTGCTGGTGCTGCCCGATCGTCCCAATCCGATCATGACCCGAGAACTGGTGTATACCGGCATTACACGGGCAAAAACACACTGTCTGATCGTGACAGCCTTTGGCGGAGCCATTGAAAGTGCTGCACTGCGCCAGACGTGGCGAGCCTCGGGTGTGGGAAAACGTCTTGAGGCGTAGGCATGGAGGAGCAGTGACCGAATGTCTTCAATGCTGGACAAGACGGCTTAGAAGACGGTCGCGCACCACATCCGGACAGGTTGCTAGATAACGGCAAAGCAGTTCCCGGGGCAGGGCGTTCATATCAGCCAGTCGGGTGTTATGAACCCGCAGGTAGTCACTTGCAGACATGACAACATCTCCTCTGTCGATGATCGGCATGTACTGATGGCGGCACGTCACCAGGTGGCGATTTGAGCAGCCATATAAGGGTTTATATTCTTGTACATTATCAGTACAAGACGGCAGGTCCTGCCAGTCAATGTTCATGAATTTTCACAATCGTTAAATGCAAAATTTTTACACACTGTTCGGTAAGGCCCGGAAATAGAGGGTTTCCGATCACGCTACTATCATTTTCATGATACTTTTCAACTCACAACTGTATTTCCTGAAAACTTGTACAATATTGTGCTTATAAGCGCATGTCGCGCATCAACAGCACCATTTTCAAAGGGCAGGGTCGGCCTTGGGTCGCCATTGCCATGGGTTTGATCAGCAACGTACCGGGGTGACAGGAAACCTATGCCAGCAGCGACGCTTTCCAGAGCAAAGGCCTGGGAACATGTATTGCGCGCCCGCCAGTTTGATTGGCAGCGCGGCCACTCGTATCAGCACGATTCAATGTCAATAACGGCGGGTGGCGCGTGGCGCTGTAGCGACGCCGTGGATGCTGACGCTTCCCGATTGCTTGACATCATGCTGCCGCTGGTTGCCCGGTCCGGTGCGCTTGTTATGGCGCAGCTGGGCCAGAGCCTTGATGGCCGCATTGCTACGGAGTGCGGGGCGTCCTACTACGTGACAGGGCATGAAGGGCTGGTGCATCTGCATGCGCTACGGGCCGTGGTCGATGCTGTAGTGGTTGGTGCGGCCACCGTTGCCATGGATGATCCACGCCTGACCGTACGCCACGTGACCGGCGAGCACCCCGTACGAGTGGTGCTGGACCCACGAGGGCGAGTGCCTGAGCGTCGCTTTGTGTTTGAAGATAACAGTGCTCGAACCCTGCATCTTGTCAGACACGAGCATGTCGAGCGCTGGCAGGCCTGTCACGAACGTCATGGCCATGACGTCAGCGTGCTGGGCCTTGAATCAGGAGAGGAGGGTGTCGAGCCGCAAGCGGTGATCGAGCTTCTGGGTCGTCAGTCACTGGTGCGTGTGCTGGTGGAAGGCGGTGGCATGACCGTGTCGCGTTTTCTACAAAAAGGGTGTCTTGATCGTCTGCATAGTATGGTTACGCCGATGATTATCGGCTCGGGCAGGCCCACGTTGACGCTGCCGGTCATCGAATGTCTGAGTCAGGCGATGCGACCGTCTTCACGTCACTTTAGCCTGGGAGAAGATGTTCTGTTTGACCTGGAGTTTACAACTGTTGCATAAATAGACATTAATTAACGTTTCTTTTCGGGGTCTTCAATCACGGATTGTCTGGGAAAATATCGGTGTCCCCCGCTATTGAACGGAGCCTGAAAGATGAGCGTAAAAGGGTTGGTGTCCCTGCTGTTTTGTGTGCTGCTGGTGTCTTCCGGTATCTGGTTGACGATGGACCAGGCAAGCCAGGAGCGGCAGTGGAACCTCAAAAAGGATGCGGCCAACGGCGTTATTCCAGGTGAGCTTCCGGGAGATGAGGTCGAGGCCGATCTTGCCGATCACCAGACCGGTGAAGACAAGGATACCGGCATCGTCAGTATGCTGCCATGATCCTACCTGGACATTTGTCCGGGACGTGTGTGTCGTCCCATCAGAAGTACTGCAGCACCCGGCAGGCTCGAGAGTAGTATAACCGCGCCATAGGTCACCGAGATCGCCACTCCCTGCTGGGCCGAAAACCCCGCCAGCATCCAGATCAGCGCTGCCGCGCTCTCCCTGATTCCCCAGCCTGCAACCGACAGAGGAATGGCCATCGCCATGAGTACCGGCGGTGTCAGCGCCAGCAGCGTAGTCGTCGACAGTGGCTCCCCCAGCGCTCTGGCACAGCAGACAAACACCAGCATGTAGCTCAGCACGATGGCCAAAGAGCCGAGTAGCTGAGGCAACCACAACCGCCGATTCCAGAGTCCGCGTCTCAGGTCCCGCCGCAACGCGCCCAGCCATTCAGACGGGTGACGACACACCCATACCCCTGCCAGCAGCAAAACGACCAGTACAATATAAAACAGGGCATAAGGCACGTCGGTGTGGGTATTCAGCATCAGATTGGCCTGACGCAATCGCTCGATCACTCCATGACGCAGAGGCGTAAAGGCCAACAGTGTGGCCACGGCGACCATCAACAGAGCAGCCTGTCCCGATGCGCGCTCGATGATAACGGCTCGCAGCGCGGCACCATAGGACACATCCCGTATACCATGGCGCCAGGCGCGTCCCAGATCCCCTGTCATCCCCCCGGTAGAATCTGATTGAGAAAGGTCGAGAGGTAGTACTCGCTGATGGCGGTCGGCAGCGACAGTGACATCCCCATGTGAGAAGCCGTCAGTCGCCATCGCCAGGCCGATAGCATGATCTGTGGCACCGAGATCAAGAGCGCCAGGCCCAGCCATCCAGGAGACAGGTCGCTCAGCCGTGCCCACAGGGCATCAATATTTACCAGCCATATCACCCCTCCCAGAATGCCCAGGGTGAGCGTCCAGCGCAGCAGAGAAGAGGTCAGAACACGACGAAAGCCCTGCCTGACGGGAGGCGCTTGTTGAGGCCCCGGGGCAGTCATGATGTCTCTGGAAAGCCAGCGACGGCGAATAGATCGGTATGTCCGACCGTGATCTCGACACGGCCCTGGGCAATATGCTGCTGTCGGCGGGCGTGCCAGTCCATCAGGGGCTCACGCTGATCGGGGGCCTGTTCCAGTGCTGCCTCCAGCCAGCCCTGAACAAGCGACTGTGCCAGATGCGCCTGGTCCTGGTCGCGGCAGTCCAGTTGCCAGGGGGCCTGCGTGATGGTCACGTGATAGCCGGATTTCTCCAGAAGCGATCGGGCCACCCCGGGTGCCGTTGTCCCCAGGGCACCGTTGAACCCCTTGTCGCGCTGCTGATGAAGGCTGATCCACTGCTGGACCTTCTGATCCATGGCTGCCAGTTGGCGGTCACTATCATGTGGGTCATGATCGATCAGAGCGTTGTCGCCATTGATGCTCATGGCCAGCCAGATGGCACATCGATGTGACGCGCATCGATGGATCAGGGTTTCAAGCCAGGGCTCGGAGACCAGATCAAGCAGGGCAGAGGCGGTAACCATCGTGGTTTTTGCCAGCAAGTCGTCAGGCAGGGCCCGAGCCAGATCGGAGAGATCGCGCTGCAGGCACTGCAGCTCGTCAATATGGTCATGGCATCGAGGGCCATTGTCCCGGACGTGGGCCAGCAGGGCCGGGTCCTGATCCATCATGACCCAGTGCTGGTGTGGCGGCAGACGAGGCGCAAGGTAGCGCAGGTTATTGCCACTGCCACAGCCCAGATCCAGAAACCTCAAGGCTCCCTGACGCGGCTGCGACATCAGCCAGTGCCGACATGTCTCGCCCAGTGGCTGCGCATCACGAGCGTGATGATCGGCTGGCTCGCGCAGGGCGAGCCATGAGGAGCTGAAATCGCTGTGGGCGGCCATGCCGTTATCAGGTGGTAGCTGGGTCATCGGCAGTGACTCCGATCAGGAAGCCGGGGTGGCATGTAATTGATTCAGGCAGATCAGAAACTGATTGGCAGCCCCCGGCCAGTCATTGAGTGTCTGGCGCGCCGTGAGCGCCCCCTGGCGCAGTGCCTGATACTGCGCACTGCGGGTATCGCTATTGTCAAACAAGAGCGATTGAAGGGCATCTCGTATTGCGGGGGCATCGTCAGGCGGCACATGAACGCCGGCGCTGTCGGGTAGCGTATCAGCCAGCGCACCGCCGGTGGTTGTGATGACCGGCAGGCCATGCGCCAGTGCTTCGGTAATGACCATGCCATAGCCTTCGTAGAAGGAGGGCAGGACGAACAGATCGCTTTGCTGCCAGTGGGTTTCAAGTGTCTCGGGTGGCAGGGCGCCATGTAACGTGACGCGCTGTTCGAGCTGATGCTCGGAAATCAGGCCTCGAAGCCGTTCGGTATAGCGCTCGTCGCGCGTTTCATCACCAATCAGGTCGCAGTGCCAGTCGTGTGCCTTGAGATCGGCCAGAGCCTCGAGCAGCAGATGCTGGCCCTTGCGTGGGATCAGGGTGGCGATACAGAGTAGCCTTGGCGTGTCGTTATCTGCCGCGGCGACCGGCACCGGCGTGATGCCGGGCTCGATCACGCTGATGCGGTCTTCATCGATACCCAGCTCGATCAGGCGGCGCTGGGTAAAGGTGCTGGTAACGATAATGCCGGTGGCCGACTGCAGTGCCTGGCATTCAAGTCCCAGCAGCGTTTCGCGCTGATGATCGTTCAGGCCGGTTTCGTCGCCCAGCGGATGGTGAATGAGCGCTACCAGCGTCAGGCGGCGAGCGTGGACGGCCAATACATCCGGCATCGCACTGGCGGCCAGTCCATCGACCACAACCAGACTGCGATCGGTACAGCCGCCCAGCGCGCGCTGAAGTGACTCGCGGGCGATGTCATCCGGCCATGGAAAGCGCCCATCCAGGCCAATGACCTCAACGGCAATGTCAGACGCTCGCAGCGACTCGACAATGCGTCTGTCGTAGATATAGCCACCGGTGAGCTGATCCGGTCGGCCGGCAACAATCAGGGTCAGACGACGAATCGATGATGCGGCTGTCATAGCGATCCTTCGTAGCTGGCCCAGGCGATGTGGGATTCATGCAGGGTCACACTCATTGCCGTCAGTCCCTTGCCGGTTTCACCAAGCTGGTCGGCCTCGATCGAGGCGGCCATGCGATCAAAGATGACACGGGCCATGAATTCGGTAGTGGTATTGCGTCCCTTGAACTCCTCGACCTCGTCGAGGTTTTGCATGTTGATATCGCTCAGGACCTCTGACAGCGTCTGACTGGCAAGGCCAATATCCACGATCAGATCATCCTGATCCAGATCCGGCCGCTTGAAGGTGACATCCACGATGTAGGTGGCGCCATGGAGCTTTTGCGCCGGACCAAAGATCTGGCCGTTGAAGCTGTGGGCGATCATGACGTGATCGCGAACGGTAAGGCTGTACATGGCAACACTCCAGAAAGGGGAACGATATCAAAAACGGTAGCGAATACGGTGACACAGAGCGCCGGTCTGAGTGGTAATCCGGGCCATGGTGTCGGGCAGGTCTTCAAAGGCGCTTTCGGCATCAATCAGCGCGTCGAGTCGATCGTCTTCCAAAAGCGACAGCGCCTGCATCATGCGTTCACTGTGGGTGCGCCGCGCGGACCTGGCCGGAGACACGGTACCGACCTGGCTTGCGCGCAACGTCAATCGCCGGGAGTGAAACGCTTCACCCAGTGGCAGGCTGACGGCCTGAGCGCCGAACCAGCTCATCTCGATAATGGAAGCTTCCTGCCCGGCGAGCGATAGCGCCTTTTGAAGTCCTGTCGGACTGCCACTGGCATGAATGACAAGATCACATTCGCCGCGAGCGGTGTCAGGCGTTGAAAAGTCGATATCCAGGGCTCTGGCCAGCGCTTCACGAGAAGTATCGACATCAATCAGTTCGACTCGGGTACCCGGGATATGGCGACAAAGCCAGGCCATGAGCGTGCCTACCACGCCAGCGCCAATAATGGCGATGCGATCACCGATGCGGGGTGCAGCGTCCCACAGGCCGTTGAGCGCCGTTTCCATGTTGGCAGCCAGCACAGCGCGCTCGGGCGGCAGGGTCTCGGGCAGCGGCATGGCCATGGAGGTCGGGACAACGTAGCGGTCCTGATGAGGATGCAGGCAAAACACGTAACGTCCCACAAGTGCCTCGGGTCCCTTTTCAACCATGCCCACACTCGAGTAGCCATATTTGACCGGTGCAGGAAAGTCGCCCTGCTGGAAAGGCGCTCGCATGCGAGCGTATTCACTCTCGGGCACTCGGCCGTGAAAGATCAGCGTTTCGGTGCCGCGGCTAATGGCGCTATAGCAGGTACGTACCTGAACCTCTTCCGGCCCGGGGGGGGCCAGAGGCTGGGTTCGGATCGATCCCTGGCCGGGGGCGTCGATCCAAAAGGCGCGGGCTGTATTTTCCGAGCTCATTCATGACCTTGTGCGTTAGAAAAAAGAAAGTCCTGCTGCCAAAAGCGCGCCGAACAGTATAGACACTGTCCATGGGTTCGCCGTGTCATGTAAAGCTTAAGCCCACTCGTTTTTGTCAAACCATCCACGTTACAAATCGTGATCAGACGCTATTCTGATAACACGGTTTATCATACCGGCGCGTGGTTTTCCTGCTGTATGATGACACTCTGATGAAGTTTTAATGCTTTTCTCGGTGGCGCATGAATCGTGATCGATCAGGGGTAATTGCCGGCCGGGAGGGAGGGCCTGAACATGAGTGAACAACGTATCGTTGTACGCCAGCCGGTGTGGCCGGCAGCCAGCGTGCTCATGGAGCTTCTGGCCGGCGGCATCGGTCTGATGCTGATGGTGGCGTTGCTGCATCTTGTTTATGGGGCACCGACACTGCTGTACCCCGTGGCAGGCGGCGTGTATCTGGTTCTGGCCGGCATCATCGTGCATGGCTGGCCGACGGGCCAGCAGCACTTTGGGTGGGCCAATCGCGTCACTTTGATGCGCGCGGTACTGATCGTACTGCTGACGGCCATGCTGCCCTTGCCGGCGCTGATCAATGAACATCATTTGATGGTATTTGCAATTGCCCTGACCGCGCTGACGCTTGATGGGGTGGATGGCTGGGTTGCACGCCACTTTCATGCCGAAAGCCGGTTTGGTGCACGGCTGGATATGGAGCTGGATGCCTTTTTCATTCTCATGCTGTGTTTGATGCTGGTCATCCAGGGCAAGGCAGGGGGCTGGATCATGGCCATCGGTGCCATGCGCTATGCCTTCGTGGCTGCCGCCCGGGTCTGGCACTGGCTCAATGAGGAACTGCCGGTGAGCTATCGACGCAAGACCATCTGTGTCTGGCAGGTCAGTACCCTGATGACATGTCTATTGCCCTGGGTGGTAACGCCCTGGTCAAATCTGGCACTGGCACTGTCACTGCTGCTTTTGATGATCTCCTTTGGCATGGACACCGTGTATCTTCATCGGCGCGCTGTTGCCTGAGCGGACTGTACTTTCAACGCAGGCCGCCGATAACGATCAGGTTCGCCACGACTTTTTTGACACGCTTTGATGAGTATTCGTATGGCTCGTGATGCCTTTTTACTGGCGGGGGAGAAGGTGCTTCCCGGCCAGCGTCGTCAGATCGATGTGCCGGTCGCCCGTCTCTATACCCATACCCCGCTCAATATCCCGGTTGAGGTGGTTCACGGCCGTCGGGACGGCCCGATCATGCTGGTATGTGGTGCCATTCACGGCGACGAAATCAACGGCGTGGAGATTGTTCGTCGAGTGCTCAAGACGCGCTCCCTCACACGCCTTCGGGGCACGCTGATTGCCGTCCCGATCGTCAACGTGTTCGGCTTCGTGCAGCACAGTCGCTACCTGCCGGATCGTCGGGATCTGAACCGCTGTTTTCCGGGTAGTGAGTCGGGATCTCTGGGCTCGCGAATTGCAGCGCTTTTCCGCGAGCAGGTGGTGGATCTGGCCACACACATACTGGATCTGCATACCGGAGCCATTCATCGTACAAACCTGCCACAGATTCGTGCTCAGCTTGAGCGCAATGAGCAGACCCGGGCCATGGCAGATGCCTTCGGCGCTCCGGTCATTCTCAATGCCGAACTGCGCGGTGGCAGCCTGCGTGAATACGCCGAGCGTCGTGGTATTCCGGTGCTGACCTATGAGGCAGGTGAGGCGCTGCGCTTTGATGACTGGGCCATCAGCGCCGGCGTGCGAGGGGTGCTCCGGGTCATGCGTTTACTGGACATGTTGCCGGTCGGGCGCGGCAGCAAGGTGCCGGCCTCGGAGGTGGCGCGCAGTTCAAGCTGGGCACGTGCGCCCATTGATGGTGTCCTGCGCCCGCGGGTTCGATTGGGCGCGCGGGTGGTCAAGGGCGAGCGGCTGGGCATCGTGGCCGGGCCGTTCGGTAACGAAGAAGGCGATGTACTGTCCTCCAGTGATGGCATCGTCATCGGCATGAGCAACCTGCCGCTGGTCAATGAGGGTGAGGCGGTCTTTCATATCGCCCGTTTCCACGAAATCGAAGATGCCGAGCATGCGGTAGAGGCGTGGCAGGCGAGTGCCAGCGTCGAGTAGCCATAACAGAAAGAGGCCCTGACGCGGTGGCGTCAGGGCCTGTCACATCAGAGGAAATCAGTCGGCGCCGGGAATGGGGGCATCCATCGACACCAGACCTTCGCTCCAGAGCGTTTGCCAAAGGGCGTTGGGAATGGCAGTAGTCATCAATGCCTGATTCTCGGCGATGCGTTCCGGTCTTGTAGTGCCCGGAATTACGGACGCTACGGCACGCGGCGCGGCACTGAACTGCAGGGCAACGGCGCGAACATCAACTCCGAAACGGTCGCAGATGTCGCGAAGTCGTCGGGTGCGCTCACGCATTTCGCTGGACGCCTGTTTGTAATCATAGTGATCGCCGCCGGCCAGAATACCGGAGTTGTAGGCGCCGCCGATGACCAGGCGCGCCCCGCGGCGATCGCACTCTGGCAGCAGGGTCTCCAGTGCGCCTTCATGGTCGAGCAGCGAATAGCGCCCGGCAAGCAAAAAGCCGTCAGGATCAGCCTTTTCGAGTGCGCGCGTACAGGCATCCACACGATTGACGCCCAGCCCCCAGGCCCGAATCACGCCTTCCTCGCGCAGCCTTGTCAGGGCACGTGCGGCACCGTTCATGGCCTGATCATGCACCTCTTCCCAGTGCTCGCCGTGGGCATCTGCCGCACAGTCATGGATCCACGCGATATCAATGCGATCCATGTTCAGACGCTCAAGGCTCTCCTCGATGGAACGCAGGGTTGCGGACTCCGAATAGTCATACACCACCCGGTTGGCACGACCATGGGCAAAAATACCCTGCTTCGGCTCCTGCTCTTCAAGGATCAGTCGCCCCACCTTGGTGGACACCACATACGTGCCTCGGGGTTCGTCGGCCAGCGCTTCTCCCAGACGCATTTCCGAAAGCCCGGCACCGTATTGCGGCGCCGTATCGAAATAGCGAATGCCCGCATCCCAGGCCGTGCGAAGCGTCTCGAGAGCACGCGTATCCGGGACTTCCTCAAACATGTTGCCCAGAGGAGCCGTGCCCAGCCCCATTTTGCCTGGCAATTCAAAACGCATAGCGCCTCCCTGGCGGTCATGATGTATACGGGCTTGGCCCGAAGGTGCATCAAGTATGGCCAGGGAAGACGAAACAACAACCTGCAGGTATTTCTGTGTCCTGATCTGACGTCAATCAGGTCGAGCAGTCAGGCATGTGGGCCGGCAGGGCTCGTGCGGCATCGATATCGTTGACCAGCGCGAGTGCCTGATCGAACACTTCGATACCGGCATCCGGACGATGAGCCGTCTCGGAAAGATAGCGGCGAAAACGTCGGCCACCGCGACAGCCGGTGAACAGACCAAGAAGATGACGCGTGATGTGATTGAGCCGCACGCCCGACTCAAGACGCGAGATCAGATAGGGCCGAAAGGCCTCCATCGCCTCGTGTCTCGTTGGCGGTGTGGTGTCTTCGCCGAAGATATCGCGATCGACGTGGGCCAGCAGAAACGGATTCTGATAGGCCTCGCGGCCGACCATGACGCTGTCGACATGATCGAGCTCCCGCTGACAGTCAGCGATGGTCTTGAGTCCGCCATTAATGCCGATGTGAAGCTCGGGATGGGCGGCCTTGAGTCGGTGCACACGTGGATAGTTCAGCGGAGGCACATCACGGTTCTGTTTGGGAGACAGCCCTTCGAGCCAGGCCTTTCGGGCATGGACGGTAAAGGTGGTGCAGCCGGCAGCGGCGACAGTATCAATAAAGCGTGTTAGATCCTCATCCTCGTCCTGGTCATTAATTCCGATGCGGCACTTGACCGTGATCGGAATCGAGACGGCCGCCTGCATGGCCGCCACGCAGCGGGCGACCAGTTCGGGATGGCCCATCAGGCAGGCGCCGATCATGTTGTTCTGAACGCGATCACTCGGGCAGCCAACATTGAGATTGACCTCCTGATAGCCCCAGGTCTCTGCAATGGCGGCACACTCGGCCAGCGCAGCCGGGTCACTGCCGCCCAGCTGCAGAGCCAGTGGATACTCGCGGGCATCATGGCCGAGAAAGCGTTCGCGCGGCGTGCCATGCAAAATGGCACCGGTGGTAACCATCTCGGTATAGAGCAGGGCACGTTTGGTCAGCGTTCTTGCGAAAGCGCGCTGATCACGGGGCGTCCAGTCCATCATGGGCGCTATCGAAAACCGGCGCCCTCGATCTGCCGGGCTGCTTTTAGATATATCAGTCACTTAAAAAATCCGATTGATCGTGTCTCGTCCCGTTCAACCCTATTGAATAATGTCTAAAGCCGTCGAAGCGAAACCAGGTCAAACAAAGACGGTACATAGTGGCAATATTTCAAAAACGGGGCACGAGTTGGCACGTCATTGTACGAAAGAAGCGACATTCTGCCCAGACGCACTCTTATCCACGAAAGCCCGCGCTCAGGCATGGGAGAAGCAGGTTAAAGGGAAGCTTGAGAGCCACGCCGCCTTGCTGTCGAAGAGGGTCAGAGTTTTGCTGAAGGTGCGCTACGTCGTCCTTGAAGTATTGATACGGGATGGGAGGCTTTTGCAGGGCTTAATCCATAAATTAGAAAGTTTTAATATTATTCTTTTTATGCGATATTCCTTATTCAAGGATGAGCTTTCGCCTTGAATCAGCACATGGATGTGCTTTTCATCTCCCTTCTCTGTGATATGACATCACCGCACCAGCTTTTGCTATGCGCTGCCTCCAGATGGCTTCGGCGATAATATTGAGCTGTCACGCCATATTCTCACGCCCATCCCGGAACTGCATGCTGGTATATCCTGACCATATGTCGATGTCCGGCTGAGTGACCAGGTGCAGATCGAGCAAAATCGTGTCTAGCCCAAAGAGGTCGGAGCTTGCTTTAAACACGTGCTTGATGATGCCTTTGGTTTAACGCGCGAGCCTCTGCCCAATCAGGAAGAAGACGTCTCGTTGGCGATGTCATCCTGTAACCTGCGACACCATGCGGCCCCCTGCTGCCTGAGCAGGGCCTGATTGCGTTCGGGGATACGTTCAGGGTGGGGGAAGCGTTCCAGCGCTGCCTCAAGGCTGGTTTCACGTAGCAGATGAAACAGCGGAAAGGGGGAGCGATTAGTGTAGTCAGCCGCGTCTTCCTGACCGGGTGAGGCTTGGCTGTCGCCAAAAAGATAGTCAGGATGAAAGCTTGCCAGCTGATAAACGCCTTCGTAGCCTTCACTGATCATCAGACGCTCGGCCATGTCGAGCTTATCCAGAAAGGTAAAGAAATCTTCGGCACCGGGTGTCAGAACCAGCAGGGTGGTTTCCGTGTCCGGATGGTCTTCAAGATATTCGCACTCTTCGATGACGGCCATGAGCAGGGCAGCATCATCTGCGGCATCGAGCTGGCGATAGCGAATACGCTCCCGCTCGAATTCGGCTGCGGCAAACGGGCACAAGTCATGTGCCATGACCCAGTCTTTCACCCAGCGTCGGGTGGCCTCCAATGGATGTGATGTCACGGTGTGCTCTTTTAAATGAAAGGGGCCGACAATGCGTCGACCCCCAAAAACTTATCAACCCAAAGCAGCACAGTGTACAGCATTGATGACATATTGCTTACCGGTCACGCTGTCAGTATCGGCGTCAGCGATCCTGACCTTCGAGGGTGATGGACATGCGGTCATCGGCGCTTTCGGCGTTTGAACCCATCATTTCATCATGTGTGACGCTGTGTTTGAAATAAAGAGGCACGCCCTCCATGCCACCGATATCGCGCAGCAGGGTCTTGGCGGCATTGAGAGATTTCGGTGTCAAAATCGTACCGTCTTCATTGAGCAGGGTGTCAGTATTCCCGCCACTGGTCACTTTCAGGGTGAAAATATCTCCTTCAGTCGATTCGATAACGATTTCATCGATCTGGTGAGCGTGCGCCTTTTCGGTCAGTTCGTTGAGTTTCATCTGCCTCTCCATGGCCTGTATTAACAATAACCTGCATTAATGTAGCCTGGTTGCTGTAAAAGCTCGCAGGTGCCGGAGTTAAAAATTGTCAGAAGGCGCTAAAGAGCGATACCGCATGCTCGTTTCTGACGCTATGATCGATGTAACTGCCTGCTTTTTAGAGAGAAGAGCCATGAGCGACAAGAGCCCACCACTGGAAGATCTGAAAGGCAAGGTCAAGGAGGCGTGGGGAACGCTGAGCGATGACAAGGAACTCAGTGAAGAAGGTGAAGTTCAGCAGTTGGCCGCCAGACTTGAGAAGGAGCAGGGGCTTTCTGCCGAAGAGGCCCAGCGTCAGGCGAAAAAAACACTTCGCGGTTAACGCTGGGGCAGTGATTACGCCATCAATACCTTAGAGCCTGTGAAGCTCGTCGTTGTGTGACGTGTCCAGCGGCTTAAACTGCTCATCGACCAGTTTAAGCGTGGTGTTGTTTTCCATCAGTAAATATATGGGCTCGTGTTCGGTGTCTCCACGGGCCGGGTGCAGCACGTAGACTGTCCCGCCACCGGGCACGGCATTGCCACTGATGACCTTCCAGTTGCCCTTGCGCTTTTGTGTCTGGCCATTGTTGGGTCCGCCTTGCGGTGTCTCGGTCAGGTTGTAGACGCCACCTGCACTATCGGTACTGAAGTTCAAGGCCACTTCAGTATCCACCCCGTCGCAGTCATCGCAAGGCAGAGAGCCGCCATAAATCTGATTGGTACCAGAGCTTCGTTGAGAGCTTTCGGGCGTGTCGCGACCCTGGTCACAGCCGGTCATTGAAAGCCCCACCAGTGCGCCCGTCATTATCAGTGCGCTAAAACGTGTCAATGTCATGTTCCCTGATGTCCTGAAATCATCGCCTCCGTTAAACGGATAGCGTGTCTTGCCTGCCTGTTTCAAAAGCCTAAACGATCCATTCGAACATGTCTCTTGTGCTGACATGGTCAGCGTACTGAACCGATCATATCGACATCGCTACAAGACGATGGTCCAAAAGCTATTGTTGTTCACGCCGTACGGGGCGAGAATCCCTTTGTTTTAACTTAATTCGAATATGACATTGTAAAGGGATGGAACATGAAGAAGGGGCTGTGTTGCACGCTGGCGCTTATGGGTATGGGCCTGTCATCACAGGGTTGGGCGGCTGGCGCCTTCGATCCCGATGGCGATTTCATGTTTGGAGACTGGGGCGGCGCGCGCTCTGATCTAACCGATCAGGGCGTGACCTTCCGTTTTGAATATATCTCCGAGATGGCCTATTCCGTTGACGGTGGCTTTCGCGACAAGCGCACCGGACGCTATGCCGATCAGTGGACCGCCGGGGCCAATTTCGACCTTGATAAGCTGTTTGGCGTACCCAATGCCCAGTTTCAGTTCACCCTGACCGATCGTAACGGCGAAAGCCTGACCAACGACGTCATCAATAATCCCAACAGCGTCGGTGGCTCTTCCAGTCAGGAAGTCTATGGTCGCGGTAGTGTTACGCGTATTACCCAGATGTGGTACGGCCAGACCTACATGGATGATACGTTTGAACTCAAGGCGGGCCGGGTACCGGTAGGGGATGATTTTGCCGTCATCGACAGTAATTTCCAGAATCTTTATCTGGGGAGCGGCGAGCCCGGTAACCAGAACGGTGGTATCTGGTATAACTGGCCGATTTCACAATGGGCGCTGGTCGGCAAATGGAACATCACCAATGAGCAGTACGCTCAGATCGGCTTTTTCAATCTCAACGAGTCCAACCTCGACCGTGACCATGGACTGGATTTAAAGCACAGCGGCACCAGCGGCACGCTCATTCCGGTTGAATACGGCTTTGAACCGGAACATGGCGTCAATGGTCTGCCGGGGCATTACAAGCTGGGGTATTACTACAGCAGTGCCGATGCTGACGATTACTCTTCACGCGACAGCGCCTCGGATGCTCAAAAGAGCCATCGCTATGGGCTCTATTACGTCATCGACCAGCAGGTGACAAGCCATGACGGTGACCGCAGCCGCGGTCTGGGCGTGTTCAGCATGGGGACGTGGAACGATGGTGATACGGCGACTTTCGATCGCTACTTGTCAGCCGGCGTGACCTATACCGGACCCTTCGATAGTCGTGCCCAGGATGAAGTCGGTTTCGGTCTGGCCTATGCCCACGTCAATGATGATTTTGATGCATACTCGCGCTCGAGTAACGCAGGGTTGGTCGGTGGATCTTCAGCGCCAGGCTACGTCCCGCGCCAGGGCGAGGAATACAATGCCGAAGTCTATTATGCCCTGCAGGCCACACCATGGATGTCCTTTCGTCCCAACCTGCAGTACGTACGCCATCCCGGAGCAGACAGCGACGTGGACAGTGCCTGGATAGCCGGTCTTTCCGTGCTGGCCACGTTTTAAGCCTCTACAGGGCGCCGCTACTACTGTGGCGCCCTTCGGATTCGTGGCGGTTCAGCGGGCCACTCCTTGAGCCACGCACCGTGTTCGATCAGTGGAAGAATTTCATGAAGCTGGTCGGGCATATGACGCAGGCCACATTCCCACACGATGAGTACTCGCCAGCCAAGAGCATTCAATTGTTCAATCTGGCGACGATCCCGCATGACATTACCTGCCAGCTTTTCCTGCCAGAAGGTTTTTCGCGTCGCGGGTGACGTGGCATAAAAGCAATGCTCGTGACGATGCCAGAAACAGCCGTGCACAAATACCACGCATCGATGCCGCGGCAGCGTCAGGTCAGGCGTGCCTGGTAGATCACGCCGATGCAGGCGGAATCTGTACCCGCAGGCATGCAGAAAGCGTCTGACTGAAAGTTCCGGCTTCGTATTCTTGCCCTGAATGCCCGCCATCATGCGAGAGCGAGTCGCGGCATCGACCACATCGACCAAGGTCATGACCTCCTGATTCACGAACATTAAAGCGTTCAGTGTAGGAGATCACGCTTTGATGTGACGTCAGAAGGTCATGACCTGCATTGGCCAGATGACAGGAATGGCGGCATGAAAAACGAGATCATTGCTCTGGGCGTTTTCTTCCGGATCATGGCTTTCGGCGTCGCCAAAAATGTTCAGGGTCATGTCGAAATCCTGCTCGACTCTTTTGATCATCAGACGAGCGTTTTTCTCGACAAGATAAAGCCCATTGCCATCAAAACGAGCGCATTTTCTTGCCAGCATCAGGGTGCCCTGTGGGCAAAAGTCGAAATGCTCAAGTTTCTGGGGGATCAATAAATAGTCATCCTTTCTGATCAATTCATTATCGATAAAGCCCATGGAAAGGTGCGAGATCGGCATGGCGCTGATGCCGATCGTCTCGGGGGATGCTGTCAGCGGATAAAGCGGCAGAGACAGCACTATGGCGTGGCTGCCATCGGAAGTCTCGCGAGCCTTGCCCAGTAGATGCGCGATACTACAGCGCAGCGCCCTTGCCAGCGGTTCCAGACGCGAGTGTCCGACACGTTTGATGGTGCCATTTTCCCAGTAGGAAATGGTGACATCTGAAACGCCTACGCGACGGGCCAGCTCCGCCTTGCTCAATCCACACTGTTCCCGCAATTTGCGAATGCGCTCGCCCAACTCATTCATGCGTGGTCTCACATGTCTCATAAGCGAGCCAGCATAGCGAGCCAGGTGTTAAGTATGTTTAGTAGTTTGTCATTAATTGAACACAATGCCCTTCTATAGATTTAATTTTTTTGTGTTGGTCGATTTATTCGTAAAGGGTAAAAGGGAGGCCGACTTTTCCAAAAAATAATTAGAATCCACTTATTTTCATGGGTTCAGCCAGCCGGCAACAAGGGGAAGCATGATGGCGCTGAGGGCGCCATTGAGCGCCATGGCGAGGCTGGCAAAGGCGCCGGTTTGGGGGTCAATACCAAACCCGCGTGCCGTGCCCAGGCCGTGTCCGTTGAGGCCGAGTGCGAGACCCACGACACGAGGGTCATGACAGCGCAGTAGCACCGCCAGTGACGGAATGGTGGAAGCCGCAAGAATGCCGGTGACTGTCACAATGCCTGCCGTTAGCCCGGGATAGCCGCCCAGCCCTTCCGAGACGCCGATCGCGATGGGCGTTGTAATGGATTTAGGGGCCAGGGAGGCAAGAATGGCAGGGGAGACGCCCAGCGCCCAGGCAATGGAAAGGGTCGCGGCGCAGGCCGTGATTGAACCGACGACCAGACTCACCGTGACGGGGATCAGCAAGCGCTTGATGTGTTGAAACTGCTCATAAAGCGGGATGGCCAGACCGACCGTCGCCGGGCCAAGCAGCAGTGTCAGCCAGTGAGCATCAAGATAATAGGTATCGTAATCAATCGGCAGTACGAGGATAAAAGTCGCCAGCATCAGGCTGCCGGTCAGCATGGGTGGCGCCCAGCTGGGGTATCGCATCAGTCGATACAACGACAGCGACAACATGTAGGCGGCCAGGGTGATCACAACGGCCAGTGCCGGTGTCGCCATCATCTCATGCGACAGCATGCTCAACGTCATGAAATACCCGCTGTCTTGTCACGACGATGCTGCCATCGCACCATGGCCTGCATGGTTAGAAGTGTTACCACGCTGCTGATCAGGGTGCCCAGCACAATGGCAATCAAAAGCTTTAGCCAGTTATCGGTCAGCGTGCTGCCCAGAAAGAAAAGGCCGGCAGCACTGGGCAGAATCAAAAGGGTGAAATAGTGGATCAGATGGCTGGCGGCAATGCCCATCGAGCGTGAAGAGCGCCTCCGTGCGATCAATGCCATGAAAAGTATCAGCATGCCCAGCACGCTGCCCACCACGGGTAGCGAAAACAAGGTCTGTAAAAGATTACCGATGACCAGAAAGATCATCAGCCACATGAACCCCTTTAACATCATGGCCTCTGGAATAAGCGGATCGATACCTCGCCCGCTGGCAGGCAATTCTGGTCTGGCGGGTTTGGACTTGGGGTCATGATAAGCTAATGATATAAGTGAATGCAGTGAAAAATCATGCGTGCCTTCTGGCATCAGCTGGTCTGGCAGAGTCGCACTGATAACGCTTTATACATACCTTCGATTGAGGCAATGGTTCATGGCAAAACGGATTGAATTTGCAGAAACCGGCGGTCCGGAAGTGCTCAAGATGCACGAATTCGAGCCGGAACCGCCGGGGCCACGTGAAGTACGTGTCACCAACTGGGCCATTGGTCTCAACTTTATCGATATCTATGTCCGCACTGGTCTTTATCCGGTCAATGGGCTGCCTTCCGGTCTGGGGACCGAAGGGGCCGGTGTCATTGAGGCCGTCGGTGAGGAAGTAAAAGAGTTCCGGGAAGGGGATCGCGTCGCCTACGCCACAGGGCCTCTGGGTGCTTATGCAACCCACCACACCCTGCCTGCTGACAATGTGGTCATGCTGCCGGACAGCATCGGTTTTGACCAGGCTGCCGCAGCCATGTTGAAAGGACTGACGGTGCAGTATCTGCTGCGCCAGGTGTATCAGATCAAAAGTGGCGATACCTTTCTCTTTCATGCCGCTGCAGGCGGTGTCGGGCTGATCGCCTGTCAGTGGGCCAGAAGCCTGGGCGCGCGTTTGATCGGTACCGTGTCCACGCCGGAAAAGGCAGCGTTTGCTCGTAAAAACGGTGCCTGGGCGACCATCAACTATAGCGAAGAGAACGTGGTAGAGCGCGTTCGAGAGCTGACGGATGGCCAGATGTGCCCGGTCGTCTACGATTCGGTGGGTCGAGATACCTGGGAGACCTCGCTGGACTGCCTCGCCCCACGCGGCCTGATGGTAAGCTTTGGTAATGCTTCCGGTCCGGTAGAAGGCGTTAATCTTGCCACGCTCAACAATAAGGGCTCCCTTTTTGTCACGCGACCAAGCCTTGGGGGCTACGCCGATACTCGTGAACGGTTGGAGGCCATGAGTCAGGAGCTGTTCCAGGTGATCGCCAACGAGAGCGTTCACGTCAACATCGGCTGTCGCTTCCGGCTCGATGAAGCGGGTGAAGCGCAGCAGAATCTGGCCTCGCGCCGCACGTCCGGTTCGACCATTCTGATTCCCTGAGCACGTCATCTACCGTGTCTGGAACTTGCGCTGGCAGCTCAATCTTCAGGGCTGCCAGCGCCGACCCGCTACCACTCGATGGGCTTGTCGCTCCAGTCAAAAAACGTACCGCTATCTTCTACGGTGCGTTGATCGATGACCGCCAGCAGTCGCTCGGCGACAAAGTCCGCTGTAAACAGTTTTCCTTCCGGTACCCTGGTCTGAAAGGGGCGGGACAGCTCGGTATCTGTTGTTCCAGGATGCAGGCAAAGCAGGATAGCTTGCGGATTGCGCCGCTTGAACTCGACCGATGCTGTTTTCATCAGCATGTTAAGGGCTGCCTTGCTGGCGCGATAGGCGTACCAGCCCCCCAGTTCGTTATCGCCAATCGAGCCCACTCTTGCCGAGAGCGTGGCAATAATGGCCGGATGGTGGATCAGGCGGTCGGTCAGCGTGCTGATCAGCATGGCGGCCGTCGCGGCATTGACGTGAAAGGCATGGTTCAAGGCATCAAACGAAAGACGCTCAAGACGCTTTTCAGGTGTAATGGCCACCGACTGGTCACTTTGTCCACTGTGAAGGACACCGATCGTGTTAAACAAAAGGTGGATCGGTGTCTGCGTTAGATAATCGCTGAGCGTTTGCAGACCCTGTTCGGTGGTGACATCGGCGTCCACAATCTCCAGCCGGTCGGTATCGAGCGGCGTCTCCTGCTTGAGGCGTTCTGGATGGCGGGTGACGGCAATCAGTCGCCCCGCACGCGGATCCTGGTGGAGTCTTGCCAGCAGAGCGCGGCCAATGCCGCCACCGCCGGTCACAACGGCAGTGTATTGATCGGGAAGATGTTCAAGCATGTCATGGCTCGCCTGGTCGATGAGAAACGATTGTCAATCACAACGGTGTCTTCAAGCGTAGCGGACCTGAAAGCGTCAGGCCGGACGCAGAAGGCCCGAAAGCTCCGGGTCGATGCGCCGGCACAGCGTGGCCAGACGGCTGTCGGGATCGGCCAGGAGATACTCGGGTGTGTCATGTTCGACCAGTTGCCCTTCGTCGAGCATGGCAATTCGGTCAAATTGCTCAAGCTGCGTTAGCCGATGCGTGATCACGATCAGGGTGCGTCCCTGACAAAGATGGCTGATGGCACGCCAGACCTGTTGTTCGGTGGCTTCATCAAGCCCCTCGGTAGGCTCATCCAGCAACACGATAGGCGCCTTTCGAAGCAGCGCGCGCGCAAGACCAAAACGTCTGAGCTGGCCGCCGGACAGGGAACTGCCGCGTTCGTCCGGAAAGCCTGACAAGCCGTCAGGCTGATGCGCCAGCCAGTCGCTCAGTGCCAGCGCCTCAAGTACGGCCATGATGTCATCATCCTTGATGGGTTGGCCCATGGTCAGGTTGTCGCGGTAGCTGGCCGTGAAAAGATGGGTGTCCTGCTGGGCAACGGCAAATTGAGCGCGAAGGGAGGCCTCGCTCAGCTGACTCAGGGGGGCACCTCCCAGCGTGATGTTTCCTTCACTGGGAGGCACAAAGCGAATCAGGCTATTGAACAGGGTAGTCTTGCCGCTACCGGAGGGTCCAAGGATCAGCAGGTGCTCGCCTTCTTCGACATCAAGGCTGACCGAGGAGAGTGTCGCGATATCCGAATCAAGATGTACGCTCAATCGCTCGATGGAGAGCCGGGTGCCTTCCGGCCGTTGCTGGCGGCTCTCTTCGGGAAATCCGGTCTCCGGCACGCGCTGCTGGATGTCATCAAGACGTGTGGCGGCGCGTTGAATACGACCGAGATTCTGCCAGGCCTGGGGCAGCAGGGCGATCGCCTCGAAGGCACCCATGACCGCAAGGCCCATCAGTGCCACCAGAGTGGCATTCATGCCGTTCTGAGTGACCGCCCAGCCAGCCATGCCCAGCACGCCGGTCAGCGTCAGGCCCAGCAGCGTCTGCGAAAGCAGCTGTGAGTTGCCCCATTGGCGGGCAAGCTGATATTCGTGGGCGTCCCGAGCGTGCTGACCCTTGATGAGGTGGTCGACTTCGCCGTGCCAGCGATTGTAGATCATCAGCTCGGAAAGACCTTTCAGACGCTCGAGCAGTCGTGCTCTTAATCGGGTGTTGTCCTGCTGCCAGGCATCGGAGTGAGATCGGCCGGCACGCCAGGCAAGCCAGGGCCCCAGCAGCCCTGACAGCAGCAGGGCGAGGGCGGCAAAAATACCGATGGCGGGAGCAAAGACACCGATGACCACACCACAGACCACAATGCCCAGCAGGGCCACGAGGGAAGGAGCCAGCACTCGCAGGTAGAGGCTGTCCAGGGCGTCCACATCGGCCGTCAGTCGTGTCATGAGCTCGCTTTCACCATGGCGTTGCAGCTGTGCAGGCGAAAATGGTTCAAGTCTTTCATAAACATGGCGTCGCAAACGAGAGAGCAGGCGGAAGGTCGCGTCATGAGTGACCAGCCGCTCTCCATAGCGAGTGCCGGTGCGTGCCAGAGCAAAAAACCGTACGCCGGCTGATGGCAGTAGATAGTTGAAGGTTTGAGCCGTAACAACACTCAGACCAGCCAGTGCCGAGGCGGACAGGAACCAGCCTGAAAGTGCCATCAGGCCGATGCTGGAGGCCAGCGCCATGAGCTGCAGCGCAATTCCGATGCCCAGCAGCCATGCCCATGGCTTCATGAGACGAAGATAGGGAAGCAACTGTTTAAACATGGCGCACCTCCGTCTCGCTCTTCGTCGAGCGTGCCAGCGGCCCGCCTGGTGCGCGCAGCGCTTCCAGAGTGTCGAGTGCCTGAACACTGCCCTGACTAAGCATCAGAACCCGGTCGGCCAGTGCCAGAAGCTCCATGCGGTGAGTCAGAAGGACCACCGTGCGTCCCTTGCATAACCGTGACAGGGCGTCCATCACCAGTCGCTCGCTTTCCTGATCAAGGCTGGCGGTTGGCTCGTCAAGCAGCACCAGACGTGCATCGCGCAAGAAGGCACGTGCCAGTGCAATGCGTCGAGCCTGACCGCCTGAAACCGCTCTGCCGCCTTCTCCCAATCGGGTTTCAAGTCCGTCGGGCAGCTCGGCAAGCCAGTGATGGAGCGCGGCCTGCTCCAGGGCTTCCTTCAGGATCTGGTCGCTGGCATGCGCGTTGGCCAGCCTTAGATTGTCTGCCAGTGTTCCAGACACGATCACCGCGGACTGACCGACCCAGGCGATCTGATGCTGCCAGTCATCGGGGCGGATATCCGTCAGCGCTCTTGAGGGGTGATCACCGTCTGACACTCTCAATGTGCCGGCTTCGGGATGCATGAAGTCCATCAAAACGTTGAGCAGGGTTGATTTGCCGGCACCGCTGGGACCGATGACAGCCAGCGTCTCATTGGCCTGAATAGTGAGTGAAACTTCGGTCAGAGCCGGAGATTCGCGCCCGGCATAGCGTGCTGTCAGACCTTCAAGCGAGAGCGTAAGCCCTGCCCGGGGCTGCCATGGCGGTTGGTCATTGTCACGCTCAAAAACGCGCCGATTAAGGATGGGCATCAGATCTTCGGCGGCGGCTTCGGCTTCGGCCTTTGCATGATAATGGACACCCAGCTCGCGAAGGGGCTGATAGAACTCGGGCGCCAGAATGAGGATGAAAAGACCAATAAAGAGATTGATGCCGTGGTCGTACATGCCGAAATTGAATTGGCCCAGATAAACAAAGCCCAGATAAAGCGCCAGCAGAGCGATCGAGACGGAAGCGAAAAATTCCAGAACAGTCGAGGAAAGAAAGGCCAGGCGTAGAACGCGCATGGTGCGACGGCGAAAACTTTCGGAAGCCGTATGGACTTCATTGGCCTGGCGCTTGCTGATATCAAAAAGCTTGAGCGTTGAAAGCCCCTGAAGCGTGTCCAGAAAATGCCGGCTCATGCGGCCCATCTCCAAAAACTGATCCTCCTGACGCTTTTTGGCGCCGATGCCGACCATGGCCATGTTCATCGGAATCAGCGGCCCGGTGGCCAGCAGAATGAGTGCTGCCGCCCAGCTCAAGGGGGCAACAGCCGCCAGAATAATGATGGGGATGATGGCGCACAGCAGCATCTGCGGACGATAGTCGGCATAAAAGCCCTGCAGCGCATCGACCTGGTCCCAGACTCGATTGCTCAGCGTGGCGCTATGCTGGCGTCGCGCCCATAGCGGACCGAGAACGGCGATACGCTCCAAGAGCTCTTTCCGGACGGATTGGCGAATTTCGATACCACCACGGGCGCCGCAGAGCGTACGAGCCCGAACCAGCAGTCCTCGCGCAATAAAGGCCGGCGGTAGCAGCAGCAGGGGGATCAAGAGAGAGGAAAAGTCGGCACCGTCGATTACCATGCGCTGAGCAATGGTCGCAATGCACCAGGCCTGTACCATCAGGACCAGTGTTGAAAGGGTACCTGCAATGACTGAAAGTCGGCTCCAGCGAGCGCCTCGACTAGCAGTGCGCTGCAGCCATTGGCGCGGTGTTTCATTCGAGGCCATGACGGCTCCATCGAGAGCGGGCTTACAATATCAACAAAAAAGCGGGCAAACGCACAGCGGTACTTCGTCGCAGCCGTGACAGTGCTGATACGGCGCCGAACGCCACCTTAAGTGCGCGCGCTGGTTGGCGTATAATAGTGGCACGTTTTTCAGCCAATGGCCGTTTTCATGACTGTACGCACGCGTATTGCCCCTTCGCCGACCGGGGATCCCCATGTCGGTACTGCCTATGTGGCGCTTTTCAATCTTTGCTTTGCGAAGCAGCACGGCGGTGAGTTCATCCTGCGCATCGAGGACACCGACCGGGTGCGCTCCACCTCCGAATCCGAGCAAATGATTCTGGATTCCCTGCGCTGGCTGGGCATCGAGTGGTCCGAAGGGCCCGACGTGGGCGGACCACATGGTCCTTATCGTCAGAGTGAGCGTGGCGATATCTATGCCACACATGTTCAGAAGCTTCTGGACAGCGGCCATGCCTTCAAGTGCTACCGCACCAGTGAAGAACTTGACGAGATGCGCGAGACGCGCAAGGCGCAGGGGCTCTACGCGGCACTAAAACCGGAAGACCTTTACCTGGACGCAGACGAGCACGCTCGACGCGAACAGGAAAACTGGCCTCATGTCGTACGCATGAAGGTACCAGGGGAGGGGAGCTGCCGCTTCAATGACATGCTGCGTGGCGAGATCGAGGTGGACTGGGCTCAGGTAGACGCCCAGATCCTGATGAAATCGGATGGTATGCCGACCTATCATCTGGCCAACGTGGTCGATGATCACCTCATGGGCATCACGCATGTCCTGCGTGGTGAGGAGTGGATCAACTCGGCGCCCAAGCACATTCTGCTCTATGAGTATTTCGGCTGGGAAATGCCGGCGCTGTGTCACCTGCCGTTATTGCGTAATCCGGACAAATCCAAGCTGTCCAAGCGCAAAAATCCGACCTCGATCAACTATTACAAGCGCATGGGTTATTTGCCTCAGGCAGTGACCAACTACCTGGGGCGCATGGGTTGGTCAATGCCGGATGAGCGCGAGAAATTCACACTGGATGAGATGATGGCGAATTTCGACATTCATCGCATCTCGCTGGGCGGGCCGGTGTTCGATCTTGAGAAGCTGACCTGGCTCAACGGCGTCTATCTCCGCGAAGATCTTGATGACGAAGCCCTCCTGCGCAAGCTGATGCAGTGGGCGTTCAACGAAGACTATGTGGCGCAGATTCTGCCTCAGGTCAGACCTCGTGTTCAGACCCTTGCTGAAGTCATGCCGCTGGCCGGGCATTTCTTTGCGGGGCTGCCGAATCTGCGGGTCGAACAGTTCGATGAGACCGGGATGACACGTGAGCAGACGGTTCGCCTGCTGCAGTTTCTGGTCTGGCGACTCGAAAACGTGCGCAGCTGGGACAAGGAGTCTCTTCTTTCAGAGGTCAAACTACTGTCAGGCTATCTTGAGCTCAAGATGAAGGCTTTTCTGGCACCGGTATTCATTGCGGTTACCGGCAGTCAGACCTCCACCTCGGTCATGGATGCCATGGTGATTCTGGGATCTGACATGACCCGGGCCAGACTGCGACATGCTATTGCCGTGCTTGGCGGCGCTTCCAAGAAACAGACTAAGGCGCTGGAAAAGGAATACCGCGATCTGCCTGCGAGTGACGCATAAGGGGCTTGACGCTTTTCAGTACAATCAGTAAGATACGCCCCGTTCCTGACCGCAGTTATTGGCACAGGTCGGGGCAGTGGGGCCTTAGCTCAGCTGGGAGAGCGCGACACTGGCAGTGTCGAGGTCAGCGGTTCGATCCCGCTAGGCTCCACCACCTTTTGCGTCCCATTCGTCTAGTGGTCTAGGACACCGCCCTTTCACGGCGGTAACAGGGGTTCGAACCCCCTATGGGACGCCACTTCCTTCCTGATTTATTCCAATTGTGCATTGCGCAAAATCTGCGCACATCATTTCCCGATGCGACGCAAATTTTTATGCGTTCGGGGCTTGACACCTTTCCAAATTGTCCACCGGTTCCGGCTTTCGCTGATCTGCTGTCAAGGTAGTGTCAAAAGCGAAGGCTATCTCATTGTTTTTATAAAAATCTCTTTATATTCAGTTACTTGCGACTGGTTAAAAAATGCCCAATCTGTCTGGAGTGCCCAGAATATGGCGATTTTGAGACCTTCTTCATACGTTATAAACAGGCTTATCCACAGTTTGTGTGGACAATAAAAATCCGGGCGTAATGTGATGAGATCAGGGGGGGTTGTCAAGCAATAAAAAGCATTAGAGGAACAGGTGAAAACGGTTCAACCCATGCTTTTGACAGATATAAAAAAGGCCGCCTTCGGCAGCCTTTTCAGTAAGCGGTTGTCAGGTTACGACTGCCCGGGATAATCCCTTTGCGTATACCCCTTGTAGAGCTGTCTCGGGCGGCCGATACGACTGCCATTGGTAATCATCTCGTTCCAGTGCGAGATCCAGCCTGTGGTGCGTGCTACTGCAAAGATGACGGTGAACATGTTTTTTGGAATACCCAGTGCGCGAAGGATGATGCCCGAATAGAAATCGACGTTGGGGTAGAGCTTGCGCTCAATGAAGTAGTCATCTTCCAGTGCGATCTGTTCGAGGCGCTTGGCGATTTTGAGCTGCGGGTCGTCTCCCATGCCCAGCTCTTCAAGCACTTCGTCGCAGGTTTCCTTCATGACCTTGGCGCGCGGGTCGAAGTTTCGATACACCCGATGGCCAAAGCCCATAAGACGGAAGGCGTCCTGTTTGTCCTTGGCGCGGTCAACAAAGCGTTGAATGTTTTCTTCGGATTCGTCACCGATTTCGGCAAGCATGTTGAGAACAGCTTCGTTGGCACCGCCATGAGCCGGACCCCACAGTGCTGCAATGCCGGCACTGATACAGGCAAACGGATTGGCGCCGGTAGAGCCTGCCAGTCGAACCGTGGAGGTCGAGGCATTTTGTTCGTGGTCGGCATGAAGCATGAAGATCCGGTCCATGGCCTTGGCGGCAACCGGATTGATTTCATACGGCTCGCAGGGATTGCTGAACATCATGTAGAGGAAGTTTTCAGCGTAATTCAGGTCGTTGCGAGGATAGACGAAAGGTTGACCAACATTGTACTTGTAGCACATGGCCGCAAGTGTCGGCATCTTGGCAATCAGGCGAATGGCAGAAACCTGCCGATCATGTTCCTGAGTAATGTCCAGGTTGTCATGATAAAAGGCTGAAAGGGCACCGGCGACACCGCACAGCACGGCCATCGGGTGCGCATCGCGGCGAAAGCCCTTGAAGAAATTGACAATTTGCTCGTGCACCATGGTATGGCGCGATACGCTGCTGCGAAATGCCTCATAGGCATCCTGGTCGGGAATTTCCCCGTTGAGCAGTAGATAACTCAGCTCGGTGTGGTTGGAGTGTGTAGCAAGTTGTTCGATAGGGTAGCCGCGGTGCAGCAAAATGCTGTTGGCGCCATCGATATAAGTGATTTCCGATTCACAAGATGCGGTAGACACAAATCCCGGATCGTAGGTGAAATAACCGTGATCTATCAGGCCGCGAACATCGATCACATCGGGGCCCGTGGTGCCCGAATAGATAGGCAGCTCGACGGGAGCATCCAGACCGTCGATGGTCAATTGTGCCTTTCTGTCAGCCATGAGGCCTCCTCGAATTATATAAAATACTGTTTTATCAGATATGTCCGCCAAATCGTTGGGGCCCACTATTGAGCGGGTGCGACAGTTTGTCAATTCCACGCATGCCCGGGCCCGGGCATGGTGTCTTCATTCCATGAGCACGCCACAAAAAGCTTTTTTTAATGTCTTCAAGGCAAGACTGTAGCCTGTTTTGCCCTGGTGTTTGAGCTTTCAATGCGTTTACAAAAATGTGCGTCAATTTGTCATCCGAACGTCGGGGACATATAATTAATGGCCGCGCGACGGGCGATTCATCGCCTGTCCAGGCGACCTGACCTGATAATGATTGAATCCTACCAAAAACTGCCCGTGGTCTATTTCATGCGGGCCGGGAGAGAAAAGCGCCGTGAAGAGTCAACGACCCTTGTCGACTGCCAAGCGTCCGGTGAATCTGGACCTTTCAAGTATCCAGTTTCCCCTGCCTGCACTTGTATCCATTTCACATAGAGTGTCAGGCATATTGTTGTTTATCGGTCTGATCTTCCTGATGTGGGCCTTCCAGGTTTCCCTGTCCTCACCCGCCGGATTCGATACCGTCCGCGAAGCAATGGCTCATGGTTTCTTCGCCAAGCTGGTGCTGTGGGGGCTGCTATCTGCTCTTGGTTTTCACCTTGTCGCAGGGGTGCGCCATCTCGTGATGGACATGGGGCATGGCGAAACACTGGAAGGTGGCCAGCGTGGCTCTCAGCTGACCATCATTATCAGTGCATTACTCGTTATTATGGCAGGAGTCTGGGTATGGTAATCAATATTTTGAATCCGGGACGCAACGGGGTAGCCGACTGGATGATTCAGCGTGCGTCTGCCGTGATTCTGGGGCTTTATACCCTCTTTATGGTGGCGTACCTGCTGTTTACTCCTGACCTGGACTATGCCGCCTGGTCAGGGCTTTTCAGCCATCTCTGGATGAAGGTGTTCACGCTGCTGGCACTTCTTTCCGTTGCTGCACATGCCTGGGTAGGCCTGTGGATCGTGGCAACCGACTACATCAAGCCCGCCGCCATCCGGTTCGGCGCGCTGCTATTCGTCATCCTGGCCCTGTTTGTGTTTGTGGTCTGGGGTGTGCAGGTTCTCTGGGGAGTTTGACATGACACAGTTACGTACCCTGACCTTTGATGCCATCATTATCGGTGGCGGTGGTTCCGGTCTGCGCGCGGCACTTCAGCTGGCGCAATCAGGCAAGCAGACGGCAGTACTGTCAAAGGTCTTTCCCACGCGCTCCCACACTGTCTCCGCTCAGGGCGGTATCACCTGTGCCATCGGTAGTGCCGATCCGAATGACGACTGGCGCTGGCACATGTATGACACCGTCAAGGGCTCTGATTATATCGGAGACCAGGACGCCATCGAGTACATGTGTAACGAAGGTCCCAAGGCGGTTTTCGAGCTCGAACACATGGGGCTGCCGTTTTCCCGTTTTGACAATGGCCGCATTTACCAGCGTCCGTTTGGCGGCCAGTCCAAGGACTATGGCAAGGGTGGCCAGGCCGCGAGAACCTGCGCAGCTGCAGACCGTACCGGCCATGCGCTGCTGCACACCCTTTATCAGAATAACCTGAAGAACAATACGGTTTTCCTCAACGAGTGGTATGCCGTTGATCTGGTGCGTAACGCCAACAACGATGTAGTGGGCGTCATTGCCATCTGCATGGAGACCGGCGAAACCGTCATGATCAAGGCCAAGGCTACCGTTCTGGCCACAGGTGGTGCGGGTCGTATCTATGCTTCTACCACCAATGCCCTGATCAACACCGGTGATGGTATCGGCATGGCCCTGCGAGCAGGCTTCCCGGTACAGGACATCGAAATGTGGCAGTTCCATCCGACCGGCATCTATGGCGCCGGGACACTGGTCACGGAGGGCTGTCGCGGGGAAGGTGGCTACCTGATCAACAAGGATGGCGAGCGCTTCATGGAGCGTTACGCACCCAATGCCAAGGACCTGGCCGGCCGTGACGTCGTTGCCCGTTCGATGGTACTTGAGGTACTTGAAGGCCGCGGCTGCGGTGAAAATGGCGATCACGTCATGCTCAAGCTGGATCATCTGGGTGAAGACGTGCTGATGAAACGCCTGCCCGGCATCGTGGAGCTTTCTCGTACCTTTGCACACGTGGATCCGGTCAAGGAACCGATTCCGGTTGTGCCGACCTGTCACTACATGATGGGCGGTATTCCGACCAACGTGCATGGTCAGGCGCTGACGGTTGACGCCGATGGCAATGACAAGGTCATCAACGGCCTGTTTGCCTGTGGTGAAGTGGCCTGTGTGTCCGTTCACGGCAGTAACCGCCTTGGCGGCAACTCGCTGCTGGATCTGGTGGTCTTCGGTCGCGCTGCCGGCATGCATATTGAAGAGACCCTGAATCAGGGTATCGAATATATGGAAGCTTCGCAGTCGGACATCGATGGTGCGATGGCGCGTCTGAACCGCTGGAACGAGTCGGGCAGTGGAGAAACTGTTCCCGAGCTCAAGCGGGACCTGCAGACCATCATGCAGAACAACTTTGGTGTTTTCCGCAAGGAAGACAACATGCAGGAAGGCGTGAAAAAGCTCGAAGAGCTGCGTGAGCGTATTGCCAATGCCTGGCTGCCTGACAAGTCGGACATGTTCAATACCGCGCGTATCGAGGCTCTCGAACTGGATAACCTGATGGAAGTTGCCGAGGGGACCGCCATCGCGGCCCTTGAGCGACGCGAAAGTCGTGGTGCTCACTCTCGTGAGGACTACCCCGATCGTGACGATGAAAACTGGCTGAAACACTCGATCTATCATCCGGCGGAAAAAACGCTGAGCAAGCGTGATGTCAACTTCTCTCCGAAGACCGTCGATACGTTCCAGCCTAAAATTCGTACTTATTGATGAGGGGATGACCCATATGTCGACATTACAGGTCTCCGTTTACCGCTATAACCCTGAAAGCGACGATGCGCCCTGGATGCAGGATTTCCAGATCGATACCCAGGGCCGTGATCTGATGGTGCTCAACGTACTTCAGATGATCAAGGAACAGGACAGTTCGCTGGTGTATCGCGCCAGCTGCCGCGAAGGCGTCTGTGGTTCCGATGGCATGAACATGAACGGCAAGAACGGCCTCTCCTGTGTGACGCCGCTGTCCGAAGTGGTCAAGAACAATCGACTGGTACTGCGCCCCTTGCCGGGTCTGCCTGTTATCCGCGATCTGATCATCGACATGTCGCTCTTTTACAAGCAGTACGAGCGCATTCAGCCCTATCTGCAAAACGATGAGCGCCCGCCGTCCATCGAGCGTCTGCAGTCGCCGGAAGATCGTGACAAGCTTGACGGGCTTTACGAGTGCATCCTGTGTGCCTGCTGTTCGACGTCCTGTCCGTCGTTCTGGTGGAATCCGGACAAGTTCGTGGGTCCGGCCGGACTGTTGCAGGCCTATCGCTTTCTGGCCGACTCACGTGATACGCACACGCAGGAGCGCCTGTCGGAACTCGACGATCCGTTCAGTGTCTTCCGCTGCCGCGGCATCATGAATTGCGTCAATGTCTGCCCTAAAGGACTCAATCCTACCAGGGCCATTGGCAAGATTCGCGAAATGCTGGTGCGTAATGCCGCGTGATGCACGGTTTTTGCTTAATATGACAGGCCTTGCTTGTTATCATTGACGTCTGCCGTCGCCTTCAGGGGCGACGGTAGTCTTTCGAGTCCAGGCATCGACAATGATCCGGCTGATCGGGTCAGCGATGATGCGGCAAGACTCGTAATTTACATCAAGGTAATCGCACTGACCGCGATTACTGACCCCACCCCAGACCCAGGGTGATTGAGCGATGCAAGAAGGCATAATGGAATTAATGTGGCGTACCTCGCATATGAGCGGGAGCAACGCCCATTACGTTGAAGAGCTTTACGAGCAATATCTTTCCGATCCCCAGTCTGTCCCCGATGAGTGGCGACAGTACTTCGACAGCCTCCCCGGCTATGATGGTGGCCCCTCCCGGGACGTTCCCCTTGCCCCGATTCGCGATCAGTTCTATCACCTTGCTCGTGAGCGGCGTTCACTGGCACCAGTGGCATCGGGTGGCGTTGAGAACGAAGAGACCAATCGCAAGCAGGTCCGTGTTCTTCAGCTGATCAACGCCTATCGGTTCCGAGGTCATCAAAAGGCCGATATTGATCCGTTGGGCCTGCGTGTTGCAGAAACCGTCCCTGACCTCGAACTCTCCTTTCACCAGCTCTCCGATGCCGACATGGATACCGAGTTTCAGACCGGTTCCCTGTTTATTGGCAAGGACAGTGCGCCGCTGAAGGAAATCATCCAGGCGCTCGAGCAGACCTATTGTCGCTCGATCGGTTGTGAGTTCATGCACATCGTGAATACCGAAGAAAAACGCTGGCTTGAACAGCGTTTTGAATCGGTCCGTTCCAGACCCGACTATCCGGCGGACGTGCGCAAGCACGTACTGGAGCGGTTGACGGCGGCAGAAGGTCTTGAAAACTATCTCGCCAGCCGGTATCCGGGTACCAAGCGCTTTGGTCTGGAAGGTGGCGAAAGCTTTATCCCGATGGTAGATGAGCTGATTCAGCGCTCGGGCAACTATGGGGTACGCGAAGTCGTTATCGGCATGGCGCACCGCGGTCGTCTCAATCTTCTGGTCAACATTCTCGGCAAGAGTCCGAGTGAGCTGATCGATGAGTTTGACGGCAAGAAGATGCTCGAACATGGCTCTGGTGATGTGAAATATCACCAGGGGTTCAGTTCCAATGTCATGACACCCGGTGGTGAAGTGCATCTGGCGCTGGCCTTCAACCCATCACACCTCGAGATCGTGACCCCGGTAGTCGAGGGATCGGTGCGTGCGCGTCAGGACCGTCGTGAAGACAGCGAAGGTGATCAGGTATTGCCGCTGGTGGTGCATGGTGATGCGGCTGTTGCCGGTCAGGGCGTCGTCATGGAAACCTTCCAGATGTCGCAGCTGCGCGGTTACAAGACCGGTGGTACGGTTCACGTTGTCATCAACAACCAGGTCGGTTTCACGACCTCTCGCCGTGATGATGCGCGCTCCACCGAATACTGCACCGATATCGCCAAGATGGTTCAGTCGCCGATTTTCCACGTAAACGGTGATGACCCTGATGCGGTGTTGCATGCGACTCAGGTGGCTATCGACTATCGCCAGCAGTTCAAGAAGGATGTGGTCATCGACCTCATCTGCTATCGCCGTCGTGGTCACAATGAGGCGGATGAGCCTTCCGGCACCCAGCCGCTGATGTATCAAAAGATCAAGAGTCATGACAGCTCACGCACGATCTATGCTCGCCGCCTGGTAGAAGAGGGTGTGCTGGATGAGGATGAGATCAAGGCATTGGTCGACGGTTATCGGGAAGATCTCGATAACGGTAATCACGTTGCCAATGCGCTCGTTCAGGAGCCCAACAGCAATCTCTTTGTTGACTGGACACCTTATCTGGGACATCGCTGGACCGGTGAGTCCGATACGTCCTTCGACCTCAAGCGTATGCAGGAACTGGCAACCAAGATGTGTGACATCCCGGATGATGTCGACACTCAGCGTCAGGTGGCCAAGGTCTATGAAGACCGACGCAAGATGGTCGCTGGTAGCCTCGGCATCAACTGGGGGTTTGCTGAAACCCTGGCCTACGCCACGCTGATCGATCAGGGGCATCCGATACGTCTGACGGGTCAGGACACCGGGCGAGGCACCTTCTCTCATCGACATGCGGTGGTACATAACCAGAAGGATGGTTCGATATGGACACCGCTTTGTCATCTCAAGCCCAATCAGCCCAGCTTCACCATTTATGACTCCTTCCTGTCCGAGGAAGGTGCCATGGCTTTTGAATACGGCTATGCCACGACCACGCCCAATGCCTTGATTGCCTGGGAGGCACAGTTCGGCGACTTCGCCAATGGTGCTCAGGTAGTGATCGATCAGTTCATCTCATCGGGCGAAACCAAATGGGGACGTCTGTGTGGTCTGACCCTGCTGTTGCCTCATGGCTATGAAGGTCAGGGTCCGGAGCACTCATCGGCACGTCTTGAGCGTTTTCTGCAGTTGTGCGCCGAAGAAAACATGCAGGTGTGCGTTCCGACCACGCCGGCACAGATTTTCCATCTGCTGCGCCGGCAGGTCATTCGTGGACTGCGCAAGCCGCTGATCATCATGTCCCCCAAGAGTCTTTTGCGTCACAAGGATGCGACTTCCTCTTTGGAGGATCTCTCTGATGGTCGTTTCCAGATGGTCATTCCGGATCAGGGCAAGCTTGAAGCTGAACAGGTTACACGTGTGATCTTCTGCTCCGGCAAGGTTTACTACGATCTTGCCACCTGGCGGGCGGAAAACGAGCGCTTCGATACTGCCATCATTCGTGTCGAGCAACTTTATCCATTCCCTGAAGAGTCGCTTTTTGCTGCCATCGAAAGCTATACCAATCTCGAGCGTGTGGTCTGGTGTCAGGAAGAGCCCAAGAATCAGGGCGCCTGGTATCAGAGTCAGCATCACATGAGAAAGGTAGCGGATCAGGTGAAATCCGGACTGGGAAGTGAGCTTGGCTTTGCAGGTCGTGCCGAATCGGCAGCGCCTGCCGCTGGATATATGGCAGTACATAGTGAGCAGCAGCGATCGCTGGTAGACAAGGCGTTCAACGGTTGAGCGCCTGAAAGCTCAGGAACATGAGTGCCGCGATTGCCGGCTACCGAGAGAAGAGGATATTAAGGAATAATCATGGCAACAGACATCAAGGCGCCAAGCTTTCCCGAATCCGTTGCGGAAGGGACCGTGGCTACCTGGCATAAGAAGCCGGGAGACAGTGTCTCGCGTGACGAACTGATTGTTGAAATCGAAACCGACAAGGTGGTGCTCGAAGTCGTCGCCCCGGCCGACGGCACGGTAGAGGAAATTACCGTTCAGGAAGGCGAGACCTGTGAGTCCGAGCAGGTACTGGGTCGTCTGGGCGAAGGTGGTCAGTCCTCACAGCAGAGCGGGAAAAAGGACGAGCAGAGCAAGGCATCTTCCGACAAGCCTGCCGAATCCAGCAAAAGCGGTGGCAAGTCGTCCGCCTCCAGCGCCTCGGTTGACGTCAAGGCACCTTCCTTCCCTGAATCCGTTCAGGAAGGCACTGTTGCCAGCTGGAACAAAAAGGTTGGTGAATCGGTCAAGCGCGACGAAGTGCTGGCCGAGATTGAAACCGACAAGGTAGTGCTGGAGGTGGTTGCACCTTCTGATGGCGCTCTGACCGAAATCCTTGCCGATGAAGGCAGCCAGGTCACCTCCGAACAGGTGCTGGCACGCTTTGGTGAAGGCAGCGGTGATGCGGCAGGTGCCTCTGCCGAATCCCGTGGCGATGACAGCCAGGCCGAGTCGGGCGATGCCAATGCCGAGCAGGACGAGAAGGTTGGTGACAAGGTACTTGCTCCGGCAGCCCGCAAGCTGGTGGCCGAACACAACCTTGATGTCAACAAAATCGAGGGCACCGGCAAGGGCGGCCGTATTCTGAAGGAAGATGTGCAAAAGGCCATTGAGGCCGGCAGTGCCAAAAAGGGTGGTGGCGAAAAGCCGGCGACCTCTTCTGGTACCGGTGTATCGCAAAAGGCCGCAGCGCCGGCAGGTGCGGCCATTCAGGGTGAACGTCCCGAACAGCGCGTGCCGATGAGTCGTCTGCGTCAGACCATCGCCAAGCGTCTGGTACAGGCACAGCAGACCGCTGCCATGCTCACCACCTACAATGAGGTGGACATGAGTGCGGTGATGGCGCTGCGCAGCCAGTACAAGGATGACTTCCTCAAGGCGCATGACGTGAAGCTCGGTTTCATGGGCTTTTTCGTCAAGGCCGCGACAGAGGCCCTTAAGCGCTTCCCGGACGTCAATGCCTCCATCGACGGTACTGATATTGTCTATCACGGCTATCAGGATATCGGTGTTGCCGTGTCCACGCCGCGTGGTCTGGTTGTTCCAGTGCTGCGTGATACGGATTCCATGAAGCTGGCCGACGTTGAAAAGACCATCGGTGACTTCGGCAAGCGTGGCCGTGACGGCAAGCTCGGCATTGAAGACATGCAGGGCGGCACCTTTACCATCACCAACGGCGGTATCTTTGGCTCGTTGATGTCGACGCCGATTCTCAATCCGCCGCAGACGGCCATTCTGGGTATGCACAAGATCCAGGAGCGTCCGATGGCGGTCAACGGCAAGGTCGAGATTCGCCCGATGATGTATCTGGCGCTTTCCTACGATCATCGCATGATCGATGGCAAGGACGCGGTCCAGTTCCTCGTGGCCATCAAGAGCCTGCTTGAGGATCCTGCGCGTTTTCTGCTTGACGTTTAAGCCTTCCAATCCCGCCCGGTCCTGCACCGGGCGGGCTGTTTTATACCGATCGCCGGCAATATGCAGGATGATCGACAATGAACCACACAGGGATACACATGGCTGACAAATTTGATGTCATCGTGATCGGCGCTGGCCCCGGAGGCTATGTTGCCGCAATTCGTGCAGCTCAGCTGGGCATGAAGGTTGCCTGCGTTGAAAAGTGGGTCAACAAGAGTGGCAAGACCGTACACGGTGGCACCTGTCTGAACGTGGGCTGCATTCCTTCCAAGGCGCTGCTGGAAACGTCTCACAAGTATGTCGAAGCTCGTGATGATTACAGCGAGCTGGGGATCGAAGTCAGTGACGTTCAGATGGACGTCAAAAAGATGATGGCTCGCAAGGAAAAGACCGTTGCCAACCTGACTGGCGGTATCAGCGCCCTGTTCAAGGCCAACGGTGTCACCGCACTTGAAGGCACCGGCAAACTGCTGCCCGGCAAAAAGGTTGAAGTCACCGGCCACGACGGCAACAGCGAAACCTATGAAGCTGAAAATGTGGTGATCGCTTCCGGCAGCGTTCCGGTCGAAATTCCGCCGGCCCCGCTGACCGAAGGCCTGATCGTTGACTCTTCCGGCGCTCTGGAATTTCAGGACGTGCCCAAGCGTCTTGGCGTCATCGGCGCTGGTGTTATCGGTCTTGAGCTGGGCAGTGTCTGGAATCGTCTGGGCAGTGAGGTCACTGTACTCGAGGCCATGGACAGCTTCCTGCCGGTGGTCGATGAGCAGATCGCCAAGGAAACCAAGAAGCTGCTCGGCAAGCAGGGCCTCGATATTCGCCTGGGTGCGCGCGTCACCGGCACTGATATCAAGGACAACGAAGTTGTCGTGAAGTACACCGACAGCAGCGGCGAGCAGGAGCAGACGTTCGACAAGCTGATCGTATGTGTTGGCCGTCGCCCCTATACCCAGAACCTGCTGGCTGATGGTACTGGCGTTGAGCTCGATGAGCGCGGTTTCATCCAGGTCGATGATACCTGCCAGACCAATGCGCCGGGCGTGTTTGCCATCGGTGATGTGGTCCGCGGCCCGATGCTGGCCCACAAGGGGTCGGAAGAGGGCATGATGGTTGCTGACATCATCCACGGTGAAAAGGCTCAGATGAACTATGACGCCATCCCCAGCGTCATCTACACCGCGCCTGAAGTCGCCTGGGTCGGCATGAGCGAGCAGCAGGCGAAGAAGGAAGGCTTCGAGGTCAAGTCAGGCGTCTTCCCGTTCTCGGCCAGCGGCCGCGCCATGGCCAACAATGCCACAGAGGGCATGGCCAAGGTCGTCACCGATGCCAGCACTGACCGCATTCTGGGTGTTCACATCATCGGTCAGCACGCCGGTGAACTGATTGCCCAGGGCGTGATTGCCATGGAGTTTGGTTCCAGTGCCGAAGATCTGGCACTGACCTGCTTTGCACACCCGACACTGTCCGAAGCTGTTCACGAAGCGGCGCTGGCAGTCGAAGGTCATGCCATTCATATGGCAAACCGTAAAAAGCGTTAATGCATCGACATTGACGTTAACCTCACTTCGGTCGTCGCCGGAGTGAATCGGGATGGGGTGACAGGCCTTCGGTCATCGCCCCATCAATCGAGTCCAATGCAACCAATGGCATGAGACGATGAATCTTCACGAGTATCAGTCAAAACAGTTATTTGCTGATTATGGTCTGCCGGTCTCCAAAGGGTACGCGGTAGATACCCCCGAAGAAGCAGCCAAGGCATGCCAGAAAATTGGCGGGGAACGCTGGGTAGTCAAGGCACAGGTACACGCCGGTGGTCGCGGCAAGGCAGGCGGTGTCAAGCTGGTCACCAGCCCCGAAGAAGCCAGCGCTTTCGCCGAGCAGTGGCTGGGCAAGAACCTTGTCACCTATCAGACGGATGAAAAGGGCCAGCCGGTCACAAAGATTCTGGTCGAAAACTGCACCGATATCGCCACCGAGCTGTATCTGGGTGCGGTAGTGGATCGTGGTTCACGTCGCATCGTGTTCATGGCCTCCACCGAAGGTGGTGTCGAGATCGAAAAGGTGGCTGAAGAGACACCGGAAAAGATCCTCAAGGCCGAAATCGATCCTCTGGTCGGGCCGCAGCCCTACCAGGCGCGTGAACTGGCGTTCAAGCTGGGCCTGAACAAGGAACAGATCAAGCAGTTCACCAAGATTTTCCTGGGTCTGGCAAAAATGTTTGCCGACAAGGATTTTGCACTGCTGGAGATCAACCCGCTGGTCATTACCGAAAGCGGCGATCTGCACTGCCTGGATGCCAAGATCAACCTGGACAGCAACGCGCTGTATCGTCATCCCGATCTTGAAGAGATGCGCGATCCCAGCCAGGAAGACGAGCGTGAAGCCAACGCCCAGAAGTGGGAACTCAACTACGTGGCGCTCGATGGCAACATTGGCTGCATGGTCAACGGCGCAGGCTTGGCCATGGGCACGATGGACATCATCAAGCTCTCCGGCGGTCAGCCGGCCAACTTCCTTGATGTTGGCGGCGGTGCTACCAAGGAACGTGTCGCGGAAGCGTTCAAGATCATCCTGTCCGATACCTCGGTAAAAGCCGTACTGGTCAATATCTTTGGCGGTATCGTGCGTTGCGACATGATTGCCGAAGGCATCATGGGTGCCGTAGAGCAGGTTGGTGTCAACGTGCCGGTCGTTGTTCGCCTTGAAGGCAATAACGCAGAGCTTGGCACGCAAAAGCTTGCCGATAGCGGCCTCAACATCATTGCAGCAACCAGCCTGACCGATGCGGCGCAGCAGGTGGTTAAAGCAGCGGAGGGCAAATAATGAGTATCCTGATTGACAAGAACACCAAGGTAATCTGCCAGGGATTTACCGGTGGTCAGGGCACGTTCCACTCGGAACAGGCCATCGAATACGGCACCAACATGGTCGGTGGCGTGACGCCGGGCAAGGGTGGTCAGACCCACCTTGGCCTGCCGGTGTTCAACACCGTTTCTGAAGCCGTTGAGCAGACCGGCGCAGAAGCGACCGTCATCTACGTACCGGCCGCCTTTTGCAAGGATTCGATCCTTGAAGCCGCCAATGCGGGCATCAAACTGATCATCTGTATCACTGAAGGCATTCCGACGCTGGACATGCTGGATGTGAAGGTCAAGTGTGACGAGCTCGGTGTGCGCCTGATTGGTCCCAACTGCCCGGGTGTCATCACGCCGGGCCAGTCCAAGATCGGCATCATGCCCGGCCACATCCACAAGCCCGGTCGTGTCGGTATCGTTTCTCGCTCCGGCACCCTGACCTATGAAGCGGTCAAGCAGACCACTGACCACGGCTTTGGTCAGTCTACCTGTGTCGGTATCGGCGGCGATCCGATTCCGGGCTCCAACTTCATCGATATCCTCGAGATGTTCGAGAAGGACCCGGCAACCGAAGCCATCGTCATGATCGGTGAAATCGGCGGTACGGCAGAAGAGGAAGCAGCTCAGTACATCAAGGAGCATGTGACCAAGCCGGTCGTCGCCTACATCGCGGGCGTCACTGCGCCCCCGGGCAAGCGCATGGGTCATGCTGGCGCCATCATTGCCGGCGGCAAGGGCACTGCGGACGACAAGTTCCAGGCGCTGGAAGCTGCAGGTGTTCGCACGGTGCGTTCGCTGGCTGAGATTGGCGACAAGCTCAAGGAAGCAACCGGCTGGTAATATCAGCAGGTGCACGTGAGCAAAAAGGGGGCCATCCGGCCCCCTTTTTTATGCGCGCTGAAAGTATCGAAAATCAAAGGTCTGAAGGTTTGGCTGCCTTGCGGCCTTCAAAAACCTTTTTCAGAAGCGGGCGCCCGGCCATCAGCATGAAGATGGGGGCGCCCGCGATGAGATAGAAGTAATAGGTCACTGCCCGCCAGATCAGGATGGCGGCAGCGGCGGTGCTCTGGCCCACCATGGGCGCGAGCAGTGCCGAGGAGGACAGCTCGGCGCCGCCGGCACCGCCTGGTAGCAGCGTCAGCTGACCGGCCGCCATGGAGAGCATCTGTACCAGGAAGGTCCACGCCCAGTCCAGATGTTGATTCAGTCCATAAAGCGTGACGAATAAAATACTGTAGCGCACGATCCAGTGGGCAATGCCCAGCCCAAAGGCCAGTGCCAGAGCCGAGCGAGGGAGCCGCAGGGTTTCGGTAAAGGCCTTCTTGAAGATCAGAATGCGCCTGACCATGGTCTGCTGTAGTCGCGGGCTGACCTTCATTTTGCTCAGCAGCCTGCCGGAGATCACCAGAAAGCGGCGATGGTAGAGCCCCATCAGGACCACACCCAGCAAAGCCAGACACAGCAGGGCCATCGGCAACACCAGCATCCAGCCCAGTCTGGCATCGATGGAGCGGGTAATGACATAGATCATCATGGCGATCATGGAACACAGAAAAAACAGCAGATCGATGATCTGATCCACGGCAAAAACGGCCGTGGTTTGTGCCGGGCGAACGCCACGACGGGTCAGCAGGGCGATCAGGGTAAGCGGGCCGCCGCTGCCCCCCGGGGTCGCGCAGATGGCAAATTCGGTGGCCATGACGGTTCCAGTGGCCCTCATCAATCCCATCTCACCGGCACGCCCGGCCAGCAAAACCCTGAGCTTGGCGCCGTTGAGCAGCCAGCACAGCAGTACCATGCCGAGCATCAGGGCAAAAATGCCGGGCGGAAAGCCGGGGAGCAGGTGCAGCAGATCGCGTCCGCCCAGCATCACGGGGATGGCCATGACGGCAAAAAGGCCTGCTACCAGCAGCCAGAGTGTTCTTTTCATGACGTTAACTGATCTGGAGGTGGGTCAAGTCTGAACATGTCACCACCGTATGGCAGTGATGCGTGCAAGGTCATGACGTCGCCGTGTTCATTGGTTTGGGATGTGATTGACGATGAAGCCAGCTGATTTTGGTGGTGGGTTGATACCCTTCCTCCAGCAGGCGACGGATCGTATCAATCCAGTAGCGTCGTGAAATGTCGTGGCGCATATCGACCGGATGCAGGCCCAGTCGAATCAGCGGTTCATGACGATGACGTCGGCGGGCCCGCTCGTTGACGACCCAGGACATGCCACGACGCCAGCGACTCCGTGCGCTCCAGACCAGCGAAGGCGCCTTGATGGCCGTGTAGTCCGGCAGCCGGTAAAGGTTTTCCGGGTCGCTGGTGTAGGTGAACCCTTGGGTTTTGAGTGCTCGACGCGCACCTTCACCCAAAAGCCAGGCCGGGGCGACAAAACCTTCCAGCGGCCAGTCTTCACGACGAAAGAGCTCGGCACCTCGTTCCAGGCGTTCAAGCGCCTCATCGTAGCCAATGGGGTAGAACTCGCCTTCGTAGGTATAGAGTCTGCGCATGAAATAATCGCGCGGTGTACGCGGGGGCGGTGCGTCATCGCAGTGATAGAAGCCGTGCAGCGCCAGCTCGTCACCACGTGCCATGCGCTGATGCAAAAGACGCAGCATGCCGGCATCTTCAAAGGTGTTGCTGCGATGATGAAAGTCAGGCACCACAAGCCAGGTCATGGGAATGTTGCCCATGCCATCGATCTCCTCGACAAAGGAGCGATAATCGGGCCAGGTGGCCGGCGCTATATCATGCAGTACCAGTGCGAATTCGCGATCAGCCATGTTGTACGCTCGCCTCGGCCGTCGTGCTGATGCCCAGCAGCTCTCGATAATGGTGCGTCACACCCTGCACCACAATGTTCCAGTCATGATGGCGCTCTACGTGCGCGCGTGCCTTTTGACCCATTACTCTGGCGTCGTTTTCAAACAGGGCATGAATGTTTTGTACCATGTCATCGCTGTCCAGTGGCTGACACAGCATGCCACAGCCTTCCGGTACGTTTTCTGCCAGAGCGCCGGCCCGGGTCGCCACGACCGGTATCCCGCAGGCCATGGCTTCCAGTACGACCAGACCAAAGGTCTCCTGCGTACCGGCATGCAGAAGGGCATCACTGCTGGCGAAATAGCGCGCGATTTCAGCGGTCGGGCAGAAGTGATTGATCACCGTGACGTTGTCCGGTACCTGAGTCGGCATGGAAGAGCCGACCAGCAGCAGATGGAAGGGAGGCGATGTGCCATTGGAGAGCTTTTGCATCGCTTCCAGCAGAATATGAAGATTCTTTTCCTGTGAGCCACGCCCGGCAAATACCAGCAGCCGAGTGTCCTCGGAAAGCCCCAGTTCGGTCTTGACGCTGTCGTCGCGAAGCGATGGGTGAAAGGTTTTTAGATCCACGCCCAGTGGCTGCACGCGAACGTTTTGAATACCAAGGCCTTCCAGACGCTGCGCCATGACGTTACTGGGGGCCAGCACCCGATCATAGTGGCCGTACAGCCGTTTGATGTAGGTATTGATCAGCGGACGCGACCAGTTGCCGAGTCGGTTGCTGATCATGGTCGGCAGATCGGAGTGATAAAAGGCCACCAGCGGGATATCAAGCTCGCGTGCTCCGGCAATGGCGGCCCAGCCCACCGTATAGGGGTCACCGGCCTCGATCAGATCCGGTCTGACATCGCGCAGGGCGCGACGCCACGGGCCTCGGGTCAGGGGGAAGCGATAGCCATTGCTGAACGGCAGAGGCGCCGCCGGCACATTGACCCGGTGGTCATCTTCCTGACGCGTATATGCCTCTCCCGGCACCAGCAGCGTATGTCGAATATCGTCGGTTGCGTTCAAACGGCGGCGTTTGGCATCGAGATAGGTACGCACGCCACCGCTGGATGGCGCATAAAACATGGTCATGTCGGCAATATGCACTACGCCGAACCCTCCTCGAACCGCACGTATTTGATCGGACAATGGATAACTGCCGGGCGCAGGTCACCAGCAGGCGCCCTAGTATAATGTGTCAATCTGATGACTGCCGCTGTAACGGGTAACAGACTGTAGTCGTCAGGCCGACAGCTGCTCGCCCTGATGATCAGGGCGAGCGTGTGGTTCAGGCAGGGCGTGCCACCAGCGACCGGGTCTCTTCACGGGCTTCAATCAGCACGACATTGAGCATGTCGCCCAGACGGTAGCGCAATTCACCGCCGATGGTAATCAGACCTTCCTTGTCATCGATGCTGACGGCGTCACGGTCGGTGTGCAGCATGGAAGCAGGGACAAAGGCCGAGGCACCGTTGGCGGGCAGGCGAACACGCAGGCCGCCGCGGCGAATGTCGACGATTTCGCCTTCAAAGGGTGTCTCGCTGGTCACGGCATCGGCCAGATAGCGGACATAGAGCCAGTCCTTGACGTCACGCTCTGCCATGCGGTTCAGGCGACGACGCTCGCTCAGGTGGTCGGTCACGGCCACTTCGGCTGCCTTGTCGTGCTCGGCGTCACCTCGCAGCACCTGCTTGATCAGGCGGTGATTGATCATGTCGCCGTATTTGCGGATCGGCGACGTCCAGGTGGCGTAGGCCGGCAGCCCCATGCCGAAGTGCGGGCCCGGTTCTGTCTGCATGACGCTATAGCCCTGAAAGCGGCGAAGGCGTGCATCAAGCCAGGCATCCTTGCGCTCATCGAGCTGATGGCGCAGTGTCCGCCAGGCGGCGATGTCGTTGAACTGTTCCTGGGTCGCCTCAACCGACTGGCTGGCCAGAAATGCCTGAGCCTGCTCGGCCTTTTCAGTGGCAATCCCCTGATGAACGTTGAAGATGCCATGGCCAACGTGCTCGCTGAGAAGGCCGGCGCAGCAGACGTTGGCCGCAATCATGGCCTCTTCCACCATGCGATGGCCGATGCGACGCTCTTCGGTGACGATATCAAGGACGTTGCCGGTGTCATCGAGCTTGAAGACGTAGTCGGGGCGGTCGGCAAAGACCAGCGCATGCTGCTGACGCCAGCTCTGGCGAGCCTGCGTCAGGCCGGCCAGCGCCTTGAGCTGCGCCTCGCCCTGTTCAAACATTGGCGTCCAGGCCGGTGTCGTGCCTGCCTCAAGCGCCTCGATGTAGTCAGAGACCTGCTCGTAGTTCAGGCGGGCCTTCGAGCGTACGGTAGCCGCTTCAAAGTGGTACTCACCGATGACGCCATCGGCACCGACTTCAAGCGTACAGACCAGCGCGGGCCGGTCTTCATCCTGCTTCAGCGAGCACAGGTCATCGGCCAGCGGCTCGGGCAGCATGGTGACGTTCTGACCCGGCAGATAGACGGTGAAGGCGCGCTGACGGGCCTCCTGGTCGACGCGATCACCCGGTTCGACATAGGCCGTGGGGTCGGCAATGGCGACCTTCATGCGGAAGCGACCGTTGTCCAGTGCTTCGACGCTGAGGGCATCGTCCATGTCGGTGGTCGTGGCGTTGTCGATGGTGAAAAAGGGCACATCGGTCAGATCACGACGTTCCAGACCTTCCTCACGCATTGGCCATTGATCACCGGCGTCGGGTGAGGCCTGCTCCAGCGCATGACGCGCCAGCGTGACCCGCCATGGGACGGACGGATGAGTCCCTTCGGCGATGATCTCATCGACCTGGACGAAAAAGCCGCGATCGTTTTCACGTAGCGGGTGGCGAAGCAGATGAACCACCACCCAGTCACCTTCGTTGAGCGAGCTCTCCTCGATACTGCGATGGGTGCGAGCCCGCAGCGCTGTATTGATGGAGGGATGATCAGGAATGACAGATAGACGCCCGTCACGCTTTTTGACGCGACCGATGAAGCGACTGAGTCCGGCTTCGATCAGACTTTCCGGCTCGACACTCTTGCGTTCTTTCTCCTCATTGAGCACGGCCTCGACACGATCACCGTGTACAACCTGCTTCATGGCGGGGGCGGCACGAAAAAGGACTGGCCGTCGTCGGTTTCCAGAAAGCCGTAGCCCTTGTCGGTGGCCTTGATCACACCGGTCACGCGGGGCGTTTTTTCACGGATCTGTTGCTTGAGCTGGGCGAGCTGGCTGTTGTTCGAGAGCATCTCGTTAATCGGTTGGGGAATCGGGGGCCCACTATAAGGCCTCACAGGAGCCGGTGAAAGAGGCACCCTTGCCACTTGATGGTGGCAAGGGCCGCCACGTTATCCCAGCACCTGGTCGATGGGATGGTCACCCTCGAGCAAAACAATCTCTTCAGGGGCGGAGGTCTGACGTTTGAGCAGCGTCAAAATGGCGGTCGCAACATTGTCACGCGAGACGTCACCGGTGCTCGCTCTGCTCTGATCGGTTTCGATGTGACCGGTGCCGGGGTCGTCACTGAGCCGACCCGGCCGCAGGATGACATGTTCAAGGCCCGAGGCCTGCAGGTAGGCGTCTGCCGCGCGCTTGGCCACCAGGTAGGGCCTGAGTTTCTCGGGGCCCTTGAGCGGGTCGACGTGCAGCGTGCTGACCATGAGAAACCGGCGAATACCATGCTCCCGGGCCAGATCAACGGCGCGCATGGCACCGTTGAGATCCACCATCAGGGTATGGTCCAGCCCGGTGGCCCCACCGGAGCCGGCGGTAAAGACCACCTGATCGCAGCCCTCGAAGACGTGATCCATATCGCCGGTCAGATCGCCCATGACAGTCTCGACGCCGATCGAGTCAAAAAAGGTATTTTGTTGCTCGTCACGTACCATGGCACGTACGGCGTGACCGCTTTGGGCGGCCTGTTCGCAAAGGCGTCGACCAATCTGGCCATTGGCACCGATGATTAATGTGGTCATGACGGATACCTCTTGTCTGGGAATCTTGTCCGAGGGAGCTGCAAACCTTGCCTGAAGGCAAGGCAGCGCTGAAGATACATTCTTATTGAGTTGGGGTGTCGTAAGCGGATATCAATCGGAACACTTCAGCGCATGACATGAATGGGCACAATGGGACATGGGCGATGACACTTGAAGGCAACATACTGACGCCGGAGGGGTGGTTCAAGGGTGAGCTGATGCTCCGACGGGGTCGAATCGTCGGCATCAGCGGAGCGCCGGTGAACCCTGATGACAATGATGCCCCGCGAATCATTCCGGGGTTTATCGATCTGCACGTTCATGGCGGTGGTGGTGCCGATCTCATGGAAGGTGGACAGTCTCTGGCCGTGCTGGCCCGCACGCATGCCCGCTTTGGCACGACCAGTCTGCTGGGTACCAGCATGACGGCCTCGCGCGAAGCGCTGATCAAGGCTTTCCAGGATGCCGGAAGGGTCCTGGCCTCACCGCCCGAACAGGCCGCCGACATCCTGGGCATGCATCTTGAGGGGCCCTTCATCAGCCCGGATATGCTGGGTGCTCAGCCTCCCCATGCCCGGCCAGGTACACTTGAGGCGTTTGATGAGCTCAATGCTCTGGCGCCCATTCGGGTCATTACCATCGCACCGGAAATCGAGGGGCACATGGCCCTGATCGAAGTGCTGGCCGGCCGGGGTGTCAGGGTTCAACTGGGCCACACCGCGGCCACACATGATCAGTGTGTCGAAGCGCTTCGCCTGGGCGCCCGAGGATTTACCCATCTTTATAATGCCATGAGCGGTCTGCACCACCGTGCACCCGGCGTGGTGGGAGCGGCGCTGGCGCATGCCGACTACGCCGAGGTGATCGGTGATCTGATTCATGTCGAACCCGGTGGCGTACTGGCCGCACGTCGTGCCATACCGCACCTTTATGTGGTGACCGATGCCACGGCCGCCGCCGGCATGCCAGATGGTGAATATCGGCTGGGTGAGCATCGGGTGTTCAAGCGCGGCAACAGTGTTCGACTGGCCGAGGGGGGCCTGGCCGGCAGTGCCCTGACCATGGATGTGGCGCTGCGTAATCTGATCGGTCTGGGACTGACGCTGGCGGAAGCGTCCCAGCGCCTGTCGCTGTGGCCGGCTCGTTATCTGGGCTTGAGCGATCGTGGTGTGCTGGCGCCGGGCCATCGAGCCGATATCGTGATGCTCGACTCGGATCTCGAGGTCCAGCAGGTGTGGGTCGGTGGTCATGAGGTGCTTCAGTGACCTGTACCTTCCTTTTTGACCCTTGCCCGGGAGAGCCATCATGTCCCTGATGCGTGACGAGGCGCTGAGTGCGCCACAACGAATTGCCGAGCAGGTGCGCATCAATCGCGACACCATGGTGCAGCTGGGCGAAGTGCTGCGTCATCAAACGTTTCACGCCGGCATGACGGTAGCTCGTGGGAGCTCGGATCATGCGGCCGGCTATTTTGCCCGACTGATGATGCAGATGACCGGGCAACCCTGTGCCTCTTTGCCGCTGTCACTGTGTACGCTGGACAATACCGCCTGGCAGCTTGATGGCACCCTGTCCCTGTCCGTGTCGCAATCCGGACGCAGCTTTGATCTGATCGAGGCACAAAAGGCTCTGAAAGGTGGCGGTGCCCTGGCACTTGCCATGGTCAATGCCGTGGATTCGCCGCTGGCCCACGGCGCTGATCACGTGATCGACCTGCAGGCCGGGGAAGAAAAAAGCGTTGCGGCGACCAAAAGCTTTCTGGCCACACTCTCGGCCAGTGCGTCACTGATGGCCCACTGGCGGCAGGATAAATCCCTGCTGGACGCGCTGGACGCGCTGCCGGAGTCGCTGGCACAGGCCTGTCGTCTTGATTGGAGCCAAGGCGTGGAAGCACTGCATGACGTGGACAGGCTTTTGGTTATCGGTCGCGGTGCCGGCCTGCCCATCGCTCAGGAAGCTGCGCTCAAGTTCAAGGAAACCTGCGTCATTCAGGCCGAAGCCTTCAGCGGCGCCGAGATTCAGCACGGGCCAATGGCGCTGGTCGGGCGCGATTATCCTGTGCTGATTCTGGCGCCAGGGGGGCGCGCTCAGAAAGGGCTGGTCGAGCTGTCCGACACCTTCCGCGCGCGGGGCGCGCGAGTACTGCTGGCCGCGGATGCTTCGGTCACCTCGCGGGATCTCACCATTGCTGACGCGTCTCATGAAGCCCTGGCGCCACTTTGTGCCATTCAGAGCTTTTATCTGATGATTGAGGCGCTGTCGTGCGCAACGGGGCATGATCCCGACCGACCCGAATTTCTCAACAAGGTCACGCAGACGCGCTGACTGCCTGACTGCGTGAAGTTTCAAAGGATGGCCATGACGACGCCCGCCATGACAATGACAACAGGACCCTCTCATGTCCGAGACCGCTGATCCGATGCTGGCCAGCACGCCGCTTTATGCGCCTCTTAAAGCGGTGCTGGTACCGCTTGACCAGGTGCCTGATCCTGTCTTTGCCCAGCAGACCATGGGGCCGGGCATCGCGCTCGAGCCTCTGGAGTCCCAGCTCTTTGCGCCCTGTGATGGGGAAATCGTGCATCTGGCGCGCACCCACCACGCTCTGACCCTCAAGACCGATCAGGGCTGCGATCTTCTGATTCATCTGGGCCTTGATACCGTGGACCTGGAAGGTGAAGGCATCACCGTGCATGTCGCACCGGGAGATCGCGTCCATCGGGGCGATCTGCTGTGGGAGTTTGATGCGGATCTGCTGGCCTGCCGGGCGTTGAGTCTCATTACGCCGCTGGTGGTGACCAGCAACGACCGATGGCGCTGTGAGTTGATGGATGCACCTGTGGGACGTGTGATCGAGCGGGGTGCCGAGTTGATGATGCTGGTAGCCACCTCGCAGGCATCGCCCACCGGGAAGGAGGGTGGCGGCAATAATGAATACCGCGAGCAGGTCACACTGGCGCTGGCAGCAGGGCTGCATGCGCGCCCGGCCGCGCGTCTTCGCGCCATTGCCCGAGCGCACGGTTGCACCCTGGTGCTGGAGCGCGGTGAACATCAGGCCGATGCTGCCAGCCTGACGGCCTTGATGGGCCTTTCCCTGCGCCATGGCGATACGCTGGATGTTATTGCGCGCGGTGCGGATGCTGCTGCAGCCCTTGGAGAAGCCGCAGCCCTTTTGACCACGCCGGAAGCCGTCGAGGATGATCCCGCCCACGATGAGTCGGCAGATGACAGGGCTGACACCGTGCCAACGGGGGATGACACCACCTGTCACGGTCTGATGGCCAGCCCGGGACTTGCCGTAGGCCCGCTGATACGTTTTGGGCGTTCACGCATCGAGATCAATGCTGACCGTGAGGAGGATGCAGAGGCTACCGAACGGGCGCTAGTGCAGGCGATCAATACGCTCAACGACACGCTGGCCACTGATATCGAGCAGGCGCGCCATCAGGGACGCCGCGAAGAAGCCGATATTCTGGAGGCGCATCAGGCCTGGCTGGATGATCCTGCTTTGCGTGAGGAGAGTCTGGCGTATATTCGGGCCGGGCGCAGCGCCGCCTTTGCCTGGCGGGAAGTGCTGGAAAGTCGCATCAATGAGCTGCGCCGCAGTCAGAGTCAGTTGCTGGCGGCACGTGCCGATGACCTGCGGGATCTGCAGGAGCGTCTGGTGGCGCTATTGGTGCCGGAGGCGGCCGCATTGGGTCACATCGAGATCGCGCCGGGCGCCATCGTGATGTTCGAAGAGATTACGCCATCGCAGCTGCTGGCGCTGGACCGTGTCTCGCCCGCCGGACTCTGTCTGGCAGGTGGGGGTACAACCTCGCACGTGGCGCTGCTGGCGCGCGCCCGGGGATTGCCCTGCCTGGCCGCCATGGGCGCAGAACTTGTAGAGGTGATGGACCGCCAGGACGGCAGTGACGTGATTCTGGATGCAGACAGGGGATCCTTGATTTTCAAACCTGCTCCGGACCAGCTCATCGAGGCCCGTGAGAGCGTCGAACAGAACCGGATACGGGCCGCGGCCGAGCAGCAAATGGCGCACGAGTCGGCGCGCACGATCGATGATGTGCCCATCGAGGTTTGTGCCAATGTGGCAGGGCAGGAAGAAGCGCGCGCCGCGTTTGATGCCGGCGCCGATGGCATTGGCCTGATGCGCAGCGAATTTCTCTTTATGGCGCATGCGCAGGCACCGGATCAGCAGACACAGCGCAGGAGTTATCAGCAGGCGCTGGACGCCATGGGTGCGCACCGGGTCATTATCCGTACGCTGGATGTTGGTGCCGACAAGCAGCTCGATTATCTGTCGCTGCCTTCGGTCCCCAATCCGGCGCTGGGCACGCGCGGTGTTCGCCTGATGGCGCGTCATCAGGCGCTGCTGGACGTTCAACTGCGTGCACTGCTTGAGGTCAGGCCGCTGGATCGTCTTCGTATCATGGTGCCGATGGTGTGTGATGCGGCAGAGCTTGTGGCCGTACGTGAGCGCATCGAGGCTCTGGCAGGTGAGATGAACCTTGACGGTCGGCCCGAACTGGGGGCGATGATCGAGGTGCCTGCTGCCGCCGTATGCGCCGATCAGATTGCCCGCGTGGCAGATTTTCTCTCCATCGGGACCAATGACCTGACCCAGTACACCCTGGCCATGGACCGCGAGGACCCGGATCTGGCCGGGCGGGCCGATGTGCTGCACCCAGCCGTACTGCGATTGATCGACCTGACCGTCAAGGGGGCCGCCAGTCACCGATGCCCGGTGGGCGTGTGCGGTGCTGCTGCAGGCGATCCGCAGGGCTGGGCGGCGCTGGTCGCCCTTGGCGTTGACGAGTTATCGGTGGAGCCTGCACGCGTCGCCGCCGTCAAGGCCGGTATCCGACGACTGGACCGCGCGGCGCTGGCCCGAGCATTACGTGGATGGCTCGATGAACCGATCGACAGTGTCACGCTGCGACAGCGCCTTGAGCAGTGGCTGAACGAGACGACTGCCAACAACAATGACAGGGGAGCACCTGACGATGCGATTTGATCCCATGGGGGCGCTTCAGCAGCTGGGCCGCTCTCTGATGCTGCCGATTGCGGTACTGCCGATTGCGGGGCTTTTGCTGCGCATGGGCCAGCCCGATCTGCTGGACATTGCCTTCATTGCCCAAGCGGGCAATGCCATTTTTGAACATCTGCCGCTGATCTTTGCCATCGGCGTGGCGGTGGGCATCGCCGATGACAGCAACGGCGCCGCGGGGCTTGCCAGTGCGATCGGCTACCTGGTGATCACGGCGGTGCTTGAAGCCCTCAATCCCGACATCAACATGGGGGTGCTGGCCGGTATTATCGCAGGCGTCGTGGCCGGGCTCTGGTATAACCGCTGCAAGAACATCGCGCTGCCCGACTATCTGGCCTTTTTTGCCGGGCGGCGTTTTATTCCGATTGTGACCGGTCTGACGGCCCTGGCGCTGGGATGGCTTCTTGGCTGGGTATGGCCGCCAGTGCAGCACGCCATCGATCTGAGCGGTCAATGGATGATCGACTCCGGTGAGCTGGGGCTTTTTGTCTACGGCGCCCTCAATCGTCTATTGATCGTGACCGGGCTGCATCACGTGCTTAACTCGCTGGTGTGGTTTGTGTTTGGCAACTATGAAGGCGCCACCGGTGATCTGCATCGGTTCTTTGCCGGAGACCCCAATGCTGGCAGCTTCATGGCAGGATTTTTCCCGGTGATGATGTTCGGCCTGCCGGCGGCCGCGCTTGCGATGTATCACACCGCCGCAAGGGATCAGCGCGCCCGGGTCGGGGGCATGCTCTTTTCACTGGCGCTGACGGCCTTTCTGACCGGTATCACCGAGCCGCTGGAATTTACCTTTATCTTTCTCGCGCCGGCACTCTACGCAGTGCACGCCGTGCTGACCGGCGTTTCAATGGCACTGATGAGCTGGCTGGGTGTGAAGCTGGGCTTTACCTTTTCGGCCGGCACCTTTGATTATCTGCTCTCCTATGGTCTCTCCAGCCGTGGCTGGTTGCTGATCCCGGTCGGGCTTTTGTACGCGGTGCTGTATTACATGATCTTTCGCTGGGCCATCGTGCGTTTCGATCTGAAAACGCCGGGGCGTGAGGACGTGTCTCAGGCAGTGGTGGTCGAAGACAATGGAGAAGCGCCGGCGCGCGGCCCTGCCTTTATCAGGGCGCTGGGCGGTGGTGACAATCTGACCTCGGTCGGGGCCTGCACCACGCGGCTGCGGCTGGTGGTGCAGGATGTCGAGAAAATTGATGAGGCCACACTCAAGGGGCTGGGTGCCAGAGGCGTACTCAAGCTCAAGGGCGGTCACCTGCAGGTGGTGATGGGGCCAATAGCCGACGGCGTGGCCGAGGATATCCGCGCGGCCATGAAGGCCCGCGGCAAGGCGGTCGAGGTGCCGGAGACGGCCCGAACCATGGCGCCGTCTGCCGAGCAGCCCGCGTCCGCCCAGACGTCGATGAAGGATGCCGATCTCTCTCGCTGGCTCGAGGCGCTGGGCGGTGTGGGGAATTTGCGTCGCAGCGAACTGGTGGCGCTGTCACGCGTGCGCCTTGAAGTCGAAGCGTCGTCACAACTTGATCACAGCGCGCTGTCCTCGCTGGGCGCGGCCGGAGTGCAGCCGCTGGGCGATCACTGTCTGCATCTGATTCTGGGTGAGCAGGCCTGGATCGTGGCGCAGCAGCTCGCAGCAGAGATTCAGCGCAATGGCCGCTGATGACATGCTGCTGGCAGGGGTGGATGGCGGTGGCAGTGGTACCCGGTTGAGGGCGCAGTGGCAGGGCCGTTGTGTCGAAGTCACGGGTGGCCCCTCCGGGCTGGCGCTGGGGGTGACTCAGGCTTGGCATACCATTCTTGATCTGCTGAAAAGTGCGCAGCAGGCACTGGACATCGATTTGCCTACCCATCAGTGTCGACTGGCACTGGGATTGGCCGGCGCCAATCAGTGGGCGTGGCGAGATGCCTTTATGCAGGCTGCGCCGGCATTGGCAGGCCTGAGGCTGGAAAGCGATGCCTTCACCACTCTTGTGGGGGCGCATCGTGGGCAGCCAGGAGCCATTATCGCCCTGGGCACCGGCAGTGTGGGTGAGGCGCTGCACAATGATGGTCGACGCGTCAGCGTGGGTGGCTATGGCTTTCCATCCGGGGATGAGGCCAGTGGTGCCTGGCTGGGCCTGCGGGCGAGTCGCCATGCCCAGCATGCGCTGGATGGCCGCGTTTCTCCGGATGATTTTTCCCGCGCGCTGTGCGAGGCAATGTCGTCGCTTTCAACAGCGCCCGTCACCTGTGCCGCCACGCTGACGCACTGGCTTTCAAGCGCAGACCAGACCCGCTTTGCCGCGCTGGCACCGGTGGTTATCGAATACGGTGATCATCCGGCCGCCCAGGCACTGCTGGATCAGGCCGGTAAGGATATCGCGCTGATGTACCAGGCGCTGGATCAGGATAGACAGCTGCCGCTGTCCCTGTGTGGCGGTCTGGCCGCAGCACTGAATCCTCGTGTACCGGAAACACTCAAACACCGGCTGGTGCCTGCTCAGGGTGCCAGCGTTGACGGGGCATTACAGCTGGCAGGCGAGCTGTGCCCGTCATGACCGGGCTGGCAGACAGCTGCCAGCCCAACCCTTACCGTATAAAGGAGATTGCATGACGCCTCATCTGATCGTGACCGATCTGGATCGAACGCTGCTCAACGCCGATCATGGCCTTGATGACATCACCATCGACACCTTTCAGACGCTTGAGCGCCAGGGCCATTCACTGGCCATTGCTTCCGGGCGGCACTATCAGGATATTCGCGAGGTCAGACGTCAGCTCGGGGTCAATGCGCACATCATTTCGGCCAACGGGGCGCATCTGCATGGTCCGGACGATCAATTGATCCACGAGATTCTGGTCCCGCAGGATATCGTGCGGGCACTGCTGAAGATGGAAGTGTCTGAAGAGGTGCGCATCAATCTTTATACCAGTGATCGCTGGCTGATCGATGCGCCCGAGCCAAAGCTTTTGGCCTTCCATGAAAGCACCGGATTTACCTATAACGTGGTCAACATGTCTGATGTTGACGGCCACCAGGTGGGCAAGGTGCTCTTTATCGGCGATCCCGTATTGCTCAAGGGGATTGAAACGCATATCCGTGCCCATTTTGAGGAGCGCACTCACGTCACCTATTCACTGGAAAATTCGTTGGAGGTGATGGAGCGAGAGGCCTCCAAGGGGCAGATGCTCCATCGTCTGGCCGCGCAGCTCGATATTCCCATCTCGCATACCGTCGCCTTTGGTGACAACCTCAACGATACAGACATGCTTCAAAATGCCGGCCGTGCGTTTGCGATGGGCAATGCCCATCCGCAGCTGCTGACCCGGGCCCCCAACGCCGAGCTGATTAAATCACACACCGAAGCCGGGGTGGCTGTGAAGCTGCGCGAGCTGTTTGCTCTCTAGGACAAAAGCGCATCGCCGGGCCTGATCATCGAGGGTCAGGGCTCGATGATCAGGCCCGGCGGTTTCAAACGTGGTCCGCTTTCTCCCTGCCTGCCTTGCCATCGTCGACACGCTTCATCTGCTGCCAAAGCTGGCGGCGCAGGTCGGAAAGCTTCGGGGCGCGATCATCCTCAAAGGGCAAGGGGCGCAGCATTCTAAGCGTGCGAATGCCAAGGCGTGCCGTCAGCAGTCCACTGGCCATGCCCTGACCGGCACGACTGGACAGGCGGCTGGCCAGATTCATCGACAGAAGATCCATGCTCACCTCGGTGGCGATCTCACTGGCGCCGGCAAACGCCATGTTGGCCAGCACCGCCCGGAACAGGCGCAGGCGGCTGGCATAGCCCAGTTCCAGACCATACAGGGCGGCCAGGCGGTCGATCATGCGCAGGTTGCGCCAAGCCATCAGCCCCATGTCGATCAGCGTGACAGGGCTGACAGCCACCAGCAGGGCGGTTTCACTCGACATGCGGGTGATCAGGCGCCGGGCGCTGGCATCCCGCGGCGCCAGTACATAGTGGCTGAAAAGATCGCGGGTCTCGCGAGCGTTGTGATGGGCCTGGCGGGCCTGCAGGAAATCCTGCCAGTGCGGGTCGCGATGGCCCAGCCCCATCTGAACACGCAGGCGGTCGCACAGCTTTTGCATGTGATCGCCATCGATTCGGGTATCCAGGATATAAGAATCGATGTCCTCGCGCAGTCGCGCATGCCTGCGCAGTCGTTTGAGACGTACGAGTTCGCGCGTCAAAGAGGTGCCGGCCAGCGTGACGACCCCCAGCCCCAGTACGCTCCAGGCGCCGCTGACCCAGTCGCCGCCAAACCAGGCGTTTTGAAAGGTGTCGACGGCCTGAACGCCACCCATGACCAGCGTGCCGGCCAGTACGCTTAAAAGCCCCCAGCGACGCTTTTTGGGTTTCGCCAGCGCATGGTCAAGGGCGCTATCGATCTGCTCGGGGGGGCTTCGTCTTCCAGTGGGTGGTGCACGCTGTCCAGCTGATAGCGCGCGCCCGGCGCCGGGTCTACCGGCACAAAGTGCTGTTCGAAGGCCGAGGCTTCAGAGGTTTTGGTGGTCGTGGCGTCACCCTGGACATCAAAGCGTCGGCCCGGACGTGGATCACTCATCGCAGCTTGTCTCCCAGTAACCAGTCCAGCGCGCTGTCCATGCGAATGTGGGGCAGCGCTTCCCCCGAGCTCTGGGGCATTGGTTTGAAGGCCATGAAATCAAAGCCCTGACGCTGCCAGAAGTCGGCATCCGGCAGTCGTGAGGGCACTTCGCCCGGGAACATCAGTACCTCCTCACCCGACTCCGTCGTACCCTTGAGGGCGGGGTGACGCTTGCCATCCTGCTCGACGGTGCGGGCCTGGGTGGCGCGAATGGCGGCCAGCGACAGCGATCTGACCGGGACATCGGCGTAGCGTAGATCCCGCAAAGGTTCGGCCATCAACGCCTGTACCAGCGACAAAAGATTGTCATGCTGTTCAGGGGTAACGTGGTCAGCCTTGGTCGCGGCAATCGCCAGTCGGTCGATGCGTGGATTAAAAAGCCGCGACAGAAGGCTGCGGCTGCCGTAATCAAAGCTCTGCATCAAAGTGGCGATGGCATGTCGCAGGTCATCGAACACGTCAGGCCCGGCGTTAAGCGCCGAGAGCACATCCACCAGCACGATCTGGCGATCAAAACGGCGGAAGTGCTGGCGGTAAAAGGGGCCGATCACGGTACGCTTGTAGTGCTCAAAGCGTCGCGCAAGCGTCTGATAGTTGCTGTCAGCCGGCAGCTCGGAAAGCTGTGCCGGGTCACCCAGCTGTTCCATCGGCAGTGGAAAGAACTGTAATACCGGTGCGCCATCGAGTTCGCCCGGCAGCAAAAAGCGCCCGGGTTGCACCCAGGTGTAGCCGCCTTCGTTGCGGGCGCTGTTGAGCGAGCGGGCATATTCGGCGCTGATATCGGCCAGCTGCTGCTCATCGGCCGTAGCGGCCGGGTCCAGATCACTGACGCGCTGCAAAAAGCCTTCGGCGAAGCGGCGCCGGCGCCCGACAAGCTGAGTGCCAAGTGCTTCGCACCATTGCTGGTAGCTCTGGCGCAGCATGGGAAGGTCCAGTAGCCACTCGCCAGGGTAGTCAATCAGGTCCAGCGTCAGGGTGCGCTGTTCGCCCAGAAAATGACGGCTATTGGCACGACTCTTATAGCGAATCAGCAGTCGAAGCTCGCTGATGCCGCGTGTAGGTGAGGGCCAGTCAGGTGGCGTACCTTCAAGGGCCGTCAGCGCCTGATCATAGGGGAAACGAGGCACCGAAAGGTCCGGCTGGGTCTGGCGCTGTGCGCCCAGCAGACGGCCTTCCCGCGCGCAGCTCATCATGTCCAGTCGGGCATCAAGGCCCGCATGGCGCAACTGGTTGACCAGCGAGGTCAAAAAGGCGGTCTTGCCCGCGCGCGACAGCCCCGTGACCGCCAGACGCACCTGCCGGTCAAGGCTGCGTTCAAGCCAGTCACCGGCATAACCCGGCAGCGATAGCGGCATGGTTGTCCTTGTTCATGATCGTTGACGAATAGATGGTGTCGATTGTAGCGAATTGCTCGTCACGACGCCTGAATGCAATGTGATTGGTAACATGGCATTGAGCGTCTATAGTCAAGTCAGCACTGCACATGATCTGCAGGCTCCCCGGCCGGGGCAAGGGCATTACATTCAAGCAGGGTGGTTATCAGGGAGAAGACCATGGGCATTATTCTTTGGCTGATCATTGGCGGTCTGGCAGGCTGGATTGCCGGCAAGATCATGCGTGGCGGCGGCTTCGGTATCCTCGGCAACATCGTTGTCGGTATCGTGGGGGCCGTATTGGGTGGTGCCATCTTCAGCATGCTGGGCATCGGCTCCAACAACATCATCGGCTCGCTGGTGGTAGCCATCATCGGATCGGTGATTCTTTTGTGGCTGGTCTCTCTGATCAAGGGCAAGGGGAATGGCAAGGTCTGAGCCTGCCAAATCCTTCTTCCTCTCGACGCCCGGTCCTGCCGGGCGTCGTCGTATCCGACCCTCTGTTTAACGCGGTCTCGGAAGCATTAGCGTTTCATCAAAGCCTGACAGCTCAGTTTTTGAGCGGGGTGTCCACACAGTATTGGCAATTGCCCAAATTGGGAAAGCCCATTAAAACCCTGTTGTTTGATTGTGTAAATTTATCGCTTGTTGATATCTCATACAGGAATGCAATCAATGACCGATTCAGCTCCCATTCACTACACCACGGCCAATGGTGCGCCCGTCCCCAATGATGATGCCAGCATCACTGCAGGCCGCAATGGGCCGCTGACCTTTGATAACTGGCGCCTGTTTGAAAAACTTGCCCATTTCAATCGTGAGCAGATTCCCGAACGGGTCGTGCATGCTCGCGGTAGCGCGGCCTTTGGCACCTTTCGCCTGACGCGCGATCTATCTGATTTGACCATCGCCGATTTTCTGCGCGGTGTAGACACCGAAACTCCGGTGGCGCTGCGTTTTTCAACCGTGGCGGGAGGGCAGGATTCCGCCGACAACATTCGTGACGTACGCGGCTTTGCCGTCAAGTTCTACACGCGGGAAGGCAACTTTGATCTGGTAGGTAACAATACGCCGGTGTTTTTCATCCGGGAGCCGAGCAAGTTTCCCGATTTCATTCACACTCAAAAAAAGGATCCACGCACCAATCTGCCCAGTCAGCAGAACCAGTGGGAGTTCTGGGCCAACCATCCGCAGTCCTTCCATCAGGTGACGATTCTCAAGTCCGACCGCGGCATGCCCTACAGCTATCGCACCATGCACGGCTTCGGTTCGCACACGCTGAGCCTTTATAACGACGCCGGCGAGCGAGTCTGGGTGAAATGGCACTTCAAGACCAATCAGGGCATTCGTAACATGACGCCTGAAGAGGCGCAGGCATTGCCGGTCAATCATCACCAGGCTGATCTCTTCAGTCATATCGAGCGCGGTGATTTCCCTTCGTGGGCGGTCAAGTTACAGGTCATGACGGAAGCTCAGGCGCGCGACTATCACATCAATCCATTCGATCTGACCAAGGTCTGGCCGCAGTCCGATTTTCCGCTGATGGAAATTGGTCAGCTCGAGCTCAATCGTAATCCGGACAACTATTTTGCCGAGGTCGAACAGCTGGCGTTCAGCCCGTCGAATTTTGTGCCCGGCGTCAGCGCTTCGCCTGACCGCGTACTGCAGTCTCGGCTGTGGTCGTATGCCGATGCACACCGCTACCGCCTGACGGTCAATTATCAGCAGATTCCGGTCAATCAACCGCGCTGCCCCGTTCATCACTATCAGCGTGATGGGCTCATGGCCGGCACCCAGCGTGAGTCGGGTGAGGGCGGACAGTATTCACGAACCAATTTCTATCCCAACGATCGTGTGGCGCAGGGCGCCCCGGCACCAAAAACCGCCGTCAGTGAACCCCCGATGTCGCTGGAGGAAAATGCCTGGGTGGGATATTACGACAACACGGATGAGGACAACTTCTCTCAGGCCGGCAATCTCTATCGCCTTTTTGACGAGGGAGAGCGTGAGCGTCTGACCACCACGATCGCGCATGATCTGACCGAGGTGGATGAGCACGTGCGTGAGCGTATCATTGCACAATGCTACGCGGCCGATGGCGATTACGGCGAGCGTGTTCAGGCCCATCTGGAAGCGCTTCTGGCCGATTGATCGACCACGGCGGATCGCAGAAAACTCAAAGGCGGCCGGGCATGACCCGGTCGCCTTTTTTATGCCTTCATTTCTTGAAAATCTGTCCGGGACTGATGTCCAGGATCACCGATGTGGCTCAAAAGATTGCACAGGATAAGTTCTGATCAAATGGTTTTTGATCATTGCCTTTCAACGCAAAAAGTTCACCTACGCTTAAGGGCCGCAGCCTGCTGGGCCAGCGTTTAACACGCTGACCGGCGGGTGATCGAGCGTTTCATGAAAGCGCCGCCGATGGACAGGCAGACCGGCAGTGTTTCATTGCCGTATTCGATGAGGAGCATGGACCGTGGCAGATAATCCTTATAGCGCATCCAATACCGATGGCCCGCATGACACTGATGTCAAGACCAGTGATCAGAGCAAGAATGACAACCTTGAGCCGTTTCGCAACGATGCTGAAGGTCATGACCTGCGTACCAACAACGGCGTACGCATTGCCGACAACCACAACTCCCTGAAGGCAGGTGAGCGTGGTCCGACGCTGATGGAAGATTTCATCTTTCGCGAAAAGATGAATCACTTTGACCATGAGCGTATTCCCGAGCGCATCGTGCATGCCCGTGGTGCGGCCGCCCACGGAGTATTTGAGGCCTATCCGGAGGCCGAACAGTATTCGAAGGCTGCCGTGTTCAGGGCCGGCCAGCAGACGCCGACCTTTGTTCGCTTCTCTACCGTTCAGGGCTCACGCGGTTCCAACGATACCGTGCGTGATGTGCGTGGCTTTGCAACCAAATTCTATACCGAGGAAGGCAACTGGGATCTGGTCGGTAACGACATGCCGGTGTTTTTCATCCAGGATGCGATCAAGTTTCCCGACTTCGTTCACGCGGTAAAGCCCGAGCCGCACAACGAAATCCCGCAGGGCCAGTCGGCGCACGATACGTTCTGGGATTTTGTATCGTTGATGCCTGAATCAGCCCATATGGTGCTGTGGACCATGTCGGATCGCGCCTTTCCGCGCAGCTATCGCTCCATGGAAGGCTTTGGTGTGCATACCTTCCGGCTGGTCGACAAGCAGGGCAAGGCGCGTTTCGTGAAGTTTCACTGGAAGCCGCTGGCAGGCACCTATTCCTTCATCTGGGATGAGGCGCAGCTGCTGTGGGGGCGCGATCCGGACTTCAACCGACGCGAGATGGCTACCGACATCAGCAACGGCGACTATCTCGAGTGGGAACTGGGCGTCCAGATCATCGAGGAAGAGGACGAGCACAGGTTCGATTTCGACATTCTTGATGCCACCAAGCTGATCCCCGAAGAGCAGGTGCCGGTGACGCCGCTGGGCAAGATGACGCTTAACCGCAACCCGGACAATTACTTCGCCGAAACCGAGCAGGTGGCCTTTAACCCGGGACACATCGTGCCGGGCATCGACTTTACCAATGACCCGCTGCTACAGGGGCGCCTGTTCTCCTATCTGGACACCCAGATGCTTCGTCTGGGCGGGCCAAACTTCAAGGAAATTCCGATCAACCGTCCGGTCACGCCGGTGCACAATAACCAGCGCGACAGTTTCCATCGCATGACGATCAACAAGGGTCAGGCCTCCTACGAGCCCAACTCGATTGATGATGGCTGGCCGCGTGAAACGCCGCCGGCGGCGGAAAATGGCGGGTTTGAATCGGTCAACGAGCGCATCGATGCCCATAAGGTTCGCGGCCGCAGTGCGTCCTTTGCCGATCACTATTCGCAGGCGACCCTGTTCTGGAACAGCCAGACGGACGTTGAAAAGGAACACATCGTACAGGCATACGGCTTTGAGCTTTCCAAGGTCGAGCGCCCGTGGATTCGTGAGCGCGTGATCCAGAATATCCTGCCCAATATCGATCTCGATCTGGCCCGTCGCGTGGGCGAGATTCATGGTATTGAGGCACCGACCGAGAAGCCGGCTTCGGCTGAAGAACTGGGCAGGAGCACGCTGACCGAGTCGCCCTCGCTGAGTCTGATGGCGCGACTGCCCGGCAACATCAAATACCGCAAGGTAGCCATTCTGGTAGCGGACGGCGTTGATGCCGATCAGGTGACGGCGCTGCAATCGAAGCTCAAGGCAGAAGGGGCAAAGGGCATGATCATTGCGCCGACCATGGCGCCGGTAAAAGCAAACAACGGCAATACCATTACGCCGGATGCCATGCTCAACGGTCTGCCGTCGGTCACCATGGACGCCGTATTGATTGCCGGTGGCGCGCAGAGCATCGAGACGCTCAAGGCGAGCGGTCAGGGGCGTTACTATCCGCAGGAAGCCTGGAAGCACCTGAAGGTGATTGCTGCCGTCGGTGAGGGCAAGGACCTTCTGGAAGCGGCCAATATCAGGATGGATGAAGGCGTACTGACAGGTGACAGTGTTGACGCCATCTTTGACGACTTTAAAGCATTGCTTGGCCAGCATCGCGTCTGGAGCCGTAATCCGGAGGCCAATACCCAGCCAGCCTGATATTGCCGATCATGTTCATGTTTTGATCAACCAAAACCTCGGTCCGGCCGGGGTTTTTTATCAGCTGTGGAATTAACACATTATGACCATCCGGAGTGGACGTTGGCACAAGAGCTGCGTATGTTGCTTGCCAAACCGGCATCTGTCAGTCATCTGCCAAAAGGCATGGCGGATTTGCCCCGCTTACGTCAGTGCTTCGAGTGGATATCATGGCCTCTTCCAAAGAGCGTTTTATTGGGCTTGAGTGGCTGAGATTCTTTCTCGGCCTCTACATTGTCATTTTTCATACCCTGCACAACTATCCGTCGATCAGAAGCTGGTCGGGGTATGTCACCGATCTTGGTTTTTTCTCGACCAGTACCTTCTTTATTTTGTCCGGCTTTCTGCTGGCGCATGTGTATCTCAACGATCAGCACGAGATGCGTGAGCCGGCCAGAAGCTTCATGACCAAACGATTTGCCAACCTCTATCCGATTCATATCGGGTCGTGTCTGCTGGCCATGGCGGTCTCGGCAGGCGTTGGCTATCTGGCCCTGACGGCGCAGGACGCGGGCACCTCACTGCGTTTTGTACTCTATGACGTCAACAATGACACCGGGATCGTCAATCCCGAAGCACTGCGCCACACCATGGGGGACGTCGAACTCTGGTTCAATGTCGTGCTCAACGTATTCATGCTGCACGCATGGAATCCTTATTATCTGACGTTCAACCCGCCGTCCTGGTCCATCTCGGCACTGTTTTTCTTCTATCTGACCTTTCCCTTCATTGCGCCCAGGCTGATGAAGATCAAAAGAACGCGGCTGGCCATCCTGATCACCAATCTGGTGTATCTGGTGCCGCCTCTGATCGTGATCGCCTTTACGCCTTTTGATATGCCGGAAACGGGCATTTTGCACCGCAATCCGATTATTCGGCTGCCCGAATTCATCGCCGGTATTTTGCTTTGCGCCTTTTACATGCAGCAGAAAAATGCCGGCAAATTGTTGAACCTGCGCGGCAAGCTGGCGCTGGTGCTCTATATCGCGGTGTGCTGTCTGGTGGCGATCTGGCTGCTCGAGCACGGGCGTGCCTGGTATTATCTGCTGCATAACGGGCTGTTGCTCACGGCCGAAATGGCACTCATTTATCTGTGCGTGCATATCCCCACCCCGAGCAGTGAACGATTGACCCGATTCGCCGGACGCCTGGGCGGAGCATCGCTGCCGATGTTTGCCCTGCATGTGCCGCTTTATGTCATCTTCAGTCGAAGCGAGCAGATTCTGAAGGGAGAGCCGTCCCTGTGTCCGGATAATCTGCGCCTGTGTCTGGCCGCGGCCGGTGAGAGTTCTGTATGGCTCTATCCGGTTTATCTGCTGCTGACCGTTATTCTCTGTATCCTTTTTCAGGAACAGTTTGTCGTTCGCATACGTCGCTGGATTCTGAGCTGGATGCTGCCCGCAGCGCCTGTACGGAACAAGACACACGCCGAGCGAATGGCTGATCCGCAGGAACCCCGCTGAGACAAGGGGGCGGTCCAGGTTACAATATGGATCGTCCCTGTAAGGGCATGACCGAATCTTTGTCTCATGAGGTATTTTTTGAAAGAGAGCCTGCAGATCTGGTGCGCCCAGCGTCTGGCCAGCCGCGGCTGGCATCGTGAGGTGCCGCCCGAGCGTGGCATGAGTGTGTCCCGTGCCCTTGCTCGCCTGCGCAGTATGGAGATCGATGAACCCGGCGCCCTGGGATGGCAAATGATAGGGCGCCTTGACCAGTCTCAGCGCGATGAGGCGGTTACCATGCTGGTGCTGGCCTTCAATGCGCAGTGGCTGGATGAACAGGCACTTTCGCAGTGGCTGAGCTGGCTTCAGGGAAGCCTTGCTCATGCGCCCTGGCCCGATCAGGGTGACAGCACCATCTGGCGTGCGCGCGCCCCCTTTGCCCCCATCATGATCGACAGCCTCTCAGCGGCCGAGCTGGAGCGTGAGCGCACCGGTCATTTTCTGAGTCATGTCTGGTCGATTCACGAGCGGGATGAGCTCATCCGCATGCTGCTGTGGCTGGCGGGGCAAGGGCACCGGCATGGCTGGGAGCTCGATCATCAACGTTTTAGTGCCATGAATACTGCCCAGCGGTTGAAATGGCATGCGCAGATGGCGCCGCAGGCCACCTATGCCGCCACGCTTGAGGCTTTTGTCGTTCAGGGGCAGCCTCGCGATGTGGCTGCGTGGGACTGGTTGCGTCTGGTGGATCTGGCCTGGGCCGGTATGGCCATGGGTTGGCTGGATCAGGACGAGGCCAGAGGGTTTGCCGCACACGGGGTGGACCTTCTGACGCGCCGCTATGACAGCTGGCATCAGGTGGCTCTGGCCTGGCAGCGTGGTCGCAGTCTGCATGAAGGACTCGATCTGATGGAGAGCTTCACCACTGACTGGCAGCTGTTGCTGGAAGCCGATGACAGTCCCTGGCAGATACCGCTGCATCAATTGCTCGGGGACGATCTTCGTGACCGCTCACGGGACATGATTCGTGGACTTCGAAGCAGCGCTCGCCATTGGGCGCTCGCCGTGGCCTCGGTCAGGGAGTCCGATCTGCTGTACCGGCAGGCGGTAGCACCCGTTGCCAGCGATGAGCAGCGTCAACAAAGCCGGGAATATCTTCACGAGGTGCTGGACTGGCGACCGGAAGAGGGGATCGCGGGACTATCACGTTTCTGGATGCCGGCTCAGGTGCATCATCTCAATCAGCTGGCGTCTGATGCACTGCATGGCAGGCTGCCGCCCGTCGAGACGCCCTTTGGAAACCCTTCTCCCGAGCTGCTGGCCTGTCGTCCGCGACTGGCAAGCTGTGCCTCGGTTTCAGCCACGATCATCATGGCTGAAAAGTATGCTTTCCATCTTCAGATGTTTGAAAGCGCCGGCTACGGCGAAACCGAGGCACTGGCGCGCTATCACACAAGACTGGCGGCCACGCTTGATCGTCACTATCTGTGCGTGGATGCCATGCTGGAAGCCTGGGTGCGGTGGGAGCGGGCCCTGCCCGAGGACGGCAATCAGGAGTCTCTGGCCGAAGATATCGAATGGCATCGTCAGGATCCCGGTAGTCCCTTTCATTGGCTGACTGCGCCAACCGGTTTTCAGAGAGAGCCGGGCAAGCGGCCATCGCTGTCCCGGTTCACGGCACTTTCCCTGTCGGGACCGCTCAATTCTGCGCTCTGGGGTGAGCCTGAGCCACAGTATGGCGCTCAGGTCAGTGACATTCGTGACTGGCTCGATAGCCACTACGGGATTGAGGGCACGGTGGCGCTGATTCGCTTTCTCGATTTTCTGGTCGAGGCCGGAGACCGGCAGGAGTATTTGATCAATTATGGCCCCTATACGCTTAATCGACGGCGTCTGAAGGAAGAAATTGCCGTTCTTGAATCGGCGCAGCGCAGTGAAGACGAAGGCGTTCATCTGGAGCGTCTGCGACGCGTTTTGAAAAATGACCATCACTGTAACGATATCGACATGGCCGCATGGGATATCGCGCAGCTGGTGGATCTCGCCGCTGCTGGAAGGCAAATGGGCTGGTTGAGTCCTGACAGGTTTCACCACTATCTGGACCAGGCGTTACAGCTGGCCTCTCATCATTACAGTGACTGGTGGGCCTACGGCGGGGGCATGCTGGCGGGTTACAGTTTTTTCATGGTGGCGACCCCCGAGCGAGAGCATTTTCTTGCAGAGTTCAATCAGGCCATGACGGCCTGGCAAACCGGGCTGCCGCCACTGGCCGGTTGCTGGGCAAGTCTTGATTTTCCGGGAACTCAGGCAAGGCGGTGGCCTCCATTGCATGCAGACACATTGCCGGGTGATGAACGCATTCTGCACTAGCGCGCCAAAGAGTAACTGCTTGGTATCCTTGAGTAACTTTTGTATGAATTTCGATTAATACTTTAGTCATGACAAGGGTGGTTTGATTAATTTTTAATACTCGCCACTTCCGATCAAATTCCTTAACATCCTGAATGCGTTGTGCTTGACGCCTTTTATTCTCTGACACGCAACACTTTCAGGATGCTTCCAGTGCTCGATCAACAAAAAGGGCCGTATACATGCGGCGAATAATCATGAGTGGTCTGGTTTGTCTGGCTTTGGGGGGGTGTGCAGCGTCGCAGCCCGGTTCACAGGATGGAGCGAAGGACATGGCAATGCTTTCGCTTTCGACGGTCAAAGCGTCGAAAGCGAAAGCAGGAAGAAACCAGGGCCAGCCTCCCCGATATGACTACACGTCTTTCGAGGATGCCTATTCGGTCGATGTAGAAGCGGCATTGATGGCTGAATATGATACCTGGCAGGGGACACCCTATCGATATGGTGGCGAAAGCAGTAATGGCATTGACTGTTCGGCACTGGTCCAGCAGATCTTTCGTGACAGCTTCAACTTTGATCTGCCGCGCACAACGGCAGGCCAGGTACTGACCGGGCGTCGTATCGAGAAAACGGCCCTCAAGGCCGGGGATCTGGTCTTTTTCCGACCATGGCGCGGTGACCGACACGTTGGCATTTATCTTGGCGATGGCCGCTTCATGCATGCTTCAAGCTCGAAAGGTGTCAGGATTTCCCGGCTGGATAACCCCTACTGGAGTCGCCATTACTGGCAGTCACGCCGAGCGCTTGAAGTTAATGCGCTTGCCATGCGAACCCCCTGATCGTTTTTTCTCGAAAAAGGGCCGATACCGTTGTGGTATCGGCCCTTTTTTATGCCGGATGAAATGATCTTGCAGGGTTTCTGACGTGATATTGCTCTGCTGGCTCTCTCGAACCCTTCAATCCTGTTGTTCAAATACTGCCTTGATGCTTCAAGTGTCGCTATTTATTGTACAAAACATATAAATATATTATACAGTGACGATGGTAAGTGATCGGCAGGATGCTGGTCAGGATCTTGATTTCAGGAATCATCAGGTATGGATACCCAATATTCAGGGCTTTCGGCTCCTGCGGCTGATGTAATGCCGCCTTCAATGGCCTCGGCCGCCGTCGATGATGTACTTTCGACGCAATCCATTTGCAAGCGTTCGCACGGCCACGCCATATCACTGCTTGATATTGCGCCCCACCATCGCGTGCTCGATATGTATGGCTCCGGTCAGCAGCGCATGCATCTGATCGCCAGTAAACTGGACGAGCGTGGTGAACTGGTCGCCAATATCATGGGAGCGCTGTCTCTGGAAGGTATCGAGCGCCGATATACCCCCAACAACGTCATCATGGCGCGTTTGAACGATCAACGGCTGTCCTCGGAAGAGGTAGGAGTCTTTGATCGTGTACTGCTTGATATCCCAGCACTGATTGGGCGCCATTTAACGCCACGTCAGCGTTCAGAGCGTTTGGTATCACTGCTGCTTCGTGCCATTTCGCTTTGCCGGAATGGCGGGCGAGTGGTGTATATGACGCATGATCATCTGGCGCAAAACAATGAGATGGTGATTGACCAGGTGATAAACGATGCCCACAAGGGCGTCGCGCTTCGCAATATCGTGCCCCCTCATGCGATCGGTAGCCCGGGCATGACCTTCTGTGGCGGCCAGCAGCTGGATCCAAGGATTGCAGGAACTTTCCATATTGGTACCAAAGCGAGCAGTGACAAGCGCTTTCTGGCCGTTTTCGAGTGTGACTACAACTGAGCTGGTGTCAGCATCGACGCCACTTTCGACCATCACTACAATGACGCCTCTTTTGCCTTCCCGGTACCGAGGATGTCTTACCTGATCGTTCATCTGCGCCGCTCATGCCAATCCATTGGATCATGGGTGGCGTATCAGCTTATTGACCTGCGTGTATCACCGGCGGGGCTCGCACTGGCGGCCATCGCATCCGGGGTCGCCACACTGCCTGCACTTTATGCACATCAAACGCTGCTGGCAGCGTTTTTTATCGCGCTGTATCGCCTCTTGAGCATTCTTTCGGGCCGGATTTCCAAAGCGATGGGGCACCTCGATATCAGGCAACGTTATCTGCGCCCCTTCATGGAAATTATTCTGGTGCTGTCGGTCATGGGCGGACTGTCACTCTATCAACCCGAAAAATTTTTCCTGCCGGCGCTAGTGCTTTTAATCGTGACGCTCGTGTTTGATCTTGAACGACGATTGACTGCGCTGTTGCTGGAGGCTCAGGAGAGGGTTGCCAAAACCGGCAGGGTAGAACGCCTGATGGACGGAGTTACCGGTAGCCCGGGACGAACGATTCTTTTGATCGCTGCCTGTTATGAGCCAACATGGTTTTTCTGGAGTGCCCCGGGGTTTGCGGGGATCTGTCTGACGATATTGGTCTGGCGGCTGATTTCCAACTATCGCCAGTTGGGGATGCATTCAAGGGACTGGTTTTTTATTGAAGTCGAAACATCTGAACCTGGCGCATCGAGCGGGGCAGATTCTCAAGGTTAAAAAAGGACAGACATAAAAAAGGCAGCCCGCGGGCTGCCTTTTAAACGCTAGGCGCTGGCAATCAGTGCTGATGGCCGCCTTCGCCGTGCACGTGGCCGTGCTCGAGTTCTTCGGCGCTGGCTTCACGTACGGATTCAACGCTGACATCAAAGTTCAGGGTCTCGCCTGCGAGCGGATGGTTACCGTCAACAGTGACCGTGTCACCTTCAAGCTTGGTCACGGTGACCAGCAGCGGGCCGCCTTCGGTCTGTGCCTGGAACTGCATGCCCGGCTGAATGTCTTCAACGCCCTGGAAGGCATCACGCGGTACTTCCTGAACCAGAGAGGGCTGGACTTCGCCATAGCCTTCGCTGGGCTCAACGCGCGCCTGGAGAGTATCACCAGTGGATTTGCCTGCCAGTTCCTTTTCAAGGCCCGGAATAATGTTGCCGGAGCCGTGCAGATAGGAAAGCGGATCACGACCTTCAGAGCTGTCGAGGACTTCGCCAGCGTCGTTTTTCAGGGTGTAATGAAACGCTACTACCGTGTTCTCTGCGATCTGCATGATAAGGGTCCTTTTGCGTCGGTACGTTTTAGGTTGCTCTGAAACTGTCGGGGGCATTGTCTCCATGGATGGCCTCCATGAATGCGTGCCGACGTGCTTGTTTACCAAGATGGCGACGGCCACATGTTTTTCAACCCCGGGTGATCCATCAATTACGCTTTTTTTGCGATATCATGCCAACATGATGCTTGCCTGGATGCAGGGAGGCGTCATGACAGCCCGGCTGCACAGGCATTGTGCCCGGGGTCAAACCAAATTATAGATACTTAAATATTTGCGCAGGAGAGCTTATGACCATTGCTGTCATCTGGATTGTAATCTTTGCCATTGCTACGGCTCTGGCATGGAAAGGCTGGGAAAGCGGCTTTGGCAAAATGGTCAATCGCTGGGTACCCGCCATGCTGCGCCTTGATGATGATCAGGGCAATCGCATTACATGGTCGGTCGTTGCCGGGGTGCTGTTGGCGACGCTGATGACCAACCCCGCTTCCATGCTGCTGACCCTGATTCTGATTGCCCTGATCGCTGTGATCGTTCGGGTCGTCATCCGCTTTGCATTGAGCAAGGTGCACTAAAACACAACGAGCGCCTCTGATCGTACCCGATAGGGAAATGACAGATCATCGTTTTGAAAGTGCTTTTACTGCATATCATCAAAAAGGGCTCCCTTGGGAGCCCTTTTGACGTTGCAACTGCTGTTGGAGGGTCTCAGCGAGTGATCTGCTTGTACTCACCGGAATCGTTGGTGGCCCGGCTGACCACCACGATGGCAATAAAGGAGGCGATGAAACCGGGAATGATTTCATAGACCCCAGGGCCACCCAGAAACGCTGCGTTCCAGCCCAGCGCAATCCAGACCATTACCGTCAGGGCTCCTGTGACCATCCCTGCGATGGCGCCAGCACCGTTGGTACGTGACCACATCAGTGACAGCAGAATCAGCGGGCCGAAAGCAGCACCAAAGCCTGCCCAGGCGTTACTCACAAGTCCCAGCACCTGAGAGTTCGGATCGGAGGCGATGAAGGCAGCCACGATACCTACCAGCAAAACGCTGACTCGACCTACCGTAACCGCTTCCTTCTCGGAGGCTTCCTTGCGAAGAAACAGACGATAGAAGTCTTCGGTCAGTGAGGATGAGGCCACCAGCAGCTGACTGGAGATGGTACTCATGATGGCCGCCAGCAGCGCGGCATAGAGGAAGCCGGTCACCAAGGGGTGAAACAGCAGATTCGCCAGGATGATAAAGATCGTTTCCGGATCATCGACCTGCATGCCGTTGCGGACGGCATAGGCCCGACCGAAGATCCCCAGCGAGACGGCACCAATCATTGAAATGAGCATCCAGCTCATGCCGATGTTTCGAGCCACGGGGACATCCTTCAGGGAGCGGATGGCCATGAAGCGCACAATGATATGAGGCTGTCCGAAATACCCAAGCCCCCAGGTGACAGCCGACAGCCAGCCGACAAGGGTCAGCCCATCGGTCCAGGAAAGCAGTGTGGGATCAACCTCATTGAGGGTCTGCGAGGCCTGTGAAAAACCGCCGCCGCCTTCACCGAAGAGCACCACGGCCGGCATGATCACCAGCGCCAGCATCATGATACAGCCCTGTACGAAATCCGTCAGGCTGACGGCAAGAAAGCCCCCGACCACCGTATAGACCAGCACCACGCCCAGGGTAATGACGATGCCGGTGCCATAGTCGCCCAGGCCGCCGATATTGATCAGACCGGAGAAGGCGCTTTGAAACAGCTTGCCGCCTGCGACCAGACCCGAAGCGGTATAGATGGAAAAGAAGACCACGATGACGATTGCGGATACCACGCGCAAGGCCATGGCACGGGTAGGAAAACGATTGGCCAGGAAGGCGGGAATCGTAATGGCGTTGCCATAGTGCACCGTCTGTTCACGAAGACGAGGGGCCACCAGCAGCCAGTTGAAAAAGGCCCCTACCAGTAGCCCGACTCCAATCCAGGCTGATCCCAGGCCCGAGGCGAACATCGCACCGGGAAGTCCCAGCAGCAGCCAGCCGCTCATGTCCGATGCCCCTGCTGACAGGGCAGCGACCTGTGGGCTGAGCGTTCGACCACCGAGCATATAGTCTTCGGAGGTGGAGGTGGATGTGCGCATGGCGTACACGCCGATCGCGATCATGAGCGCAAAGTAAGCGAAAAGGCTGATCCAGACACCGATAGCCATAGAATTCTCCTGTGTTCTGATTATTAGGCCGGAATGTTTCCTGCAAGCGTCATGAGCAGGCCGCGCGCGGATGGAAAACCCTTTTTGACGTTGTTTTCAACTACAAATGGTGATCCACCGCGCGCGTGACTTATGGGGTCTGGATCAACCATCACCCATGGCCAGCAGGGAGGCATTGCCCCCAAGCGCTGCCGTATTGATCGTCCGCGTTTTCTCATTGGCAAAGCGCAGCAGATAATGAGGTCCGCCAGCCTTGGGACCGGTGCCCGAGAAACCCTGTCCTCCAAAGGGTTGAACACCGACTACAGCACCGATGATATTACGATTGACGTACACGTTGCCTACTCGAATGCGACTGGCCACGTGGTTGGTAAACGTCTCATTACGGCTATGCACACCAAAGGTCAGGCCGTAGCCGCGTTCATTGATGGTGTCGATGACCTGATCAATCTCGCTGGCCTTGAACGTTGCCACATGCAAAATGGGGCCGAACTGCTCGGTCTCCAGTGCATCGATACCATCGATTTTGAACGCCGTGGGTGCCACGAAGGTGCCGTTGGCTGCAATGGCCGGATCAATTTCGGTCTCTGCAATCAGGCGGCCTTCGCCCTTGAGTCGATCGATATGGGCCTGGAGGCCTTTACGGGCATCCTCATCAATGACCGGGCCAACATCGGTGGCAAGCGTGGTGGGATCGCCAATATTGAGCTCGGCCATCGCACCCTTGAGGGTTTCGATGACGCGCTCGGCGATGTCCTCCTGAACGTACAGTACCCGCAGCGCCGAACAACGCTGACCGGCGCTCTGATAGCTTGAGGCCACCACGTCCTTGACGACCTGCTCGGGCAGGGCCGTGGAGTCCACGATCATGGCATTCAGCCCGCCGGTTTCTGCGACCAGTGTCGGCAGTGGTGCGTTCTCACGGGCGGCCAGCGAGCGATTGATCAGCTGCGCGGTCTGGGTGGAGCCAGTGAAGGCCACACCGGTAATGCGACGATCGCTCGATAGCACTGAGCCCACCGTTGCACCATCGCCCGGCAGCAGCTGGACGACCTCACGCGGCATACCGGCTTCATACAGAAGCTCGATGACGCGGTGCGCAATCAGAGAGGTCTGCTCGGCGGGCTTTGCCAGCACGGTATTGCCGGTCACGGCAGCAGCGACAGTCTGACCACAGAAGATCGCAATCGGGAAGTTCCACGGGCTGATGGTGGCAAAGACGCCCTTGCCCTGCATGATGAGTTCGTTGGACTCTCCCGTAGGGCCGGGCAGTGCCGTGGCCGCTTCAAAGATTTCCCGGGCACGCGCAGCGTAGTAGCGGCAGAAATCCACAGCCTCGCGAACTTCGGCGACGCCATCGGGCAACAGCTTGCCACCCTCCATGCAGCACATGGCCATCAACTCTGGCATATGCTTTTCCATCAGATCGGCGAAGCGCTCCAGAATGGCGGCGCGCTCCTCGACCGGCGTGTCGTTCCAGTCAGGGAAAGCCTTCCACGCGACATCAATGGCACGTGAGGTTTCCTCGGCACTGGTCCAGCGCACCTTGCCGATCCTTCGGGTGTGATCCCAGGGGCAGATGACGTCGTGTTGCTCGCCGCTTTTGTCCTTCAGGTCGAATCCCACCAGCGGGCCGGCGCTATAGTCACGCTCGAAAAAGGGCGTCATCTCAGCCATCAAAGGCTTGAACTGGCTGTTGACGTTAAGATTGATGCCCCGGGCGTTGCGACGCCCGTCAGGGAAGATCGCCTCGGGCATGGGGATTTGGCTGTTGAAATACTGGCCCACGCCGATCAGGTTCTCGACCGGGTGAACACACAGGGATTCGACCGGCACGCGCGGGTCGACCAGCTGGTGCACGAACGAGGAGTTGGCGCCGTTTTCAAGCAGGCGGCGTACGAGGTAGGGCAATAGATCCTTATGGGCGCCGACCGGGGCATAAATGCGACACCAGGTGCCTTTTGGGGCCTGCTTGAGAGCGGCTTCGTAGAGTGCCTCGCCCATGCCGTGCAGACGCTGGAACTCAAAGGCGCGATCCCCCTGATGAGCCAGATCGATAATGGTCGAAATGGTGTGCGCATTGTGGGTGGCGAACTGCGGAAACAGGCGGCCACGGGTGTTGTCGGAGAGCAGATAGGTCGCGCAGGCCAGGTAGGAGACATCCGTGCAGGCCTTGCGGGTAAAGACCGGATAACCGTCGACGCCAAGCTGCTGGGACTCCTTGATCTCGCTGTCCCAGTAGGCACCCTTGACCAGACGAACGGGAATTTCATCCCCCTGATCGTTGGCGACATGTGTCAGCCACTGCAGTGCCGGCAGCGCACGCTTGGAATAGGCTTGAATAACAAGGCCGAATTTGCCCCAGCCTCGGCAGGCGCTGGAGGTATAGACCGCCTTGAAGACTTCAAAGGACAGCTCGAGCCTGTCCACTTCTTCGGCATCAATGGTCAGAGCTACATCAAGACTGCGCGCCAGCTCCGCCAGCTGTTGCACGGTGCCCACCAGTTCCTGAAGCACCTGTTCGCGGCGACCGGATTCATAGCGAGGGTGCAGCGCCGAAAGCTTGATGGAAATCGAGGGGGCAGGCGTGCTTGAAGAGAGCTTCTGGCTGGTCTTGCCAACAGCGCGGATAGCGTTGGTGTAATCGTCGAGATAGCGTTTGGCATCCTGACGTGTCAGCGCTGCTTCCCCGAGCATGTCGTATGAGTAGGTGTAACCCTTGTCAAACTGCGGCTTCGAGCGCTTGAGCGCTTCATCGATATCACGGCCCAGTACGAACTGGCGACCCATGACCTTCATCGCCTGGCGCATGGCCTGGCGAATGACCGGCTCGCCCATGCGGTTGACCATGCGATTGATGAAACCTGCCGGACGCCCATCCTGAGGATGATCCAGCTTGATGACACGCCCGGTGGTCAAAAGCCCCCAGGTTGAGGCGTTAACGAACCAGGACTCGCTTTGACCGGCGTATTTCTCCCAGTCACCGACACTGAGGCGATCCTCGATCAGGGCGTCGGTTGTGGCGGTGTCGGGCACGCGCAGCAGGGCTTCTGCCAGGCACATGAGCATCAGGCCTTCCTGAGTGCCCAGGCTGTACTGTTGCAGGAGCTCGTCAATGGAATCCACCGCGGTATCCATGGCACGAACTTCGCGCACAAGGGCCGCTGTTCTATCAGCAATCCGCTTGAAATCCTTGTCATCGGTCTGCAGAAGTTCGATGAACTCCCGAACCAGATCATTTTCGTTAACGATGTAGTGATCGCTGATGCGGTCAAAAAGGGCTTCAGGCGCCTGCTGCCAGGTTTTGGCATCCAGTATTTGTTGGCTATTAAGCATAGTGAAGTTCCTTGCCGCGACGGGCAGCCAGCGCTGATGGAGGACACACATAAAGGCAGTGTACCGATGGCTGGCGGTTACAAGAGGATGGTGGCTCTTGCGACTTTAGGTCGCGGCGAGCAACGCCGTCTTGTCGATTTGCCGGAAAGGATTGTCAGATTGGCGGGAGTTGCGCAGCCCTTTGGGTAAGGCAAAAAAGCGGGCTTCTCATCAATGATTCTTTAGTCTTAATTTAAGATGGCGCCCATCCCCGTAACAGGATTTACGAGGAAGAGGGCTGGCGCAGCGCACCGGGGGCATGACCGAAATGGCGCCTGAAGGCATGTGACAGGGCGCTTTGATTGGCAAAGCCCGAGCGTTCGGCAATATCGATCAGTGGTAGTCGGGATTCCAGCAACAGTTGTCGGGCGGCGTTCAGGCGCTTGCGTAAAATGTATTGATAGGGCGGTAGCCCGGTTCGGATACGAAAAAGCTCGGTGAAATGAGCGCTGGAAAGATGCACCAAGCCTGCCAGGTCTTCAACGCGAATGCCCCGGGCCAGATGCTGGTCAATATATTGATCGAGTCTGGCCAGATCGAGCCGGGACTGAGGCGTTGTCTGCCGGTCGAGCAGGCGATGGGAAAGAATCGAGAGCAGGGTGGTAATCAACAGATCGCGGTCGACGTCCGGCTGATGGGTAATCTCCTCGACCATGAAGGTGAGATAGGCTCGGGCGGCACTGTCGAGTTCGAAATGCAGGGGGGAAGAGAACAGCTGGAAGTGATGGCGATAGGCACCTGACAGGCCCGGTGCATCGTCAAAGAGATCAAGCAGTAGCTGAGAGTTTTCCCCAATGCCACGGTAGCAATGCTCGCGGTCACCTGGAATGGTACAGCCCTGAAACGACGAGATATGCAGTGGTTGCCCATCGATGATGATTTCCGCTTCGCCTGCCAGGCCAATCACGATCTGATGAAAGGGGTGCGAGTGCGCCTGGGAAATCTCCTCGAGGGGCGCGCGGCGAATGACGTTGGTACTGGTCAGCGAGATGGTCATGGCAATTCAATATCCGAACAAAAGACGCTTGTCGGCCCGGTTTAAAAGGCGCGTCGGTCATTGAGTGACAGTCTCGCCGCCAGATGCTCGCGCAGGGCGTGAATCTCTTCGAGTCCTGCGGCTGAAAACAGCGCGCCGCCCTGCTCGAAACGCCAGGGCTGGCCATGGTCATCCATGATGGTCTGACAGCGTCGGCGCACGTTCTCGAGATAAGGGTCGTGGCGAATCGGATAACCGACGATAGTATACCAGCGTGCTTCTGAAACGCGGTTTTCCAGCGTTTCGTCAAGCAGGTGCAGCAGATCGTCAGCGCTGGTGCGATATCGCGGCGTTCGTGACAAAAGCAGTGCCGCGACCATGAAACCGCAGATCAGCAGACAGACGACAAAAGTCAGCAAAAAGGTAGCCATGGGAGTCATCGGTTGCTGGATCAGGACACCATTCTAGCATGTCCTGATCGATGACCGAGAGGGTCAGCGTTTGGGTAGGCTGTCGTTGATGGCGCCCTCGCGACTACGACGAATGCGTTTGAGCCAGAGCTGTCTGGCATGATGGCGAAGATTGGAGACATCGTCGGTTTCATCGACGATGTCCTGTCCCAGAATGGTTTCAAGAATATCTTCCATCGTCAGTACGCCCACCCAGTTGCCGTGAGTGTCATAGACCACGCACATGTGATGGTGATCATTGAGCATGCGAATAAATACCTGCTCAACGCTGTCCTCACTGTCCACCGAGTCGATCGGGTGCATGATTGACTCAAGCGAGGCGCTATCGTCGGCATGGTAGGCATCCATCTTGTGGATATAGCCCATGGTCTGTTCCGGCGGCGTCATGACGGGATAACGCGTGAAGGGCAGATCGCTGTAACCGGCATCAAATTCGGCAACGGTCATTTCAGGCGTCACGGTGGTACATACCGTACGGGGTGTCATGACATCGCGGACCGGAATATTATGCAGGTTCAGGATGTTGACAATTGTCTTGCCTTCATCGGCATCCACGACGCCGCGCTCCTGCCCCAGTTTTGCCAGCGCCTTGATTTCTTCACGCACATCAACATCGTCTCCTGTGCTGTCACCGATTCGACGTGTGATCTGCTCGGACAACCATATAAAGGGCAGCAGCATCCAGATCATTCCCTTGAGCGTTGGTGCCAGTATCGGGGCCAGCTGGCGCCAATAGCGCGCACCAATGGTCTTGGGCAGGATCTCCGATAACACAAGAATCAAAAGCGTCATGACCGCTGAAGCCACACCGATCCATGTTTCTCCAAAGACGGCTGAAACCTGTGCGCCTACACCCGTTGCGCCGGCCGTATGAGCGATGGTGTTAAGTGTCAGAATGGCGGCCAGCGGGCGGTCGACGTTGTCCTTGAGCTGGCGCAATGAGTGATGCAGGGCGGGTTTTGATTCCTGCAGGCGAGCAATATGGCTGGGGGTGAGAGAGAGTAGCGCTGCTTCAAGCACAGAACAGATAAAGGAAATGCCGATTGCAGTAAGGGCAAAAACGATCAGAAGGATCATGGGGGCTCAGCGTCATGGTTAGTATGGCAATTAATGACATCTCTATTGGGGGGATAAATTAAGGAACCATTAAATTGGTCTGAATTGAGTAACGTCATGTAAATATTAAGATTGGCTTTTGGCTCAAGATCAGAGATTTCAGGGCCAATATGAGCGCATTTTGTCGTCGTTTTGCGACATCAATTAAGTATATTTAATGTATTTTTTTCAAAATTAAATAATTTGATCACAAAATATGCTTCTTTTAATACTTTAGCCTTGTAGGGTGATGAGTATAATTCGTCCGAAATTCTGATTATTAATTCATGTGATGTTAAAAGGCTTACGCACTCGGCATGCAATCTCTTGACTCGCTCGAGCTGGCCATTCTGACCCGCCTGCTCAACACCGGCCGATATCAACGTGTCTACGTCAAGGCAATTGAGTTCGGAGTGACGGATGTCGAGTTTGCGCGTGCTATACGCTATCTCTTCCGTAGAGGGCTTATTGATGCAATATGGCAGAATCATGCCCGGCATCACCTGATACTGCGTCTGTTCAAAGGCGCTGTCTTCGATCAATGCTGCGGGCGCATCACAGAGCATGGTCTGGATGTGATCATGACGGGCTAGAGAGCGTTTTCGAAGTATTCCTGCCATTCACTCTTGCGTTATTGCCACGCATGCAAATATGCAGCTGCCAGCCCCGGTGGGAGCAACAGCCTGAAAAGCGGGAGCCAGAATGCGAGAAGCCATGCAAGGGCGTTCGAAGTGCCCTGCATGTCATGTGTTCATAACGTGCAGGCAGCTTAAAAGGGGCAGCACACTCTAAAGTGTCATGACACCGGCATAAAAAAACCGCCACAACGAGGTGGCGGCCATGCAAGGAACAGTTAAACCAAAACGCATTCCTCAGCGACTGAAGAAGAACGTCTTGCCTATTAAGACCACCCTGTTGCCGGTTTGATCCCTAAAATCGAAATTTTTTTTACTCGATGCTTTTTCGCCCCAAAAACAGCACTTTGTAGCGCACGACTTGTGTTTGCCGGTGGGGGCTCTTATGATGAGCGCCATGCGGGTATAGCTCAGTTGGTAGAGCGTCAGCTTCCCAAGCTGAATGTCGTGGGTTCGAGTCCCATTGCCCGCTCCAGATCCCTCCCGGTACGTTTTCCAGCTACCTTCAGAGCCTCTACAAGGCAAGGCCTGCTATTACAGCGCTCTGTACGGCATCCTTGCAGCCTTAATGCCATCCAGTCTGAATGAAAGAAAATGGGTCGATGATCGTCTGTGGGCGTCTTGTGCCCGAACGTGTCTGTGCGGCAGTTTCGGGGCATAAAAAAACCCCGACATCCTTGCCGGGGTTTCATCCTCCAATGACAGACATTGCGGCCGACTACCTCTTCCCTGAGCGTCACTCTGATCCATCAGAGTGCCGAATGTCTGCACGCCAAGACTGTAAAAGGAAAGGTAGAAAAGCTATACAGACATTGCAAGAAAACTTGTACATTTCATGAGTCTTCATGCTCGTTGCAATACTTCAAGTATGGCGCTCGAGTCGTTGACGCTGTCGGGCCCGAGCATTCGCTCGACTCTGCGCTTTGATTTGTGGTGATCTTTCTGCTTTTGGCCACGCTTTAGCGACCCGCAACGGTTTTTGAAAGGGCAGGTTCAGCGCTGACTGAAAAAGTGAAGGACGCGGTCCACGCCCAGGCTATCCGACCAGGCCGCCGGTGTCTGGATGACCGCAATGAACATCTGATCTTCAACGTCCACATACTGTTCGAGATCGGCAAGAATCAGGTCGGGTGTGGCCATGGTTCTGACAAGCCAGGTGGTTTCAAGGATATGCAGGCTGTCTGGATAGGCTGCCAGTGCCCTGAGCAGGTGATGATATTCCTGGTCGGGACGCTTCAGGTCGCAGGTAATCATGTAGTCGGCCATGGATGGCTCCTGAAAAATGCTGCCCGCAAAACGTGCCGGCAGACCATAGGTCATGATGTTGTCGGTGCGAGCGCGAGTCGAATCAAGCGGTTTGCGTCGACGTATCCATGCGTTGAAGCTGGCTAGCCGCCGGGGCCGGTTTCCATGCAATGCCGTGCCATGGCCGGGCCCTGCCTGAGGCGAGCATTGAGATCGCGCAGTGCCGTGCGCAAACCTTCTTCGATACAAGGGTGATAGAAGGGCATCTCCAGCATCTGTGCCACCGTCATGTGCTGCTGATGACACCATGCCAGTAGATGGCCAAGGTGTTCTGCCTGGGGGCCAAACATTTCGGCACCCAGAAAGCGCCCCGAGCCCTGCTCGCCGTAGACGCGCATCAGGCCACGATTCTGGCGCATAACGCGCGCACGTCCCTGGTGTTCAAAATTGACCTCGCCGATGGCATAGCTGTCGCACGGACGCTTTTCGATCTCGGACCACGAGTGTCCGACGGCGGCAATCTGCGGGTCGGTGAAGACCACCGTCAGCATTGAGCGTCGACGGCCGGCACGAATGTTCGGATAGCGTCCGGCATTGTCACCGGCGATGCGTCCTTCATCCGAAGCCTCATGTAGCAGTGGCAACTCGGCATTAACGTCGCCTGCGATAAAGATGGACGCAAGCGTGCCATCCTGGCGTTGACACTGCAGGGTATAACGATCAAATACCGGTAGTCCTTCGTTCATGCGCAGATCGGCGCGATCAATCGCCAGTCCTTCAAGATTGGGCGGGCGTCCTGTAGCGGCGAGCAGATAGTCAAACGACTCGGTGATCTCATGGCCGCTGTCACGTTCGACAAAGGTGATCTCTATATGATCATCGACGAGGGTGACGTTGCGCGTTTGCGCTTGCGGATCGAGATGGAATTCCTTGTTGAACTGCTGATCGGCGTAGTCGCGAATGTCAGGATCGCTGATCGGGCCGACAGATCCGCCAATACCGAACATGCGCACCCGTACGCCCAGCCGGGAGAGTGCCTGCCCAAGCTCCAGACCCACTACCCCTGGCCCGAATACGGCGACCGATTCGGGCAGGTCGTCCCAGTAAAAAAGGTCGTTGTTGGTCACAAGACGCTCACCGGCGGCCTTGAGGAAGTCGGGGTAGTCGGGGATGGAGCCAGTGGCGATAACAATGCGTTCGGCATGAACGCGGGTATGCTCATCAACGATGAGGGTGTTGTGATCTTCAAAGATGGCGTGGCCTTGAAGGCGCTGTGTGGCATCGATCTCTTCTACCGAGTCAATGACGCCTGCCACGAAGTGATCGCGTTCGCGCTGAACGCGCGCCATGACCTCACGGCCATCGATGCGAATGTCACCGTCACAATGGACGCCAAAGGCGCCGGCATCGCGTGCGTGATGCGCGGCATCGGCGGCTGCAATCAGAAGCTTGCTGGGCATGCACCCGACTCTGGCGCAGGTGGTGCCATGGGGGCCGCCTTCGATCAGAACGATGTTGTCCGTGTATTCACAGGCTGCGTGATAGGCCGCAAGGCCGGCGCTTCCTGCGCCGATGATCGCAACGTCTACATGTCTTTTCTGCATGCTTGAACTCCATTCCATGGATAAACCGTCGAAGGTTGCGCATACAAAAACGGCCACCCAAAGGTGGCCGTCATGATCAGGCGAATGATCGATTGATCAGGCAACAGCCTGATCAAGATGCGCCTTGAGATCTTCTGCACCGCCGATATGGCGTCCATCGATCCAGACCTGCGGTACGGTGGCATGGCCGGTCATGGCGCGCAATGAGCGGCTGGTGATGTCGCGGTTGCCGATGGTGATGTCTTCATAGGCAATGCGGTTATCGGCCAGCGCCTGCTTGGCGCGTGCGCAGTGCGGGCAACCCGGCTTGCTGATAATGGTAGCAAAACTGGGACGCTCTGCCTGCGGATTGAGATAATCGAGCATGGTGTCGGCATCGGACACTTCAAAGGGGTCGCCCGGCTTTTGCGGCTCGATGAACATCTTGTCGATCTTGCCATCGCGAACGACCATCGAGTAGCGCCAGCTGCGCTTGCCAAAGCCCAGATCGGTCTTGTCCACCAGCATGCCCATGCCTTCGGTGAAGTCGCCGTTACCGTCGGCCAGAAGGGTCAGATGCTCGGCTTCCTGATGCTCGCCCCAGGCTTCCATGACGAAAGCGTCATTGACGGACAGGCAAAGGATTTCATCAACGCCGCTGGCGAAAAGCTGCTCTGCCAGTTCGTTATAGCGCGGCAGATGCGTGGAGGAGCAGGTCGGCGTGTAGGCACCCGGAAGGGAAAAAACGGCGACGGTGCGGTTGGCAAAGATGTCCTTGGTCTGAACATCAATCAGCTCGCCGCCCTTGCGCTGCTTGAGGGTGACTTCCGGTACAAGCTGTCCTTCACGATTTTGCAATTCCATCGTTTGCTCCATGTGTTATTGAAATACTGCGGTGACAGGCACCGCTGCCAGAAAACGTGCTGCAGTATATGTGTTTGAGCCCTATCGTTATATTTGAATAAGACAAAGGTCGTAATAGAAAGGGATAATTGGAAAGATTTGGCTAATATTATGACGCCTTCAGCACAGCCCTTTTCCTAGCGATAGCAGTAGTGAATGTGTTCCTGCTTGCGTGGCCCCTCGACCGTCCAGGTCAGATCAAATCCGCTGTCTGTCATGATCAGTTCGCCGCTGTAGAGGTCGCGAACACACAGGTGCGGCGCAAGGCTCATCAGTCGATTCTCTTCAACCACCACCAGTGGAAACAGAAAGACCGCGTCTTCCGGCCCGCGGCGCTCGTGATAAAGCTCCAGGCGGTCTTCCACCACTTCAAAGCGATAGATGTTGCTAAAGGCCATCCGGCGGCCGTTGGCATGCGTGAAATGTCCCTTTTCATGAAAGCGAAGGGTTGGAGTGTCTCCGCTGACCGTAACCTCTCCAGTCCCCTGGCCGGCCCAGTCGCTTGAAGATTGCGGACCGGGGGAGGCGGTAAAGGAAAGCGTACGGGTTGCCTTGAGGCGCTCGGTCAGGCGTATAATTGTTGTTAACCTTGAAAATCTATCTGGTTGACGAAGCATATGGGCTATCTACTCGGGGTCACACTCTTGTGGTCCTTCTCGTTCAGTCTGATCGGCGTGTATCTGGCCGGTCAGGTGGACAGCTATTTTGCCGTATTAACGCGTATCACGCTTGCCTGTCTGGTATTTTTGCCTTTCCTTCGACCACGCCTGCTGGACCGGCGCCGAACGCTGGGGCTGATGGGGATAGGCGCCGTACAGCTTGGGTTGATGTATGTATGTTACTACCAGTCCTTTGTGCTGCTCAGCGTGCCCGAAATTCTGCTGTTTACCATCTTTACGCCGATCTACATCGCGCTGCTGGATAACCTGCTGTGTCGTCGACTGGACATGTTCCAGCTGGCGATGGCCGGGCTTGCCGTGCTGGGGGCGGCACTGATTCGTTATCAGGCGCCCGGTGACGACTTCTGGACAGGCTTTTTCATGGTTCAGGGGGCGAATCTTTGTTTTGCGATTGGTCAGGTTGGCTACAGGCATCTCATGCGTGACGTTGAAGGGACATTCCCCGCGATGAACGTTTTCGGCTGGTTCTACGTCGGGGCGCTGCTGGTGGCCCTGCCGGCCTGGGTGTTGCTTGGCAACAGTGACCATCTGCCTTCGACGCCGGTGCAGTGGGGCGTGCTGGCCTGGCTGGGCATGGTGGCATCCGGCGCCGGCTATTTCCTGTGGAATCAGGGCGCCCGGCGGGTTGATGCCGCAACGCTTGCGGTCATGAACAATCTGCTCATTCCTGCAGGGCTTCTGGTCAATCTATTGATCTGGAATCGCGATGCGGACCTGTCGCGAATCGCCCAGGGTGGGGCGGTGATGCTTCTGGCCCTGCTGGGCAGCGAGTGGTGGCGTCGCCGCTCAATGCGCTCATCTGCGGTCGCGGCTGAATTTTCATGAGGGTGTGGTTTACCCCCGTGCGGCGCTGAACGCATAATGCCGGCTCGATGAAACAGTCTGGACAGGGCATGACACAGTTCAACCGGGTAGGGTTGGTGGGGCGGCCTGACAGTGACAAGGTCGTTGAAACACTTGAGCGTCTCATGGTGTTTCTGGAATCGCGTGGGCTTGAGGTGCATCTCGAAACGGAGACCGCCAGGGCCTGCTCGATTCGACATCATGGCAGCATTTCGCTCGAGGAAATCGGTCGTCAGTGTGATCTGGCCATCGTGGTCGGCGGTGACGGCAGCCTGCTCGGGGCTGGACGCATGCTGTGCCGTTTCAATACGCCCATACTGGGGGTCAACCGCGGTCGACTGGGGTTTTTGACTGACATTAATCCCGATGAGGTCGAGCATCGTATTGATGAGGTGCTCAACGGGCAGTACGAAGTTGAAAGGCGCTTTTTGCTGGATACCGAGGTCAGGCGCGATGACGTCGTTATCGGGTCGGCCTGCAGCCTCAATGATGTGGTGCTTCATCCGGCTGCTGCAGTGCGCATGATCGAATTCGAACTCTATATCGATCGTCAGTTTGTCTATCGCCAGCGCTCCGACGGGCTGATTGTTGCCACCCCGACCGGCTCCACGGCCTATGCACTCTCCGGGGGCGGCCCCATCCTGCACCCCCGCCTCGAGGCCATTGTGCTGGTGCCCATGTTTCCTCATACCCTGTCGAGCCGGCCCATCGTGGTCGATGCTGCCAGTGATATTCTGCTTGAGGTCGTGGACAGCCACGATGCCGAGTTGCAGGTCAGCTGCGATGGGCAGATGAAAGTGGTGGTGCAGCCCGGCGATCTGATCTCCATTAGAAGAAAGCCTGAACATCTGAAGCTGCTGCATCCGCCGGGTTACAGCTATTTCGAAGCCTGTCGCAGCAAGCTGGGCTGGAGCAGTGGCCTTGCTGGTTGAGACAGAGCCCGACACCCCGGCCTTGAACACCGACGGTTTTGACCTGATCGGCGATGTTCACGGCTGTGGCGACCTGCTCGAAAGTCTGCTGGAGCAGATGGGATATCAACGGCGGAATGGCGTCTATACGCACGCTTCCCGGCGCGCCATCTTTCTGGGGGATCTGATTGACCGCGGTTCACATATTCAGAAAGCGCTCGAGATTGTGCGGACCATGGTGGATGCCGGCACCGCGCTGGTGGTGATGGGCAACCATGAAGCCCACGCCCTGAAACATTGTCTGGGGCAGGGTGGGCGGGGCTTTACCATGCCACGCGCAGGCGGGCGTAGTGAACGAGTCATGCTTGAGACGCTGCAGCAGTTCGAGCGGGCGCCAAGGCTTTGGGCGTCGTATCTCGAATGGTTTCTCGAGATGCCGCTTTGTCTTGAGTTTGAGCGTTTTCGTGTGGCGCATGCCTGCTGGGATGAAACGCTGCTGCGCCCTTTTCTCAATGATCATCCGGATGGTGGAATCGACAGGCATTTTCTGGCAGCAGCCAGCGTTCAGGGCAGTCCCGAGCACCGCATACTGGATCGCACGACACGCGGCACGCAGCTTCGGCTGCCAAACGGACAGGTCATTCGTTCGATGGACGGTGCCCATCGAAGTGTTTTTCGCACACATTTCTGGGCGCGTTCGCCGCAGTCCTATGGCGATGTGGTCTTTCAGCCCGACCCGCTGCCGCCCGAGTTTGAGGACCATCCGCTTCGCGACGAGGAACGCCGACGACTGGTGCATTATGAATCATCACAACGTCCGCTTTTTGTCGGCCACTACTGGTGTGAGGGCATTCCAAGCCTGCCGACGGCCAATATTGCCTGTCTGGATTACAGCGCCGTGAGAGGCGGTCGGCTGGTGGCCTACCGGTTTGACGGAGAGTCAGCGCTTGATGCCGGGCGGTTTTGCTGGGTCAGCGCTTGAGAGGCAGGGGCGTCCCTGAAATAAAATTCGGATTTTTTTAATGCGTCCGGAACTTTTGAGTCACACTGTCGTCAGAGTAAGTGTTCCCTTGAATGATCCCTTGCTCTTGTCCGGCGGACCCTCTCCGCCGGACTTCTTTTTGTGTTTGTTATTCAACGTCCGAACCCATGAGCATGACCGGCTGGCAGGTCCCAGCCTCAAATGGAGTGAGCATGCCTCAGGCGCTGCGTTTTCCTCTTGATGCCGATATCGAAGGGCTGCGTCACGCACTCTGGAAACATCGCATCGGACACCACTACTCGCGCGATCAAAATGGACAGGTACTCTGGCTGATAGAGGACGTTCAGCTTGAAAAGGCGCGTGAGCTGATCGACAAGTGGCACAGGGGCGAGGCCATGATTCTGGACGGTCAGGACGCGCCGGTTGCACGTGCGGGTTCGGTCACTGGCGCGCTGCGCTCGGCACCGGTAACGACGGTGGTCATCGCCATGTGCCTTGCCGTGTTCGCCTGGCAGGGCATTGATAATATTCAGGCGCTCACGGCACTGGCCATTGCGCCCATTGCCATCGAGGGCCAGCAGCTTTATGCCTCAACCCTTGGGTACGCTCTGTCGCAGGCGGAAATCTGGCGCTTGTTCTCGCCGGCCTTTTTGCACTTCAGCCTGATGCATCTGGTCTTCAATCTGCTCTGGCTCTGGTATTTTGGCCGCCAGGTAGAGGCACTTCAGGGGCGCTGGCGTCTGCTGGCCCTTCTGATCTCGGCCATGCTGGTGTCCAACCTGGCTCAGTACGCCACCGGCACCGTTCTCTTCGGGGGCATGTCGGGGGTCGTTTATGCCCTGGTCGGCTTCGTCTGGCTCTATTCGCGACTGGTACCCGGTAGTGGTTTTCAGTTTCCAGCCATGCTGATGGTGTTCATGGTGGGGTGGCTGGTGCTCTGCATGACGCCCGCGGCGGATTGGCTCGGCTTTGGCAACGTCGCCAACGAGGCCCATCTTGGCGGGCTGCTACTGGGGCTGGCGGCCGGACTTCTGGGGTCACGCTTTCACCCACGCCGGACGGTGCCCCTGCCCGAAGACAGACACAAGGATATGGATGGATAAACCATGAGTGACATGAACTTTGAGCGCATGATCGAGCAGCTCACACCGCAGATGTATGAAGGCCTCAAGCGAGGTGTCGAGCTGGGCAAATGGCCGGATGGTCGCGCCCTGAGCGCCGAGCAGCGCGAGCTGTGCCTTGAGGCCATCCTTCGATTTGAAGCCAGGCACAATGTGGCGCCCGAGCAGCGCACGGGCCATATTGATCATCATGGCTGCGGCAGCGACAAGCATGGCGAAGCCCGGGGCGACACCATTAAATGGGTCAACTAGACCTGGAATCGCTCTGGTGTCTCCAGACCCCCGCCGTTGAGAGGCTTGAACGGGTAGGCGGTCTTGCCCGGATGGCGATTACAGCGGATGCCACGGGTCGCGCGCACTATCAGCTGCGCGTTGGCGAGCGTGCAGAACCGCTCAACGCCTGGCTGGGGCATGATATTGCGCTGCGCTTTGACGGGCATATTGTCTGTGTCCACTGCCAGCAGGCCACCCGCAAGAGTTTTGGCCAGGGCCATTGCTATCGCTGTTTCAAACGCTTGGCTCGCTGCGATACCTGCATGATGGCACCCGAACGCTGCCACTATTTTCAGGGCACCTGCCGTGAGCCCGAGTGGGGCGAGCGTCACTGCTTTGCACCCCATGTGGTCTATCTGGCCAGCAGTTCGGGGGCCAAGGTCGGCATCACCAAGCCCTCACAGATGCCCACACGCTGGCTTGATCAGGGCGCAGTCCAGGCGCTGCCGATCCTGTCGGTCGCGTCACGTCAGCAGTCGGGGATGGTCGAGGCACTCTTTCGCAGTGAGATCAGCGACCGAACCCACTGGCAGCGCATGCTCAAGGGTGACACCGCTGACGTTGATCTCATCAACCTGCGGGATGATTTGATGACAAGACTGGCTCCGGGGCTTGCCTCGCTCAGGGCGCAGTTCGGAGAGGAAAACATTCGGCCACACCCCGAGCAGGCGGTGGCCCGCTTCGACTATCCGGTGCTGGCCTGGCCCGAGCGTGTCAGGGCCTTCAACCTGGATCGCACCGCGCAGGTCGAGGGGCGGCTTATGGGGCTGAAGGGCCAGTATCTGATCCTCGATACCGGCGTGATCAACCTGCGCAAGTACACCGGCTATCAGGTCAGTGTGACGCTTTCGGCCCGCTCATGAACCAGTCTGATGGCGCGCAGACGTCGGTATGAGCCGACGCTTGCGCTCCATCTGCTCCAGAAACCATGCCATGACACGCCGATAAAGCTCCGGCCCCAGCACAACATCTTCCACCCCGACATCCAGGTTGGGGTTGTCGTTGACTTCGATGACCACCACTCGATCACCGCTTTGCTTGATATCGACCCCGTAAAGGCCGTTGCCAATCAGTCGGGTGGCCTTGAGCGCGGTTTTAATCACCTTCTCGGGTGCTTTTGCCGGGTCCATGGTTTCGAACCCGCCGCTGCGTACCCGTCCGCCGCTGTGGTCATAGATCTGCCAGTGGCCACGGGCCATGTAATAGCGGCTGGCAAACAGCACCTGACCGTCGAGAATGCCGATACGCCAGTCGTATTCGGTGGGCATCCACTCCTGAAGCAATAGCAGGGCAGAGTCCTCAAAAAGCCGCCGCGCCTCTTCGATCAACTGCTCTTTTGAGCTGATCTTGACCACCCCGCGTGAAAAGGCCCCATCGGGTATTTTCAGCACCTGCGGGAAAGCAAGGGTGTCGGCCAGTGTGCCCAGACGGTCAAGGTCGCCGCGATTGAGCAGATGTCCTTCGGGGGCTGGAATGCCGCGAGCACGTAACAGGGCATGCAGGTAAACCTTGTTGGTGCAGCGCAGAATCGACTGGGGATCATCGATCACGACCAGCCCTTCATGCTCGGCCCGGCGCGCCATGCGCCAGGTATGATGATCAAGACGCGTGGTTTCACGAATGAACAGAGCATCGAACTCGGCCAGTCTGCCTTCGTCACGTCGGGTGATCAGGCTGACGTCGATACCCATTGAGCGACCGGCGCGTATGAACTGCTTGATGGCGCTCTTGTTGCTGGGCGGCATGGCCTCTGATGGATCAACCAGAATGGCCAGGTCGAAACGATAGCGCCGTTTCGCAGCCGGAGTACGCCAGACCTGCCGGGAGTGGGCGTTCAGCGCCCGGGCAAAACGATCTTCTTCCTCCGGCGCCACGTCCTTGAGCGAGAGCGCCCGCAGACGTGCCAGCCGCCAGTCGCCGTGGCGTTTAACAAGCCGAGCTTCCATGATCGGGCAGGGCAGATGCGAAAAGAGCCGCCGCCCGAGTCGAGCCAGCGACTCGCTGCCGGTATCGCCAAAAAAAACCCGTAGATCCAGCCGCTCACCCTGCAGGGCGCCGCGACGGTTCAGATCGGCCATCATGTCGTTGAGGCCGTCGAGCTGCAGATCGATCAGTGCCTTGCGCTTGAGCTGATTGAGCGTTTCCACGTCGGGCTGAACGCGCTGGCCGCGGGCCTGGGCCAGCAATGACACGTAGTAGCCGGTCTCCAGGTAGTCGAGACCACTGCACAGGTTGATGACATGAGTAGAGCGATCCTGATCCGTGCTTTCCTCGAGTGCCAGAAAATCATCGGCGCTGATCAGGTCATCACTGGGATAGTAGGGACGCCAATCACTGGGGTGATCCACAACAATACGCAAACGTGACATGACGCACTCCGCAGCCCTGGAAGGAATATGCGCATCATAGGACGTCGTTGACCATCGCGAAACAGTGTCAGCGACTCATGGCACATGATTGTGACGTTGCCATCATCGCGGCATGGGGTTGTCGGGACGGGCGATCAGCAGTCGGTGATTGCGTCTATAAACCATGATGTCGAATGCACCACATGGCAGGGTCTTGTGAGCCGTAAAATGATAGGATTGCGGCCCTTTGGATTCTGGCCTGGAGAAGAACGCATGGCTTTCACGCTGCGCGCAGCGGAGGGTAGGGATGCGGCAGCACTCAATGCCCTGGAGCGCACCTGTTTTGGCGATAATGAAGACAGCTTCAGCCCCTCACAGCTGAAGTATCTGGTCACGAAGGCCAACGCTCAGACCCGTTTGATCATTGATGATGACGGCGAGCTGATGGGCTATGGAACGCTGCTGTTTCGTCGCGACGAAAAAAAGGCGCGTCTGTATTCCTTTTGTCTGCACCCGGACGTTCGCGGTCAGGGGCTGGGACAGCGCCTGCTGCTGGCACTGGAAGCGGTAGCGTTGACGCGAGGCTGTGACAGCATCTATCTGGAAGTGCGGGCCGATAACCGCGCGGCGATCTCGCTGTATCGCCGGATGGGTTACGAGGTGCTGCACTGGATGGAAGATTACTACCACGATGGCTGCGCAGCCTGGAAAATGATTCGTGCGTTGGGAGACAGTCTCGACACGACGTCGTGATTCCCTGCAGGTCTCGGGAAAGGCTCTTCAGGGTTGGTGGTAGACGTCTCGGACGCTATGATCAGCGGTTCAAGTTTTCCGTGGGAGTGTGGCATGTCGAGTCTTTCTCCGAAGCCCGACCAGGGGTGTCGGACACGCTCTCCGATCCGTCGTGGCATCTGGATTGCCCTGGCAGCACTATGCTTTGGAATCGGGATCGTGGGCATTTTTTTGCCTTTGCTGCCGGCGACCGACTTCATGCTGCTATCCGTTATCTGTGCCTCTCGGGGATCAAAACGCTTTGAGCGCTGGATCCGGCGCAATCGCTTTGCCGGGCCCCTGATTCGGGCCTGGGAAGAAGAACGTGCCATTCCTCTGCCCGCCAAGATCGTGTCGATTGCCATGATGTTTGTCAGTGCCTGGGTGATCTGGATTCACACCGGTTTCAATTGGCTGTTCTGGCTCTTGTGTCTGGTCCTTGTGATGGTGGGGGCTTTTGTGGCCACAAGGCCATTACCTTCCAGCAGATGGCGCGAGCGTCCAACAGATGGTTGAGCCATTAAAAAACGCCGCTTCATTCTGAAGCGGCGTTTTTATATCAAAGGCCTCTAGCGCTGAACGCGGTCAGACATGGAGGCTATCAGCCGTAGTTGACGTAGAACGTCTTGCTTTTGACATAGGCATCCAGCCCGTATTTGCCGTCTTCACCCCCCAGACCGCTGTTACGATAGCCCTTGTGGAACCCCTGGACCGATTCACCGCCACCACGATTGACGTAAACTTCGCCGAAATCGAGCTCACGGGTCAACGCCATCAGCTTTTTCATGTCACGAGTGAAGACATACGCTGACAGGCCATATTCGGAAGCGTTGGCCAGCGCAATGGCTTCTTCAAAGCTCTCTACCTTCATGATGGGCACGACCGGACCGAAGATCTCTTCCTGCATGATCTTCATATCGTTGTTGACCCCGGTCAGGATGGTCGGTGCATAGTAGCTGCCCTGATCATATTCACCACCGGTCAGCCGCTTGCCGCCGGTGACCAGTTCCGCACCGTCACGCTGTGCCTGCTCGACCATGGCATGAACCTTTTCAAGCTCGTCCCTGTTGATCTTGGGACCCATGTCGACATCACCGTCGGTCAGCGGGTTGCCCACTTTCAGCCCCTCAACGCGTGATTTGAATCGCTCAAGGAAGCGGTCATAAATACCGGACTGCACGTACATGCGTTCATTGCAGGTGCAGATCTGCCCACAGTTGTTAAAGCGCGAAGTGATGGCTGCGTCGATCGCCGGATCAAGATCGGCGTCATCCATGATGATGAAGGGCGCCTTGCCACCCAGTTCAAGACGTACGATCTTGAGATGTTCGGCAGCCGCCTTGTTGATCTCGCGCCCGCCGCGGACGCTGCCGGTCATGGTGACCAGCTGGGTGATGGGGCTGGTCACCAGATGATGGCCCACGTCCTGGCCACGGCCATTGACCAGATTGATCACTCCATCAGGAACGCCTGCCTGGCGTGCCAGTTCAACAATCTCCAGCGCGGTCAGCGGTGTCTCTTCCGAGGGTTTGAGAACAATGGTATTGCCTGCTGCCAGAGCAGGCCCCAGCTTGCGTCCGATCAATGCAGCAGGAAAGTTCCAGGCAGTGATGCCGACCACGACGCCGTGAGGCACCTTTTGAATCCAGATCTGTTCATCGGGATCGTCTGCCGGAATGATGTCGCCTTCAAGACGACGCGTGTTTTCGGCGGCAAAACGGATCAGGTCGCCGCACATGGCTACATCGGCACGGGATTCCGCCAATGGCTTGCCCTGTTCCGAGGTGATCAGATTTGCCAGTCGCTCGCTGTTGTCCTGAATCAGCGAGACCAGCTTGTACAACACATCAGCACGTTCAACCGCCGTTTTGCGTGACCATTCGGGAAACGCCTTCTGAGCGGCCTTCAGTGCCTGATCAGCGTTGTCGGCGTTGGCCATGCCCACCCGGGCGATGATGTCACCGGTCGCAGGGTTGGTGACATCCAGCATGTCGCCGTCGCAATCGACCCACTGCCCGCCGATGAACTGGCGATAAACGTTGATGCCATTGTGTTGTGACTTCATGTCCATATTCTCTGACCTCCTGTCGGTTCGTATGGTCTGTCAATTGACACGGATAGGATAGGCCCCATGTCGTTTGGCCGTCAGATTAACCGATGTGGTCAACGCAGGACGTACCAGCCAGTGAAAGGCGATGTTGGGCGCTTTCTGGCCCAGACTTTGATGGATATATCACCTGAAAGTTCGGGAGCGCACGATGCGTTATGTATGGATAGGGTTGGCGGCGCTCTGCTTTTTGCTGGGTCTTGCTGGAGTGATACTGCCTTTGGTGCCTACAACGCCCTTGATGCTCGCCGCGGTCATACTGGCTTCAAAAGGGTCTCCACGATTTGCCCACTGGATTCGTCATCACCGTGTAGCCGGCCCTGCCATCAATAACTGGATGCAGGAACGCGCCATTTCAAGGCAGGCAAAGATGACAGCCGTACTGACCCTGACCCTGAGTGCGATACTGATATGGTGGACCATAGACGTGTTGTTCATACGCCTTGGGGTCTCCCTGTTGCTGATCCTTGTCGGTCTGTGGATCGTCACGCGTGCGACACCGGCCAGACGTTGAATGCCAGCCACTTCAGCGCCACGTTACGCTTTCTTTGAGCCGATCCGAGTCCCGGGCGTAGACTGTCAGGACGGTAATTCATTTTCAGGAGCCTTTCATGGCCGAGCCACAAGCCATTTATCTCAGCGACTATCGTCCTCCCGCTTACCGCGTCGAGAAAACGGAGCTGACCTTTGACCTTGACTCGCATGCCACGCGGGTCAAGGCGCGCCTTAAGTTACAGCGTCATCCCGAATACGACGCGCAGGCGGCATTGACGCTGTATGGTCATGGTCTGGTGACCGAGCGCGTGGCCATTGATGGTCAGACGCTGCTGGAAAGCGAATATCGCATCGACGGCGATCAATTGATTATCGATCAGGTGCCGGCCTCATGTGTACTGGATACCGAGGTGGTCATTGATCCGGCCAACAATACCGCGCTGGAGGGGCTTTACGTTTCCGGGCCGATGTTTTGCACCCAGTGTGAGCCCGAAGGATTTCGACGCATTACCTGGTATCCCGATCGCCCCGACGTGATGGCCGTGTTTACCACGACGGTCATCGGCGACAGGCAGCGTCAGCCGGTACTGCTGTCCAACGGTAACCCCATCGAGCGTGGCGAGTTGCCAAACGGTCGTCACTTTGTGACCTGGGAAGATCCGCACCCCAAGCCTTCCTATCTGTTTGCACTGGTCGCCGGCTCGCTGGAATGCGTGCGTGACAGCTTCACCACCATGAGTGGGCGTGAGGTGGCGCTTGAGCTTTGGGTCGAGGCGCAGAATCTGGAAAAGACCGACTGGGCGATGGCGTCGCTCAAGCGCGCCATGGTTTGGGACGAGCAGGCCTATGGGCGTGAATACGATCTGGATCTTTTCATGATCGTGGCCGTGGATGATTTCAATATGGGCGCCATGGAAAACAAGGGGCTCAACATTTTCAACAGCGCGGCAGTACTGGCCAATCCGCAGACCACCACGGACGCCACCTTCCAGCGTATCGAAGGAATCGTGGCGCACGAGTACTTTCATAACTGGTCCGGCAACCGTGTGACCTGTCGCGACTGGTTCCAGCTGGCGCTCAAGGAAGGCTTTACGGTCTTTCGTGATCAGAGCTTCTCTTCCGACATCAACTCGGCGCCGGTCAAGCGCATTGAAGACGCTGCGTTGCTGCGCACCCTGCAGTTTGCAGAAGATGCGGGTCCGACGGCTCATCCGGTGCGTCCCGATCACTTTATCGAAATCTCGAATTTCTACACCCTGACCATCTATGAAAAGGGTGCCGAGATCGTGCGCATGCTCAGCAACCTGCTGGGCGAAGAGACCTTCCGCCGCGGCAGCGATCTCTACTTCGAGCGCTTTGATGGCCAGGCCGTGCGCGTCGAGGACTTTGTCGAGACCATGGCCGAAGTGTCAGGTGAAGACCTGACCCAGTTCATGCGCTGGTACGCTCAGGCGGGAACACCGCAGCTTGCGGCGAATGGCGATTATGATGCCGAGCAGCGCCGATTCACTCTGACCATTGCTCAAAGGACGCCACCCACGCCCGGACAGGATGACAAAAAGCCCTTGCATGTGCCGGTACGCATGGGGCTGATCGCCGCTGACGGGCAGCCGATCGAGCTGATCCTCGGTGGTGAGTCGTACGGCACCGATACCGTGTTGCATCTGCGCGAAGTCGAGCAGCAGTGGGTCTTTGATAACGTTGATGAAGGGGCCGTGCCGTCGCTGCTGCGCGGACTTTCAGCGCCGGTTCGCCTTGAGTATCCCTGGTCGCGCGATGAGCTGTCACATCTGATGCGCTTTGACGAGGATGGCTTCAATCGCTGGGACGCCACGCAGCGATTGGCACTGATGGCGATCGAGGAAATGATGGTGGCTCATCAGCGTGGTGAGCTCATGGCGCTCGACGCTCGTTTGATCGAGGCCTTTCGTCATCTGCTGCGTGAGCCGACCGACGACAAGGCGGTGCTGGCCGAGATGCTGCGTCTGCCCAGCGAGGCGTGGATTGCCGAGCAGCAGAGCCATGTGGATATCGATGCCATTCATGGTGCGAGACGTGCTGCGATCGAGCAGCTGGCGGACAACCTGTTTGCCGAGTTCGAGAGTGTCTATCACGCCAACCAGCAGACAGAAGCCTATGCGCCTACGCCCGAGCAAATTGCCTCGCGCAGCCTGAAAAACGTGGCGCTTTCCTATCTGGTCGCCAACGGTGAACCCGAAGCCCTCAATATGGCACTCGCTCAGTATGAAGCCGATCACAACATGACGGATGTGCGGGCGGCGCTGACATTGCTGGCGCATTCTGATCGTGCGGATCTGGGAGATCCGGCCATTCGCGCTTTCGGCGAGCGCTGGGCGCATGATTCGCTGGTCATGGATCAGTGGTTTGCCACGCAGGTGACGCGCCCTCAGGCCGATGCGCTGGAGCGCGTGCGTTTTCTGATGAATCACCCGGCCTTTTCGATCAAAAATCCCAACCGGGTAAGGGCACTTGTGGGGGCTTTCACCCAGCAGAACCGGGTCAACTTCCATCGTCTCGATGGCGAGGGCTATCGGCTGCTGGCGGACGTGGTCATCGAACTCAATCGTCTCAACCCGGAGATCGCCGCGCGCATGATTGTGCCGCTAACGCGCTATCATCGCCTGGACGACAAGCGTCAGGCACTGATGCGCGGCGAGCTTGAGCGCATTCGCAAGGAGAATCTCTCGCGCAACGTGTTTGAGGTGGTAGAAAAGGCGCTGGCCTGATCCCTCATGAAAAACGGCGCCCTCTCGGGCGCCGTTTTTTTGATGCCGACAGGCGATCGTCGAACATCATGAGTGACTTGCAGCGACTCAGGGCGCGATGGCGCGGGTGGCGTCGGTGAAGCCCAGCAGGGAAATACTGGTATCCAGACGCTGGCCGTTGGGGTCAAACAGGCTGACCGTGGCTTTGGTGCCGCCACGCAGCTGGCTGAGCAGCTGACCCTGCAGAGGCAGGTCGGCACGGCAGGCGTCATCCATGCAGACCTGGTACGGGAAGGGGATCTCCTTGCCATTATCGACCTGAAGCTGCATGCCGGGGGCCAGGCGCACGCCCAATGGCAACAAAAAGACCATGACGGGATCACTGCTCTGCGGCGGGTAGGCCACGACAACCCGCATGACAGGACGTTTGCTGTCGGGACTGTTGACGAGCTGTGTCATGGTGCAGCGCGCATCATTGCCGCCGCCTTTGGGACAGCGAACCTCCCAGTCCCGGTATTGCTTGATATCGGCATCGGATGCGTTTTGTGGCTGCACCTGAGATTGGGCATGAGCCACGGGCACCATATAGAGGGAAAATAGCGTCGCCATCAGGGCCAGAAACCCTGAAGCCGACATGCGGCGTAACAGCATGTGCAGTCTCTCCTGTAAATGACGGGCACGGGTATGGCCACGCGCAGAGCGCTACCCGAAGCGCTACACACTAAGCCCTGAAGCCTTTTTTATAAAGCCTCTCGGCGGTGAAGAGTGCAGGATGGCGTTGGTGAAAACGGATGCCCTTGAGTTCCCACAGGGCTCAGGGTGAGTTCACAAGATCGGTAGAAATGGGACGATTGCCAAATACCGGACGCAGCACAAAGTTGGAGTGAACGCCGGTTACCCCTTCGATCGGAGTAATATGTTCCAGCAGCAGGCGCTGGTAATCGTCCATGTCTTCCACGCGGATCTTGAGCTGATAGTCGACTTCCTGGCCGGTAATCATCAGGCATTCGATGACTTCAGGCAGAGCGGCGACACGCTGTTCGAAATTGGCAAAGCGCTCGGGCGTATGCCGGTCCATGGAAATGTGGACCAGGGCCATCAGTCGATAGCCCAGCCTTCGGGCATCGACCTGTGCCTGATAGCCTGTGATCAACCCGCTCTCTTCAAGCGCGCGTACCCGCCGGAGACAGGGCGATGGTGACAGGCCCACCCGATCGGCCAGGGCCTGATTGCTGATTCGGCCTTCCGTCTGAAGGATTTCGAGGATATGTCGATCATAGCGATCAATCGCAATGGCAGGTTGTCTTTCGGACATTTATTGGTGCCTTGTGCCAAGATAATGTTTAATATTGGCATTATATTGCTTTATGTGGGGTCTTTGCCACGATAATCGCAAGGACCTGTCATGTTGGCAGCGTTATACTGGCTCTACTGTCACAAGCAGTGCCGATGTGGCTCACGGGCGTGCTTCACGAGAGCGGCTCCCGATGATGTCCCTGTTCAGGCATGAAACATCCCTTCAGCGCTTATCAGAGGTAGACATGACTGCTTTCAATCATCGCAAGTACAGCCCCGCGCCGCGTGTGCCCGCCTTCAATCGTCAATGGCCCGATCGCGATCTCGAATCCGCGCCGATCTGGGTCAGTGAAGACCTTCGCGACGGCAACCAGGCGCTACTGGAGCCGATGAGCGTGGAGCAGAAAAAACGCTTCTGGAAGCAGATCATTCGTGTCGGCATCAAGGAAGTCATGGTCGGCTTTCCCTCGGCCAGTCAGCCGGATTACGACTTCGTGCGCTGGTTGATCGAGGAAGATCAGATCCCTGAGGATGTCACCATTGCCGTACTGGTGCAGTGTCGTGAGCATCTGATCGAGAAGACGTTTGAAGCGCTGGTCGGTGTCAAGCGGGCCATTATCCATCTGTATAATTCAACATCGACCACGCAGCGCGAGCGTGTGTTCGAAATGGACCGCGACGGCATCATCAATATTGCGGTCAGCGGCGCGCAGTGGGTCAGGGAGCATGCCGAGCGCTACCCGCAGGTTGACTGGCGCTTTCAGTATTCTCCGGAAAGCTTCTCGAGTACCGAACTCGATTTTTCCCTGGCCATTTGTGAAGCGGTCATGGACGTCTGGCAGCCCACGCCTGACAACAAGTGCATTTTGAACCTTCCCAATACGGTGGAGGTGGCCGGACCACACCATCATGCTGACCAGATCGAATATTTCTGCCAGAACATCAGTCGCCGTGACAGCGTGATTATCTCGGTCCACACGCACAACGATCGCGGCGGTGCGGTGGCGGCCGCCGAGCTGGCCCTGCTGGCCGGCGCCGAACGTGTCGAGGGCACGCTGCTGGGCAACGGCGAACGCACCGGCAACATGGATATCGTCACGCTGGCGATGAATCTCTACAGTCAGGGCATCGATCCCGAGCTTGACCTGTCGCGCCCTGACGAAATCATTCAGGTCGTGACCGAGTGTACCGGCATCACCATGCATCCACGCCATCCGTGGGTGGGGGAGATGGTCTATACTGCCTTCTCCGGCAGCCACCAGGATGCCATTCGTAAATCGCTCAAAAAGCAGGGCGACGACGAGCCCTGGCAGGTGGCCTATCTGCCGATCGACCCGCGCGATATCGGTCGCGATTATCAGGCAGTGATTCGCGTTAACAGTCAGTCCGGCAAGGGCGGTATGGCCTTTTTGCTTGAACGCGACTATGGCATCAGTCTGCCGCGCTGGATGATGCTGGCGCTGGCGCCTCATGTGCAAAAGGAAAGCGAGCGCTTGAGCGGCGAGCTTTCCAGCGAGTCCATCCGTCGGCTGCTGTTTAATACCTTCATGCGTGAAGGGCCGCTCTCTCTCGTGGATTATCGCCTGTCGCGCGCCAGTGAAGAAGGGCTGTCCATTACGCTTGAGCAGGGTGGCGAGCGTCTGGCGCTGGAAGGTAGCGGCAACGGTGCGATGTCGGCCTTCATGAACGCGTGGCAGCGTCACAGTGGCCAGCAGGTGGGCATTCTCGATTATAACGAGCATTCGCTGGGCGAAGACAGCGAGGCCAATGCCATCGCCTTTGTGCAGTTGAATGTGGATGGCCAGCGAATCTGCGCCGTGGCCGAGGACAGCGATACCGTCAGCGCCTCACTCAAGGCGATCATCTCGGGTATCAATCTGTGCAATGAAACGACCGGTGCACGGGATGGTCTGACAGCGATGGCTGACAGCGTCTGATCCCTGTTGACCTGTCGCCATTAAAAAGGCCTGCTGCCATCCCGGCAGCAGGCCTTATGGCGTTCTGTCTGGTATCAATCCTAATAGGGTGACAGCAGCAGGGTCTGGATATCCACGTCCATGGGCACTCGAAAGCTGCTGGCGCCAAGCACCAGCTGGTCAGCCAGACGAACGATCCGGGCATTAACAAACACCTCGCCTCGCGCGACGGCATAGGTGCCCAGCAAAACGGCGCTGGCATTATAGTTGTTGCCCAGTCGCTGCACGTTACGAGACAGGATCAACTCGCCGGTGTACTCCTCGATATAAAGACTGTCACGCAGCTTCACCTCGATAACATTGAGGCCCTGTTCGACCAGTTTGGACATCATGGTTTCGGTCAGCGTCCGGCCGAGCGTGGAGGAGCGACCAAGCTGATCCACGTCGACAAAGGTGGTCGCAATGATGGTGTCACTGGGCGACAGACGACCATGAGCATTCCTGACCAGCTGCTCGGCAGCCGTATCAACCCGGGAAAGCAGAGTGGGGCGCTCGGGCACGGTATTGTATCCCGGCAGGGAGGAGCAGCCCGTCACCAGCATGCAGAGCAGCAGTGCCACCGTTAAAGGCAGGCGAGAAAATCGTTGGCTTACCATTGCGATGAAACCCTCAGCCCGCTTCGGCTTTCGTAATGATTGCTGTCACCATCATTGATGTAATAAATGTTGGAAGACGAATATAACAGCGTGTCGAACTCGCTTGCGCGAGTGGTAATGATGACTTCGGTATTGCCCACCTTGGTGATGTTACCGCCAAAAACATCAAGCAGTGCGGCGCCCGGGATCAGTGCCAGAGCCGGCTCGGACCAATGGTTGAGGGGCTGAAATGCCCATGCAACGCCTGCAGCGAGGAAGGTAAGGGCGCCCGGCGGTGGACGGATACTGCCACGGTCGCTGTGCGTGACGACCTGAACCATCGGGTTGATGATCACGGAACCTTCGGGCTGGGTGCTGACCAGCGCGCCCTGCTGAACCAGCTGGCTTTCAAGCAGCGAATGATAGCCGCGCTCAAAAGGCGTCGACGGCTGTGGCGAGAAGACATAGAGAGGCCGGCTGCGAAGGCGCTGGTTGGCCATGATGCCGCGGGCTTCGTTGCGGGCCAGTACGTCCCAGTGATGGGCGGCCTGCATGCGCTGCTGCTCGCTCATCTCCCAGGTGGTCGCCATGGGGGCCTGGGACGTATTGACTTTAAAACAGCCACTCAGCGTGACCGCCAGGCAGATGGCGCCCCAGATCCTTAACGACATGAATTTCCTTCCCTTGATGACGCAGCTCTTGTGGGTCTGTGCCATGGTTGATCAGGAAGTTCTTATCGGCCATGTGAGCGCTGGCTTGAGCCCGGCCATGACGGATCAATCGATGCCATGGCCTTGTGTCCATCAGGCAGGAAGGAGGGTGATGAGGCGGCCGGTGTCGGGTCAGGGAATTAGCCACGACAGGACCAGAAGCCCCAGCACCAGCCAGATCAGGCCGCCAATGATGCCGCCGCGCAGTATGGCGCGTACACCATTGACCAGCAGCAAAAGGCCAATGACCAGAATCACCAGGCTGAACAGGGAGGGGCTGATACCCAGTGAACTGGTGAGCCCATCGATGAAACCGCCCATGGCGCCAAAAAGGTTGGCGAAAATGGAGGCCAGAAATTCCACAATGGCACGAATGATGTTGCCCAGCGTTTCGCCGACCCAGCTGAAAAAACCGTCTGACTGCATGGTGAAGTTTCCGCTAAAGATGAGAGTGCGTCAGTTGCCAGGGGTACCGGCCTGCGCGCGCAGCCAGGCGATTTCCTGATCCCATATGGCAGGCTCGATGGTTTCCAGAATCATGGGAATATCACCAATCCGAGGGTCCTGCATGATGGCCTTGAAGGCATCACTGCCGATATTGCCCTGGCCCAGACTGTGATGGCGATCCACGCGGCTGCCCAGCGTGCTTTTGGCATCATTGAGATGCATGCCACACAAATACTCAAGGCCGACTACTGATTCCAGTTCATCCAGAACTGCCCGGGTAGACGCTTCTGTGCGCAGGTCGTAGCCACCGGCGAAGGCATGGCAGGTATCGATACAGACACCGACGCGTGATTTGTCATCCACCTGCTCGATGATTTCTGCAAGCTGTTCGAAACGATAGCCCAGATTGCTGCCCTGACCGGCCGTATTTTCGATGACAGCAGTTACCCCACGGGTTTGCGCCAGAGCCTCATTGATGGACTCGGCAATGATCTTTAGACATTCACTTTCGCTGATCTTTCGCAGATGGCTGCCCGGGTGAAAATTGAGAAGGGTCAGTCCAAGCTGCTCGCAGCGCTGCATCTCATCGAGAAAGGCCGCGCGCGATTTGGCCAGCCCTTCGGCTTCCGGATGACCCTGATTGATCAGGTAACTGTCATGAGGAAGAATCTGCGCGGGTGTAAAACCATGATGGTGGCAGGCCTTTTTGAACGCCTCGATGACGTTGTCGTCGAGCGGTTTGGCCTTCCACTGACGCTGATTTTTGGTAAACAGCGCAAAGGCATTGGCCCCAATGTCCACGGCGCGTTTGATCGCCTGGTCAACGCCGCCGGCGGCGCTGACGTGTGCTCCAATATAATGCATGTCGCGATCGATCCCAGAGCCTAAATACACCATTATGACAGCCGCCGGGACAGAGCTCCATGTCAGGCATGCCGGCCCTCACGGTGTGTTGTCAAATGCCAGTGCGTCATTAACGTCTTCCAGTCTTGCCATGGCAGCGTCGATCGTGAACGCAGGAGTGCGCGGTGGATCGAACACGTCACCACGGACGCCCTGGACAATATGTTCGATGGACAGACAGCTACCACCCGTGACGCCGCGCCAGGCTCTGACCTGTCGATAGTGGCTCATGCCGGCATCGCTGATTTCAAAACGTGTAAAGGGATGACCATCGATCATGGTGGGTGTACCGGTCAGTGTCTGACCGGCGCGCTCGGGATGGGTGCAATGTGCCACGATTTCGGGGTTGTGGCTGCGCCCCAGCAGCCACCAGCCGCTTCTGATGTCATCGGAGTCTGGCAGTTTTAAAAGCACCGGTCTCTGACCGGCCCCGGGGTTGGTGCTCAGGCTGCTCCAGCCGGGATCATCAAATCCGGAGCCATCAAAGCGATCCACCCTGACCAGATCACTGTTCGTCAGTGTCAGGATGTCATCCTGATAAAACGGTGGCGGGGTGGAGGGTGCCGACTGGCAGCCCCAAAGGACTGCCCCGATCATCCCCATGGTCATGACTTGCAGCACTGTCGGCCTCATCACGCTTTGTCACGTTTGTACGACGACGTGCCCTTCCCATGTCGTGTTGCCTTGTCAGCGCCATGACGTCGTTGAATCAACCCCTGTTTGCACTCCTTCTGGGCTTCCAGATCGCCGCGGATCTGCGCATGGCTGATCAAGGAAAAGATAAACGTGCCACCGACCACATTGCCGGCAAGCGTCGGAAGGGCAAAGCGGAAAAGGAAATCGCTCCAGTCGGCATTGCCTGAAAACACCATGTAAAACATTTCACTGGCACCCACGACAATATGCGCAAAGCCGCCAATGGCCATGACGTAGGTAATGATCAGAATGATCCAGACCTTGGCCTGATCAGCCGCCGGTATCAGCCATACCAGAGTGGCAATCATCCAGCCGGCCAGAATGGCGCTCGAAAACATCTCGAATGGTGACTTTTCCATGAGATGATGGCCCAGCGTGATAAAGGCCTCATGTGTCGACGGATCGAACATCGGCATTTTCAAAAAGGTGATGGCTGACAGGGCAGCGCCCACCATATTGCCGATCAGGACCACACCCCACAGTCTGCCCAGGGCGCCAAAATTGGCCATCGTGGGATGGCTCATGACCGGCAGGACGGCCGTCACGGTATTTTCCGTAAACAGCTGCTGGCGAGCCAGAATCACGACAATAAAGCCGATCGTGTACCCCAGACACTCGATCATGAAACCTGCGCCCGTGTCCGGCAGTTGCGCATGCATAAGACCGCGCGCCACCATGGAAAAACTCATGGAAATGCCGGCGGCGATGGCGGACCATAAAAGCGCCATCGAATCGCGGGCCAGTTCCTTTTGTCCATCCTTGCGAAGTCGCTGGTGAACCGCGGCCGCCTGAGAAGGCAGCTCCTGAGCTTTCTCTTCCTCACCATTGGCGTGTTGGTCAGAAACGCTTCCTGAAGGGGCCTCCTGTGGTTCCTGCTCCGAGACTTCTGCATCCAGTCCGCCTTCAAAATCATCTTCTGCGTGCTGTTTTTCTTCTTGGCTCATAGCGATACGCGCCTTCTTGTTGTGGCGAGGGTCCATAGGCTTAGCGTAGCCGGACCGCTTTCAAACTGATAGCAGGTGTTGGCCGACTCCAGCGTAGTCTGTACAGTGCCTTTTCTTCTTGTAAAAGAGTCTGATAATGGGCATTTCCTCCGGCAATCGACGCCTGATTGCCATGATGATGGCGCTGATCGTGCTTACTCCGCTGGGCGTCGATATCTTTTTACCTTCCCTGCCCATGGTCGCGCAGGACTTTGCCCTGGATACCGCCAGTATCAAGTGGTCCATTACGCTATATCTGATCAGCATGGGGGTTGGTCAGCTGGTGGCCGGTCCGCTGGTAGACAGTCTCGGACGACGGCCCATGGCGATTGTCGGGGCGTTTGTGTATGGCCTGGCTGCGGCGATGTGCTTGATGGCCGACCAGGTCATGCTGTTTTACGTCGGACGCCTGCTTCAGGGGCTGGGCGCGTCACTGGCCACCGTCGTGGCGTTTTCCTGCGTGAGAGATCGTTTTGAGGGGGAGCGGCGAGCGGGCATCTATAGCTTTTTGAATGCAGCCGTCTGTGTGGTGCCGGCACTGGCCCCCCTGCTGGGAAGCCTGTTGGCCGCTTTCTGGCACTGGCGTGTCAGTTTTGTTTTCATGACGGTCTTCGCGCTGGCGGTTGCGATGTTTTGTCTGTGGGGGCTGGAAGAGACCCGACCGGTCAGAGAACATAAAAGCCGCCTTTCTCATTATGGACGTGATGTGGCTGCCATTCTGAGTGATGGCCAGTTTGTCTTTCATGTTCTGATCGCCATGACCGGCATGACCGTCATTCTTGTCTATGTCACGACATCGCCAATACTTCTGATCGACCAGGCCGGCTTGAGCGAGCTGGCTTTTGGCGGCTGGTTTGGCACCATCGCGGCCATTAACGTAGTGGCTTATTTTCTCGCCCCACGGCTGATCTCGTCTCTGGGGCAGCATCGCGCCATTCAGGCAGGGCTCGTTGTCATGGTCATTGGTGGCTTCTGTCATGCCTTGTTTTATAGTGCTTTCGGTTCGGGCGTGGCGTCCTTCATGCTGCCCAATGCCGTCATGGTGACCGGCTTTTCATTAACGCTGGGGGCTGCATTGAGTCTGGCACTTGAGCCCTATGCAGATAGAGCAGGGCTTGCTTCATCGCTGGCGGGATGTTGTCAGATGGGCGGTGGTGCGCTGATGGCCTCACTACTGACATGGTTGCCGCTATCGCCTCAGTGGATACTGGCGCTGACCGGCATTCTGGGCGCGGGGGGGCTTTTGTTGACGGCATTGATGGTATGCCATCGGCACCGGGTGCTCGCATGACCGGTTAAATCTGTTATCGACGTGTCACCGGGTGGTAAAAAAAGACAGCGTTTCATTATGACTACTGAGAAAAAGCCCTGCCAACGCTAGAATGGCGCACGTATGCACATCCAATGCATGACATATCCTGGGTCGCTGCGGCACTTTGGGACGTATCGTGCGTACAAAAGTGACGTAGAATGCTGCGCCTGAGCTGCTGGTATAAAGGTGCAGGGTCGTGGTAAACAGGCCTGCTGAATTCAACAATGCATACGCTGCCGTGTATGGCTGCCCTGAGCATTTTCCTGCATGGCAGTGATGGTATGAACCATACCTTTTTTAAATACCAGGGCACTTCAAGGATGCTTATGAGGAATGTTGCTGTGACGTCTTATCTGAAAACCTCCGGTAGTTTCGCGGCTTACGCTACCCTGAAAAAAAGTGCCTTGCTGGCTTTCGGAGTGGCTTCCCTGTTTTCCGCTCAGGCCGTACTTGCATTTGACTTCAATGATGTCAGCCAGGAGGCTCAGGAGCTTGCACAGCGTGGATACACTGCGCCTCAAGGCAATCTCCCGGAATCCCTTGCCGGATTGAACTTTCAGCAATATCAACAGATTCAATACAAGCCTGCTCAATCTCACTGGCGCAGCGACAACCTGAGATTTGATCTGGGGTTTTTTCACGAAGGCATGCACTACAACACGCCGGTGACCATCAATGAGGTCAACGGTGATGACGTACAGGAATTGAAATTCTCTCCGGATAATTTCAAATACGGCAACCTTGATGTTGACAGATCAAAGTTCAAGGACCTTGGTTTTGCCGGTTTCAAGATCAACTACGGCGACAGTCCCGATAAGAAAAGCGAATCGATGGTCTTTCTGGGCGCCAGCTATTTTCGTGTCGCAGGTCAGAACCAGCGCTATGGTCTTTCAAGCCGTGGCCTTGCCATCGATACCGGGCTCAATTCAGGAGAAGAGTTTCCGCGGTTCAAGGAGTTCTGGGTGGTTAAACCCCAGGGAGATGATCGCTATCTGACCATCTATGCGCTGCTGGATTCGCCCAGCGCGACCGGTGCCTATCGCTTTATTCTGCGCCCGGGGCAGGACAGTGTCGTTGATGTGCAGTCTCGTCTTTTCCTGCGTCGTCAGGTCACCAAGCTGGGCATAGCGCCGCTGACCAGCATGTACCTGTTCGGTCCTGAACAGCCGTCCAGCAGCAGCAATTATCGTCCTGCCATTCATGACTCCAATGGCCTGCTGCTGGCCACAGGTGACGGGCAATGGCTGTGGCGTCCGCTGTCCAACCCCAAGCGTCTTTCCGTGGACACTTTCCCGGCCAACAATCCGCGCGGTATGGGGCTTTTGCAGCGTGACCATGATTTCGGTGACTATCAGGACATCGAAAATCGTTACGACCTGCGCCCGAGTGCGTGGATCGAGCCGCAAAACACCTGGGGCGACGGACAGGTAGAACTTGTCCAGATTCCAACGCCGGATGAAACCAACGACAACATTGTCAGCTTCTGGCGCCCGACGCAGGAATTGCCGACCAACCAGCCGCTGGATTTCAATTACACCATCAACTGGACGCTCAATGAGGCGCGCTATCATACGCCTGATCTGGGCTGGGTCGCCCAGACTCGTCGTGCTCGCGGTGAAACGGTTCAGGACAACCTGGTGCGCAAAAGCGATGACAGCACGATGTATGTGATCGATTTCGTGGGTCCGAATCTCAAGTCGCCGGGCAGCAATGACAATGTTCAGGCAGACGTCAATCTTGGCGATAACGGCCAGGTTGTACGTAGTGACGTGGTCCGCAATCCTGCCATGGGTGGCTACCGCCTGAAGCTGAGCGTCAAGGCCAACGACACCTCGAAGCCGGTCAACATGAAGGCCTTCCTGAAAAATGGTGACTCGCGTCTGACGGAAACCTGGAACTACGTGCTGCCTGCCAATGAGTGATGATGCCTATTCAAGCCCGGCCCGGGCCTATCTTGAGCGCCTGGCGCTCGGGACCCGGGACCTGGGTAATCGACGAGAGCTGCTGGAGCTGGCTTCTCAGGATACGCCGCTGTTCAAGGTTCACGAAGACGTCGGCAAGCAAAGCCTCCAGCAGGACGACCCGGCCAGCGCCTCTGTTCTGAGGCGCCTGGAGCTGGCCTATGGGACGGCCCCTCTGGCGCCGCCCGAAGTGCTTGGGACCGACAAGGTAGGGCGCGTGTGTCTCAAGACCATGCCGCCCATCAATCGTACCTCGATTGCACCACACCCCTGGACCACCAGTCCGATCAAGCGGCTAAAAAAGGGCTATCACCTGCGCCGCGGTAATTTAAAACCGCGGGTTCGCAAGACCCAGGCCCCTGAAGCGCCTACTGCGCCGCGCTGGAAGATGGTGGGTACCATGCGCCGCTGGACGCTGTTGCTGCTGGTCATGGTGCAAAGCGCAGTGGCGGTCTGGTACATGAGTACCGTTTTGCCTTACCAGGGCGCACAGCTGCTTGAAGTGCTGGAACTTGTGCTCTTTGCGTTGCTGTTTTGCTGGGTGTCGGCTGGTTTCTGGACGGCGCTGATGGGCTTCTTTCAGCTTTTAAAAGGCCGGGATAAATACAGCATCTCGGCGACCAGTGCCGGGGATGAGCCGATCGATCCTTCGGCCAGAACCGCCATCGTCATGCCGATCTGCAACGAAGACGTCAACCGCGTCTTTGCCGGTCTCAAGGCCACCTATGAGTCCGTTCAGCGTAGTGGCAACATCGAGCATTTCGATTTTCACGTGCTCAGTGACAGCTATGATCCCGACACCTGTGTGGCGGAAAACCATGCATGGTTGAGGCTGTGCCGCGAAGTGGGTGGGTTCGGTCGAATCTTCTATCGCCGCCGCTCTCGAAGGGTCAAGAAAAAGAGCGGCAATATCGATGACTTCTGCCGTCGCTTTGGTGCCAACTATCGCTACATGCTGGTCATGGACGCCGATAGTGTCATGAGCGGTCGCTGTCTGACCCGACTGGTACAGCTGATGGAAGCCAATCCGGATGCCGGTATTATTCAATCGGCGCCGTTGGCAGCAGGCAGTAACAATCTCTATGCCCGTCTTCAGCAGTTTGCCACAAGGGTGTATGGACCGCTTTTCACGGCAGGCCTGCACTTCTGGCAGTTGGGAGAATCTCACTACTGGGGGCATAATGCGATCATTCGTGTTGAGCCTTTCATGTATTACTGCTCGCTGGCCCCGCTGCCGGGCAAGGGTGCCCTGTCGGGTGAAATCCTCTCCCATGACTTTGTCGAAGCCGCGCTGATGCGTCGTGCCGGCTGGGGAGTCTGGATCGCCTATGACATGCCGGGAAGCTATGAAGAAATGCCGCCCAACCTGATCGATGAGCTACAACGCGATCGGCGTTGGTGTCAGGGCAACATCATGAACTTCCGCCTGTTTCTGGTGCGTGGTATGCACCCGGTTCACCGTGCGGTCTTTCTGACCGGTGTCATGTCGTATCTGTCGGCGCCGCTGTGGTTCCTGTTTTTGATGCTGTCCACGGCGCTTCTGGCCGTGCATACCCTGACCACGCCCGAGTATTTCACCGAGCCCATGCAGCTTTTCCCGCGCTGGCCAGAGTGGCATCCGGGCAGGGCGGTAGCACTCTTTTCCACCACGCTGACCCTGTTGTTTTTGCCCAAGATCCTGAGCGTGATCGTGATCTGGGCCAAGGGGCCACGCTATTACGGTGGCGCCATACGTCTGGGGCTGTCGATGGTGATCGAGTCACTGATCTCGATGCTGTTGGCGCCGGTACGCATGCTGTTCCATACCCGCTTTGTACTGGCGGCCCTGATGGGCATCGAGGTCAAGTGGAAGTCGCCGCAACGCGATTTCAGTGAGACGACCTGGAAGGACGCCTTCATGCGTCACGGCGGGCAAACCGTGTTCGGCATTATCTGGACGCTGTTCGTTTTGTGGCTGGACCCGCTGTTTCTGCTCTGGCTCTGGCCGATCGTTGGGGCGCTGATGCTGTCAATTCCGGTCTCGGTCATTACCAGCAAGGTCGGGTTGGGTCGTGCTGCCTTCAGGGGCCGCATGTTCCTGATCCCCGAAGAGTCGAATCCGCCGCGTGAACTGCGAGCGACCTGGCGATTTGTGCGTAACTCGCGTCATCAGCCTCCGGCACCGACCTTTGTGCAAACGGTGGTCGATCCCATCGATAATGCGCTGGGTTGTGCCATGGGTGTGGCACGTCACAACAAGTCCGAGGCGATCGAGTCGCAGCGTCAGGCGATGGTACGCCAGGCGCTGGTCGGCGGTCCGGACAAGATGCCCAACAAGGAAAAGCTGCTGGTATTGGATGATCCGATCATGCTGTCCAGACTGCACTATCAGGTCTGGGACCGCAGCCATCAGTATCCTGCCTGGATCGATGAAGCCTATGCCGATGATCCACCGCCGCGCTTTATCTAGAAGCGCACCCCGGTTCGTCTGCGAGTAAAACAGTCTGATCCTGAAAGGCCCTGCCACTGGCAGGGCCTTTTTTATGGCAGAACGGCTGGCATGAATGTTCGGGATTAAAGGATGGCAAGAACATGGCAACCATAAAAAAGGCCCGGCAGATGCCGGGCCCTTAGGGTCTTTCAGGACGATGATCAGGCCGTATGGAAGTCCAGCCCGTTCTCGGTCGCCTTGATAATACCGACACGAACCACAAAGTCGCCGAAGCACTCGCCAGTCTCACGCTCTTTGGCGTAGCGATGGATCATCGGCGTCAGCTCTTCGAGAATGGTTTTCTCGTCGATGTTTTCACGATACATCTTGTTGAGCCGGGTGCCGGTGAAATCCCCACCCAGATAAAGGTTATAGCGGCCGATGGCCTTGCCGACGAAGCCGATCTCAGCCATGAAAGGGCGACCACAACCATTGGGGCAGCCGGTCATGCGTACAATGATCGGATCGTTTTCAAGCCCCGCGTCCTTCATGATGGCATCGAACTTGTCGAGCAGCGTGGGCAGATAACGCTCGCTTTCCGCCATGGCCAGACCACAGGTGGGGAAGGCCACACAGGCAATCGAGTGCTGACGAAGGGGGCTGACATCCTTGAGCATTCGATAGCGATCAATGATGCTGTCGATCTGCTCGCGAAGTTCAGGCTTCACGTTGGTGATGATCAGGTTCTGGTTGCAGCTCAGTACGATATCGCCGTCATGGATTCTGGCGATTTCGCGCATACCGCTCATGATCTGCATGCCAGCGTGGATGGGGTTGTCATCGGCGTAGTCGCGGATACGACCGTTCTCGACGAAAAGCCCGAAGTGCCACTGGCCATCTTCACCCTGGTACCAGCCGAGAATATCGCCGGTAGTGGTAAATTCGAACGCACGCTCTTCACCCAGCGCGTAACCGAGATACTTCTCGAGCTCGGCTCTGAAGCCTTCGGTACCCATGGTATCCACGGTGTACTTGAGGCGGGCATGCTTGCGGTTTTTGCGATCACCGTTGTCGCGCTGTACAAGCATGACCTTTTCGGCAACATCAACGGTCTGGTCGACATCGCAATAACCGATAATCGAGCCACGACGCGGATAGGTGTCCGGCTCACCATGGGTGGATCCCATGCCGCCACCGACTGCCACGTTGAAACCCTTGAGCTCACCGTTTTCAACGATGGCAATAAAGGCCAGGTCATTGGTCAGCACGTCGGTTTCATTGTCCGGCGGAATTGCCAGGCCTATCTTGAACTTGCGCGGCAGATAGTGCTGCGTATAAAGCGGCTCGGTGACCTCTTCCGGACCGCCGGCGACACGCTCCTCACCGAGAAAGATCTCGTGATAGGCACGCGTGCGCGGTAGCAGATGATTGCTGATCTCGGCAGCAAGATCATAGACCTGTCGGTGAATCGCGGAGCGGTGAGGGTTGGCCGTTGAGGTCACGTTACGATTGACGTCGCCGCAGGCGGCGATGGTGTCGATCATGGCGTCGTTGACGGTTTTCAGGTGCGCGCGCAGGTTACTCTTGAACACGCCATGGTACTGAAAGGTCTGGCGTGTCGTGATGCGCAGCGTGCCATTGGCATAGTTGCGAGCCACCTCATCCAGCGTCAGCCACTGCTGACTGCTCATGCGGCCGCCGGCAATGCGAAGACGCACCATAAAGGAGTAAAGCGGTTCCAGCTTTTTCTTGCGGCGCTGATCACGAACGTCGCGATCGTCCTGCATGTAAAAGCCATGGAACTTGGTCAGCTGGGTATCGTCAGGGCTGACAGCGCCGGTGGCGTTGTCAGCCATGTCTTCCATCAACCGGCCACGGAGATAGTCGCTGTTGACCTTCAGGCTTTCGTTGGCGGCGTAGTCACCAAGCGATTCATCACGGAGTTTGGCAATAATATCGGTCATTTTCAGTATACGTCCCGCTGGTAGCGTTTGGACTGCTGAAGATCGCGGATGTACTGAGCGGCGGCGTCCTCATCAAGACCACCGTGCTCACGCGCAATATCCAGCAGCGCCTGATGGACATCGGCTGCCATGCGCTCGCCATCGCCACAGACATAAAAATGGGCGCCACGCTCAAGCCAGGCGTAGAGTTCAGCCCCTTTTTCCCGCATGCGATCCTGCACATAGACCTTTTCGGCCTGGTCGCGTGAAAAGGCCACGTCCAGACGGGTCAGCAGGCCTTTCTCTCGCCAGTTCAGCCATTCTGCCTGATACAGGAAGTCGGTATGAAAATGCTGGTCGCCAAAGAAAAGCCAGTTGTCGCCTTCAGCGCCGGCATCATCACGCTCCTGCATGAAGGCGCGGAAGGGTGCCACACCCGTGCCCGGACCAACCATGATAATCGGCGTGTTGTTGTCGTGCGGCAGCTTGAAGTTCTTGTTGCGATCGACGTAGATCGGAATCTTGTCACCGGGTTCAACATGATCGGACAGGTAGCCGGTCGTCACGCCGTTACGGGCACGACCATGCGCTTCATAACGTACAACACCGACGGTCAAATGCACTTCATCGGGTTCGGCATTGTAGCTTGAGGCGATGGAGTAGAGTCGCGGCGGAAGTTTGCGCAGCGCCTGTGTAAAGGTGGCGGCATCCAGATTATCGACCGGGAACTGTTCGATGACATCAATGATGTGGCGGCCGTAGACCCACGCCTTGAACTCTTCACGGGCTTCATCGCTCAGAATGCGACGCAGCTCGGCGTTATCGCTGAGCTCTGCCCATTTTTCGAGAAACGGACGGGTCAGGGTAGTGACTTCGAACTCGGCCAGCAGGGCATCGCGTACCTTGCTACCGGTGTCCAGTTCGGTGTCGTGACTGATTCTGAGCTTCTCGAGCAGTTCATCGACATAGGCCGGATCGTTTTGTGGTACGACGCCCAGCGCATCCCCTGGCTCATAGACGAGACCTGAATCTTCCAGCGACAGCTCGATGTGACGGGTTTCCTTGCTCGAACCGTCATCGTTGAGCACCACCGTGTCGAGAATCTCGGCATAGAAGGGGTTTTTCTTCGACCACTGGCTTTCACCAGCCGAGGCGGCAGAAGAGCTCTGGTCAGCGGCTGCCGTGGTTGCCCCCGAGAGTTCTGCGTAGCGCGCAAGTACGGAGTCAATCCAGGTCTCAGCAGGCTCTTCATAGTCAACGTCGCAATCAATGCGATCGTTGATCCGCTCAGCGCCCAGCTCTGCCAGTCGGGCGTCAAATTCCTTGCCCATCTGGCAGAACTGGTCATAGCTTGAATCACCCAGACCCAGCACCGCAAAGCGATGACCGTCAAGTTTGGGTGCCTTGCGGCCATTGATCAGCTCGTAAAAACCGATGGCGGTATCCGGCGGATCGCCTTCACCCTGGGTGCTGACCACAACCACAAGATTGGTCGGATCCTTGAGATCCTTTTTGGTGGCGTCCGCCATGTCGAGCAGGCGAACATTAAAGCCTTGTGCCTTGGCGCGATCACGCGCCTGCTCGGCCACGCCTTCGGCGTTGCCGGTCTGGCTGCCATACAAAACGGTAATTTCGGGTAGTGCGGAGGCGGTCTGTGGTGCACCTGCAGGTGACGCAGCGCTCAGCTGGCCGCCGGACGCATTGAGTCCGGCGAGATACCCACTCAGCCAGGTCATCTGATCGCGATCCATGCCGCCCAGTACGTCATTGAGACGCTGGGCCTGGTCGCCATTCAGAGGACTGTTGGTGTCGAGCAGGGGGCCTTGTGACATCGTGGATATCCTCATCTGTCCCCGTGGGAGGAAGGCGAATGCTAGCGACCTCCCCAATGAATTAAAAGGTATAAATTATAATGCTTTTATAATTTAAAGGAATTAAAAGGTAGGTCAGGGCTGCCAATATTCTGATCTGCTGCTTAATATCATGACATTCACGATAGCTTCGTATGCCCCGAAAGCTTTGCGGCATGCTCCGGAAGTGGCACCCGACCGGTGACGTCGGCCACAGCACGGGCGAATGTAGCACGCCTCTAGCCTTCGATATCAGGCCGTTGCGATCGAAATCCCATCGTGCGTGCAAATGATAAAAGCAGCGGAGTATACCTTTATCGGCAGAACGGTTCGAACCTGTGTGCCGATTAGTGGAGAAACACCAGGAGGTAGAAGCCGAGATGCATGAAGGCTCAGGGTAGCACTCACGGTTTACTGCCTTTTAGCGTGAGAAGTCATGTCTGCATGGGCCATGGTGTGTCCAGTGATGCGATCACCATGGGGTCATAACCTGATGTATACGTCACCATGGCGTGTGCCTGCTAGGATAGCCTTTACTGCGTCATGGCACTGACGTCTCTCAATTCGATAAAACAGGAGTGCGAGATTGAATTTCTGGCTGATTGTGAATGGCAAGGGGGTCGGGAATCCTGAGCTGCGTGAAGCAGTGGATCGCATTCGAAATGAGGGCGTGAATCTTTCGGTTCGGGTGACCTGGGAGCATGGCGACATTGCTCGCTTTCTCGACGAGGCAGTGGATCAGCATCTTGATCGCATTATTGTCGCCGGCGGTGATGGAACGATTCATGAGGCGACCAATGCATTGATGGGCATCGAATCCTCGAAACGCCCGGCACTCGGCATTATTCCCATGGGAACAGCAAACGACTTTGCGACTGCCACCGGCATTCCCAATCCACCGCTTGATGCGCTTTCTCTGGCGGTGCACGGGAATAAGCGTGCCATTGATGTCGGGCGCATCAACGATCTTTATTTTTTGAACATGGCCTCAGGTGGCTTTGGCGCCAAGGTCACCAGTGATACCCCTCCCGCCCTTAAAAAGCTGCTGGGAGGCGGTGCCTATTCGCTGGTGGGTGTGATGCAGGCCTGGCGTTTCGAGCCCTTTCGGTGTCATCTGCAGACCCGCGACGGCAACTATGAACGTGATCTGATCGTGCTGGCGATCGGCAACGGCCGGCAGGCCGGGGGCGGGCAGGAGCTGGCGCCGCGTGCGCTGCTCAACGATGGCCTGCTGGATGTGCTGACCGTTGAATCCTTCTCCTTGAGCCGAGTGGGTAACGCCATTCAGGAGTTGCGGGAGTTGCCGACCAACGGAGAGCTTGTGCGCTATCACCAACTGACATCCATGGACTTTCAAAGCGAAACCCCATTGCCCATCAACCTTGATGGCGAATTTCATGAGTTCACCCAGGCAACAATAGAGGTTTGCCCGGGTGCGCTGTCGGTTATCCTTCCTGATGAATGTCAGCTCATTTATGAAGGACGATAGTCGTCCCTCCCATGAGCGTGACCGGGGTCAGCGATAGCTGCTTGCTGACTGACTGGTATTCAAGCTGAGTGTGACAAAATAACAACGGAATGGTCGTCAGGTTGCAGCTATAGATAGTAGATCTCCCGGTTTGGCTCACCTGGTATCAAAAGCCATGAACCCATGGGCCGATCGGTAAAATCTGCAGCAATAGAGAAACAGCCCGGATGTTTCCTGGATAGACGTTAATGCTGCCTCGAGGCTATATCGATGCAACGCAATGATGTTCTGAAATCGTTTATTTGAAGTGATCAGGGAGAGAGTCATGAAAGGGAAAGCAATCGCGGCCACAGGTCTGGCCTTCGCCATGATGTTTGGTCTGAGCGCCTGTGGGCAGGATGAGCCATCCGAAGAAGCCGCACAGCAGGCCAAAGAGGCCAGTCAAAACAGTCATTCAATGGAAGGTGAAGATCTCAACACGGGCGCTGACGGGCAGGTCGGTGATGAGAGCAGCATGCAGGGCATGAATGAAGCGTCAGACGGCACAGAGAAGGGAAGCGACGAGAGCATCAGTACTCGTGAAGGCGGCACGGCTCATACCGCGACCAATGTGGATTCATCGGGTGCCATGACCCAGGCAGAAGAATCCAGAAATCTGGATAACTGATTGATCGCCTTTCGATGCCGCGTTGATCGCGTATAAAAAAGCCCGCGCCATGGCGCGGGCTTTTTGCAAGACAAGCGTGCTGATGCGTTAATCAGTCCACGGCCTTGATATTGGCGGCCTGAAGGCCTTTCTTGCCCTGAGTCACTTCAAAGGAGACCTTCTGGCCATCCTGAAGCGACTTGAAGCCTTCAGCCTGAATCTCGGAAAAGTGTGCGAAGAGATCGTCGCCACCGTCATCGGGAGAGATAAAGCCGTATCCCTTTGTGTCGTTAAACCATTTGACAGTACCGGTTGCCATCTTTGATGTCCTTGCTTTATTTGCAGTGATACCGAGCCGCGGCCCGTTTATGCGTTGGGCTTCCAGAAGGGCAATGATCGAAGTATCCACCAGCGCCTGATCCGTGAAGCTACCTTTTGCAGCATGATTCAGATTCTGGAGAAAGGTCAAGTGTAATTTGCCAATCTTCAGGTGCATGCCATTATGGACTGGAATGATCAGTATCGGAGACAGGATTGATGAACGTTCAGAACGTCGATTATCAGGATTCACAGGCTGCGCAACAGTTCACACAGTCACTGCGCGAAACCGGTTTTGGCGTCGTGCGTAACCATCCCGTACCCCAGGCGCTTGTCGAACGGATCTATGCCGGATGGTCGGCCTTTTTTGAGAGTCAGGACAAGGAGCAGTGGCGTTTCGACCCCAAAACGCATGCCGGCTTTTTTCCAGCGAGCATTTCCGAGACGGCAAAGGGGCACACGCAAAAGGATCTCAAGGAATATTTTCATATCTACCCGGGGACCCGCGTACCCGATAGCCTGCAGGCCGATATCGACGAGTACTATCGTATTGCGCAGGAGGTGGCGACCACATTGCTGGGCTGGATTGAAGCCAACACGCCTGAAGATGTTTCCGGGCGTTTCAGTGAAGCGCTGTCCAGCATGATTCGCGACAGTCAGCAGACACTTTTGCGTGTGCTTTACTATCCGCCCCTTGAGGGGGACGAGAGCGAAGGTGCCGTTCGCGCCGGGGCTCATGAAGACATCAATCTGATTACCGTACTGCCGGCTTCCAACGAAGCAGGTCTTGAAGTCAAGGGGCGCGACGGTCAATGGCTGCCGGTGCCCTGCGACCCTGGTCAGCTGGTCATCAATGTGGGCGACATGCTTCAGGAGGCATCCAGCGGCTATTTTCCCTCCACCACGCATCGAGTGGTCAACCCGGAAGGTGCTTCACGCGGGCGAGCGCGTTTGTCTCTGCCGCTGTTTTTGCACCCGCGTCCGGAGGTAGTACTCTCCAGCCGCTATAGTGCCGACGATTATCTCAAGGAAAGGCTGCGGGAGCTTGGCGTGTCATGAGTGCCGTTACTTCTCAGCTGCAGTGGCCGCTGGACTGGCGACCCGGCAACCATACGGATGATCTGCGCTTTGCTCAGCAGCTGGTAGAGGAGACCATGTCTCCCTACTGGCAGAAGCGGCGTATGGTGTTCAGTCGTCAGCTGTTCAGGGATCAATGGGTGCGGCTGGAGACGGCGATTGTCATGCGTGATGATCGAAAGGCCGGGTTGATTGCATGGGACGTAATGGAAGGTATTCATCACCTTCGCGAGCTTCATATGGCAGCACCATGGCGAGGGCAGGGGATCGGCTCGCAGGTACTGGCCAACTGGATCGCTCGTCAGGAAGCGCTGGGTGCCAGAAAGATGCGCCTCAAGGTATTTGCCGAAAACCCGGCACGTCGGCTTTATGAGCGCATGGGGTTTCAACCCATGAAAAATGCGAGTGATATTTCAGGGCTTTTGAACATGGAGCGGCGTACGTGACAGGGTGCTGTCGCACCATCCGGCATTGACTGTTTGATGATCTGCCACCATATCGTGTGCAGTCTTAAACTTCTCGAAAGGCAATGCCATGTCCGTATCCGAAAGCGCAACACCTCCGACTCATGCCACACAGGGCACCCACAACATGTTGATGGGTTATCTGCTGTGGCTTTTCGGGTTCACCGGTGCCCACCGATTTTATTACGGCAAGCCGATTACGGGGACGATCTGGTTTTTTACCTTCGGTCTTTTCCTGATCGGCTGGATTGTCGATCTCTTTTTAATTCCTCTCATGGACCGTCAGGCCGATCTTCGTTTTCAGCGCGGCAGCAGAAGTTATACCGTTACCTGGATACTGCTGACGTTTCTTGGCGTACTCGGTATCCATCGCATGTACATGGGCAAGTGGATCACGGGCGTCATTTATCTGCTGACAGGCGGTCTTTTCCTGCTGGGTGTGCTCTATGATTTCTGGACGCTCAATGATCAGCTGTCGATCAAGCATCAACGCGAGCGCTAGTCTCCAGTCAAGGAATATGCATGGCTTCTGAATCAAAGGCCGTTATTTATGCGGCCATGGCAGGCAATCTGGCCGTTGCCATTACCAAGTTTGTGGCAGCTGCCTTTACGGGTAGTTCGGCCATGCTCTCCGAAGGTATTCACTCGGTCGTGGATACCGGCAATCAGGTCCTGCTTCTGCTGGGAATGCATCGTGCCGGCAAGCCGCCGGATCGCGACTTTCCCTTTGGTTACGGCAAGGAGGTTTACTTCTGGAGCTTTGTGGTCGCCATTTTGATTTTTGCCATCGGGGCAGGGGTTTCGTTTTACGAAGGGGTGGTGCATGTACGCTCACCCGAGCCCATGTCATCGCCCTTGATCAACTACATTGTGCTGGGTCTGGCCATTTTATTTGAGGGAGCGTCATGGCTTTTTGCCCTGCACGGCTTTCGCAAGGCCAAGGGCAAATGGGGTTATCTCGAGGCGGTGCAGCGTGGCAAGGACCCCTCGTTGTTCATGGTGCTTTTTGAGGACTCAGCCGCCATGCTGGGGCTTGTCGTGGCACTGGGCGGCGTCTGGTTGAGTCAGGTGACTGGCAATCCGATCTTTGATGGCGTGGCTTCCATGGTGATCGGGCTGATTCTGGCCGGTACCGCGGTATGGCTGGCCATCGAAACCAAGGGGCTATTGATCGGTGAAAGCGCCAATCGTCGGGTTGTCGACGATATTCGCGACATCGTTGGACGCCACCCGCAGGTGGAGGCGGTCAACGAAGTGCTGACCATGCATATGGGGCCTGATTTCATACTGGTCAATCTGAGCGTGCGCTTTAGCCGAAGCATGCCGGCCGAGCAGCTTGAACGCGTCATTGCAGAGCTTGATCAGAGCCTCAAGCAGCAACATGGCGAGATCAAGCGAATCTTTATCGAGGCCGAATCAAGCCTTGAAGACAACACATCCTCCGAACAGAAACAGGTCTGACACATGCCGACCCACTCATCCCGGCCATACGGATATTCATGACACAAACCACCCGACTCAGCGAGCTGATGACGTCGCTGGACGACGAGCATGAGGGAAGCGATGTCAGTATCAATGACATTCTAAAGACCTTTGAATCCCGCGGGTTTGGACCGCTGCTGGTCATTCCATCGCTTCTGGCGCTGGTCTGCCCGGTGCCGGGCATTCCGACCGCCTGCGGCCTGTTCATGGCACTGATCGCCATTCAACAGGTGTTCGGACGTGCTCATCCCTGGCTGCCAGGGCGGCTGCGAAAGGTCTCCATCGAGGGCGACCGATTTCATCGTCTGGTGGTTCGTGTCAAACCCTGGGCCGAGCGCTTTGAGTCTCTTTTCAAGCCTCGTCTGACATTCATGGATACCAATGCTGCTCGGCGTGTGGTGGCAGTACTGATCACGCTGTTGAGTCTTTCGATGGCGCCGCTGGAGCTTTTGCCCTTTGCCGCTGCGCTACCGGCCGGCATGTTGTTGTTGATTGCGCTGGGCATGATCGCGCGTGATGGTCTGATCATGCTGATCGGTCTGGTCGTGGCCGTCGCTGGAATCCTGTCGTTTCTGCTTTTTATTTAATCAAAGGGGGCCCGACACCCGGGCCCCGATTGGGCAGATTTATCCTTTAGCGCTGAAGGGCGCCGTTGTAGCGCGCCTTGCGTTCATGCTCGGTCATCATGTGAACGCCCTGAGTGGTGCCTCTGGCAAGCCCTTCGAAGATGGCGCGGTAGGTCAGCACGGCCTGAACGTACTCGCGCGTTTCTCGAAACGGAATCTCTTCAATAAAAAGATCAAAAGGCTCGTCGCTGTCGGCCAGCCAGCGGTCCACCCGACCCGGCCCCGCATTGTAGGCTGCCGCCGCTGCCACACGATTACCGCTGTAGCGTGCGGCCATGTCGCGAATATAGGCGCTGCCCAGCATGACATTGGTTTCCGGGTCTTCAAGGCTGGTCACGCCCTGCCATGGCACGCCCAGCTGTTGACTCACATGCTGTCCCGTACCTGGCATGATCTGCATCAGCCCACGCGCGCCGACCGGTGACTGTGCCTGAGGGTTAAAGGAACTCTCGCGGCGCGCCAACGCCATCAGAAGCCACGGGTCGACGTTGCGTTGGTGTCCCCATTTCTGGAACAGGTCGACATAACCCTGCGGGAAGCGCCAGTCGAGTGCGTCCCAGTGGTCGCCGCGAATGGCAGCATAGATGGTCAGGTCATACCATCCCTGGCCAAGCGCATACTGTGTAAGGGTTGGGCGCTGCGCTTTGGGGAGATGGCGCATCAGGTAATACCATTCGGCGCGTGCCAGCCCTGGCTCTCCAATGCGGTACAGCGCGGCAATGCGGCGCATCGAGGGCAGGTTGGCCGCATCCTTCATGTCCTTCTCGGCGATCGTGATCCGCTCGTTTTCAAGCGCATAGGGCTGGTTGATGCGATCCGCAGCGGCAAAGCCGAAAAAACTGCGCTGGCCGGCCGCGATCTGCCACGCCTGGTGGGCGCCATCGGTGTTGCCGAGCTGCTCTCGTGCACGACCCAGCCAGTATTGCCAGTGAGCATCACGACGCTCGTCTGGCTTCATGCGTTCGATCCACGCAGCCACTTCGCCCCACTGACGGTGCTCGAGTGCCTTTCGGGTTCTTAATTCAATAAGGTCCTGATCTCCCAGTTGTGCCGTGGCAGCATCGGCCCACCCGGCGTTGGCATTGATATCGCGAACCAGCGAGTAAAAAGCCAGGTCGTGCTCGATATCGTGACGCTGCTCATCGGTCAGCGGGGCGCGGGATTTGATCTCACGCCAGGCCGCAAGGGCCTGAGCGGTATCCTGCCGGATAAGGCGTGCCATGGCCGCACTGTAAAGCGAAGGCGCGCCGGGGCTGTCCTGACCGATCAGTCCGGGTAGTTCGGTAATGCGTCCAGGATCATTTTGAAGACGCTGGAACGCGCTGCGCTGGGGCTGCCAGCTTTCAGGCAGTTCATCGGGAAGGTAGCGCGCCATCGCATCTTCCCCGGCACGCCAGGACAGCATCAGACGTGACCAGATATCGGCACCATCAATGGCGCCATTGGCGCGAAGGCGCTCGAACAAGGGATCACAGGCCGTTGGCTGTGAATGATCGACCAGCCACAGCTGACGCCCACCGATCGCTGCTCGCTGGGGCTCCCGGTCCAGAAGTGCCCGGTAGTACCAGCACTGGCGCGTGGTGCCCTGTGGAACGTCATCACTGACGGCAAGAAAATTATCGAACTGCTGACGGGCACCCCATGTGTCCTGGGCCACACCGCGCATCCATTCCGACAGTACCGAATGCCGATAGCGCTGCAGATAGTCATTGATGACGGCTGGAGACACTCCCGGCAGGCGCGACTTGAGCTCGTGATATTCGACATAGCCTTCCAGTACGTGTCCCTGAATGGCGTCATGGTCGATCCGGCTCCACTGTTGAGCCCGAGCAGCCTCAAAGGCCTGTTGAAAGCTCTCGTCGCTTGCCATCGCCGGTGCGGCAATGCCCGCGGTCAGCAGGATGCCCATCCAATGTTTGAATAATTTATGCTTAACCCTCACCCGAAAACTCCTGTCAGCCATCGATATGAACCTGCACGGGACAGGCATACTGCTTCCCGGGGGCCTAGACTAATGCAGGTGGCTGAATTTAACGATCCTGTCGAAGATGATCTTCAGTGTTCGCTACGTTGAATGAACCCTGTCAGCCAACGACCTTTTTGAACGACATTCTTTATGCGGAGTATCCATCCATGGCAAAAGGTCGACTCAACCCCATCGGTCTGATTCGTGGTCGTGGTCGCGTCTACTGGCGCATCATCAAGGCATTGCGGACCTTCTTTCCCATGCTGAACGACTGGCGAAAGGGGCGTTATCGGCCGCTGCCCAAAAAGGCAGTGGGGCTGATGGCTCTGGCCATTATCTATGTGGTCAGCCCCATCGATCTGATCCCGGATTTCTTTCTATTCTGGGGCGTGCTTGATGATCTTGTGATTGGCGGCTGGCTTCTGGCCAAGCTTGATGAGGAGCTTGACGATTATCGACGCTGGCGCGAAAGCGCCGACAGGCCCGTCGCGTAGCGTCCGGCGCTCAAGGGGCGTGATCACGCGTCCACGAATGTGACATCGTTTCTCTTGAAAAATCGGTAACTTCCCCCATAACGGGTAACACACAGCACGGCACGGCCTGCTCAGGTAGCAGGTCGCGCCGTGTGTTTCACCCTGTTGATTATTGTCAGAAGAGAAATGTTGCCATGACGAGTGCGCAAGAGCAGACGCTCGGTTTTCAGACCGAAGTCAAACAACTTCTTCACCTGATGATCAATTCCCTGTATTCCAACCGGGAAATTTTCCTGCGTGAGCTGATTTCCAACAGTGCCGACGCCTGCGACAAGCTGCGCTATCGTGCCCTGGAAAGTGATGCCCTGTATGAGGGTGATCCCGAGCTTCGCGTTGAGATCGAGTTTGATCATGATGCCAAAACCGTCACCATTCGTGACAACGGCATCGGCATGAACCGCGAAGACGTGATTGCCAATCTCGGCACGATCGCGCGTTCCGGAACGGCCGAATTTCTCAAGCAGATGTCCGGCGAGCAGCAAAAGGACGCTCGACTGATCGGCCAGTTCGGCGTTGGCTTCTACTCGGGCTTTATCGTGGCCGACGAAGTCGTCGTTCGCACGCGCCTGGCCGGCACGCCGCAGGATCAGGGCGTGGAGTGGCGCTCGAAGGGCGAGGGTGAGTTCACCATCGTTGATATCGAGCGCGCCGCCCACGGCACCGAGATCGTGTTGCATCTCAAGGAAGATGCGCTTGAGTTTGCCGACGAGCATCGCCTCAAGGGGCTGGTTCGCAAGTATTCCGATCATATCGAAGTGCCGGTACGCATGCCGACCGTTCAGGAAGGCGAGGACGATAACGATGTTACTGTGACCTGGGAGACGGTCAACGAGGCTCAGGCCCTATGGGTTCGTCCGCGTACCGACGTCAGTGACGACGAGTACAAGGCGTTCTACAAGCATGTGGCCCATGATTTCAGCGACCCGCTGACATGGAGCCATAACAAGGTCGAGGGCAAGCTCGAGTACACCAGCCTGCTCTACGTTCCGTCTCGCGCCCCGTTCGATCTGTATCAGCGTGAAGGGGCCCGTGGGCTCAAGCTGTACGTTCAGCGTGTTTTCATCATTGATGATGCCGAGCAGTTCCTGCCGCTGTATCTGCGCTTTGTGAAGGGCGTGGTCGACTCCAATGACCTGTCGCTCAACGTTTCGCGCGAAATCCTGCAGCAGGACCCGCAGGTCGAAAAAATGAAAGGCGCGCTGACCAAGCGTGCGCTCGATATGCTGAGCAAGCTTTCAAAGGACAGCGACGCCTATCAGAACTTCTGGAACCAGTTTGGCGGCGTGCTCAAGGAAGGCCCGGCAGAAGACCACAGCAATCGTGAAAAGATTGGTGGCCTGCTGCGCTTTGCCAGCACTCACACTGACACCTCGGCCCAGAATCAGTCGCTGGCGGACTATGTGTCTCGCATGAAAGAAGGCCAGCAGGGCATCTACTACATCATTGCCGACAGCTTTAATGCCGCGCGGCACAGCCCTCATCTGGAGATCTTCCGCAAGAAGGGCATCGAGGTGCTGCTGCTGTCCGATCGCATCGATGAGTGGCTGATGACCCATTTCACCGAGTTTGATGGCAAGTCGCTGGTCGACATTACCCGGGGGGATCTGGATCTGGGGGATATCGACAGCGAAGAGGAAAAGCAGGCTCAGCAGGAAAGTGCAAAAGCCAAGGAAGGACTGGCCGAGCGTTTCCGCGAGGCGCTGGGAGACCAGGTTCAGGAAGTACGGGTCACGCACCGTCTGACCGAGTCACCGGCCTGCGTGGTACTGCCCGAAAACGAAATGGGCTATCAGATGCGTCGTCTGATGGAGGCCGCCGGCCAGCCTGTGCCCGAGGTCAAGCCGATTCTCGAGTTCAATCCCGATCATGCGCTGGTCGCACGACTGGAGGGCAGTGAAGGAGAGGCCTTTACGGATCTGGCGCACGTGCTTTTTGATCAGGCCGTGATTGCTGAAGGCGGCCAGCTGGATGATCCGGCTGCCTATGTGCGTCGCCTGAATGCCATGTTGACCCATTAATCAGTTCCAGGACGAAGGGATGACGGTCGCATGACCGTCATCCCTCTTTCCAACGACTCCCTCTGAAAATATTCATTCTGCATAATGACGCAAGATGGCGTATTTTAGGCTCATGTCGCCGCTTATGGCGACATGGTGGGTAAACCATGTTAGTCTGCCGTCTTGTCCTGATACCGAGTCCTGTCAAATGACACGAACGCATCGCCCTTTAACGACGTTGACGCTCGTGCTTGCACTCTCAGTTTTCAGCGTGTTTACACCCTCTCACGCCGATGCCAGCAAGCCCAGTTTCCAGATGCCGGACCTGCGAGAGCACCCGGCCGGCAGTGATCGCAAGATTGCCTTTTTCAACCTGATGATTCCGCTCATCGAGAAAGCCAACGATGAGATCCAGAACGATCGCGTATGGCTGACACATATGCGTGATCAAAAACGCTGGACAACCGATTCGCGCCAGCGCCTTGCCTCCCTTTGCAGCGATTATGGTATGAGCTGCAAAAACGAAAAGGATGTCGACTGGTCCACCCTGCTGGCCCGGGTCGATACCGTGCCCATCCAGCTGGTGCTGATTCAGGCCGTAGAAGAATCCGGCTGGGGCACATCAAGATTTGCTCGCGAGGGCAATAACCTCTTTGGCATGCGTTGCTTTGGCAATAACTGTGGTCTTGAGCAGATCGGTACCGGCAGTGGCTACCAGAGTTTTGCGACAGTGTATGACGGTATTGAAGCCTACATGCGCAATCTCAATACGCATAATGCTTATGAGCACCTGCGCACACGCCGTGCTGCCTTGCGCGACAAGGGTAAAAACGTCAATGCGCTGGCGCTGATTCCCTCGTTGCAAAACTACTCCATTCGCGGTGATGCCTATCTGGCAGCGCTTCAGTCGCTTTTGAATACCAATGCGCCGCTGATCGAAGAAATGCGCGTGCAGGACAGTGACGATCCTGCCTAGACGCTGCTCACCGTATCGCCACATATGAAAAAGTCGCCCCTCGAGGCGACTTTTTCATGCGTGTGATGGCCCTTATACCTGTCGCGTTGGCCAGATCACGGTGACGATCAGCCCCTTGGGCTGGCGGTTATTGATGACCAGAGAGGCCTTCTGGCGCTGAGTCAGCTGTTTGACGATTGACAACCCTAGGCCACTGCCCGTCATGCGCTGGTTGGCTCGATGAAAGCGTTCGGTGATCTTTTCAAGTGATTCGTCAGGTACGCCGGGGCCGTCATCGATGACTTGGATCATTGGCTGACCGTCTGCCCGATCCAGATGCAGCGTCACGGTACCGCCATTAGGGGTATAGCGCAGGGCATTATCCAGAAGATTTCGCAGCAGTACACCCAGCTCGGTCGGGTCGGCACGCACTTCAAGTCGGGATAGCCCGCTCATCTCCAGTTGCTGTTGCCGACGGCCGGCCAGAGGCCACATTTCGCCTGCCAGCTCTGAAGCGATAGGGTACAGATCCACCAGGTCAAGCTGGCGCTGCGGTGTGCGCTCGACACGTGCCAGCGTCAACAATTGATCAACCACGCGCTGCAGGCGCTCGATGCCCTGGCGCGCCTTGTCCAGTGACATTTGATGATCCTGTTGGCTGGCGCGGGCATTGTCCAGGTGTATCTTGAGTGCCGCCAGTGGGGTGCGAAGCTCATGTGCGGCATCGGCGGTAAACCGTCTTTCGCGATCCAGTGCCATTCGCAGTCTTTCAATGAAGGCGTTGAGCGAATCGCGAAGCCCTGTCAATTCCCGGGGCGGCTCCTGATCGATGGGCGTGAGGTCCTGATGATAGCGCCTTGACACCTCGTCAGAGAGGTCGTTGATGGGTCGCAGGCCGCGTCGAATGACCCACCACAGCGCCAGGCCCAGAGGGGGCAGGATCAACAGAAACGGAAGGCTGTTGCCCAGCAGGATCTTGTTGATCAACTCCTGCTGAAAACCATCTCGCAGCCCGGTAGATACCCAGACGCCATGTTCCTGATCGTAGAGGCTGAAAACGCGCCATTTCTCGTTATCGTAACTGATCCACCGGTAGCCGGTCTTTTGTGGTGGGGGGAAGGGCCCCTTGTCATTCCATTCGGCACTGAGCATGCGTGGTGTGCGATCGCTGTTCCAGAAACCCAGCGATAGCATGCGCTCCTCCGGGCGAAAGCGACGTGGCGCACTCATGGATGGCGTCTCCATGACGAGCCCGGCGTTCGGACTGCCTTCAATGCTGTAAAAGCGTGCGGCATGACCCGGCTGAGTCAGACGATCTGCCAGTGCCTGATAGTCCTGCGAGTCCATGTTGATATCGATCATGCCCGTCACGATTCGCCCGAACTGGGAGAGCTGCGCGTCAAACATCTCCTCGAGTTCGTGTTTGGTGATCAGCCATGCGGCCAGGCCCGATAAAAGGGCACACAGCAGTACCAGCCCCATGACTGCTCGCATGAGGTAGCGGCGAATCGAGATCATTCGATGGTATCGTCCAGACGGTAGCCAATGCCACGCAGAGTCACGATCAGATGGCTGTCGAGCTTTTTGCGCAGATGATGAATGTGTACTTCGAGCGCGTTGGATTCGATCTCGTCACTACAGCCGTACAGCAGCTTCTCCAGGTGAGGGCGAGTAAACACCTGTCCCGGATGCTGGGCCAGTTCATGTAGCAGGGTATATTCGCGCCGGCTGAGCTTGACCAGCCGATCCTGCCAGCTGACTTCATGGCGGGCATGGTCGATATGCAGGGGGCCAATGCGGATATTCTGCTGTGTTCGTCCGCCTGCCCGGCGGCTGATGGCGCGTAGTCTGGCGTGGAGTTCATCGACATCGAAGGGCTTTAAAACGTAGTCATCGGCGCCGGCATCAAGCCCCTGAATGCGATCTTCCAGGCTGTCACGTGCGGTCAGTATCAAAACCGGAATCTCATGGGCAGCACGAATGCGGCGCAGCACTTCCATGCCATCCATGCCGGGCAGTCCCAGATCAAGAATGACCGCTTCTACCTGGCCCTTTTCGACGTGTTCAAGCACGCGCTCGCCTTCGGTCAGCCATGTGACCTGATGACCCTCACGACGCAGCGCAGTCTCTACGCCATCGCCCAGCAATAGATCATCTTCGACAAATAATATCTTCATATGCTCGGGTTCCTGTTCCTTGCGAAACATGGACAGCTCGGCGCCCTGAAGCTGCCATGATGAATAATGGCCCAATGCTCTCATGATCCTCGGCCGCTGTATCGGCGCATATCGATTCCAATCCCGGGCCCTTGGGGGTCGCTGGGTGCCTGCGCAGGTGCCCCGGCGTGCTGTCCTGCGAATGGCCCTGTGCCGTGACGTTTTGACATTCTACCCGTGCGAGCCTGGCATGCGTTACCTGCACGGCCCGTCAAGCGTTACACTGAACCCTGCCCATCGTCGATCAACAAGGATTATCCATGGCAGTCGAGCATCAGCCTCAGGTCACTACAGACGATATTCGTGTGCCGCCGGTGGCCGTGCTGGGGGGAGGAAGCTTTGGCACGGCACTGGCCAGTATCGCTTCCAGTGGCGGGGCCAGGGTACGACAGTGGATGCGTGATTCAGCGCTGGTTGATCATGTCAACACGCATCGCATTAACCATCGCTATCTGCCCGAATTCAGGATTCACCCCGACGTTGTCGCCTCCACGGATCTTGCCTGGGTGCTTGATCAGGCGCGTCTGGTATTGATCGCGATCCCCTCGGGTGGCTTTCGGCAGGTCGTGCGTCAGGCAGCCCCGTTTTTTGCAGCCGATGCCATTCTGGTCAGCACGACCAAGGGGATCGAGACCGATAGCTTTCTTCTCATGAGCCAGATTCTTGAGCAGGAAACCGGTAGTGCCCATATCGGCGTACTCTCCGGGCCCAACCTTGCCGCCGAGATCGCCCAGGGGCACCTGAGTGCCAGCGTGATCGCCAGCAATGATGAACAGACCCGGTCGCGGGTGCAGGCGGCGCTTTCCTGCGATCATTTTCGTGTTTATGCCAGTAACGACCGCTATGGTGTAGAGATGGGCGGCGCGCTCAAGAACATCTATGCCATTGCCGTCGGGATGGCCGCGGCGCTAGGCATGGGGGAAAACACGCGTAGCATGCTGATTACCCGGGCGCTTGCTGAAATGAGCCGCTTTGCGGTGGCGCAGGGGGCCAGCCCCATGACCTTCCTGGGACTGGCAGGCGTTGGTGATCTGATTGTCACCTGCTCTTCAAACCTTTCTCGCAATTACCGAGTCGGTTATGCGATGGGGGAGGGACGCACGCTGGAGGAAGCCACCGAGGCACTGGGTCAGGTGGCTGAAGGGGTCAATACGGTGTCACTGGTGGTCAAACGAGCCAGCGAGGAAAACATTTACATGCCGCTGGCCACCGGGCTTTATCGGGTCATGTTTGAAGGCGTTGCGCCACGTGACATGGCCACGGCGCTCATGCGCAGTGAGCAAAGCAGTGACGTTGAATTCACGCTGCCGCGAGAGGATACGCGGCGTGCACAGCAGCAAACCGCAGCCAGGGATATCCCATCATGAAAATCTATATCATGCGCCATGGTGAAGCCGCCTCCGGAACGCCTGACGCCCACCGTCCACTGGACTTGACCGGTCAGCAGGAAGTTGCCCGCATTGCCGACTGGTTTATGTCGATGCTGGGAGAAGACAGGCATCAGTTGAAGGTGGTGGCAAGCCCCTATGACCGTGCTCAGCAAAGTGCCCGCATTATCGGTCAGGCGCTGAATGTGCATGACATCATGACCCTGCCCATCATGACGCCGGATGCGCCGCCGGAAACCCTGATCGACTGGCTTACTCACAATGTTGACCCGCGTGAGGACGATGCACCCTGGCTGTTTGTCAGCCACATGCCGCTGGTGGCCGAGCTGGTCGGTCAGCTGGTGGATGGCAGCCCCAACGCCCGGCTGCCCATGGGTACGGCGGATGTGGTCGAGCTCGAGGCAGAGGTCTGGGCGGCAGGATGTGCAACACTGGTACGCCATGTGACGCCTGCAACCGTAACCCTCGACTAGCGGTGTTTCTCACCTTGCAGGCGTCATACGGTGTGGTGGGTGTTCAGCCTGCCACACCGGTTATCTGCAAAATGAAAATGCCCAGTGTCACGGTCACGCTGCTGACAAGGGTCGTGATGGCAACCGTGTTGGCCGCAAGTCTTGCATTGCCGCCCATGGCTCTGGCCATGACAAAGCTGGCCGCCGCTGAAGGGCTGCCCAGAAACAGAAAGAGCAGCACCAGTTCCCGACCTTCAAATCCTGCCAGCCAGGCCACGAACACGGCCCCGGCCGGCATTGTGATCATCTTGATCACGCTGGCACCCAGCGCCACTCGACTGGCCTCTCGTATTGCCGCCACCGACATGCTCCCGCCGATGCTGATCAGCGCCAGCGGTAGCGTCATGTTGGCGAAATACTCTCCTGAAGTATGCAACCAGCCTGGCAGGGCAAGGCCACTGGCCGCAAAGGACAATCCTGCAACCACTGAAAGTATCAGAGGATTTTTTAAAATCTTGAGCGTGATGCTGCGCCAGCTGGTTTTGGCGTTGGGCTGATACCAGGCAAGCACGATCACGGCCAGAACGTTATAAAGCGGAATAATGGTGGCCACCAGCACACTGCCGGCAGAGAGGCCAAAGGTGCCGTACATGCTGCTGGCCAGTGCCAGCCCGATAATGCCGCCATTACCGCGAAAGGCGGCCTGGACATAAACGCCACGATCCTCGAAAGGCACACGTTGAGTAGCCCACCACCAGATGAGCAAAAAGCTGATCACGGTGGCCAGCGACAGATAGATCATCAGACCTGGTATCAGCGCCTGAGACATGTCTGCATCCACCAGCGATAAAAAGAGCAGCGTGGGCATGGCGCCACGAAACACCAGCGCCGAACTGGTGTTGATGAAAGCGGTATCGATCCATTTGAGGCGCTTGAGTGCAACGCCCAGAAGGACCATGGCAAAGACAGGAAAGGTCACGCTGAGTGTTTCAGCGAAAAGGGCTGACGGATTCATGCAGGGCTACCGTATGGCAACAGTTGCCATGGCCTTGTCTGTCATGAATCGTCCCGACTGGTGCGTTCATGGCAGGTCAATGTGAAGGATGTTGCTTCGAAGAAGTGATGTCGCAATGATCTAGAGCGTTACAAATCCGACGACCAGTCCGGCCAGTACGACAATGAAAAAGAGACGGTTTCGCAGACGACGCGAGGACAGAGACATTCATGGCTCCGGGGTAGAGGGAGTGAAGGCCGCAGTATTATACGCGTCAGAGCCTCCGGCGGCGAGTCGCTCGGCCTGTAAAACCGGACCATGTGGGACTGCCGGCACAGGTAGTACTGATGAACCGATTGTGAGGCCGGGGGAGTGCATCGTGAGGACGGTCGTCGTATTGTTGCCGGTTTGATGATCATGGAGCGAGCAGGATGAGCGCAAGACCGCGAGAGTGCCATTTGGCCGATAATCGTCTGGCCGGGCTGGTATGGGAGCGGGAGGGGCTGTCGAAAGGGGCGCCGACCTGGCTTGCCCTGCATGGCTGGCTGGACAACGCTGCGACCTTTACCCGACTGGCGCCACTGCTGGTGGAAAGGCTCGATATTCGCATCGTGGCCATCGATTTTGCCGGTCATGGCAAATCGCAGTGGCAGGGTAGAGGCACCGATTACGCCCTGTGGGACTATCTCCACGACGTGCTGGATGCCCTTGATGATCTGGGTATCGAGCGGGCCACACTGTTGGCTCACTCGCTGGGCGCCTGCGTGTCCTGTCTACTGGCCGCGGCTCTGCCCGAGCGTATTGAACGGTTGTGGCTGATCGATGGCATCGGTGCGCTGACAACTCCGGCCGATCAGTCGACCCGCCAGTTGCGTAATGGGGTACTGGGCGTGCGTCGACCACTGTCTCCGCCACCGTCCTATTCGAGTCTCGAGGCGGCGCTCAACGCACGCGTAGCCGGCGCCATCACACCGCTGGATCACGATACGGCCGAACCGCTGATGGCGCGCAGCCTGGTGCAGGATGAAGCGCGCATGCGCTATCGCACCGACCCGCGTCTGCTGCGCCCGTCACAGGTCAAGCTGACGCCCGAGCAGTCGCGCGACATGCTGCTGGCCATTCGTGCGCCGGTTGATCTGATCAAGGCAGACAACGGTATCGTCGGGGATCATCTCGACCGGGAAGGCGTACGCCATGAAATGACCACTCTGACCACTCATCAAATACCAGGCGGGCATCACCTTCACCTCGAACCGCAAAGTGTGGCCGGTGTGGCTGAGATGATTCTCCGGGCCTATGGCGTAGCGTAGTCTTCCCGGGTACGGCGCAGCAGCACATAAACGGCGCCGGTACCGCCATCGCGGTCCTGCGCCGAGCAAAAGGCAAGCACTTCAGGCAGTTCGCGCAGCCAGGCGTTGACATGACTTTTGATGACCGGGTAGCGCGCCGCGCCCGACCATGCCTTGCCATGAACGATCAGCACGCAGCGCGCGCGGTTGGCGCGGGCTTCATGCAAAAAGGCTTCAAGCTCGGCTCTGGCCCGCTCCAGATCGTAGCCATGGAGGTCCAGGCCCGCCTGCCAGGCGATGGCGCCGCGCTTGAGCTGAGACAGGGTGCGATGCGGCAGATCGCTCAGGGCAAACATCAGGGCTTCCGAGGGGCGCACCGGATCGACGCGACCATCGGACGTACGTGAAGAGGTGGCCGTGGTGGTATTGCCATTGCTGGCGGCGGCCTCGCGACGATGGCGAAGTTCGCTGCGTCGTGGCATGCGACCCGTGTCGGCGCGGTCATGATGGACCGGGCGGATGTCGCTGTCCTGCATGGCCTCGCGAAAGGCAGCCCGGTCGTCATCGTCAGTCTGGCGGTTACCGGTCATGCCCTTGTCTCCGCTAAATGGTAGTGACCGTCACGCTGACGGTGGCTCTGGGGGATCTGAATCCTGTTGACGATTATAGGGAATCGAGTAGCGATGTGCAGGCCTGCGCCGATGCACCGTCACGGGATAACGGGTACACTTTCGATCTTTTCATTTTATCAACCTTCGACAAGGCCGCCGCATTCATGAGCGACGTTTCTGCCCGCATGCCTGTACCCGCCGCCGCGCCACTCTCTCTGGATGATGACACCCTGATCGATGAGCTGATCACCGTGCGCGACTATCTGCGTCTGGCGGTGAGTGTCTTCAATGCCCATGATCTTTATTACGGACATGGTACAGACAGCGCCTGGGACGAGGCCGTGGCACTGGTGCTGGGCGCACTGCGTCTGCCCCATGATGTCGACCCGGCCATTATCGATGCTCGGGTGCTGCGCATCGAGCGCTCGCGTATCGTCGCGCTCTTGCGTGCGCGCGCCGTTGAGCGTCGTCCGCTGCCGTATCTGCTCGGAGAGTCCTTCTACGCCGGGTTTGCATTCAATGTTGACGAGCGTGTTCTGATTCCGCGCTCACCCATCGCCGAGTTGATCGAGTCGGGCTTTGAGCTGTGGTTTGAAACGCGGGACCCTGCGCATATGCTCGATCTTTGTACCGGTTCTGGCTGTATCGGTATTGCCTCGGCGCTGATGATGCCCACCACCCATGTCATGCTCGCCGATATCAGTCGTGATGCCATTGAAGTGGCGCGGGCCAATATTACCCGTCACGATGTGGGAGAGCGCGTGAAAGCCGTGGCCGGGGATCTTTTCGAACCGGTGGCCGGCCAGCGCTTCGATCTGATCGTCAGCAACCCGCCCTATGTGGACGCCAGCGATCTGGGCGGCATGCCGGCCGAGTTCGGCCATGAGCCGACACTGGCGCTGGGCGCTGGTCATGACGGGCTCGACCTGGTGCGTCGCATGCTCCGCGAGGCGCGTGAGTATCTGACCGATGACGGCGTGCTGATCGTGGAGGTAGGGAACTCCGAGCGTCACGTGATCGAGACCTGGCCGGAAGTTCCCTTTTTATGGCTCGAGTTCGCCCGAGGCGGCCATGGCGTGTTTGCACTGACCGCCGCTCAGCTCGATGAGTGGGCAACGGTGCTGTCGCGCTGAGCGGCGTGGCTGGCAGGCGCTGATTTGAATTTTGATCTGTCGTACGCCCGGGTGACGGGCCGATACGTCGCACTATCAGGAACACAACATGTCCGGTAATACCTTCGGCAAGCTCTTTACGCTGACCACCTTTGGAGAAAGCCATGGCCAGGCGCTGGGCGCCATCGTCGATGGCTGCCCTCCGGGCCTGCCGCTTTGTGAGGCGGACCTGCAGGGCGATCTGGATCGTCGTCGCCCCGGCAGCTCACGTCATACCACACAGCGACGTGAAGCCGATGAGGTGCGTATTCTCTCCGGCGTCTTTGAAGGCGTGACGACCGGCACACCGATCGGTCTGATGATCGAAAATACCGATCAGCGCTCGAAGGATTACTCAAAGATCAAGGACCAGTTCCGTCCGGCGCACGCCGACTACACCTACCACCACAAGTACGGTGTTCGTGATTATCGCGGTGGTGGCCGCTCCAGCGCGCGTGAAACCGCCATGCGAGTGGCGGCCGGCGCAATCGCCAAGAAGTATCTGGCGGCCAGGGGCATCAGCGTGCGTGGCTACATGAGCCAGCTCGGCCCCATCAGCATCGACTTCAAGAGCTGGGACGGGGTCGATGACAATCCCTTTTTCAGCCCTGACCCGGATCGGGTGCCCGAGCTTGAAGCCTACATGGATCAACTTCGACGCGATCAGGATAGCGTCGGTGCTCGCATTACCGTGGTCGCCGAGGGGGTGCCGGTCGGTCTGGGCGAGCCGATATTCGACCGGCTTGATGCCGAGCTGGCACATGGACTGATGAGCATCAACGCGGTCAAGGGTGTCGAAATTGGCGCGGGCTTTGACAGCATTTCCCAGCGGGGCAGCGAGCATCGTGACGAGATGACGCCAGAAGGCTTTCTCTCCAATCATGCCGGCGGCGTGCTGGGCGGCATTTCGACCGGACAGCCCATTGTGGCGCATCTGGCGCTCAAGCCGACCTCCAGCATTACCACGCCCGGCCGTTCAATTGACGTGCATGGCAACCCGGTCGAGGTGATCACAAAGGGCCGTCATGATCCTTGTGTCGGCATTCGAGCCACGCCGATTGCAGAAGCCATGATGGCGCTGACGCTGATGGATCATCTGTTGCGTCAGCGCGGGCAAAACGGTGACGTTCGCGTCGAGACGCCGCAGATTAAACAGCTGTAGCTATAGGGGCTCAGCGGTCAGGACGGCCTGGCCGTGTGAGCCTTTGTCTATTTCGGCACCCGCTTCTGGCGGGCCCCTTGTCTATGGTTATGGTTGGCTCTCAAGGGGGCATCGCTTCCGGACGCCATGCGATGAGTCGCGACAGTCATGGCAGAAAAAGGGCGGTTTCCTGAAGCCATGTGACCCGACATGTGCTGTTGCAGGGCGCGGGGGTTATCACGTTATTGTGTTGAAACGCGCGTCGGCTAAAACGATCAAGGCACAAAAAGTTACGCTGCGTTACTCTATTCGCCGTCGACAGGGCCCGGAAAGTTGAAATGGCAGAACGTCTCCGGCGGATACAATATCTTCGATGAGAAGCGATATGCTGCACGAGATCAACGCACAGGTCAGCGTCTTTGGCCTGCTGCATCAGGAAGCACGCACGGCCGCCGGGGCTGAACCCCTGCTGGCGGATATGCTTGAGACGTACATAATATCCCAGTCCCACCTTGAGGGATGTCTTACGGCAGTCATGGCCTCGGCCATGGCAGATGCCACGCTTTCGTTTGAGGCTTTGACGGACTGCTTCCGGGGACTTTATCAGGCTGATGCGTCACTGGTGGACAGTGCCGCCTGTGACATGACGGCGGTCCTTGAGCGCGACGCTGCCAGCAGTGAATACCTGCCCATTTTGCTGTATCTCAAGGGATTCCAGGCGCTTCAGGCCCATCGTCTTGCTCACGCTTTGTGGCAGGGTGGTCGTCGTATGCTGGCTCGTGCGCTGCATCATCGCACCACTCAGGTTTTTGGCATCGATATTCATCCCGCCTGCCGAGTCGGCCGTGGCGTCATGCTGGACCACGGTACCGGCATCGTGATTGGTGAAACCGCCGAGATTGGCGATAACGTTTCGATCATGCAGGGGGTCACCCTTGGCGGCACCGGCAAGGAGAGTGGCGATCGCCATCCCAAGGTGCGCAGCGGTGTCCTGATCGGTGCCGGTGCCACCGTGCTGGGCAATATCGAAATCGGCTATGGTGCCCAGATCGGTGCTGGAAGCGTCGTGCTGGCGAAAGTTGAAGAGCACACCACCGTCGTTGGGATTCCTGCACGTCAGGCCGGGCGGCCACGATGCCCGAGTCCATCGGTCACCATGGAACACGGCAGCTTTCAGCCGGTGTCCAGGGCCCAGTGGTATCAGCAGGGCTCTTGATCGGGTCGCTGAAAAAGACAGACGCTGACATCAGGAGGGGCCGGTCAAATGACCGGCCCCTTTCTTTGGCAAGCGTTTCGCGAAACGTTAAAACTGCCAGCCGACGCCGAAGTAGTAGCCCCAACCGGTGCTGCGCACGCGGAAGTCGCCATCCCCGAAATTCAGCTCACTGCCATCGTTCCACTGGCCGCCATTATGAAAATAACGGGCCACGGCCAGAAAACGCAGGTGCGTAAAGGAGTAGACAAAGGCGTTGGTGGCGACCACGGCTTCGTTGGCGCGCGCCGAATTATCATCGCCCAGATCCGAGCCGAAATCATAGTTGGTGAAACCGGCGTAAAAGAGGCTGGCGCCATTATCAAAGCTTGCCAGCGGGTAGCTGTACTCGAGCTGCGCGCGATAGCCATCCCAGCTGTTTTCGTTGTCTGCTCCGTAATTTTCCCACTGATACTTGCCGTAGAAATTAAACGATACATCCAGCGGCGTGCCGGTCTCGATGTCGGTACCCAGACCGCTATAGAGCGTGTTCTGACTATTGTCGCTGTTGTGACCCCAGTCATAGATCCAGTTGGCTGCCAGATACCATTCACTGATGGGCCCCAGGCTCAGGTCACGACCGCTGAGCTCATTGAGAGACAGCCGCGGCTTGATTTCGGCAAAGATCGGCGAGCCCTTGTCGAAGATACCGCTGTCGGCGGCGTTTCCGATGCCAAAGAACTTTGGCATGTCGATATAGCCGTAAAGATCCAGCGGCCCCTTGCGACCGAAGAACTCATATTCCAGATAGATGTCATCGATTTTTTGCGGACCGAAGCGGATGTCCTTGCTGCCGATGACGGTGACGTTCTGATTGTACCAGTCCGACAGGTAGGCGCTGCGTGGTGCTTCGTCGGTGGCCTCATAGCTGGCGGTTTCACCCGAGGCAGCTGCCGACTCGGCACCCTGCGGTTCGGCATGAGCCGATAATGGCAGCAGCAGAGAGGTAAAAATCAGGGCATGAGGCGCGCCAAAAGATGGACGCAGACTCGCTCGGCATGTCGTGGGCATGCGTAGAGGGTAGGGCATGGTCATTCCTTGCAAGACGTTGTGTTGTTATTGGTCGGGTTATCGTTATATCAAAAAGGGGGAGCTTTCAGGCCGCGATGGCACCACGGCGGAGCCTTTGATGCAACTCTCGCGTGATCTGTCGGGCACGGTTCAGACGTTGTCGGAGGGCCGGCGTGAGGCTTCAAGTAGATCGATCATGGCGCGTGCGGCGTTTGAGAGCGTGCGATTTTCATGAAATAGATAGCCCAGCGGCCGCTCGATGGGTGGATGATCGACTTCGAGAACGTGAACGCTTTCATCGAGCAGGGTTTCTGGCAGCACGCTCCAGCCGAGCCCGATGCTGACCATCATCTTGAGCGTTTCCATGTAGTTGGTGGACATGGCGACGCTGACCTCACATCCGGCGCGATGAAAAACATTTGTGACCATGGCACGGGTAAAGGTCTGCTCGCCGGGCAGGACGGCGTCAACCCGGCTCAGGGCATCAAGGGTGAGCGCGGACTGGCGCACCAGCGGGTGATCCGGGGCACAGACGAAGTGAAGCCTGTCTAGCCACAGGGGAGTGGCCATCAAGGGCTTGGCGGTCTGCGGGGCAAGGGTTGCCAGTGCCAGTTCAAGTGAGCCGTCCAGAACGCCCTGATAGGCCTGCTCGGAGTCGAGAAAGCGCATGTCCAGTCGCACATCAGGCCAGCGCTGCGTATATCGCCGCAGAATCGAAGGCAGGCGATGCAGGCCGATGTGGTGACTGGTGGCAAGACTCAGTCTGCCGCGCACGTGCCCGCTCAGGCTGGTCAGTGCGCGCTGGGTATCCTCGAACAGCCCGAGAATTTCCCGCGCACGGGGCAGCAGCAGGTGGCCTGCCTCGGTCAGGGCAATGCGTCGGCCAATGCGATCAAATAGACGCGCATCCGTTTGGGACTCGAGTGTGGCAATGCGTTTGCTCACCGCTGACTGGGTCAGGTGAATCTGCTCGGCGGCCAGCGAAAACGAGCCGCATTCGGCCACGGCCACAAAGGCGCGCAGGCTTTCGGTTTCCATCGATTCCTCGCAGGAATGCATGCCATGAATAGGATGAATTGCTTTCATGGTATATCGCGGCGTAGTGTAGATGCCAGAAAGGTGTTGATGGGCCACCCCACAAGAGCCCCGGAACATCACGGACCGTGAATGCGCCTCTGGCGCAAGGAGAGACGACATGGCAGGACAGACGCTTTATGACAAGCTCTGGGCATCGCATCTGGTATCCAGCCGCGATGACGGCACTTCACTGATCTATATCGATCGTCACCTGCTTCATGAGGTGACCTCGCCACAGGCCTTTGAAGGGCTGCGCCTGGCCAACCGTCGCCCCTGGCGCATCGATGCCAATATCGCCACGGCTGATCACAATGTGCCCACCTCTCTCAAGGAGCGCAGCGCCGGGATCAAGGGCATCGAGGACAATGTCTCGCGCATTCAGGTCCAGACGCTGGATGACAACACCACAAGCTTTGGCATCGAGACCTTTGGTATCAACGATGTCCGTCAGGGCATCGTACACATTATCGGTCCGGAGCAGGGCGCGACCCTGCCGGGCATGACCGTGGTGTGCGGCGACTCTCATACCGCGACCCACGGCGCCTTTGGAGCGCTGGCGCACGGCATCGGCACCTCCGAAGTCGAGCACGTACTGGCCACGCAGTGTCTGATCCAGCGCAAGATGAAGAACATGCAGGTACGTGTGGAAGGCCGTCTTGGCCCGCACGTCACGGCCAAGGACATCGTGCTGGCCATCATCGGCAGGATCGGTACCGCCGGTGGTACCGGCTGTGCCATCGAATTTGCCGGCAGCGCGATCCGGGATCTGTCCATGGAAGGTCGTATGACGATCTGCAACATGGCCATCGAGGCGGGGGCTCGCGTCGGGCTGGTGGCAGTCGATGACACAACCATCAACTACGTCAAGGGCCGGCCCTTTGCACCGACGCCCGAACAGTGGGACGCGGCCGTCGAGAACTGGCGTTCGCTGGTCTCCGACGATGACGCCGTCTTTGACAAGGTCGTCACGCTGGACGCCGCCGCCATCGAGCCACAGGTCAGCTGGGGGACCAGTCCTGAAATGGTCGTGGGGGTTCATGACTGCGTGCCTGACCCTGCGCAGGCTGTTGACGAGACCTCGCGTCGTGGCATTGCTCGTGCGCTGGAATACATGGGGCTGCACGCCGGTCAGAAAATCACCGACATTCAGCTCGACCGCGTGTTCATCGGGTCATGCACCAATGCGCGCATCGAGGATCTTCGCGCGGCCGCCGCCGTGGTCAAGGGGTGCCAGGTGGCCGGTACCCTCAAGCAGGCGATGGTGGTACCGGGTTCTGGCCTTGTGAAGCGTCAGGCCGAGCAGGAAGGGCTGGATCAGGTGTTTATCGACGCCGGTTTTGAATGGCGTGCAGCGGGCTGTTCGATGTGTCTGGCCATGAACGCCGACAAGCTCGGTGCCGGCGAGCACTGCGCCTCGACCTCAAACCGGAATTTCGAGGGGCGTCAGGGCTATGGCGGGCGAACGCATCTGGTCAGTCCGGCGATGGCGGCTGCCGCTGCCGTGGCCGGTCATTTTGTCGATGTCCGCGAGTTCGTCGATACGCCCGTACCCACCCGGCGCGCTGCCAGTCTCTAAGCGCTCGTCCACGCCATTTTCAAGGAAAACACCATGAAAGCCTTTGTACGCCAAAAGGGTCTGGTCGCGCCGCTGGATCGTGCCAACGTCGATACTGACCTGATCATCCCGAAGCAGTTTCTCAAGTCGATCAAGCGCACCGGCTTTGGTCCCAACCTCTTTGATGAGCTGCGCTATCTTGATGAGGGCTATCCGGGTCAGGACTGCTCGAAGCGGCCGATCAATCCGGAGTTCGTGCTTAACCAGCCACGCTATGAGGGCGCCAGCGTTTTGCTGGCCCGCCAGAATTTTGGCTGTGGCAGTTCGCGCGAGCACGCGCCCTGGGCGCTGGAAGACTTCGGCTTTCGCGTCATCATCGCGCCGAGCTTTGCCGACATCTTTTTCAACAATGCCTTCAAAAACGGGCTGTTGCTGATCCAGCTCGATGAAGCCACGGTGGATCGCCTGTTCAACGCTGTCGAGCAGACGCCGGGGTATCGTCTGGATGTTGATCTGATCGAGCAGAAGATCACAACGCCCGACGGTGACGTCATCGAGTTCGAAGTCGACCCGTTTCGCAAGTACTGCCTCGAAAACGGTCTGGATGATATCGGCCTGACACTGACCGACAACTCTGATGCCATTCGCGAATTTGAAACCCGTCACCGTGCGGCTCAGCCATGGCTGTTTCGCGGGGAAGCTGCCAACCAGGCCTGAGGCAGGCACTTCGGCAACTCTACGGATGCCATGACGCTGCGGCGCACCGGCATCCGCTGCCTTTACCCGACAATCATGTGAATAAAACGCCACGCCCTGGCAGGGGTGGCGTCAACGGAATTCAGGTCATGACACAACGTATTCTTGTACTGCCGGGCGATGGTATCGGTCCCGAAATTACCCGTCAGGCGCGCCGCGTGCTTGAAGCCTGTCGCGAAGCCGGTCTTGATATCGACATCGAGGAGGCGCCGGTCGGTGGTGCCGAGATCGATCGTTCCGGCGTGCCGCTGGCGCCCGAGACGCTTGAGAAGGCGAAAGCGTCGGATGCCATTTTGCTGGGTGCCGTGGGCGGGCCGAAGTGGGACGCCATGCCCGATATTGCCAACCGCCCGGAGAAGGGGCTGCTGGCCCTGCGCAAGGAACTCAACCTCTTTGGTAATCTGCGTCCGGCGCTTTTATACCCTCAGCTGGTGGAAGCCTCGAGCCTCAAGCCGGAAGTGGTGTCAGGTCTTGATATCATGATCGTGCGCGAGCTGACCGGTGGTATCTACTTTGGCCAGCCGCGTGGGCGCGAGACTCGTGAGGATGGCACGCGCTACGGCTACAACACCTATGTCTATGACGAACACGAGATTCGTCGTATCGGGCGGGTGGCGTTTGAAATGGCGCAAAAGCGCAACAAGAAGCTTTGCAGCGTCGACAAGGCCAACGTGCTGGAGGTCACCATCCTGTGGCGCGATATCATGAACGAGCTGGCGCCCGAATATCCGGATGTTGAGCTGTCGCACATGTACGTCGATAACGCCGCCATGCAGCTGGTGCGTGCGCCCAAGCAGTTCGATGTCATTGTCACCGGCAACATGTTCGGCGATATCCTCTCCGATGCCGCTGCAATGCTGACCGGTTCTATCGGCATGCTGCCGTCGGCCTCGCTGAACGAAAGCGGTCAGGGCATGTTCGAGCCCTGTCACGGCAGTGCGCCGGACATCGCCGGTCAGGGGCTCGCCAATCCGCTGGCCACCATCCTGTCGGTCGCCATGATGCTGCGCTATTCACTGGATGCGCCGGCGCTGGCCGATCGTATCGAGCGTGCCGTGGGCGCTGTGCTGGATCAGAATCTGCGCACGGCAGACATTGCCTATGAGGGCACGCGTCAGGTCACGACCGAGGAAATGGGCGACGCTGTGGTCGCTGCGTTCGAATCGAATGCCTGATTCAGGCGTAAGGCGGTAATGACGGCCCGGATGTTGTCGAAAGACCTCCAGGGCAACTCTCAGCGGCAGCGAATCTGACGGTTCGCTGCCGTTTTGTCTTGCGAACCTGCCGGTCGGCCTCGCTTGATGGGTCATGCGGCTGGTCATGTACGGCGCGGGTGGTAGACTGAAAAGCAGGAATGCACGCATAGAGAAGAGGGCATGCCGGTGGAACGTGAAGGCCAGCGCTGGTTGATTCGTCAGGCTCGCATGGAGGATGCCGAGGCGGTTTGGCGCATTTTCAATCATGAAGCGGTTTTCCCCAACACGATGCAGCTGCCGTTCAGTTCGCTATCCCATTGGCAGCAGCGTCTTGAGAGTATCGAGCGTGATCATCACATGCTCGCCGCCTGTCATCCGCAAACGCCGGAGACACTGCTGGGGCTGATCGGATTGCATCCCGTGGCTGCCTCGGCGCGAGTGGCGCATGTTCGAACGATCGGTCTTGCCGTGCATCCTGACTACGCCGGTCAGGGCATCGGCAGTCAGCTTTTAAAGGCCGCCATCGATCTGGCAGACAACTGGTTGAACGTGACCCGGTTAAGCCTTGGGGTCTATAGCCACAATCAGCGGGCGATCGATCTTTACGAGCGACACGGCTTTGTCAAAGAGGGTTTGAGTCGCGGCATAGCCTTTGGACATGGCCGCTATCTGGACAGTCTGGAAATGGCACGCCTGCATCCACGTCTTGAGCAGGCCCTCAAGGCGCAATGCGGGCCGGATGAAACACAGACCCATTATTTATCACAACAGGGGAGCACAAGATGTTGAGAACCGGATTTGTTGGCTGGCGCGGCATGGTGGGGTCCGTACTGCTGCAGCGCATGCTCGAAGAGGATGGCTTCAAAAACATCGAGCCGATCTTTTTTACGACATCTCAGGCAGGCAAACCTGGTCCGGATGTTGGTGTGGAAGTGCCGCCGCTCAAGGATGCCTTTGATATTCAGGCGCTGGCCGAACTGGATGTCATCGTGACCTGTCAAGGCGGCGATTACACTGGCGAGGTGTATTCGAAGCTGCGTGACGCCGGCTGGAAGGGCTACTGGATCGATGCGGCCAGCACCCTGCGCATGGCGGATGATACGGTGATCGTGCTGGATCCGGTCAATCGCAAGGTGATTGATCAGCGTCTGGATGAGGGGTTCAAGACGTTTGCCGGCGGCAACTGCACGGTCAGTCTGATGCTGATGGGGCTGGGTGGTCTGTATGAGGCCGGGCTGATCGAATGGATGACGTCCATGAGCTATCAGGCCGCCTCCGGCGCCGGTGCGCAGAACATGCGGGAACTGCTTAACCAGATGTCGATGGTAGGCAACGCGGCCCGCGCCGAACTGGATGATCCAGCATCGGCCATTCTCGACATCGATCGCAAGGTCATCGAGACCATGCGCGGCAGTGACTTCCCCATCGATCAGTTTGGTGCGCCGCTGGGCGGCAGTCTGCTGCCGTGGATCGACAAGAAGCTGGACAATGGTCAGAGCAAGGAAGAGTGGAAGGGCGGCGTCGAGAGCAACAAGATCCTCGGCATGGCGCCCAATACGATTCCGGTCGACGGTCTGTGTGTTCGCGTTGGTTCCATGCGCTCCCATGCTCAGGCCTTCACGATCAAGTTGAAGAAGGATGTGCCGATAGACGAGATCGAGGATCGAATTGCACGTCATAACGACTGGGTCAGCGTGGTGCCCAATGACAAGGACGCGACACTGGCGCGTCTGACGCCGGCAGCCGTCACCGGAACGCTCGATGTACCGGTAGGCCGTCTGCGCAAGATGGCCATGGGCGGCGAGTATCTCTCGGCTTTTACGGTCGGCGATCAGCTGTTGTGGGGCGCGGCCGAACCGCTGCGACGCATGCTGGCGCTGCTGGTCGAGCGTCACTGACGCACCTGTCATCGTTATGCACTACTGGGCGCCTCATCGAGGCGCCCTTTTTTATGGATGGCTCTGGAAAGAGTGACGGGAGGATATGATGGCCGAACGACCCTGTCGTTTGCGTTCAAAAGGCTACCTGCTGGGCATGTTGTTGATGTCATGGACCATGACCTCCCATGCCCTGGGCCTTGCGGCGCCTCAGGTCATGTCCGGTTTCAACGAGCCCTTGAAGGCGCGTGTGGCATTGCTGGATACGGGAACACTGCGTGCTGATGATATTCGTGTCGCTCTGGCCGACAATGCGCGCTGGCAGGCCATGAATGTCTCGCGAACGGCAGATACGGATACTCTGCGTCTGACCGTCAATGGGACGCCAGGCCACCTCTACCTGGACCTGCGGGGTAGCCGTGCTCTTGGGGCCCCCTGGCTGGATGTGGTGCTGACACTTCGTTGGCCGGACGGTGAGTTGACGCCTCAGCTGACATTATTGCCCTCTGCGGAGGCTTCCGGCAGCGGTGAGGCAATGGCGGCCGTAAAGCCCTCTCGGGAGACGGTAGCGCGTCATCCAGCGTCTGAACTGGATGATGTGCGGCGTGACCCAGCGGTAGATCGTCAGGCGATGGCCTCTGCGTCATCGGTGCAGGACAGTCGGCGCGTTGCAGCTCTGGAAGGCAGGATTGATCGACTTGAGCAGCAGCTGCGCGCAAGCCTTGACGCTCAGACGGCACTGGCAACGGATATGGCCTCGCTCAGAGCGTCATCGTCCATCAACGTAGCGCCTGTCAATGAGCAGCCGGACAACTCCGTTGAGCTGGCGACGCTGACGCAGCGACAGCAGTTGCTGGAAAGCCGTCTGGATCAGCTTGATCAGCAGGGGCTGGCGGCCGGCACTGTTGATTCTGAAGCACTTCTTCCCGAGGCCGTGCCGTCACCGGCGCCGTCTCAAGCGGCGGTCCTTGCGCTCGACAATGGCGCCAGTCGCCATGACAGGTTTGTCTGGGTCTGGGGATTTGCCGCGGTCTTGTTGATGCTGGCAGGGGGATGGGCCGGCGTGCGTCGCTGGCGGCAGCGCCGCTACCGGCTGGTCAGCGCTCAGGAACTGTCCGCCACAGCGGCGTCAGCAGCGCCTTCTGAAAGCATGGTCAATGCTGGTGAGAGCGATGGCGATACTCCAGAGGCGGGGGGAGGGGACCACTCGCAGGATGAGGTCTGGTCGGCGCATCGTGCTCAGGTCGAGGAGATCTGTGCAGAAGCCGAGGTATTTCAACGTCATGGAAGACGCGAACATGCCATCACCATGCTCAGGGAGGGGCTTTTGCAGTATCCCGGAGAGGCCCGGCTGATCCGGGCGCTGGCCGCACTGGAGGCAATGTCTGATCATCATGACGCGCGCGATAGCGCTGATGAAGACCAGAACCTGAAGAAGACTTCGATGCCCTCACCTGATCCCTCACCCATGCTGGCACCAACCTGGACACTATCGTCCTCAATGGATGAGGACGCGCCTACCGGGGCTGTCGAGTGGGAAGTTTCGGGCTCATTGGCTGACAGGCATGTGAACCTGCCTCCAGCACCGGGGGCTGGCTTCCCTCAGGGATGGGCACTGGAAGAGGTGGCATTCGAGGGTGGTGATACGGATAATGAGCGCCCCGAGGCAGATTCACCCTATCGTCATGGTTGACGAGTCGGGATGATATCGATCCTATAATTTCTTATATAAGGGCGCTCGGCCGGTAGACACAGGATGTCATGGCCGGGTGCCCCTGCATGACCGAGTCACATGTCCCTGTTTACACGAATGGATGAAAACGAGCGCGTCAGCGGTCGTATTGCGCTGGGCCTTGAATATCGTGGCACGGCCTATCAGGGCTGGCAGCGCCTGAGTCATGGGCCTTCTCTTCAGGCCTCGCTTGAGGCGGCGCTTTCCCGCATCGCGCAGTCTCCCATCGAGGTCATGTGCAGCGGTCGTACCGACAGCGGTGTCCACGCCACACGTCAAATCGTGCATTTCGATACAGACAGTGCCCGCACACTAAAAGCCTGGGTCATGGGGACGAATGTACATTTGCCCCGTGACATGTCGGTGCGCTGGGCACGCGCCATGCCACACGATTTTCATGCTCGTTTTTCAAGTCTTGCCCGTCGCTATCGCTATGTCATTCTCAACCAGCCCGTGCCCCCGGCGCTTGATGCCGAGCACATGACTTGGCATCGCACACCACTGTGCGAGCAGCGCATGCACGAGGCGGCGCAGGTTCTGGTCGGAGAGCACGATTTTTCCGGCTATCGCGCCGCCGGCTGTCAGTCCAGCACGCCCTGGCGTCATGTCCATTTTGTCGAGGTGACGCGGGTGGGGCCGCTGGTCGTCATCGATATTCAGGCCAATGCCTTTTTGCATCACATGGTGCGCAATATCGCCGGGGTTTTGCTGACCATTGGCGATGGGCGGCGCGATGTCTCCCTGACCCGTGAGATTCTAAACGGCCGGGACCGCACGGTTTCCGAGGCGACTGCGCCGGCGCAGGGCCTGCACTTCGTGGATGTGTACTATGATCCACGCTTTGAGCTGCCGGCGGAGCCGCTGGGCCCGGCAGAACTTTACTTCAGCGGTGAATGGACCGGTGCTCGCACGCTGCCTGCGTCAAACTATCAGCGTCCGGTCTATCGCGGTGAACCGGCAGGACATCTGTAATCATCAGGACATCTGTCAATGCGAACCCGAATCAAGATTTGTGGATTGACGCGCGAGGCGGATATCGACGCCGCCATCAAGGCCGGAGCTGATGCGCTGGGGTTTGTCATGTGGCCCGGCAGCAAGCGGGCGTTGACGCCCGAGCGTCTTGAGCAGCTCAGCGCCCGGGTGCCGCCGTTCGTGACCAGAGTCGGACTTTTTGTTGATCAGGCCCCTGATCTGATCGCCAACTGTGCGCCCTGGCTCGACATGCTGCAGTTTCATGGTGAAGAGCCGCCCGAGGCCTGCGAGCTTTATGGCATGAGCTGGCTCAAGGCACTGCGCATGCGCGATGATATCGATCTTTATCAGCAGGCCGAGCGTTACCATCGCGCCCGTGGTCTGCTACTGGATGCGTACCGTCCCGGGGTGCCCGGAGGCACCGGCGAGGTCTTTGACTGGTCGCGTGTTCCAGATGATCTGGCGCTGCCGATTATTCTGGCGGGGGGACTTTCTCCGGAGAACATCGCTCAGGCCGTTCATCAGGTCTCGCCCTACGGGGTAGACGTCTCCGGTGGGGTGGAAGCCAGTGCCGGCGTGAAGGATCATGAGCTGATCCAGGCCTTTGTTGGCGGCGTGCAGACAGCGGACGCCACGCCTGCGACACGCTGACGCTTCAGGCGGTAAAAAAGGGTGATGCAGGGTAGAGATGCACGCCGGGCTGGCCCTCACTACCGCCGATGATTGATAATGGGGCCATGCGCCACGAGTTTTTTCGGCGCGCCCATTTTAAAAGACTGACCATCAACGATATGGAAGCCCTTTCTCGATGAGCTGGCTCGACAAGATTGTTCCTTCAATGGGGCGTACTGCCCGTACCGATCGTCGCAACAACATCCCCGACGGCCTGTGGCGCAAATGTCCCAATTGTGAGGCTGTCCTTTATCGGCCCGAGCTTGAGCGGCATCACAACGTCTGCCCCAAGTGTGATCACCACCTGCGTCTGAACGCACGTCGTCGCCTGTCCTGGTTTCTTGACAGCGAGGGGCGCGAAGAAGTCGCGGCTCAGCTCGAGCCGGTAGACCGACTCAAGTTCCGCGATTCCAAGAAGTACAAGGATCGTCTGGCCAGTGCACAAAAGGCCACCGAAGAGAAGGATGCCCTGATCGTCATGAAGGGCACGCTGGATGGCCTGCCGGTAGTGGCCGTGGCGTTCGAATTCGAATTCATGGGCGGCTCCATGGGGAGTGTCGTGGGCGAGAAATTTGTCCGCGCGGCAACGATTGCCCGTGAAGAGAAGCGTCCGCTGGTCTGCTTTGCAGCCTCCGGTGGTGCACGCATGCAGGAAGCCCTGTTTTCCCTGATGCAGATGGCCAAGACCTCGGCGGCACTGGAGCGCCTCAGCGGTGCCGGCATCCCTTACATTTCCGTACTGACCGACCCGGTCTTTGGCGGTGTATCGGCGTCACTGGCCATGCTGGGTGACCTGAACGTCGCCGAGCCCAATGCCCTGATCGGCTTTGCCGGTCCGCGCGTTATCGAACAGACCGTGCGTGAAAAACTCCCCGAGGGTTTCCAGCGCAGCGAGTTCCTGCTGGAGCACGGGACGGTCGACATGATCATTCATCGCAGCGAAATACGTACCCGTCTGGGCCGTATCCTGCGCACGCTGACTGATCGTCCTTCTGAACCTGCCGTCACCATGCTCGAAGACGTGGAAGGTGATGACGGGACGCCTTACAGCGCCGAGAATGCGCGCTGATTATCATGTCTCGCACACTGACACAGTGGCTGGCCCACCTGGAAAAGCTGCACCCGGTCGCAATTGACCTTGGGCTTGATCGTATCCGCGTCGTGGCCAAGCGGCTGGCGCTTTTGTCTGCGCCCATCGCTCGACAGGTCGTGACCGTGGCCGGCACCAATGGCAAGGGGTCGACCGTGGCCATGCTGGAGGCCGTGGCACGCGCTCATGGGTTGAGCACGGCCTGCTACACCTCGCCGCATCTGCTGCGCTACAACGAGCGCCTGCTGTTTGATGGCGACGAGGTCAGCGATGATGCCCTGATCGATGCCTTCGAGCGCATCGAGGCCGTCCGTGGAGATACCGGGCTGACCTATTTCGAGATGGGCACGCTGGCAGCGCTGGTCATTATTCGTGACCGTGCGCCTGACATGGCCATCCTTGAAGTCGGACTGGGCGGGTTGCTGGATGCTACCAACATCATCGATGCCGATGTCGGTATCGTGACCAGCGTGGCGCTGGATCATGCCGATTTCCTGGGTACTGATATCGAAAGAATCGGTATCGAGAAGGCCGGCATTCTACGTGCCGGCCGTCCGGCGGTGCTGGGTAGCCGTCAGATGGTCAAAACCGTTGCGGCACATGCCGAGGCCCTGCCGGTGTCTCACTGTCTGATACTGGGCCAGGATTTCGACTGGCAGCGTGTTGAGTCGGGGCGCTGGCAGTGGCAACGACCGAGTGAGACGTCAGATACGACATGCCGGTCGCTTCCCGACCCGGGACTGCCGCTGGATAATGCTGCCAGTGCGCTGACGGCGCTTGATGCGCTGGGTCTATCGCTTGAAACCGAAAGGCTTGAGCAGGCCTTTTCCGATATTCGGCTGTCAGGTCGGATGCAGCGCATCGGGCGTTACTGTCTGGATGTGGCGCACAATCCCCATGCCGCCGACTATGTGGCGAGTCAACTGGCTCAGCGACCTGCGACGCGACGTGTGGCGCTTCTGGGTATGCTGGGAGACAAGGATGCCGAAGGCGTGATCGAGGCACTCTGGCCGGTGGTCGATGACTGGCTGGCGGTGACCCTGTCAGGTGCCCGTGCGCGCAATGGTGAGGCATTGGCCGAGATTATTCGTGCGCGTGGCGGACATGTCCTGGCGGTGGTCGAAGGCCCCGGTGCTGGAATCGACTGGCTCGAACAACATTCACAACATGATGACGTACTGGTTTGCGGCTCCTTTTTTACCGTGGCAGAAGCTCTGGCTCGGCTCGAAAGGGGCGAGGGAACCGCGTAACAAGGAGAGAGTCGCATGAAATACGGCATGCGTGAGCGCATCAGCGGTATCGTCATTATTGTGGCACTGGCCCTGATCCTGCTGCCGATCCTGTTTGGTGGCTCAAGCGATGACGAAAAGAGCAGCGACGATTCATCGGTGATCATCGAGCAGCCCATCGAGATGTCACAGCCCGATGTCGCCGAGCCACAGTCACCGTTGTCCAGTGAAAGCGATGTTGCGGCCAGCAGTGATATCAGCACTGACAACACCGGGGACCGATCCAGCCAGGCCAGCCAGAGCAATCAGCTTTTCCCGGACCGTGAACGCGAGACGTCCTCGTCACAGACGCCGACCCGTAGTGAGCCGTCTTCATCGGGTTCACGCGACAGTGCTGCCACGCGTGGCAATGGCGGCAGTACAACGGCCTCAACCAGTACGAGCAGGTCGGGTACGGCTTCAAAAGACAGCAGTACTGGCAGTACGCAGCGTCAGACACCGGCACGCAATGATGACTCCTCGGGAGACCCGATCATGGCGGCGGTCAATCGCAACAGTCGCAGCGCCTCACAGCCTTCCGGAAGTGGTGGCTGGGCGGTCCAGGCGGGCAGTTTTGGTCAGCCCGGCAACGCTGACCGCTTGATCCAGCAGCTCGAGTCGCAGGGCTTCTCTGCCTACAAGCAGCCACGAGGCGAGCTTAATACGGTGTATGTCGGGCCGTTCAGTTCGACCGAGGAAAGTGAGCGTGCGCGTGCCGAACTTCAGGAAAAGGCCAACATCAAGGGGCTGATCGTTCGCCGCGAAGGTGGTCAGTGAGCTGGACCTGGATCGACTGGGCATTTGTCGTCATTGTAGGGTTCTCCGTTTTGTCGGGGTTTGCGCGCGGTTTTATTCGTGAAGGGTTGGGGCTGGCGGCCTGGGTGGCCGCGCTGCTTACGGCCCGAACCCTGGCAGTGCCGGCTGCCGGTCTTTTTGCCGACTATATCGACAGTCAACAAATTCGATTGGTGATTGGCTTTGTACTGGTGGTATTTGTCGTGCTGCTGGTGGCCAACATGGTCATCAGGCTGCTGCACGCCATGATCGAGTGGGTAGGGATGGGGTTTTTCAATCGTCTCCTTGGGGCTGTCTTCGGCTTTTTGCGCGGCGGTCTTGTCCTTGTCGTGATCGTGGCGGTGGTCGGTTTGACGCCACTGAGTCAGACCACTGACTGGCAACAGTCGACATTTTTACCCTGGGTCGAGCAGGGGCGTGATCTGGCCATTCGCCAGTATCAGCAGCTCGACAGGGATCAGTCTCTCATGGATGAAGCATCGCAGCGCGCTCGTGAACTGCAAGGGCATCTGCCACGGCAGATGTCGCAATGATCAAGCGATCAGTACGGCCGACAACACGTCGGCAATCACCGACAGCGAGGATGTAACGCATGTGCGGTATCGTGGGCCTGATGGCCAACTCGATGGTAAACCAGGCAGTCTATGATGCGCTGACGGTGCAACAGCACCGAGGCCAGGACGCTGCCGGCATGATGACCTGGGATAACGGGCGCTTTTTGCTGCGCAAAAGCAACGGTCTGGTGCGCGACGTCTTTCATACGCGGCACATGAAAAGACTCAAGGGCAACATTGGCATCGGTCATGTGCGCTATCCGACCGCCGGCTCTGCCAGCGAATCGGAGTCCCAGCCCTTCTATGTCAACTCTCCCTATGGCATTGCGCTGGTTCACAACGGCAACCTGACCAATTCCGAACAGCTCGTGGCGGAGCTCTTCAACGCTGACCTGCGCCATATCAATACCAGTTCGGACTCCGAGGTGCTGCTTAACGTTTTTGCCCATGAGCTTGGCAAGCAGGGGCACCAGCTGGAAGCCGAAGATATCTTTGATGCCATTCGTCGGGTGCATCGTCGCTGCAAGGGTGGCTATGCGGCGGTATCCATCATCAACGGCAAGGGGCTGGTCGCCTTTCGTGACCCACATGGTATTCGCCCGGTGGTTTTCGGCCGTCGCGATACGCCTGAAGGGCCGGAGTACATGATCGCGTCCGAGTCGGTAGCACTGGACGTGGCAGGCTTCGAGCTGATCCGTGATCTGGCACCGGGTGAGGCGCTCTACATCGATATGGCGCGTAATCTGCACACGCAGCAGTGTGTTGAAAACGCTCGGTTGACGCCCTGCATTTTCGAATACGTGTATCTGTCACGTCCGGATTCGATCATTGACGGTGCCAACGTCTATGCCACACGCATGCGCATGGGTCAAAAGCTTGCCGAGAAGATCAAGCGTGACTGGCCCGAGCATGATATCGACGTCGTCATCCCCATTCCCGATACCAGCCGTACGGCAGCGCTGGAGCTGGCGCTGCACCTGAATGTGGCGTATCGCGAAGGCTTCATGAAAAACCGCTATATCGGGCGGACCTTCATCATGCCGGGGCAGACCCAGCGTCAGAAATCGGTTCGACAAAAGCTCAATGCCATCGATATCGAATTTGCCGGCAAGAATGTTTTGCTGGTGGATGATTCCATCGTGCGGGGCACCACCTGCAATGAAATCATCCAGATGGCCCGCGAAGCCGGCGCCAAAAACGTCTATTTCGCCTCTGCCGCCCCCGCCGTTCGCTATCCCAACGTCTACGGGATCGATATGCCGGTGGCCATGGAGCTGATTGCTTTCGATCGCACCGCTGACGATGTGGCCGAGCTGATCGGCGCCGACCGGCTGGTCTATCAGGACCTTGATGATCTCAAGGAGGCGGTCAGGGAAATCAACCCCGGGCTTTCCGAGTTTGACTGTTCGGTCTTTGATGGCTGCTATGTTACGGGAGATATCGATCCGGACTATCTTGCCCGGCTCGAGATCGCGCGAAGCGATGCTGCCAAACAACAGTCCAGCGGTGGCCATGCGCAGGTGGACCTGCATAATGATGTCGAGGAAGTTGACTGATTCTCGTGCCCGCGGCAGGGTAAGGTATCGCTAAGGGTATTCATTGAATGACCGGGCCATGCGCCCGGTCATTTTGTTCATGATGATGACGGGCCATGCGGTCCCGGGCATTTTTAAATGACGTCACGGTCTTCGACCATTCAAGGAAGCCATCATGTTTGAAAAAGACGCCCAGGGCGATCATCTGCATCCGGATACGCTGGCCATTCGAGCCGGCCATCAGCGTACCCATGAGCAGGAGCACAGCGAACCGATCTTTCCCACTTCGAGCTTTGTCTACGAAAGCGCTGCCGAAGCCGCCGCCAAGTTTTCCGGCGAGTCGCCGGGCAATGTCTATTCGCGTTTCACCAACCCCAGCGTTCAGACCTTTGAAGCACGTCTGGCCGCCATGGAAGGGGCCGAGGCCTGTGTGGCCACCTCATCGGGTATGGCAGCCATCATGTCGACCGTGCTGGGTCTTCTGGAAGCCGGTGACGAGATCGTGGCCTCAAGGTCCCTGTTTGGCTCGACGGTCAGTCTGTTTGCCAAATATTTCGGCAAGTTTGGCGTGGTGACCCGTTTCGTGGAGCTTTCCGACCTGGAGGCCTGGAAGGCGGCCATGACACCGCGTACAAGGCTGCTGTTTGCCGAGACACCGTCCAACCCGTTGTCGGAGATCGCCGATATTCGGGCGTTGGCCGATATTGCGCATGATCACGGGGCCTGGCTTGCGATCGATAACTGTTTTTGCACCCCGGCGCTCCTGCGACCCATCGAGCATGGCGCCGATCTGGTGATCCATTCGGCCACCAAATACCTGGACGGGCAGGGGCGTGCCATTGGTGGGGCTGTGGCCGGTCGTGCCGATCTCGTCCGGGAAGTACACGGGGTCGTGCGGACCTGTGGTCCCAGCATGAGTCCCTTCAACGCCTGGATCTTTACCAAGGGATTGGAAACCCTGGGGCTTCGCATGCGTGCACACTGTGACAACGCGCTGTCGCTGGCGCAGTGGCTTGAGGCGCATCCGAGCGTGGCGCGAGTCCATTACAGTGGTCTGGCCTCTCATTCCCAGCATGCGCTGGCCGCTCGTCAGCAGAGTGGCTTCGGTGCCGTGCTGGGTGTGGAAGTGAAGGGTGGTCGCGAGGCGGCCTGGTCGGTGATCGACGCCACACAGCTCTTGTCGATTACCGGCAATCTGGGGGATTTAAAGACCACCATTACACACCCGGCGACCACCACGCATGGTCGACTCAGTGATGACCAGCGCGCCACGGCGGGCATTACGGAAGGGTTGATTCGTATCGCGGTCGGTCTTGAGCATCTTGAGGATATCAAGCGGGATCTTTCGCGCGGACTGGACGCGCTATAAATCGGCTGTCATCAGGGCTTCAGGCGAGTTCTGAAGCCCTTGCATTTCTTTTATCCGTTCCCATCGCAATCAGGCCATCGGGTTGTAGCCCTGCAGCATGCTGATACGTGGCATGTTGCGCTCCCATACCGGCGGCTCCCCAACAATTTCCTGCAGGCATTCGATAAAGCGCCGGGTCTTGAGAGAGAGAAACTCTCGATGCGGGTAGACCATGTAGATGTCGGGGCTTGGCGCCAGTCTCAGCTCTGGTAATAGTGGAAACAGTTTGCCGTCCCGGAACGGCTCCTCGAGCATGAAGGCCGACATCACGCCATAGCAAAGACCTACCAGCATGGCTCTGACCATGACTTCCGGTTCGTTGGTTCGAAAGTGCGAGTTGAAGGCGCCACGTACGATCGTGTTGTTGTCGTCGTAATAGTGGAGGTAGTCGAGCGTCAGATCGTCGCGTGAGTAGGTCACCGCTGGTAATTTCAGCAGCTCTTCGACGCTTTCAGGCAGGCCATATTTCTCAATGAATTCGGGACTGGCACTGATAACGCGATGGTTGCTTGCCAGCGGGCGTGCAATCAGTGATGAGTCTCTGGGCTCGCTGATGCGAATGACCAGATCGTAACCGCCGGCAATGACATCGACATAGGCGTTGTCGAACTGCAGCTCGACCTGCATGTCATTAAAGCGTCTCATGAAAAGGCCCACAGCGGGCGCCACGTAGCGACGACCGAAGTCCGTTGGGGCGTTGATGCGTAATACGCCTCGCGGTTCACTGTGATAGGCTTCTGCCACATGACGGGCGTCTTCCATGGCAGTACGCAGCCGCAGGGCTCGATGGTAGATTTCCCGACCGACGTCCGTGAGATGGACCACACGGGTCGAGCGGTTAAAAAGGCGTACCTCCAGCTCCTTTTCCAGCTGTCCGATCTGTCGTGAAATGACAGAACGATCGACGTGTCGCAGATCGGCGGCACGCGTAAAGCTTCCGGCATCGACAACTTCGGCCAGCAGTAGCAGGCGGCTGGACAGATCCATGAGGAGCACGTCTCCCGGCTCGAATGTTGCAATTTTTGCAACATAAAGTTGTTATAGAGTGCATCGATCAGAAGTGCTTTAGGGTGGAGAATATATCTATCGATACGGGCGCTGACAAAAACAGCCCCGAGATATACCACACTGAAAAGGGACATGACATGACACGCACACTTCTGATCGCTGCTCTCTCGCTGACCACACTGATGGCCCAGCAAAGCATGGCGTCCACCACTGAAAGCCAGTTCATGAAGGCCAGCAATGACGCGGTCCTGAATACCAGCAGTAACGCTCTGTCGCCTTCTGCCATAGCGACTGCCGAGGGGCTGACCGGCACCTATTACGCTGCTCAGGGTGCACCGCAACGCTTTCACTTCAACGTTGAAAATGGCGGCCAGGTTCAGCTTGCCAGCCGACATCCGGCAGGTACGCACAACGCCTCCTACCGTTTGAATGCCATGGTGCTGGACCAGCAGGGACAAGTGGTTGCCAGCAGCGCCAGCGATGCGCAGGGCAATTTCAACATTGACAGCACGCTGGCCGCCGGTCATTACACGCTCGTGGTGGAGGGTAATACCACTCAGAGCCCTTCAAGCTCTGACAGCAGCTACGAGATTCTGACCTCAATGTAATCCAGACACCTCTGGCGGCCGACTGACCGCCAGAAAGGAATCATCCCGAAAAGCAGGCCTTGCCTGCTTTTTTTTGTGCATAAGGTTAGACTGCGCGCCGCGTTTCATTTCATCCCATCAACTCTGGAGGTACTGTGGCATCGCCTCAAACCCGAGCAATGGGTAAAACTCTCTGGCGTCAGACACTGCCCATGGCCATGGGCGTCATGGCGCTTCTGGGCTTCAATCTGATTGATAGTATTTTTATCGCCCGCCTGGGCACTCAGCCGCTGGCAGCGCAGTCGTTCACGTTTCCGGTTGCGACGGTCATCATCGGGGTCCAGGTTGGTTTTGGCATTGCCATTGCGGCCCTGATTTCGCGCGCCCTGGGGGCCGATGAAATGGCCCGTGCCCGTCGCCTGGGCAGTCTGGTTCTACTGGGCGGCAGTGCCGCGATGCTTGCGTTGCTGCTGCTGCTCTGGCTCATGGAATCCATTATTTTCCGTTTGCTGGGCGCCAATGCGGACACGCTGGTATTGATCCACCAGTACTGGGGACCCTGGTTGCTGGCCAGCTGGGTAGGTGCACTGCTGTATCTGGGCTACAGTCTTTTTCGCGCCCATGGCGAGACGCGTCTTCCCGGACGCATGATGGTGTTGACCAGTCTGATCAATCTCGTGCTGGACCCCGTGCTGATCTTTGGGGTGGGCCCCTTCGATGGCTGGGGGCTGGCAGGTGCGGCGTGGGCCACATTGATCGCTTTTGTCATCGGTCTGTTGGTGCTTTTGCGCAGTCTGGCCCGACGCGACTGGCTCAGCAGAACAGGCCTTCGCCAGGAGGCCGGTGCCTCGCTGACACGCTTTATGGGCATTGCGCTGCCGGCAATGGCCTCGCAGCTCTTGCCGGCGGTATCGGCACTGGCCGCGACCGGCATTGTGGCCAGACTCGGTGAGGCCGCGGTAGCGGCCTGGGGGTTGGCGGCGCGTCTGGAAACCTTTGTCATTCTGGTGGTGCTTGGGTTGACCATGTCCTTGCCGCCCTGGCTTGGTCGCAGTTTTGGTGCCGGGCGCTGGCAGGAGATTCGCGCGCTGATGAATCTTGCCGCACGTGTGGTGCTGATATGGCAGCTGGTGCTTGGTATTGTGCTGAGTGCTGTCGCCATGCCATTGGCGGGGCTTCTGGCCGGCAATGAAGAAGTGCGGAGCATGCTGGCCACGCTGTTACATGTCATGTTGCCAAGTTATGCCTTTTTGGGGATCTGCATGCTGGTGGTCTCGGCATGTAATGCGCTTGGCTGGCCGCGCCGGGCCGTGACGGTCTCTTTCATGCGCCTTTTTATCTGCTATTTGCCCTGTTTAAGCCTGGGGGCATGGCTGGGCGGTTTCATGGGTCTTGGCATCGGCGCTGCCATCGGTAATGTGCTGGCGGGGGTTCTGGCCTGGTGGAGTTATCGTTGCATACTGGGAGACAAGGGGCGCGTAACCGCTGATGTGTCTGTAGAGCAGTCTTCAGAACGTCTTTCGTGAAGCCTGGCCTCATTGCGTTTATAGTATTAGTACTCTTTCATGATGGACGGTGCAGAGGTGCTCATGCGCAGTAGGTCGATGGGATATCACAACCGGCTTTCGGGATTGGTCATGGTGGCCATGCTGTCCGGGTGCGCTCAGCACTCAACGCAGGAGAGCGATGTCAGCAAGGCAGATGAAAGCTCTAACACTGTGCAGCAGGCCGACGCATTTTTTGATCAGGGTAATACTGATCCGCGCAGCGGCCTGAGTTCGCTGGATCTTGAGCGCCTTGGCCTGGGAGATCACTGGAATACCCTGGATGAAAATGGTGATGGACAGATATCGCGTCAGGAGTTTCGTCATCGCCGTAGTGATCCCGCCATTGCTCGACAGCTTCAGGTGAGCACAGAGGGTGCAGGTGCGGCCAGCCCGGATCAGATCGTTTCTTCTTCCTGGCGGCTGCCGCCGGAGCCTGCATCCCAGACGTGGCAGCGCTCAAAAGCGACCGCGACACCTGCGACCATGAGTTCGCCTTCGGCGGCCGCGTGGGGTGTAGTGCCCTCCAATGATACGAGCGAAGACCCGGTGCCGATCGAGCCGGACACATCGGCAGGGGCGGAAAACCCGGTAGAGTCGGTCTCTCCCTGAGCCAGCTAGACATAAAAAAAGCGAGCCTTTCGGCTCGCTTTTTCGTGTTACAGCCCATCAGGGGTGCCTGGAGATCACTTCACGACGGTCGCAATGGCGTTGGCCACATACGCCAGTGTCTTTTCAGACAGCCCGGCAATATTGGCGCGGCCGGAGCCCACCATATAAATGCTGAACTCATCACGCAGTCGCCTGACCTGCTCCTGGGTCAGGCCGGTGTAGGAGAACATGCCACGCTGCTCGGCAATAAAGGCAAAGCGCTCTTCAAGGCCGTGCGGTCGGAAGGCGGCGACGAAATCGCTGCGCAGCCCGTTGATTCGCCCGCGCATGTCGGCCAGTTCCTGTTCCCACTGATCGGTCAGGGCCTGAGAGCTCAGGATTTCGGCAACAACCGCAGCGCCATGAGAAGGCGGCGTGGAGTAGTTTTCGCGGGCAGCAATGGCGACCTGGGTACGCACGTTTTGCATCTGCTCTTCATCCGCGGCCAGCACCATCAGCGAGCCGGTACGCTCACGATAGAGACCGAAGTTTTTCGAGCATGAAGTGGTGATCAGCATTTCGTCAAGTGCTTCAACGAACAGGCGAACGCCAAAGGCGTCCTGATCAAGACCGTCTCCGAAGCCCTGGTAGGCAAAATCAATCAGCGGCAGCAGTCCGCGAGATTTGACCACTTCCAAGACCTCATGCCATTGATCTTCACAAAGATCAAAGCCGGTGGGATTGTGGCAGCAGGCGTGCAGCAGAACGATATCGCCTTCCGGAACTTCCTTCAACGCGGCCAGCATGGCCTCGAAGTCCAGCCGGTTGTCGGCGTTGACGTATGGGTAGCGCTTTACTTCGATGCCTGCGGCGTCAAAGATGGCCGGGTGGTTGGGCCATGTCGGATCGCTCAACCAGATGGCACGGCCTGACAGGTGCGCTTTCATGAAGTCGGCGGCGAGACGCAGGGCGCCGGTGCCTCCGGGCGTCTGGGTAGTGCTGATACGCCCGGCACCCAGCGCTGCGGAGTCTTCACCCACTACCATTCTGGTGACCGCCTCGGTATAGCGCGCATCGCCGTGGGAGCCGATATAGCTTTTGGTGGCCTCGTTCTGAAAAAGCTGCTCTTCTGCCTTCTTGACCGTCGCAAGCACCGGCGTGCGGCCCTGGTCATCACGATAGACACCGACCCCGAGATCGACTTTCTGGGGGTTGGAGTCCTTTTGATAGGCTTCGATCAGGCCGAGGATAGCGTCCCCGGGAACTCGCTCGATACGCTCGAACATCTTCAATGACTACCTCGTCGGGTTGACGGTCCTGAATGAATGGGCATAAGGGTGATACCCGGGAAATAATGCCACTGCGGGGCCGCCACGGCTACCGCCGATGCCAGGCGATCCCGCTTCAGGGTGAGAGGACCTAGCGCGGGGCGTCATAACGCCCGGCTCGACGTTTGGAGAAGACGACCTGCCAGAGTTGAAGATCCCGCGCTCTAAAGGCGCCGGCGCAGCTGGCCAGATAGTACCGAAACATGCGCTGGGTGCGCTCGTCATAAGGCAGGCCGGGCCAGGCAGCTTCGATGTTCCCGAGCCAGGCCATCAGGGTGCGATCGTAGTCCGCGCCGAAATTCTGCCAGTCTTCCATCACCATCCTGTTCTCGGTAGGCGTCATGATCTGTGATACCGAGGGCAGCACCCCATTGGGAAAGATGTATCTGTTGATGAAGGGATCCGCGCCGATGGTCGAGTTGTTGGAGCCGATGGTGTGCAATACGAAAAGCCCATTGGGTGCCAGCAGCCGTTCTACGGTGTCGAAGTAGGTCCGATAGTTTTTCTGTCCAACATGCTCAAACATGCCGATGGAGACGATACGGTCAAAGCGGCCTTCCAGGTCGCGGTAGTCCTCGAGCAGGATCTCGACATCGAGTCCTTTACAGCGTCTTCGAGCAAGCTCGGCCTGCTCTCTGGAAATGGTGATGCCGGTCACATGAACGCCGTAATGGCGAGCTGCATGCTCGGCAAAGCTGCCCCAGCCACAGCCGATGTCCAGCACTCTCATGCCGGGTTCGAGCTGTAGCTTGCGTGCGGCCAGATCAAGCTTGGCCACCTGGGCTTCATGCAGGGTGGAGGCTTCTTTCCAGTAGCCGCACGAATAGCACATGGTGCTGTCCAGCATGGCCTCGAACAGGTCATTGCCGAAGTCATAGTGCTGCTCGCCCACCATGAACGCGCGTGTTTTGCTCTGCAGGTTGGTCAGGCTGGTCTGAAGCTGATAGACCAGCTTTTCACGACGGGTGTGGGCTCGCTCTCCCAGGTTGGCCAACAGGACGCGCTCAATGAACTGATCAATGCGCTCGCATGACCACCAGTGATCCATATAGGATTCGCCCAGCCCCAGCGAGCCCTGACGCACGACCCGGCTATAAAAATCTGGATGATGAATCTGCAGGTCCCAGGGGTTGTTGCCGTTGAGCGTTACGCCCGTGGGTTCCAGCCAGTTCTCGATCAGCCGACGTGATCGACTGTCACGGTAAGTGTTTGAATTATCAAAGGTGTTGCTTGTCATGCCATTCTCCCCTGGTAATGGTTCATTACCCCCACGATGCCTCCCTGTACCATGAGCGGGTGACACGTCCGATGATGCCGAGGAAACGTCGAGCTTTTTTCTTGTTCGAACCTTAAAAATCTAAGCAACAATTGTCGAGTTTGCAGCCCGTTTTTTATAAACGAGGTTGACGTTATCAATATTTTCGGGAGAAAAGCGTCATGAAGGTCATGGTAGATCTATGTGTTGTGCCGCTGGGCGTGGGTGTATCGGTAGGTGCTTACGTATCAGCCTGCCAGGATGTCATCGAAAAAGCAGGGCTTTCCCATCAGATGCATGCCTATGGCACCAATATCGAAGGGGAGTGGGAAGCTGTTTTCGATGTGGTCAGGCGCTGTCATGAAGTCGTGCATGACATGGGAGCGCCCAGGATTACGACTTCCATGCGTATTGGCACACGCACGGATCGTGATCAGAGCATGTCGGACAAGATCGAGAGTGTGCAGGCGACTCGACAGTGCCGGGGAGAAGGCCTTAACGACAGCGCAGCGTAAGCCTGGTACGCCAGATATCGCCTTCCGAGGTGGCTGCTGCAAGAGCATCCGTGTTGGATCGGGCGAGCGGGTCTTGATCAACGTTGGTCATGGTAGGAGGGGTGACCTGCATATCCACCATGCTGGCCTGTCTCCCGCCGCGTGATAGACAAAGGTGGTGACCGGTTTCCATGGCATTGGCTCTGGCTGTGGCCTCATCGGTCCCACCGGCGCTGACGACCAGCGTATCTCCTCCCTGTCCATCCTGCTGTGCGGTGCCGCAGGCCGTTAAAAGCACGCTCAGTAGCAGTATTCCCGGATAGTGCCATACGGTTTTGGAAGCGGTAGACGGAAAACTCATGATCAGAGCACTCCCGAAGGGTTATCAAAACCATCAAGGTCGGTCAGCCAGCGCCGCGCGTGCTGCGTCAGATGCTGTGTCAGGGCTTCCAGAATATTCCCACCCTGACGCCAGTAATGCCAGTAAAGCGGGACGATAACATCGGAGCTGGTTTCGAGATCGACCAGTTCGCCCTCATCAATGGCGGCTCGGGCCTGAATCTCGGGGACCAGCCCATAGCCAATCCCGGATCGAATCATGCGATAAAAGCCTTCCGAGGAAGGGCATAAATGGTGAGGTAAGGGTGCCGTCACGCCGTGATTGGCCACGTAGCGCTGCTGTAGACGATCATCGGGACCAAAGACCACCGCGGGCGCTTCTGCCAACGAAATACGATCGAGACCATTGGGAAAATATCGGCTCATGAAGTCCGGCGTGGCCAGCGGACGATAGCGCATACCACCCAGCGGGCGGGCTCGTGCGCCCTGAATCGAGCGCGGTGTCATGCAGAGACAGGCCGCCACTTCGCCGTCGCGCATACGTTTGAGGGCTGTTTCCTGATCTTCAACGACCAGGTCGAACATGACCCGATGGTCGCGAAAGAAATCCTCGACCGCTTCGGCCCACCAGGTGGCCAGAGTGTCGGCATTGAGTGCGATACGAAGACGCTGCTCGCGGTCACCGAGTGAGGGGACATAGTCGAGCAGATCGTGTTCAAGCAGTCGCACCTGTTGAATATGATTGAGAAGCCGTTTTCCCAGATCGGTAGGCGCGATGCGGGGGGCACGAATCAGGACCGGTTGACCTAGGCGCGCCTCCAGAAGCTTGATTCTCTGCGACACGGCAGACTGGGTCAGCCCCAGTACCTGTGCGCCGCGTTCAAACCCGGCCTGATCCACCACGGCGCCCAGCGCCTCAAGAAGTTTATAGTCGAGCATAGCGCCTGCCAGGAAGCCTTATATGATTGGTACCATCAGTGGTCTACAGGATAGAGCAAACGGTCCGCTTGCGCGCCTTGTCGCCTTTTGCAGGGCTTTTACAGTATCAGCCGATCTGAAGGGGGGCTTTGGCGAAGCGGGTCGCTGGCGTTTGTTTGCCGGCCATCATGTACCCCAGCGATAGGGGGCCGACGCGGCCGATCAGCATGGTTGCGATAATAATGAATTTGCCCGGCATGGAAAGTTCGCCGGTCAGCCCTCGTGAGAGACCCGTTGTGCCAAAGGCGGAAACGGTTTCAAACATGATGTCGAGCAGCTGGGCCTGCGGCTCGGTAATACTGAGCAGCATAATGACTGCAAAAATCATGAAAACGGCAGCAAGGGCCACGGCAACAGCCTTGTTGACGGTGTCGATGCTCAAGCGCCTGTTCATGATAACCGGTTCTTCACGCTGTTGAAAAAAGGCGCGTGCGGTCAGTACCAGGACGATAAACGTCGTGATCTTGATGCCACTGGCAGTAGAGCTGGGCCCGCCGCCAATAAACATCAGCATCATCGTGATCAAGGATGATGGGAGCGTCATGGCCCCCGTATCCACGGTGTTGAATCCGGCGGTGCGAGGGGTCACTGCCTGAAACCAGCCGGCCAGCAGACGATCGCTGGTGCTGTCGAGCTGACCCAGCGTGCCACTGTTGTGCCACTCGAGCGTGGTAATACAGGCAAAGGCCACCATGTTGAGCAGCAAGGTAGCAATCAGAATCAGGCGGCTCTGGGTGGACAGGCGTGACCAGGTACGCTTTTCATGAAGATCGGCCAGTACTGCAAATCCCAGCCCGCCAATGATAAACAGTGCCGAGATGGTGACGTTGACCAGTGGGTTGCCGACTTCACTCATCAGACTGTCTGCGTGAGTGGAGAAACCGGCGTTGTTAAAGGCGGATACCGCATGAAAAAAACTTTCCCACAGCCCGATGCGCCACCCGCTTTCGGGCACCCAGTGCATGGCCAGCAGCAATGTCCCTGCGATTTCAACGATCATGGCATAAAGTGCCACGGTACGTACCAGACGGCCGATTTCACCCACCGAAGACTGATTGAGACTCTCTCTCACCAGGCTTTGCTGGGACATGGGCAGGCGCCCTCCCAGCATGATGACGGTCAGTGCGGCAAAGGTCATGAAGCCCAGACCGCCGACCTGAATCAATACCAGCACGATCAACTGACCCCAGAAGCTCAGATCGGCTCCGGTATTGATCACGCCAAGACCCGTTACGGTGACCGCCGAGGTGGCTGTAAACAGTGCGTCCAGCCAGCCCACGCCATGCGTGGTCGATATTGGTAGCTTGAGCAGCAGGGTGCCGATCAGGCTCAGGGTCACAAAGCCCAGCAGCAGGATTTCAGGGGGGTGGAGCTGTAGTATCACTCCTCTTGGAGAACGCCGTGCCGGCCGACGCAGTCGCTTCAATGCCATGGTCAGGCTTTCGCATCAAAGCGCTTGAGTGCATCAAGGTCACCGATCAGGATGACATGATCCCCGGCCCTGAGATCGGCATTGTTGTCGGGAGAGCAGTCAAGGTTATCGTCGCGCTTGATGGCCACCAGCCTTGCCGATTCGTTTTCATGCAGGTGCATGATGCCTCCCTCACCCTGATGCTCGACCAGTGCCTGGGTAATCTCGACCTCAATGACGTACTGGCCATCACCCAGAGAAATCATGTCGACCACGGTACGGTGATTGATGCTTTGTGCCACATGGATACCCTGGTCGTGCTCTGGATAGACGATATGGTCGACGCCCAGGTGTTCCAGCAGCTTGTAATGGTCATCCGATAGTGCTCTGACCCAAAGCTCCTGCACTTCTCGAGTACTGACGTGCATGGCGCATAGCACGCTGCTCTCGATGGTATCCAGATCAATCAGGACCGCATCGAATCTTTTCAGATCCAGCTCATCAAGTGCCCGTTCATCCTTTGGGTCGGCAATGACGGTATGCGTCAGCTGGTTGGCGAGGGCATCCACCCGGCCTTCATCGTGGTCGATGCCCAAAACCTCGTGTTCCTGACGCACCAGCTCAAGGGCCACCGTCATCCCAAAATAACCCAGGCCAATCACGGCATACTGACGACTCATGGCCGCTCCCCGCTGGCTGATGTGTTGAGCGACCAGTTGACCATGACACCGGCATCCACGCTGATGGTGCCCGGTGTATATGTTGCACTGTCGGCCTGTTCGGTGCGGGCCGAGGCCATCATCATCGGGCGCAGGACCGGTGAACGGGTTTCCTGAATACGATCAACGCTGCCCAGTGTCACGGAAAGCGCATCTGCCATCAGTTCTGCCTTCTGGTGCGCTCTGGCCAGAGCCTTTTTCAGCGCCTTGTCCTCGACGGCTTCACGATCGCTGACGTCGTAACGGATGCCTTCCAGACGATCGATGCCGTTGGCAAACAAGGCATCGATGACCCCGGGCAGCGTTGTCAGATCGTTGATGTCGATATCCAGATTACGTTCGATGACCACACGCTCCTTGAGGGGCGCGGTCTGGTTGTTGTCCTGTAGCTGCTGTTCGTTGTACACACTCAGATTGCCGGCATGCAGATGGTCATTGTCGATGCCCATGCTGTTCAAAGCCTTGATGACCGCCGTGCTGCGCTTTTCCAGCTTCTCGCGCGCCTGTGTCGTGTCATCACCATCGCGCTTGCTGCCCATTTCCACCAGAGGGGTGGCTTCTACCAGCACCGCATTGAGGGTCGCGCGGTCAGGTAATACATCAATGCTGGCGCTGGCCTGAACCTCGATCTGTCGGGATGGGGTCGCCTCGGCCGCCGTCGCGGGCAGGACGGGCAAGCTCATGGCAAACAGGGCCAGAAGTGCCGGGAGACGCTTTGAAACGGACATTGGGCTGAAGCTCCATGCAAGGGCATCATCTGCGCAATCAAAGGACGATGATGGTGTCAAAGGGATTCTGAAATGACTCTGGAGGACAATGCTGTCCGAGATAGTAAAGAGGCCATGGCGTGAAGTGCAACGCTCTGTACAGGAGATATTTTACAGCTGTCTGAAAAGTTTCCAGGTCGTTTGATGCGATATTTGCCTCATCAGGCGTGCCGGATCATGATGAACGTCGCGGGCAATGTCCCGCATCACGCTACCGTTTTTTGATCAGTCAGGACAATACATCAGGATGCATGTGAGTAAACGATGGCTTGCAGGTCTCGCGCTGGGTGTTTTTTCACTCTCGGCGCAGGCGGACATTACGGTACATGATATCGAAGGCCGGGATGTCACCCTTGAAAAGCCGGCGGAACATATCGTACTGGCCGAAGGGCGCCAGTTGATTGCATTGTCATTGCTGGACAAGGACCCGGTCCACTGGCTGCTGGGCTGGGGCAGTGACATGAAACGTTCTCCCGAACTTTATGACATCTACCACAGGCGTGCGCCCGAGCTTGATGACTTGCCCATCGTGGGGGATGGCCCCGGGCCGGGCAGCATCTCGGTGGAAAAGATCATCTCGATGAACCCCGATGCGGTTGTACTGAGCCGCTCGCAGATTCCGGTCTCTCAGGGGCAGGAGCTCATGCACCAGCTTGACGCCGCCGGTATTCCTGTCGTGTTCATCGATTTTGCCACCGACCCTCTGGATGACACGGTCCCCAGCCTGCGAGCGCTGGGGACGCTGCTGGGACGTGAGGATCAGGCAGAGCGCTATATCCGCTTTTATGAGAAAAAGCGTCAGGCCGTACTGGATCGGGTCAGGCAGGAGTCAAAAGCCGACAAGCCCACGGTCATGATAGAAACCCATGCGGGTATGAGCGAGTGCTGCAACTCTCCCGGGCAGGGCAGTTTCGACTATTTTGCCAAACGTCTGGGCGTTGAGAACATTGGCGCCGATGTGCTCAAGGGCAAGAGTGGGCGTATCGATCCTGAATATGTCCTGACGCGGGACCCGGATGTCTACATTGCCACTGGCGGAGGCTATCTACGTCGCGTCAACGGCCTGGTGCTGGGGCCGGAGGTCAGTGAAAGCGAGGCCCGGCAATCCCTTGAGCATATTCTTGAGCGTCCGCTGATCGGTCATTTGAGCGCTGTAGAAAATGGACGGGTTCATGGGCTGTATCATCATCTCATCAACACCCCGCTCAATATTCTGGTACTGGAACAGATGGCCAAATGGAGCTATCCCGACCTGTTTCAGGATATCGATGCTCAAAAGACACTGGAAGAGATCAACGAGCACTACATCAGTGACCCGTTCAAGGGGACACTGTGGGTCGATCTGGATAAGTAGGCCAAAACGGCGCCATCAAAAATGACGCCGTCCTTATCAGATGGCGCGATCTAGTAGTCGAGCCCGCGTCGTGCCTTCAAGCCGTTATTGAAGGCATGGCGTGTCTCCTGCATTTCAGTAATGGTATCGGCCATGGCCATCAGCTCACGATGGGCATTGCGCCCGGTAACGATGACGCTCTGTTCGACAGGACGGTTTTGCAGTGCCGTTTTCACCGACTCGATATCGAGATAGCCGAACTTCAGCATATAAGTGATCTCGTCGAGAACGACCAGATAAATATTCGGGTCATTCAGCAGGCGGCTGGCGTGTTGCCAGACCGCCTCACAGGCCTCACGGTCGGTCTCCCGCTTCTGGGTCTCCCAGGTAAAGCCGGTGCCCATGGTGGCGACCTGCAGGTTTGGGTCATCCTGAAGCCGCTGGCGCTCGCCGCATTCCCACTCACCCTTGATGAACTGAATGACTCCCACGCCATAGCCATAGCCCAGCGCGCGCGTCACCGTGCCCCAGGCCGAGGTGGTCTTGCCCTTGCCGTTGCCGGTAAGGATCAGAAGCTGCCCACGTTCTTCACTGGCGTTGGCCACCCGTTCATCCACGTGGCTTTTCAGTTTCTCCATGGCGCGCTGGTGGCGGGCCTGGCGTTGTTCGTCGTTACTCATGTCATGACGTCCTGTGACCTGAAAACATGCTGTCGTGGCACCGTCGGCTTACAGCGACAGAAACAGACCCGCAAGCGAGGCGCTCATCAGATTGGAGAGGGTGCCTGCCAGAATCGCCTTTGGCCCCAGGCGTGCCACATCGCCACGCCGGGAAGGCGCCATGACAGCGAGACCGCCCATCAAAATGGCGATGGAGGAGATATTGGCAAAGCCACACAGTGCAAAGGTGATGATGGCCTGTGTATGCTCGCTCAAGCTGCCCTCAAACCCTGTAAAGGAAGCGAAGGCGACGAATTCATTGAGGATCGTCTTCTGACCGATGAAGTTGCCGGCGGCCACGGCTTCCGACCAGGGCACCCCGATCAGCCAGGCCACGGGTGAGAAGATGTAGCCCAGAATCAGCTGCAGGGTCAGATCCTCAAAACCGAACAGCCCACCGATACCGGTAAGAATGGCATTGACCAGCGCGATCAGGCTGACGAAGGCCAGCAGCATGCCACCCACATTGAGTGCGAGCTGTACACCTGTGCTGGCGCCGGTCGCGGCCGCATCAATGACGTTGGCCAGCTTTTCATCATTTTCAGCGGTCGACACGTTGGTGTCATGCTGCGGCGTCTCGGTTTCCGGCAGCATCATCTTGGCCGTTAAAAGCCCGCCCGGTGCCGACATGAAAGATGCCGCGATCAGATATTGAAGGTTGACTCCCATGGCGGCATAGCCCGCCAGTACGCCACCGGCCACGCTTGCAAGGCCACCGACCATGACTGCGAAAAGCTCCGAGCGGGTCATGTTGGCAATAAAGGGACGAATGACCAGCGGGGCTTCTGTCTGGCCAACGAAGATGTTGGCCGCCGCGGACAGGGATTCCGGACGGCTGGTGCCCATCAGCTTCTGAATGCCGCCGCCAAGAATATTGACCACCCAGCGCATGATGCCCACGTAATACAGTACGGAGACCAGCGAGGAGAAGAAGACAATGACCGAGAGCACCTGAATGGCAAAGATGAAGCCGTTATTGCCACCCGCCAGTGAGCCGAACAGAAATGAGATGCCATCACCGGCACTGTCGATCACGGCCTGAACGCCGCCCGACATGCCCATCAGGATGTGTTGGCCCACCGGCACATAAAGCACGAACAGCGCAAAGCCCGCCTGCAGGACAAAGGCCCAGAATACGGTACGTAGACGAATGGCGCGGCGGTTTTCGGAAAAGATAAAGGCAACGGCCAGCACAAAAACGATGCCGACCAGTCCCATCAGAATTTGCATGTGCAGCAACTCCCGGTCTGTATTGTTGATTGTTCCAGGGAACAACGTGCTCTTTCGTGTCGCCCGGGCGATATGGCGCACACCTTACCAGATTGAGGGCCGGGCGCACGGGCCAGAGGTCGGTTGAAAGCCCGAGGCTCTGAGATCGCGCAATTATGGACGGATTTGAAATTTGAATATACCTGAAGGGAATCGATTGGTAGGGTAATCGCCTTTGCTCCCAATGGTGACCCTCCTTCATGTCCTCCTCCGACTCTGCTCGAGTGCGCGGTCAACGTATCGTATTTGCACTCAGTGGTGGCCTGCTTGTGCTGTTTGTGATCGCGGCACTCATTGATATCAATAAAGTCAGCCGCTGGATCGATACCGCCTTTGGCTGGTCGACCCACTGGTTTGGTGCCTACTGGCAGCTCTGGATGCTGCTCAATCTCGTCATCGCGCTGGCGCTGGCATTGACCCGTTATGGTGATGTTCGTCTGGGCGGCAATGACAGTGAAGTCACCATGTCGACCTTTAACTGGCATGCCGTGATTCTCTGCGCGCTGCTGGGCGGCGGGGGTGTGTTCTGGTCGACGGCCGAGCCCATCTATCACTTCATGTCCACGCCCCCGGCCTTTGACGGCGTTGACAGTGGCACGCCCGCAGCGGTAGGGCCAGCGTTGGCGCAGGCCTTTTTTCACTGGGGATTCAGTGCCTGGGCCTGTCTGGGCACGCTGTCGGCACTGGTCATGATTCATGCCCACTATCACGGCGGCATTCGACTGCGACCGCGCGCGCTGTTATATCCGTTTCTGGGGCAGAAGGTGGAAACGCACTGGCTGGGCATCGTGGCCGACGTCATCTGCATTCTTGGGGTCGCTGCGGGGACCATCGGCCCCATCGGGTTTCTGGCGACCCAGCTCGCCTATTCCTTCAATACGCTCTTCGGCTGGGCCGACAGCTATGTGCTGCAGCTGGCCATTCTGGGCGGGCTGGTCGTGATCTATACGCTATCAGCCGCCACGGGCCTGTCTCGTGGTATCCAGTGGCTTTCCAACTGCAACGTCTGGATTGTACTGGCGCTGTTTGTGCTGATCATGGTGGCAGGCCCCGGCACGTTCATCATTCACTCCATGATGGAGGGCTTTGCCAGCTACCTGGATCATTTCATCGATATGTCATTGTTGCGCGGCAGCGAGAACGAAGACTGGCTTGGGTATTGGACGCTCTTTTTCTGGGGCTGGTTTATCAGTTTCGTCCCTTCAATGGCCATGTTTGTGGCGCGTATCTCCAAAGGCAGAACCCTGCGGGAGCTGGTCATTGCCCTGGCCATTACCGCGCCGGTGGCGACCAATATCTGGTTTGCAACGCTGGGTGGGTCGGGCATTTTCTATGAGCTGCAAACGCCGGGTAGCGTCTCTGATCCATTGAATGCCGGCGGTCTGCCTGCCGCGCTGCTGGCGGTGACCAGTCAGCTGCCGCTGGCATTCATTATTGTTCCGGCATTTCTGGTGCTGACGACGATCTTCGTGGCCACGACCGGTGACTCGATGGCCTATGCCATTGCCATGTCGGTCACCGGTGATGCCAGACCTTCGGCGTTTGTGCGCATTTTCTGGGCCATCTCCTTTGGTGTGGTCGCAGCGCTGTTGCTGATGATGGGTCAGGGCGGTATTGATGCGCTGCAGTCCGTCATCGTGATTGCGGCCGTGCCGGTATCATTGCTGCTGCTGCCGCTGTTGTGGACCGGGCCGAGAGCGGCCTATGCCATGGCGCGCGATCAGGGCATCGCGACCGAGAAGCGTCCGAAGGGCGCATGATCGAGCATTTAATGGCCTTCCAGCATCGTCATGCAAAAAGCCTCGCAACCGCGAGGCTTTTTTTGGCACAGCTTCCGAGGGACAAGGAGGGGCCGTGTGCCTGGGGCACGGTGGGTCAGGAGGGCAGGCGTCCCGGGTTGCTGCTGTCGCTGCGCGTCGGGGCTACCCGCTGTTCCTCGCGGGCCCGCTCTTCACGCTCGCCCGGCTGCATTTCCGGAGAGTCCGGATAGATCATGCTGATCACGCGCTCGCCCGGTTTGGGGGCCAAGGGGGCGTCGGTATGCGCCACGCGCAGCCTGCCGTTGGCACCAATGCAAAACAGCGGCATCAGGCGGGCGTCATGAATGCGGCGGTACTCTTCAAGCCCGAAGCTTTCCGTCATTTTCGCCACTCGAAGCTCGGCGCCGTTGGCCACTAGGCTTGCCAGCTTGGCAAAGGTTGCATCGTCATCGAACAGACGCGGAAGGTGGCCCAGTGCGCGATCCTGCTGGCGCTTGGCGTGCTTGCTCGACTCCTCGGCCAGCCGAAACACATTGCCGTGACCGAGCATGTGCTCAAAATGGAGGGCGGCCAGGTTATTGAGTTCGCGATAAGGCGACAGGGGCAGCAGGCGGCCAATGCCGGTCAGCTCCAGATGCTGGGTCGCATGCTCCGACAGCGGGTTGCCGTAATAGACCGGCAGGCCGGCCATGCGTGCTTCCTGTACGGCGTCCCAGCTGGTATCGGTGAGGCGTACGGTCCAGCCCATCGTCATCAGTTCGCTGGCAATGACACGAGCGACCGGATTGGCGCCAATGATGAGAAAGCCGGTGGGTTCCGGTTCGTTGACCTTGAGTGCCTTGACGATGGGTTTTGAAAAGAGGCTCTGAATGACCACGGTGCCGATAATGACCAGAAAGGTGATGGGTACCAGCATTTCGGCGCCTTCGACGCCTGCCTTTTCAAGCTTGATGGCAAACAGTGATGCCACTGCCGCCGCCACGATACCGCGCGGCGACAGCCAGGCCAGCAGTGCCTTCTCTCGCCAGTGAAGCTCGGTCCCGATGGTGCAGATCCAGACAGTGATCGGGCGGGCGACAAACATGAGCACCCCCAGAAAGACCCAAGCCGGCCAGTTCAGCGTCATCAGCTGCTCGGTGGAAATGCGTGCGGCGAGCAGGATGAAAAGTCCCGACACCAGCAAAACGGTCAGGGTTTCCTTGAACTCGATGATCGGGCGAACCGGAATGCCGCGCATGTTGGCAAGCCAGATGCCCATGACCGTCACGGTCAAAAGCCCTGATTCCTCAAACAGCGCGTTGGAGCCGGCAAAAAGCGTCAGCATGATCATCAGGGTGCCGAAATTGTGCAGCCGCTGCGGCAGCCAGTGATGGCGCAGGATAAGCCCCCAGAGCCAGCCGCCCAGTGCGCCAAGGCCGAAGCCCAGCCCTACGGTCTGCCCAAACAGCAACACGGTGTGCGACGCCGCGCCGTTTTCCTGGCCGATCGCCACAAATTCATAGATCAGGACTGCCAGCAAAGCACCGACTGGGTCTACCAGGATGCCTTCCCAGCGCAGAATCTGGGAAAGGTTCGCCTTGGCCCGCAGGGTCTGCAAAAGCGGAATGACCACGGTCGGGCCGGTGACGACCAGAAGCCCGCCCAGCACGGCGGCAATCTCGAGTGGCATGTTCAACAGCCACCAGGCTGCCAGCGTGCCGATCAGGCCTGTAATGATCACCCCCCAGGTGATCAGTCGAATCACGGTGCGGCCATGACCGCGCAGATCCTCGTAATTGAGTGTCAGGCTGCCTTCAAAAAGAATCACGGCCACCGATAGCGATACCAGCGGAAACAGCAGTTCCCCCAGAATGGCATCGGGGTTGAGCCAGCCGGTCACGGGGCCGGCAATCAGACCGACAATCAGCAATGGCAAAATGGCAGGCAGGTGAACCCGCCACGCTGCCCATTGACACATCAGGGACAGCAGGCCGATCAGGGCCAGATAAAGCGCAGCGTGTTCCATGCAGGAAGATTCCGATAGGGGTCGATAATGAGGGCGCAGCCTAGCCGCAGGTGATAGACGTTGCAACGGGCAAAAAAAGAGGCCGCCTTAAGGTGGCGGCCATTGATCATTATTGTGACGCTTTTTGAATGCGTAGATGCGCCAGCAGGGCCTGAAGTGGATGCTCAAGCGCAAGGCTGGAAAAGCGTTTGACCTGACTGCGACAGGAATACCCGGTGGCCAGCAGTCGAGTGTTGGCGTGATCAGCTTCCACCAGCGGCTGCCAGGACTGGCTGTAAATGGTGCGGGAGGTCTCCAGATTGCGCGCTTCATGCCCATAGGTGCCGGACATGCCGCAGCAGCCTGTGGGCACCAGTTCAAGTTCCAGCCCAAAGGCGTGAAATACCTGCTGCCATGCCCTGGCGCTACCGGGCGCGTTGGTTTTTTCGGTGCAGTGGCTCAGGAGTCGGTATCGAACGCGCTCTCCGGCTGAGGCATTGATCGATGAAGGGGCCAGCGAACCCGCCATGGAGAGCAACCACTCCTGAGGCAGCATCACCTCGGGTACGGCTTCCTGACCCAGGGCATCAACATATTCCTGTCGGTAAGTCAGGGTCATGGCTGGATCAAGACCGATCAGCGGTACGTCAAGACGTGCCAGCGCCCGGAGGTGTTCGGCCTGACGTCTGGCAGTCCTGGTAAACGCCCCCATGAAACCCTGCACGTGGAGGGGCTTGCCGTTGGGCTGATAGGGCGCGACAAACACACGAATGCCCAGAAGACTCAGGCACTCGACCATTTCCCGTGCCAAGCGGGCATCAAACCAGGAGGTAAAGGCATCCTGTACCAGTACCACGCTGCGCGCCTTTTGCTGCTCGCTTAAAAGCCCCAGCGCGACCGGCGTTGCCTCGCTGATGCCCCAGGCGCGAAGCTGCTTGTGAAAATCGCTGTGAGAAAAGCTTGGGGCGTCCACCATGCCGATCCAGCGGGCCATGATGTGCTGTACCGGCTTCTGGCGCAGCAGAGCGTTGTAGAGTGGCGCGACGGGTTTGAGTCGCGGCATCAGGGTTTCCATGCGTGCAATCAGGTGATCGCGCAGGGGTCTGACGCGTCGACCATGGTAAAGCTCCAGAAAACGGCTGCGAAAATCCGGCACGTTGACCCGAACCGGACACTGCCCGGCGCAGGACTTGCAGGCCAGACAGCCTGCCATGGCCTCGTGAACCTCATCAGAGAAGCGATCATCGCCGCTGAAGGTACGCCTTAGCCGAGCCGGCAGCGTTTTCAGCCGCTGGAGGGCGCCGGCCTGGCGCAGTTCCCGGGCTTCAGCCAGCACATCGTGGCCGGCTGACTGCTCCCGTCTCAGCCACTCTCGCATCAGGCTGGCGCGGCCCTTGGGAGAGTGAATGCGCTCGCGGGTGGCTTTCCATGAGGGGCACATGGCGTCGTTGGGATCAAAGTTATAGCAGGCACCATTGCCGTTGCAGTAGACCGCGCTGTGATAGCTCTGCCATACCCGCTCATCGATGGTGCGATCCAGCTCACCGCGCGTTGTCACACCATCGACGGAGAGCAGTGTCGCGTCACTGTCAGGGGGAGCTGCGATCTTGCCGGGGTTGAGCTGGTTGCATGGGTCGAAGGCGCCCTTGAGCTGCTGCAGGGCCGGGTAGAGGTCGCCAAAAAAGTCGGGCGTGTATTCCGAGCGAATACCCTTGCCGTGCTCGCCCCACAGGAGGCCGCCATAGCGTTGCGTGAGTGCGACCACTTCATCGGAGAGCGGGCGAATCAATGCCGCCTGATCGGGGTCCTTCATGTCGATGGCCGGGCGGACATGCAGTACCCCGGCATCGACGTGACCGAACATGCCGTATTCGAGACCATACCCATCGAGCAGCGTTCGAAACTCACCGATATAGTCGGCGAGCTGCTCGGGCGGTACGGCGGTATCCTCGATAAACGGAATCGGGCGCTTCTCGCCGCGCACATTGCCCAGTAACCCGACCGCGCGCTTTCGCATGCCGTAGACCGTGGTAATGCGTTCACGACCCCAGGCAATGGTATGACCCAGACGCTCGACGTCGCGGTTTTGCCCAAGCGCTTTGGTAAATCGCTCGACCCGCTGTTTGAGCGCGGCTTCGTCGTTGTCGTTGAACTCCACCAGATTGATGCCCCTGACCGGTGCGCTGCCTTCCTCACCGGCGGGGAAATATTCCGCCACGCCATCCCAGATGATGTCTTCCATGGCGAGCAGCAATACGCGGTCGTCGATGGTTTCAATCGATGTGGGGGCGTCCGGGCTGTCGTCGCTGCCCATCAGGGCCCGGGCGTCACGTAGAGCGTCCATGAAGCCGGCATAGCGAACATTGATCAGCGCCGAATATTCTGGCAACGGCAGTACGTTGAGCGTGGCTTCGATCAGAAAGCCCAATGACCCTTCACTGCCACACAAAACGCTATTGAGATCGAAAAGACCGTTTTCAGTGCGCAGGTGCGCCAGGTCATAGCCGGTCAGGCTACGATTAAGTGGCGGGAAAACCCGTTTGATCTGTTCCTGTCGGGTATCAATGATCTCACGGGCACTGCGATGTACCTCACCGATGCGGTCAGTGCGCGCGCATCGGGTGTCGAGTTCGGCATCATCGATGGGATGGCTGACAAAACGCTCGCCGCCCAGCAGCGCCACATCGAGTTCAAGAACGTGATGGCGTGTCTTGCCATAGGCCCGCGAGCCCTGGCCGCAGGCATCGGTACTGATCATGCCGCCAATGGTGGCGCGATTGGAGGTTGAAAGCTCAGGAGCAAAGAACAGCCCATGGGGCTTGAGGGCTGCGTTGAGCTGGTCCTTGACCACGCCGGCCTGAACCCGCACTCGGCGATTGTCCACATCAATGTCGATGATGTGATGCATGTAGCGGGTAACGTCTACCACCAGTCCATCGGTCAGGGATTGTCCGTTGGTGCCCGTGCCGCCGCCGCGAGGCGCAAGCACGACCTCATGAAAGGCAGACTCACCGGCAAGGGCCGCCAGCAGGGTGATGTCATCGCCGTCCCTGGGATAGACCACGGCCTGAGGCAGGCGCTGATAGATCGAATTGTCGGTGGCAAGCACGACGCGGTTGGCATCATCGGCGGCAATGTCGCCCTTGAAACCGCGGGCATCGAGAGTATCAAGAAAGCGCTGATAGCACTGCTCGAGCGCTGGAGTCTTAAGCTGTTCGGTCATGATCAGGTCTTGTGGCCATGGTCTGTCGGGGCGTGCGAGATGTCCTGCGCAATCAGATTCATCAGCAGACAGTGTACATGGACTGTCTGATCGTGACAGACAGGCGGCGGTCGCCATTATGTTACGGTATGCGCATAATGCACTGGCAGTGATGCCGCTGCGGCAGATAAAGTGTCGTGGCGGGCTGTCGGCCAATAGTGTCGGGCAGCGTTATTTTTTACAATGTGTTCCTTATCTTGATTCCGCATCGCGCTTGCGATTGGCGGACATTATTGTCACGAACCGACAGGATAGTCATGCTCGATCCCAAACTGCTGCGCAGCGACCCTGACAGTGTTGCCGCCAGGCTTGCCCGCCGCGGCTATGCCCTTGATGTTGATCAGGTCCGCACGCTTGAGGCGCGTCGCCGGGAGCTTCAGACCCGGACCGAAGAACTCCAGAACGAGCGTAATACCCGCTCAAAAGAGATCGGGCAGGCCAAGTCGCGCGGCGAGGATATCGAGCCACTGCTGGCACAGGTCGGCAATCTGGGGGATGAGCTCGACAATGCCAGCCGCGAGCTGGCTCAGGTTCAGGCGGAATTCGAGGCCATCGCGACCGCCATCCCCAACCTGCCGCATGACAGCGTTCCCGGCGGACAGGACGAGGAAGACAACGTCGAGCTCCACCGATGGGGCACGCCGCGGGAGTTCGACTTTACCGTACGTGATCATACGGATCTGGGCGGCATGTACGGCTATCTCGACTTCGAGCTGGCCACCAAAATTACCGGTTCACGATTTGCTGTCATGCGCGGGCCGATTGCTCGTCTGCATCGGGCTCTGGCGCAGTTCATGCTCGATAAACAGACGCTCGAGCACGGCTATGAAGAGGTGGCCGTGCCCTATATCGTCAATCGGGATTCGTTGTTTGGCACCGGACAGCTGCCCAAGTTCGGCGATGATCTTTTCCGGCTGGAGGGCGATCAGGAGTACTATCTGATCCCGACGGCCGAGGTTCCCTTGACCAACATGGTGCGCGACGAAATTCTGGATGGCGCCAGCCTGCCGCTTCGGATGACGGCGCACACGCCATGCTATCGCAGTGAAGCGGGCGCCTATGGTCGAGATACGCGCGGCATGATTCGTCAGCACCAGTTCGACAAGGTCGAAATGGTACAGATCGTCGACCCCGAGCACTCCTATGAGGCGCTAGAGGAGATGCGAGGACATGCCGAGGCGATCCTGCAGGCGCTGGAACTGCCATATCGCGTCGTGACCCTGTGCACCGGGGACATGGGCTTTGGCGCGGCCAAGACTTACGACATTGAAGTATGGCTGCCCAGTCAGAATACCTTCCGCGAGATTTCCTCGGTGTCCAACATGGAGGATTTTCAGGCGCGACGCATGCATGCCCGTTTTCGCGCGCAGGGCCAGAAAAAACCGTCACTGGTGCACACACTCAATGGTTCGGGGCTTGCGGTTGGACGCTGCCTGCTGGCCCTGATGGAAAACCACCAGCAGGCCGATGGTTCAATCGCCGTGCCCGAAGCGCTTCGTCCCTGGATGGGGGGCGTGGAACTTGTCAACCAGAAGTGATGATGCGCGCGTTGGTGTCTGATGAATCGATACCGACGCGCGGCTTCGCGAAGTAATAACGACAACTCTCAGAGCACTTATGGAACTGCTTTCTCTTCAGTTTGATCCTCGCCATCTTGATGCCCACCTGATCGGTGCCGGTCAGGACGCCCTGATGATGGCGCGTCAGTTCCAGGGGCTCGAGCTGAATCTGATCCTGCACGGGGAAATGATGCCGGCACTGACGGCGCTGGCACGTGAAGAGGGCTGGCGTTGTGTCGGGGAAATGCCCCGGACCGGCCAGCTCTGGGCCGTGGCCACCGGCTGTGCCGCCGAGGATGCCCGCTGGGCGGCGCGCGCGCGCGAACGTCAAATCGGTGTGTATGTACCTTCCTGCCCGTCGCTGTCTACCGTGCGTCTGCCGGTTCGCACTCAGGCGCTGACGCCCGAGGCGCCCAATGCCTTGCGGCGCGGGCATGTGTCCCTGGTCGGCGCAGGGCCGGGCGACCCCGGGCTTTTGACCCTGCGGGCGCTGGAGCGCCTGCGCGAGGCGGACGTGGTCATTCATGATCGCCTGGTCAGTCCGGAGATTCTGGCGCTGGCCAACCCGGAGGCCCGTCGTCTGTACGTTGGCAAGGCGCGCTCGGCGCACAGCGTGCCCCAGGAGGGCATCAACCAGTCGCTGGTGGACTGGGCGCAGGGCGGGTATCAGGTCGTGCGGCTAAAGGGGGGGGATCCCTTCATCTTCGGGCGTGGGGGTGAAGAGTTGCAGGCGCTGGCAGCGGCGAAGCTATCCTTTGAAGTCGTGCCCGGGATTACGGCCGCGACGGGCATTTCGGCCTATACCGGCATCCCGTTGACTCACCGGGATCATGCCCAGTCAGTGCGGTTTGTCACTGGTCATCTACGTAATGGTACCTGTGATCTTGACTGGCAGACCCTGGCAGCGCCCGGACAGACGCTGGTGTTCTACATGGGGCTGGGAACGCTGGATACCCTGTGCGATCAGCTGATTCAGCATGGCCTGTCAGCCTCAACGCCCATCGCGCTGGTAGAGCAGGGCACGACCGCCCGACAGCGTCTGCATATCGGCACGCTTGATGATTTGCCGGCCCGGCTGGCAGAGCTGGAAGCAGCGCCGCCGACGCTGATCATCGTCGGTGATGTGGTGAATCTACATGACACGCTGGGCTGGTTTGCTACACAAACGGCCAAAAGTCTGGGCTGGGAAAGTGGCAAGCATCCTTCCCCCCTTCCTCTGGCAGACAGTCGTTGATGATCAGGTAAATGCCCTGTTTTTCGAGGAGGGGCTGCCGGTCGAGCCTAATGCAAAAACAGTAGATCAAGACTCGAGAAGGGCGAAGGGATGTTTTGCACATGCCCGATCACCAGCGCCAGTACGATGGGACTGAACAGCGCGAACAGGGTTAGCATCAGCCAGTTGAGCCGTTCATACCAGAGCACGTTGCGATAACGGCGATTGGTTGGCAGTGGATTGCGAAGGGAGCGATAGCCCATGGGCATCGTCTCTTCCGCGTTGTCATCCCTTTTTAAACCACTATCCTGCTGAGTCATTACGATATCATCTGTGCCTGAATCAGTGAGTCAATCAATACATCCTCACCCAGCCCTGGGCGCGTGACCTGCAGGATGATAAAGGCTGTCCTGTGGGCAGACTCAAATGTATTCCACGCCTCGTCAGGACTTGCCAGAAAGGACTCCACCCAGCGGGATGCCCACGCCTGGCAGGGCGTATGGTGTTCCGGATAGCAGGGACTGGTCATCGCGTGAACCTCCATCGAAAGCTGAACCGTTCAGGACAGTGTATCAGCGAACGCTGCTGTCGCGATCATTACCTGTCGTGCGAGGCGGGTTCGGCATAGCGCCATTGCGCTGCTGATAGCGCCGCTTTTCCGTCTGAAGATCGCGCCTTGATTGCCGAAGCTGCTGTTGCTGCAGGGCGCGCTCGGTTCTGGAGGTCGTCTGCTGATTGCGAAGGCTCGAACTCTGGCGATGAATGTCGGCTTCACTGGACTGGATGCGAGAATGTTGCTGAGCACGCTCAAAGCGTTGCTGTGCCTCACTGCCGGCGCGCTCCTGTGTGGCTGCCACGGCCTGTAATGGGGCCGTGGCAAGCAGCAGGCCGGCAGACAATGAAAGAAGACCCGCGCGATAATTACGCATGGCAATGCTCCTGTTGTCGAACACGACCTGTTCTGGTGGTGCTAACCAGCCTTGCGCGCCATGCCGTTCCGATGAAGCTGAAACTCCTCGGCCAGAGCAAGCTCATGGGCTGCCTGACGAAACTCCTGCATGGTGCAGATATAGTGTCCGTTGGCACAGCGTAGTTCATGGTGATCGGGAATACGCTCAGGCCAGGAAAGCGTGATGCTGCACTCCGGGCAGCGAGGGCCATTACGCGAGCCGATTGAATTCATGACATTTCCCTTGTCGATATAGAAGGTGAGAAATACATCTGTGATGGAAGGCACTCCTTGCCTTCCATGCGGCGCAGACTCTAGCACAATGTCACTGTCTGTAAAGAACTGCTGGTATTGTCCAATAGGCTACTGTCGACTTGATTTAAGAATGAGCTAAACATCGGAGAGCGCCGAGGAAAAAAGGGCAGATGCGCGATGTCATGACAGTCCATGGAAGAAAGTCAGAATTAATTTAAAAACCACGGAACCAATCCTGACCATGGTAGTCAGAGATAGTGCAAGACATCCTTCTGGGTTTCTTTGCCCCTCTTTTCAGAGGGGCTTTTCTTTGCCCAAATATCATCAAACGATTCCGGGTCGCCCTCTGTCGATTGACTGAAGTGACGTAATGCGTACAATACGTCGCACTCGCGGGAGTGGTGGAATTGGTAGACACGCTGGATTTAGGTTCCAGTGCCGCAAGGCGTGAGAGTTCGAGTCTCTCCTTCCGCACCATCTGCTTTATCTCTATGTCCTCTGACACACCCCTCAGTCCCACAAGGAACAGACTGCAGAAAACTTCTTTCCTCTAGCGTCACCTTCAAAAATGCGTTCGGAACAGCTTCTCGTATATGCTTCCAGTCAGGCATATAAAGGCACAAAATCGCGGTATCGAGCGCTCGATACAGGCTAACGCCACTATGGTCCTGAAGTTGCTGGCCAGTTTGTCATAACCGTTTTTCAATCAACGCTTTTCCTTCCGCCAGCCATACACTCCACTCCGTTGCGCTGACAATGTTTCAGCCAATTGAACTGGTTCGACGGACCAGGACGCGGACGTCGATGCCTACGACTCTGTGGGGCGATCGGGCGCATGCCACAACACGTGCAGTAATAGCGCTACGTATCGCTGTCATGGTCCTTGTCTACCACAATATAGCGACTGCGTTTGCGAAGTTGGCCTACAGTCCCGGTAACCTGACGTTCTCCAGCAGGCCGGTCATCTCGATGAGTGTGGCTCAGGTCTAGGATGAAGAAACGATGGATATCCTCGATCAACTGTCAGCGCTGGTCGAAAAGCTCTTAACAGCCTGACATGCCGGTCTCCTGTTCAGTGCCAGGTCAATTCGAGTGCAGTATTGAAGAAGAGCTTATGTCACCCGTTGAGCGCAAACCAAGCAGACCAAGATCGCGATGGACCTCATTTTTCATTATCCGAACGGCTTTGCTTAAACTTCTTTCACCCCCGATGGTGGATGCGTAGAGAAAGGGGCGCCCTATGAAGACGAAATCGGCACCCAGCGCCAAGGCCTTGACGACATCTGTACCACGTCTGATGCCGCCGTCGACCATGATGACCATATGACCGGCCTCGACTCTTGCCTGCGGTAGCGCTCGGATAGCGGAAATAGCGTGATCGAGCTGCCGTCCTCCATGATTGGACAATACAACGCCGTCGCAACCGATGTCCCGGGCTAGCGCGACGTCAAGATGGGAGAGCACTCCCTTCACGATCAGATTGCCTTTCCACTGGTTTCGAATTCGACGGACATGGTCCCAGTTCAGGTGATCCTTGCGACCAAAATCACGCGCAGCCTGGCGAGAGATGATAGGCGCGCCGCGGTGGGCGTAGGAGTTCTCGAAATGTGGCATGCCCCGGCGCAGGAGCGTCTGCAGGAAGGTGGTAAACAACCAGCGGGGCTTGATGCCGAAATCCCATAACATACGAGGCGTGAAACGTAACGGTGTGGAGAAGCCAGCACGGAGGTTATTTTCTCGATTGGCCAGTACGGCCGTATCGGCAGTGAGGACCAATGTCTGGTAGCCCGCCCTGGTGACTCGCTCGATCAATGCTGCAATGCGGTCCTCTTCGCCGGGCACGTAAGCCTGAAACCACGCTCGAGGATTGGCTTCGATGATCTCCTCCATGCAGGTCAGAGACGAACCGCTCAGAACGTAGGGAATGCCTTCGCGGTTGGCAACTCGTGCGGCGACATTATCGCCGTCAAACGCCATCAATGCACTGATGCCCATAGGCGCGATGCCGAAAGGGGCTGCCCACTCTTCTCCCAGAAGTCGTTGCCGTATGGCCCGGCCCTCCACACCACAGAGTACCCTGGGAACAAGCTTCAACTCGTTGAGCGCGGCGCGGTTATCGTCGAAGGCTGCCGACGTTTCTGCAGCACCCGCAATGTACTGGAAGAGCGGGCGCGGAAGGTGACGTCGAGCCGCGATTTCATAGTCGTCGAGATTGAGAATCATCGCTGTAGAATTAACCTGTTTAGGTAGACTATGAGTATTTGAGCATTCAGTGTTGGCCCCAGCCGGAGGCCATGGGATGACCGGCGACGGGCAGCTCGGCGCGCAGGATGGTGCCCGAATCCGATTCGGTGATGTATAGCGTGCGGTTTTCCAGTCCGCCGAAGGCGCAGTTGGTGGTTCCCAGCCCCCTGGGTGACTTGACCACCGCGATGGGTACGCCAAGCGCGTCATGTACCCACACCAGCCCCATGCCGGTCTGGCAGACCACAACGCCGTTATCCTGTGTCAGTGCCAGGCCATCCGGTCCGGCGCGGCCACCGGAAAACTGCAGGAAAAGCCCCGCTTTCACCACCCGCTGGCTGGGCGACAGCGGCAGCCGCCATACTGCATTGGCACGCGTTACCGCGACGTAGAGCGTATGGCCACTGGTATCGAGCACCAGCCCGTTGGGGCTCGGCACACGATCGATCAAACACTCGAGCCGGCCATCATCGGGTGTCCAGCGGTAGACACGCCCACTGGGGTCATGAAGCCCGGTCTGTCCCTGGTCGGTGAAATAGATCGCGCCGTCCGGGCCTATATGCAGGTCATTACAGCCCTTGAAGCCTTCCGAGTCGGCATCGCCCAGCACCGTACTGATGCTGCCGGTTGCCGGATCGAGTTGCAGGATGCCGTTCTTGAAATCGGCGATGAAGATGCGGCCCTTCGTATCGATCTTGAGGCCGTTGGGCTGACCGTCGTATTCGGCGATCTGTTCAACGTCGCCTTGTGGTGAGGCGCGAAGTATCCGGCCGAAGGGAATATCAACGAACCATAGATGCCCGTCCAGATCAAAGGAGGGGCCCTCGATGAAGCTGTCGACAGCCGCGCCGCGGCGATTCTTGGTTGCCCAGTCAGAAGGCGTACCGGGGCGCCGCAGCGCCTCAGGCAGGGTCGTGAAGACCTCGGCCTCGATCAGGGTCGGGTCTGGATGGGGAAAGGCCACGGGTCAACCTCCGGAAGTCAGTTGGGGAAGCCACAGCACGATGTCGGGCATCGCAATGAGCAGCACGAGAAACGCCAGAATGATGGCGAAGAAGGGCAGCACGCCCATGACCACGTCTTCGACTCTGGTTTCCGCATCGGAGCTGGCCACCACGAACAGGATGACGCCTAGCGGCGGGGTCAGCTGGCCAAGCTCGACCAGGATGACCACGAACACGCCAAACCAGACCGGATCGACGCCCATTGCCATCAGGGTCGGGAAGATGACCGGGACGATGATCGCGATCATGCCAAGGCCTTCCATGAAGCAGCCAAGAATGGCAAACACCACCACGAGAATCAGAAGCAGCGAAAACTGCGACAGACCTGCCTCGGCAACGCGGTCGACCAGTGCTTCGCCGACGCCGGACAGCGCCGTGGCGTAGGCAAACAGCATCGAAATGAACACGATGAACAGCACGTTGCCGCTCATGGTCAGCGTGCGCGACAGCGCCGACTTGAGCATCGCGATATTGAGTCTGCGATACAGTGCCGAGATGGCCACGGCGCCGACCACGCCCAGCGCACCCGCCTCGGTCGGGGTGGCGATGCCGGCGTAGATGCTGCCAAGAATGAACACGATCAGGATCGTAAAGGGCAGCACGTCCGCGGCGGCGCGCAGGTAATCGGTAAACGTGCGTTGCTGGGTATCTTTGGGAACCAGCGAAGGTTTCGCCAGCGCACGCGCGATGATGAAGAGGCTGTAGCAGGCACCGAGCAGAATACCGGGCACCAGACCGGCGGCGAACAGCTGGGCGATGGAGGTTTCGGTAAAGGTGGCGTAGATGATCATGGTGATCGACGGCGGGATCAAAATGCCCAGTGTGCCGCCGGCCGCCAGTGAGCCTGCCACGAATCGGCGGTTATAGCCGCGTGCCGACAGGGCCGGCAATGCCACGGTCGACATCGCCGCCGCGGTTGGCGCACTGCCGCCGGCGACGGCGGCAAATACGCCGCTACCCACGATGTTGGTATGCAGTAACCCGCCTGGCAGGCGGCGCATGAAGGGGGCGATACCGTTATAGAGTCGCGCACTGAGCCCGCTGGCCAGCAGGATCTCCGCCATCAGAATGAACAGCGGAATCGCAGCCAGCGTGAAGCTGTTGGCGGCTCCCCAGCTGACCAGCCCGAGAGCCTTCCAGCCAGCGACGCCCTTGATCAGCCACAGGTAGGCCAGCGCTGCCGCGCCAACGGCGAATTGAACCCACAGCCCGCCAACAATCAACACCAGTAATACGCCAAAGGCGATCAGGGCATCCATCAATCAGTTCCTCCATGACGCAGGGTGATGATCGCGCGCTCGATGATGAAGATCGCGGTAAAGGTCAGTCCCAGCGGAATCAGCAGCTGAGGCATCCATAACGGCGTCATCAAAAATGTCGGCGCGACATTGCCGCGTGACCAGGAGCTCAGGACCAGTTGCAGGGTGTACCAGATCAGCACGCCGCAGACGGCAAGCGACAGGGCCATATAGATCAGGCTCAAGCCCTTTTTGAGAGCGTGGGGCAGGGCGTCAAAGATGAAACCGACCTGAAACAGACTGTTTTTCCGAACAGCCAGACTGGCGCCGAACAGGGTCAAGCCTACGACGAGGTACCCTGCCAGCTCTTCGACGACGCGCAGTGAATGGTTGAAGAAAAAGCGCGAGACGATTTCGGCGCTGACGATCAATACCAGTACCACCAGCGCCAGTCCCGCGATAAATCGCACGCCGGCGGCGATCATATCGAACAGGGAGCCGGCAGATGCCGGCTCGTTGACCTGATGGGGGGATGTATCACTCATGAAGGGCTCCGGAATTACTTGCCAAGGGCGTTCAGAACCGCCTCAAGCGCTTTTTCATGCTCCGGTCCCGCCTGTTTGGCCCACTCGCGCCACCATGGCGCCATCTTTTCCTGGGCGCGTTTGATGTCGGACGGGTCGGCATCGACAATCGTCATGCCGGCGTCTGCCTGCTTCTGTTCCTGTGTCTTCTCATCGACGAGGAAGTCCTGAGTGATCCGGGCTGTTTCCTCACTCACGATACGATCGAGTGTCTGGCGCGTGCTGTCCTTGAGGCCTTCATACGCAGAGGCATTGGCGATGATGGCACTGTTGGCGTAGTTGACCGGCAGGCGGTAGTTGTAGGGCAGGAATTCGTGCCAGTTCTTGGCACCGCCCGCACTGGCTGTCAGTACGCCATCAATGACGCCACGTTCCAGCGCCGTCGGTACTTCCGAGCCTGAAAGTGTGATCGGTGAACCACCGAAGGCCTCGACGAATTCACCCTGTTCAGGCGAGGTGACGCGCACCTTGTGATCCTTGAGGTCGTCCAGTGAGTCCATTTTGAAGGTACTAAAGATGACCTGTTGCGGGTAGCGATAGCTGCCCAGATAGGTCACACCCTGATCCGCGAACCCTTGTTTGAGATACGGCTCCATCACCGCGTAGGCCTTGTTCCACTCTTCATCGTTGTTGATCAAAAGGGGCAGGTTGAGAATGCGCGCGATGGGGACGTTGCCTGAAAAGAACAGATCCGCGGCGAAATCGACAATGCCATCGCCGGTGGCCTGCGTGATATCGCTTGAGGAGATTTGAAGTGTCTTGCCCAGGTGAAGCGTGATCGACAGGTCATCGTCCGTTTCCTTCTCGACACGGTCGGCAATTCGTTTCATGCCCTGAACAGCAGCGGTCGTGGACACGGAGGAATAGGTATATCCCGTCCAGTTATCGGCCATGACGTTACTGGTCATCGATGTACTCAAGATGACCAATCCGGATAGTAGAGCATTCTTGATTGTTTTCATCAGGACTTCCTCACGTTCAATGATAAAAGCTCGTTATTTTTGAAGTGTGCGGGTGCATTATTGGAATAAGCCGGCGTATTTTTTCGACTTTCGTCTATATTTTGGCGTCATTTTCAAGAAATTATGGGGTAGTTGGCGCTCTTTCAGACGTCGAGTGAACATGAAAAAGAAGGATTGCTAAAGCGTGTTTTTCTGCATTAAACGTGCAGTGAATCTTTATGCTCAGCCCTTGAGATGAATGTTTTGTCGATGAGACCTTGGTCGTTTTAATTCAGCGAGATAAATCGGAAATTGCTCGATAAAACGAGCTTTTTATATTCGGGAAAAGGGGATGCCAAAAGTGATCGACGTCACCAAAGAACGTCGATCATGGCGGGCAATGCGAAGGCTGATCCAAGTCCGCAGATCAGAACCGATAAAGTCGTTCAGGGTTATCGCGCAGGCAGGCCTGGCGCTGAGATATGGAAAGGGTACGCTCGAGAAACCTGATCATGTCGAGGGAGCTGGGGATAGGCGACGGCGTCATGACGTGGGGCCAGTCGCTTCCCCAGAGGCAACACTCGCGGTAGCGCTCGACAAGATGGCGAGTTAACTCGATGAGGTCGTCATAGCGCCTCGGGTGCTGGCTGACACGGGTGGGGGCAAGTTTGATCCAGACGCGCCCGGTGTCGAGCAGGCGGCAAAGGCGGGTCAGTTCATCAGGATGGCCGGGTGTTACGTGTCCGAAATGATCCAGGACGATTGTTTGCCCTTCCGGGAGCGTCGGTAACAGTGCTGCCAAAATGTCGTAGCGCTCGGGTTCTGTATTGAGTTCGACATGCCAGTCCAGTGCTGCGGCGCGAGCAGCAAGCTCCGGCAGGCGCGCCAGGTCGTGCTGGCCCAGCCGTGTGCGGTCCTGAACGCGGATGCCACGCACGCCAGCTTCGCGCATCGCCTCAAGCCCTGAGGTGTGCTCATCGATCATGACCACGCCACGCAGCTCAAGCGGCGGGTTGAGCGTCTGCGCCTGACGAAGCGTCTCGAGCAGATAGTGGTTGTCGGTGCCATCGATGGAGGCCTGTATCAGCACGGCGCGCCGGATGTCCGAGACCGCGGTTTCCTCCATGAAATGGCCGATGCCCTTGCGAGGGGGCTGGTAGGTCGTCTCGATGTACTCCCGGTCACGGTCGAAGACGTGGATATGGCAGTCACAGGCGGGCGCCATTGAGGTGTGAGTCATGACGCATCTCCCTGGCGCGTATGGCGGTAGCGCCTGATGGTGACACCCAGAACGCACAGCAGCGTGACGGCCAACAGCCCCATGGCGATCGGTGACTGCAAAAAGATGTCAGCGCTTCCGGCACTGGTCAGCAGCGCCTGGCGCAGGCTCTGCTCAAGCGGTGGACCGAGGATCAGCCCGATCAGCAGGGGCGGCAGCGGAAAACCGGCCCGCCGCAGCACAAAGCCAATCCCCCCGGCACCCAGCATCACGGCGACATCGAAAAGACTGTTGTTGACCGAATAGGCACCAAATATCGCCAGAATCGCAATGACCGGGAACAGATGACGGGGGCGGATTTTAATGATGTGAACGGCGCCACGAAACATGGCCAGCCCGAACACCACACAGGGAATGGACAGCAGTATCAGCGCCTCGAAAATCGCATAGACCTCAATACCGTGCTGCTGGAAGAGGAACGGCCCCGGCGTCAGCCCCTGCAGCATGAACGCTCCCAGAATAACGGCGGTAACGGCGTCGCCGGGAATGCCGAGGGAGAGCATGGGCACCAGCGCGCCACCAGTTACCGCATTATTGGCGGCCTCCGGGGCGGCCACGCCCTCCGGTTCTCCCTTGCCGAAGCGGGCCGGATCGCGTGAACGGGAGCGAGCCAGGTTGTAGCTGACGAAGGCGGGCACCGTTGAACCAATTCCCGGCAGGATACCCACCAGGGTGCCGATGATGGAGGACACCATTAAGGTGGCGCGCATCTTCCACAGGGTCAGCCACCCGACCGGGCGATTCGAGGTGCCGTTGCCCGAAATCGGGCCGATGTCAGTGTCCGGTGCCGTCTTCTGCTTGCCGGCAAAGGCCTGCAGCAGTACTTCGGACATCGCGAAAAGACCGATCAGCACCGGAATCAGCGCCAGGCCGTCTTCGGCCGCAAAACTGCCAAAGGTGAAACGCGGCAGCCCCTCGATGGGATCGAGTCCGACAATGCCGGCGGCGACGCCGATCAGTGCCATCAGGGCTGCATCAAGAATCGAACCACCGCCGAACAGCACGATGATGATCAACGCAAACGTCATCAACGCCGCCATCTGTGCAGGGCCAAAATCGAGCGCCAGCGAGGCCAGTGGATGGGCCAGCACGATCAGCACCAGACAGCTGAAAATGTTGCCGAACACACTGGCATAGAGCGCGATGCGCAGTGCTTCTCCGGCACGGCCCTGCCGTGCCATGGGATGGCCATCCAGCGCCGTGGCTGCCGAAGACGGTGTCCCGGGAACGTTGAGCAGTATGGCGGAAATCGAGCCACCAAAGATCGCCCCCTGATACACCCCTAGAAGCAGGATAAGAGAGGGAATGGGGGACATGGTGAAGGTCACCGGGATAAGCAGGGCAATGGCCAGTGTCGGGCCCAGGCCGGGAATTGCGCCGATGACAATACCGACGGCCACCCCCACCAGGGCGGCGATCAGCACCCAGACATCAAGCAGGGCATGGAAGGCATCAAGAAGCATGTGAAGTATCTCTTGGGGTGTCTCGGACGCGAAAACGCGGTGACGGACTCAGGGCAGGGGCAGGTTGAGCAGATGCTGTCCGGCCCAGAAAATGGCAACGGTGACCATCAGCGGCAAGGCCACGTTGAACAGCCAGTGGCGCTCACCCAGCAGCCAGGCCAGCACGATACCGATCGTGGCCACGGTAACGATGAAGCCCAGCAGCGGCATGGTTGCCAGGGCCACGGCCATCAGCATCATGATGAAAAGCACGCGGATCCAGCCGGCAACCGGGCCAATGGCCGTCTCCGACACTCGTCGATGGCGCCACAGTCTGAGTACGGCACCCAGGGCCAGTAGCCACAGCACCAGTCTGGGGAAGAAGCGTGCATCCGGGCCCGGGTCGCCAAAATCAAACACCGTCACCTGATCATTCAGAGTCAGCAGACCAATGACGGCAATGAGCAGGATTGCGAGACAGGTACAGCTCTGTAATCCATACCGCGACGCTCGCTGTTGGGAGGACATGCTCTTATCGATGCTCATCGCTTCAGGGTCTCGGCCAGTTGATGGTAGGCGGCCAGATTTTTCTCGATCACGGCCTCGACCTCGTCACCGGGCAGTAGCCTCACGGGCTGGTTGAGTTTGTTCATGACGGTGGCAAATTCCGGTGAAGAGGCGGCCTGGCTGAATGCGGCGCGCAGTGTCTCGGCGCGCTCGGCGCTGACGCCATGGGGCACCATCAGGGCCACGATGGAGGGAAATTGAATATCGTGTCCTGACTGCTCAAGCGTGGGGACTTCCGGGAAATCCGGGTCGGGCTGGTCATCAAGCACGGCAAGCAGCCGTAGCTGGTCACTTTTAACCAGATCGCGATAGGCAGGCACCAGCGCGATATCGACATGGTGGCCAAGCAGGGCTGCGGTTGCGCCGGCGGCGCCGTCAAACGGAACGTGCTGAAGCCTTGCATCGGTGTCGCGTCCCAGCTGAGTAAACGCCAGGCGTGCACCGCTCAGGGCGCCAGCCGTTGCATAGGTGAGGCGAGCGCCATCGCGGGCAGCGTCAAGCAGCTCCGCCAAGGTGTGGTAGGGACTGTCGGCATTGACCAGGACACCATGCCAGGGCCCGGAATAATTCAGGATCGGCGTGAAATCCTTGAGCGTGTCATAGCCCGTATCGCGCAGTGCCGGCGCGACAAAGGAGGGAGAGGAGGTGGTCGCGATCAGGGTATAACCATCCGGCGCGGCGCGGGATACCGTGCGCATGGCATTCACACCACCACCGCCAGGGCGGTTTTCGATAACGACCGGTTGGCCGAGCAGGGGTTCTGCCAGTCTGGCGAGCTGCCTTGCTGAAATGTCGGTGGTTCCCCCTGCACCGTAGGGTACAACCAGTGTGATGGGGCGAACGGGATAGTCATTCGCCCCGGCTGCAGAGGCCAGCATGATGAAAAGGGCGCAGAAAAAATAAACCCAACGGTTTCGAAGCGAGGGCATTAAAACTCTCCCAAAAATATAAATATAAAAGCGGTGATGGTGAGTTTATGGCGTGTTGAAAAAGTAAAAATGGAAGGGTTTTGTCGAAATGAATGATATCGACATTCCATGGGTTTTTAGTCATCACGGCAAGCGATTGATGGTACGCCGAAACGATTGCGTTTAATTATTAAACCTTCGTCTATGTTTTCATTTTTTATGTTTTATTATTAATGGTTTGAGTGGTTGTTATCTAAATTTAAAACGCCAAAAGGATGCCGGATATTGTGGTATCGGGCATCCTTTGATAGTCCATAAACCTTGGCTTTTATCGACTTTATTTAGTGAGAAATCGCCGAGTTTATGCGAATTCAAAGCCTGTCGATTTTAGTGCGGCATCTACCCAGCTTCGATCATTTTCGCCGGCATGGATCGCGGCCATTTGCTTTTCTTCTGCCGCCTGCTTGGCTTGAGCAGCCTTGAGTACAGCATCGGCATCGTCATACGGGACGCAAAGCATACCGTCACTGTCACCGATGATCAGATCGCCCGGCTCGATAACCATGCCGTTAAGGCTGATCGCCGTATTGATTTCGCCCGGACCATTCTTGTAGGGACCGCGATGGGTAACCCCGGCTGCAAAGGTGGGCAGATTGGTCTCGCGAAAGCCATCAAGATCGCGGATAGCACCATTGAGGACAAAGCCGACCACGCCCTTTTTCACCGCATAGGCCAGCATCAGCTCGCCCATCAGTGCGTTGGTGGTGTCACCACCCGCGTCGCAGACAATGACATCGCCGGGTTCAGCCATGTCGATGGCCTTGTGCAGCATCAGATTGTCGCCCGGACGAGTGCGCACGGTCAGGGCCACGCCTGCCATTGAGCCATCACGGTGCATGGGGCGAAGGTCGCTGCCACCAGCAAAGACACGGGACATGCTGTCGCTGACAACCGCAACAGGAAGTGCTGCAAAAGCCTCGACGACAGATGCGTTGACCTGGCGCTGGCGCTTGAGAACTCGATTACCGATGGACATGTTGTTACTCCATTGAGGTGGCCAGTACCTCTGGCCGATATGTCATGAAAACAGGGCTCAGGAACAGGTTGTTTCTGAAATGCTGTTGACCATGCGCGCCGGTGGCAGCGCTGTGCCAGAGAGAAAGTCGACAATGCCACTGACGGCCAGAACGCCAACACGTGTACCGGCTTCTTCAGTAACGCCTGCAATGTGCGGCGTAAGGATGACTCGTTCGGAGCCAGCGAGCGGGTTGACACCCTCGGGTGGCTCACGCTCGAAGGTGTCCAGCCCGGCACCGGCAATGTGGCCGTTCTCGAGCGCAGCCAGCAGAGCCTTTTCGTCGATCAGCCCACCGCGGGAGGTGTTGATGACGTAGCTGTCTTTCGGCATCAGGGCCAGCGTTCTGGCATCAAGTAGATGTGCGTTGGCTTCGGTCAGGGGGCAGTGCAGGCTGACGATGTCGGATCGGGACAGCAGTGTGTCGATATCGTCGATGGGCTCGGCGCCGAGGGATCTGATGGCTTCTGGTGAGGCGTATGGGTCGTAGACGGCAACGTCCAGACCCATACCCTTGACGATTCTGACCACGGCAGCGGCGATGGCACCACCGCCGACCAGGCCCAGGCGCATGCCTGACAGTTCTCGTCCAAGAAATTCGGCCTTTTCCCAGCGGCCCTGACGCATGCCCGCGTCCAGTGGCAGCAGGCGCTTGACCGTGGCAAACATCAATGCAACGGCATGCTCTGCCACCGAGACCGCATTGCCACCGGCGGCGCGAATGACCTGAACACCATGGTGAGTGGCCGCATCAACATCAATGTTATCCACGCCGGCGCCATGCTTGGAAATCACCTTGAGTGACCGGCCGGCCGCAACCGCTTCAGCCCCGAATCGCCCCATGCGTGACACGATGCCTACCGGGTCATGACGGTTGATGTGTTCAACGAGCACCTCTGCCGTCGGATAAGCGGGCGTGTGGTATACGTCGTAGCCTGCGGCTTCTGCGTATTGACGTGCCTCATCAGCCAGGTAAGGGCCGGTTACAAGAATGGCGGGTCGGTTCTCCAAGGTCTTTCTCCATTGATTATCAGCGACAGTGCGCATGGTTTTCCGTGTCGTTGGCAGACGACCAGCGATCAGAATACAGCTAGTTTTTCTTTATAAAAGCGACTAATATTTTATATTAAGTGAAGAAATTCTTAATGGTGATGGCATGGATACACGTCAGCTACGCACGCTAATCGCGATTTCCGAATACGGTACTTTTGCCCGGGCGGCCCGCGAAGTCAGCCTGACCCCCTCTGCTGTCAGTCAGCAGATGCTCGCGCTGGAGCAGGAGCTGGATACCTCGCTGTTCAATCGACAGACGCGCCCGCCAAGTCTTAATCTCCAGGGTCTGCAGCTTCTGGAAACGGCAAGGAAAGTTCTGGGTCTGGTCGAGGAAACCCGGATTTCGCTGAAGGGCAGCAATGTCTCAAGCTCGCTCAGCATTGGTTCTGTTCGCACCAGCACCATTGCCCTGTTGCCGCGTGCGATCGTGGCGCTGCGCGAGACGTTTCCCGAGCTGCATGTGGATCTTCGTGTCGGGATGTCCTCGGCGCTTCTCAGTGATGTCAACGCCGGCCGCCTGGATCTGGCGGTCGTGGCCGAGCATGCTGGCGTCTCGAGAAATCTCTCCTGGGCTCCCTTCCTTCGTGAGCCGCTGGTCTTCATCGCGCCTCCCGGTACGCCGGTAAGGCCGGTTCGAGAGTTGCTGGAAACCCTTCCTTTTGTGCACTTCGCCAGCGACGTTCCTCTGGCGGCACTGATCAACAACGAACTGACCCATCAGGAGATCAAGGTCAGACACATTGCCGAGATCGACACCATCCCGGCGATTGTCGAGTGTGTCGCCGCCGGCCTGGGCGCGGCAGTCGTGCCCGATATTGCGGTGCGCGAGAATGGCCGCGACATGCTCAAGCTGCCGTTCGGCCGTCCTCAGGTCTATCGCCAGATTGGAACGGTACGGCGCGCCAGTTCGCCCAAGTCCGAACTTCTGGTGGCGATGCACAACAAGCTGGCGGAGCTTTCCGGCAAGTTCGGCGTGTTCATGTGATCCGAAACCGGTCGGGCACTTCATGACGCTCATTTCCATGGATGGCTTTCCCACAGTTTTTTGGCGACGTCGGCCTGGGATTCGCTCAGCTGGCGGTAGTCCTCTCCCGTGATGATGTCGAGCGTGTTGCCCTGGGCGGCCAGTTCATCGAGCAGATTCTCGTTATCGGCCAGCGCCTTGAAGGCCGTCACCAGTCGAGTCCTGACCTTCTCCGGGAGCCCGTGAGGCGCCACGAAGCCGCGATAGGAGCCCATCGTGACGTCGTAGCCCTGCTCCTTTGCCGTTGGCACGTCAGGCGCGAAAGAGGAGCGCTTGTCATCAAGAACGGCCAGTACGCGCAGTTCGTCTTCAAAGCCGATGGTCTGGCTCAGGGCCATGGTGCCAGCGGCGACATGGCCGCCCAGCAGGGCAGTGCGCGCCATCGAGGCGCCGCTGAAGGGAATCAGGTTGAATTCGGTATCTGCGGCTGCAGCCAATAACAGCGCACTGAAGTGGTCATTGCCTCCCAGTGATGCCAGGGCCATGCCAACGCTACCCGGTTTCTCTTTCGCCGCCTGAATCAACTCTTTCAGGCTGTGATAGGGAGAGTCCTGACTGACGACCAGGGTATTGGGGTCGTGCACCACATTGGCGAGGTAATCAAAGCTGTTGACATCGTAGGCCGCCTTGCGATCGTAGGTCAGCGCCATGGCGGCCGGCAGGTTGAAGGTGCCAAGAGTAGTGCCGTTAGCCTTTGCCTTGGCGACGCTGGTAAATCCGATCTGGTCGCCGGCGCCAGGCTGGTTCTTGATCACCACACTGGCGTCATTTCCCAGCTCCTTCTCCAGATACTTCCCGACGACGCGGGCGAGGACATCGGTGCCCCCTCCGGCGGAATAGCCGACAATCACTTCTATGGGCTTTTCCGGATAGTCGGCGAATGCAGGGTTGCCCACCGCTGTCACCGCCTGTGTCGACAAGGCGATTGCTGAAATGATCAGTGTCTTTCGAAAGGTTTTGAACATGTCCTGTTGCCCCATTGTTATTCGTATTGTGGTAGCGCCACTGGTTAGGTCAGAGCGTGAGGTGTGACAGCATCGTTGAAGGCCACACGGTAAGTACTGGCAGCAGTCTTCCAGAACAGCTGATCCCGGTCGTTCTGGCTTAACGCTTGCGTCAATCGCTTGAAGGCATTCCAGAGCGCGACATAGGAGAACATTCCCTTGTCCACGGGGAAGTTGCTCTCAAGCATGCAGCGCGTCGGACCAAAGGCCTCAAGACAGACTCCGAACCAGGGCGCCCAGTCTCTTGCCAGACGTTCGGAGTCCGGGGGCGCGGGTTGGTGGTGGTAGTCATTGCCGAAAACAGCAAGCCCGAACCCGCCGATCTTGAGGTGCGTATTGGGCAGGGCGGCAAGTTTCTCGAGGCCCGCGCGCCAGGCGGCAAAGTCAGCCGGTGTTCGTTCACGAAATGGCCCGACGCCGAGTGGCCCGCCACAGTGATTGATCACCACCGTCAGCTCCGGCAGCAGGCGAGCGAGCGCTTCGACTTCATGCAGCTGCGTCTGGTAGGCCCAGACGTCCAGGGTCAGTCCGGCCCGGGCGACTTCAGCGGCACCTCGGTGAAATTCCTTTGATCGCAGCAGACCATCCGGAGCCGGCCTCGGATTGGAGCGCACCGCCGGGTCGGGGTGATAGGCCGTGGTATTGCGAATGCCACATACGTGATTCGGGGCCAGTTCCCGCAGGCCATCGAGGGTGTCGCGTACCGCGTCGCCCTGCATGAGGTCGGCCAAGGCAACGATGCCGACCGGATGATTCGGGGTCTGAGCGCTCCACTCAAGGATCGTTTCGACCTCACCCAGCGGGTAGAGCGACTCGGGCCCCGAGCGGCGATACCCGGTGCGGCACTGCACGTAGATACTGGCGCGCACGTCATGGCCACGGCTCACATCGGCGATGAAGTCCTCGGTGCGATAGCGGCTCTCTTCGCGATCCCACAGATGATGGTGCGCGTCCAGAATCGGTTGGGCCGGGTCCAGCACCGACTCATCGGTCAGTGCCAGCCATGCTTCCCGGATCGAGGCATGAGGTGTCATCACTCGGCGACTCGTTTGGCCTTGCGCGCACGCATCAGCCGTGAGAAGACCGGAGACAGTATCACCAGCAGGATCATGCCGATCAGCACCTTGGCCGTCGGGCTCGAGGCCAGAATGTCCCAGTTACCGCCACCAATGCGAAGTGCAAGACGCAGGTTCTGTTCGGCAAACCCTCCCAGAATCAGCCCCAGTACAACCGGCGGCAGCGGGAACTTCAGCTTGTCCATGAAATAGCCGATCAGGCCAAAGCCGAGCATCAGATAGACATCGAACATGCGGCCATTGATCGAGTACACGCCGATGAACACCAGGGAGATGATAATGGCGCCAAGCAGCGGTCGTGGCAGGCGCAGTACCTGCGCAAAGCTGTTGGTGGCCAGCGCCCCCCCGAGGAAGATCAGCAGGATGGCGGCAAACAGGAACTGCCACATGAAGCCAAAGACGATTTCAGGGTTGTCACGGAACAGCATGGGGCCAGGCTGCAGGCCGTGGATCAACAGTCCACCGAGCATGACGGCAGCGACCGCCGTGCCGGGAATGCCCAGCGTCAGCGCCGGGATCAGTGCGGCGGCAGTATCGGCATTGTTGGAGGTTTCCGAGGCAGCAACGCCTTCCGGTTCGCCCTTGCCCCAGTCATCCGGATTTTTGGAGGCTCGGCGGGCTTCGTTGTAACTGAGAAACGCTGCCATGGAGCCGCCGGCGCCAGGCAGGATGCCGACAAACACGCCGATGATTGAAGAGCGTACCCAGGTCTTCCAGTACTTCAGCATGCCGGGGATGGCCTTCCAGATGCTGGTGGTATTGAGTCGGCCGGTATTTTCGGTATCGAAATCGCGGATTTCCTCAAGCAGGCCGATGGCCGGCGGCAGTGCATAGAGCCCGACCAGCAGCACAACGATGTTGATGCCGTCGAGCAGCTCCAGATGCCCAAAGGTGTAACGCTCGGCGCCAGAGATGGTATCGGCACCGACGAGGGAGACAAAGACACCAAAGGCTGCGCTGATCAAACCCTTGATCACGTCACCGCCAAGCAGGAAGACGATGGCCGACATGCCAAAGACCGCCACCCAGAAAATTTCGGTCGGACCGAAAAGCAGAGTGACCTTGGCCAGTGGTGGTGCCAGCAGCATCAGGACCAGCGCCGAGGCGATACCGCCCAGCGCAGAAGAGACCACGGCGACCTGAAGGGCATAGCCACCACGGCCCTGCTGGGCCATCGGATAACCATCGAAACTGGTGGCGACAGCGGCTGGCGTGCCTGGAATGCGCAGCAGGACAGCGGGAATTGAACCGCCGTACATGGCCCCGTTGTAGATACCGGCCATCATGCCAAGGGCGACCAGCGGGTCCATGCCGAAGGTAAAGGGAATCAGTACCGAGATGGCCATGGTGGCGCTGAGACCGGGCAGGGCGCCAACGCAGATACCAGCGACAACACCAACAACGACCGCCAGCAGGTTGCCCAGGGACAATACGGACGGTAGTGCATCAATAAGATTGCCGTACATGACATGTCCTCGTTAGCGCAGGAAGAATTCGGTGGGCAATTCCTGACCCATCAGCAGCACGAAGATGATCGCGATGCCGCCTGTAAAAATCAGATCGGCGAGCAGTACGCCCTTGAGGTTTCGGTACCCGAAGCACCAGGCCACTACCGGGATCATGACGGCTGTTGAGGTGTAGAAGCCCAGCAGCGCTACAGCAGCGACATAAATCGCAATGGACGCCACAATGCCGATAAATCGTTTGGCATTGTCAAAAACCTTGATGGCTGCCACGGTCTGACGCCGGCGGCGCAGTACGCAGCGTCCGATCAGCAGGACGCCGAGCAGGATCAGTGCTGACAGCATGGTGACCGGTAATAGCGCTGTCATGCCCGGCATGTCTGAAGTCCGGGTCAATAGTGCGCCTGCGCCAAGCACGATGATCACGCCAGCGATCAGGTCCGGATCGATACCGCGAGAAGGCTCGTGGGCAGTGTTAGCGGGTTCACTATTCATGGGAGATGTCTCATGGAGTAGCGTTGGAGCCAGCCATGACAGGCCGGCCATGACGATTCAGTCATGCCGTTTGAACCACCGCGCTTTCGTTGGGGAATGGCGCGGTGGCTCTGTCGTGGAGGTCATGTGTCAGAAAATCGGGGCAAGTGGCGCAGGCTTACTTCCAGGGAGTGGTTTCCCAGATGCGTTTTGCCAGTTCCAGCTGCTCGGCGTTGAGGGTTTTGAAGTCATCGCCCAGAGCCAGTTCTGTCGGGTTGCCGGATCGACGCATGGCTTGCTGGAATTCAGGGTCGTCGTAGGTCTTCTGGAAAGCGTCGAGCAGCCTGGTCCTGACGTTTTCAGGCAGGTTCGCCGGCGCTACGAAACCACGAAGTGCCCCGTTGACCAGGTCAAATCCCTGCTCCTTGAAGGTAGGGATGTCGTCAGCCATGGAAGAGCGCTTCTCGGAGGCAATACCCAGTACGTTTAGCTCATCGCGGAAGGCCACGACTTCGGAGATGTTGATGATGCCCATGGTCACATGGCCGCCCATCAGTGCGCTGCGGGCGGGGGCCGAGCCCGAGAAGGGCACAACGGTATAGTCGGCACCGGTGACATCGGTGAGTCTTTGAAGGAAGAAATGGTCGTCGCCACCCAGGCTGGACATGGCCACCGTCACGGCACCGGGACGCTTTTTGGCTGCCTCGACCAGCTTGTCCATGGTGTCAATGTCGCTCTTTTTGGGGGTGACAATGACATTGGGATCGTTCACGACATTGGCCAGATAGGTAAAGCTATCGGCGTTGTAATCGGCGTCCCGGTCCAGGGTTCGAGCCATGGCGCCCGGCAGATTATAGGTGCCGATCGTATAGCCGTCTGGCCTGGCTTCGGCGACCGCGGTAACGCCAATCTGACCACTGGCGCCCGGCATGTTCTTGACCACTACCGAGACATCATTACCCAGGTATTTTTCCAGAAATGGAGCCGTTGTACGGGCCATGACATCGGTGCCACCGCCAGCAGCAAAGCCGACAACCAGGTCGATGCGTTTTTCGGGATAGTCCGCCAGTGCCGCTGTGGACATGCTGCTCGACAGGATAAGTGCTGTGGCAATGGCAATCGATTTGAAACCCATTGTGGTGCCCCTTGAGACATGAATTCGTCTGCGAAGTTAAAGGCACGATTAAAGGGTATTAAAGCGAATAATTTTTCCTGCGTTATCCAGTTTTGTTTCACGAAGCGCTTTAAAGCCAATAATTTATACCTTGGTCTTAAAAGATATTATTTTGCTTAATTGATATAAAAATAAGTGTCAATAAGACTAATGATCTCTGGTTTTGGCCGCACTTGTGGATGCCCGTCCACACCATAAAGATGATCATGATGCCGTAGTGAAAAATCATCACGAACGGATAAATGCTGTTGGCCTTAATAACGTCATTCGTCATGGACAAGTTTAAAAACCGACATGATGAAAAGATGTGGGGCAGAGGCCGTATTGCGCTGAGTTGGCCTGATGCCTTTAAAGGGTTTTGATCTGCCCACGACAAATGGAACAAAACCTTTTGAGATGAAGTTTCCCTTCCTTGATGACTACCTGTCCTTATTGAACTTGATGGGGGACCCAGCGATTTCGTCAAATCGGGTGGGCATTGTGATGTCTTCAGGACGTTCGCTTTCGACGGCCCACCAGCACGGTGGTTGAACCGTCATTCGTATATGCCGAGCCTGCATGAGACAGGAGGTAATGGCATTGGTCGGCTGGTGCCTTGAGAGAGTAGTGTGGCCTGGTTGGGCTCTATTGATACTTCTTCTCTTCAGGTGGGTGGAAATACCGGCATGACTTCGTCTCAAAAGATTGACTCGAGTAAAAAACACCCGAGCGTTCGTCAGGAAAAGGATCTACTGGGCATTCTGGAGGTCCCGTCGGAAGCCTATTACGGTATTCAGACGCTGCGTGCCGTGAACAATTTCCATCTTAGTGGGGTTGCGCTGTCTCACTATCCTCGGCTGGTTGTGGCGCTGGCCATGGTCAAACAGGCCGCTGCAGAAGCCAATCATCATCTGGGCCATCTTGATGAGCAGCGCTTCAGGGCGATTCATGAGGCCTGCCAGCACATCATTGAAGGCCGTTATCATGAACAGTTTGTGGTCGACATGATTCAGGGCGGCGCGGGTACTTCAACCAACATGAATGCCAATGAGGTGATCGCCAATGTCGGCCTGGAAATTCTGGGGCATGCCAGGGGGGACTATCACCACCTCCATCCCAACAATGATGTCAACATGTCCCAGTCGACCAACGATGCCTATCCGACGGCCATCCGTCTCGGCTTGTTGTTGGGTCATGATGCCCTGCTCGATAGCCTGGAGCAGTTGTCCACCTCCTTTGCCGAGAAGGGAAGGTCTTTTGCCGATGTGTTGAAAATGGGGCGTACCCAGTTGCAGGACGCGGTCCCAATGACGCTGGGTCAGGAATTTCAGGCATTTGCCACGACCCTGGGTGAGGATCTGGGTCACCTGCGTCAACAGGTGCCGCCCTTGCTGCGCGAGGTCAACCTGGGCGGAACCGCGATTGGTACCGGTATCAATGCTGATCCGGGCTATCAGCATGTCGCGGTCAATCAATTGGCGAGAATCAGCGGTCAGCCGCTGGTGCCGGCGACCGATCTGATTGAAGCCACTTCCGATATGGGGGCCTTCGTCCTTTTTTCGGGCATGCTCAAGCGACTGGCGGTCAAACTCTCGAAAATCTGCAACGATTTGCGCCTGCTCTCCAGTGGGCCTCGCACCGGCCTTAATGAAATCAATCTGCCTGCGCGTCAACCGGGCAGTTCGATCATGCCCGGCAAGGTGAATCCGGTCATTCCCGAAGCCGTCAATCAGGTGGCCTTTGAAGTGATCGGCAATGATTTGGCCCTGACCATGGCGGCAGAAGGCGGCCAGCTGCAGCTCAACGTCATGGAGCCACTGATTGCCTACAAGATTTTTGACTCCATACGCCTTCTGACACGTGCCATGGATATGCTGCGAGAGCAGTGCGTCGTGGGTATTACTGCCAACAGGGAACATTGTCAGGCGCTGGTAGAAAACTCGATCGGTCTGGTGACGGCCCTCAACCCATACATCGGTTATGAGAACTCTACGCGGATTGCGACACAGGCGCTGATCAGTGGCCGTGGGGTGCTGGATCTTGTGCGAGAAGAGGGGCTTCTTGATGAGGAGACCCTGCAGGATATTCTGCGTCCCGAACACATGATCGCGCCAAGGCTGGCCCCCAAAACCATTGTGAACCATCAGTAATCCCTTTCTGCGAAACGCCTTTCTGGAATGGTTCTGGCTGACCAGGTGGTGCCAGCCGGAATTGGCCAGCGCGTCTGGCAAATCAGGTGCTCAGGACTCAGGAGGGCGGGAAAGGTTCAGATTTGATATCCGCCCTTGCCGGCCCTGAATTTACGGGCCGGAAACCGCCTCAAGAACTGCTGCTGGTTGTCGATAACGCCCTGATGAGACAAGGGGCTTGCGACACAATAGGGCGGATATCTCTTGCAGGGAAAAGGTGGTCGTTGGTTTGCCTGGCTGGATCGCGCTCTGGTGCGCACCATGCCGGGCTATTGCAGCTTTTGTCTGGCGGGCGCTGGTGACAGGCCATGGTGTGAAAAATGTCTGGCCGGATTGCCATGGCACGTCAGCGGTTGTCCCGTGTGCAGCGAACCGCGCCCGGCTTCAGTTCCTTCTCATATGGTATGCGGTCATTGCCTTAAAAGGCGGCCGAACTTCGACCAGAGCTGGGTGCCCTTTCTGTATGAGGATGAGATCGCGCAGCTGATCCAGCGCTTCAAGTTTCATGCTGATCGACGTGCCGGTCAGATTCTTCTACAGCTCATGGTGCATGCATTTGAAATGCACAACGGCCCGGGAGAAGTGCAGGCCATCGTCACGGCTGACCTTCATTCAAAGCGTGCGCGAGAGCGTGGTTTTGACCAGACCCGATGGCTGGGCCAACAGCTGGCTCGTACGCTTGATATACCCCTGCACAGAGCCTTTCGACGTCGCCAGACGCCGACACAAAGAGGCCTGTCACGTTCAGCCCGCCAGCGTAATGTTCGTCATGTCTATCACGTCACATCATCGTTGCCGGCACGCGTATGGTTGCTGGATGATGTCATGACCACTGGTGCCACACTCGATGCGCTCTCGCGTGCCTGTCGTGAGCAGGGTGCCGAGCATGTGGTCGCCGGTGCGATTGCACGTACTTCGGCAGGACGTGTCATCTAATGGCATGGCGCCTTCAGCACGTGAAGGTGGTTATGGGTTGCCACGGCCATCAGTCCAGCCCCGCCGTATCAGATCAGCTTTCCAGGCCTTCATTTTTCCATCTTTGCAGGCAGTGGCAGTGCATTAGGTTCGATCGACGTGTATTCATTTTTACGGATTTTGTATATGCATACAGTTTGTCGATGCCAGGGCAAAGAAAAACCCGGCACGAGAGGGCGTGACCGGGCTAAATGGTGGGGGGATGCGTACTCTTCCACTTCAAGGGAAGGCTGTCAGGAAGTCCCCCCGCGACCTGACATTATATATATCGACAATGCCTGATGAAGCTTTAGCGCAGGTGCCAAAAGATCCCATCTGGCCGCCAGGTCTGTGTCTAAAGATGAAAATTACTGGTAATGGTCATGTCCTGTAGAATGGGGGATTGCGCATTTACCCCACATATTTTGAATGGGGTAAGAAGCGGGGTAACAAATTCAAGCCTTGCTTTGAAACCTCATTCAAAACAAAGCCTTATATCGTAAGGATGTATGATGGTGGCTCATCCCTTTGAACAGCTCGACCCGGCGCGCATTGTCGCCGCCATAGAAGCACAGGGCTTTTATACCGAAGGCGAGCCCTTTGCCCTTAACAGCTACGAAAACCGGGTCTTTTTGTGGCGCGACGATCAAGGCCAGCGCTTTATCGTCAAGTTCTATCGACCTGATCGTCTGGGGGATGCCGCCATTCTGGAAGAGCATGCCTTTGTTGATGAGCTTTATACCGCCGGGTGTCCGGTCAATCGGCTCTGGCGAAATGATCTGGGCAATACACTGCTTCACCATGATGGCTTTCGACTCGCCATCTTTTATTTCGTGCCGGGTCAGGCGCCCGAGCTGGATAACCCCGAGCATCTGTTTGCGCTGGGAGGCGCCATTGGGCGAATGCACACCGTTGCCCGACAAAAGCCCTTCGTGCATCGATCCATCCTGAAGCCCCATGCCATCGCGCTTGAGAGCCTTGAAAGCATTCGTGCCAGCCAATGGCTCAATGCCCGTCAGCGTCGCGCTCATGAGCAGATCAGTCAGGCGCTACTGGATATGCTGCCCGAGAAGGCCTGGCCGGATGACGCCTTTCAGCGTGTTCATGGCGACTGCCATCTGGGCAATATTCTGGGGCGGGAGGAGCATTTTACGCTGGTGGATTTTGACGACTGCGTCATGGCGCCAGCGGTTCAGGATCTCTGGATGCTGCTGACCGGAGAGGATGAGCCTTCCTGGCAGGCGCAGCTGGTGGAGCTGATCGAAGGGTATGAGGAGCACTGTACGCTGGATCGGCGCCAGCTTGGCTGGATCGAACAGCTTCGAACACTGCGTCTGGTGCGATATAGTGCCTGGCTGGTGGAGCGCTGGAGCGACCCGGCTTTCCCCCGCGCCTTTCCCTGGCTTGCCAGCGAAAATTACTGGGATCAGCACATCAGAACCCTCGAACAACAGCGTGTCGCGCTATCGTCACCTCGGTGGCTGGCGTGATACACCACTGCGCCGATCGCCGCTCAGCCCGGCATTGAAACATGACACGGTGGCCGCCCAGCCACTGGATATATCCGAAACGCAGGAAAGAAACATGAGTCAGGAGATGGAAAATCACTATCGCGAGATCCTTTCGGCGCTGGGTGAAGACCCCGAGCGTGAAGGGCTTCAGGACACACCGGCACGCGCTGCCAAGGCCATGCAGTTCCTGACGCATGGCTATCAGCAAAGCCTTGAAGATATCGTCAACGGTGCAGTGTTTTCATCGGATACCGATGAGATGGTGATCATCAAGGACATCGAGCTCTACTCGATGTGCGAGCACCATATGCTGCCCTTTATCGGCAAGTGCCATATTGGCTATCTGCCGCGCGGCAAGGTACTGGGGCTTTCCAAGTTTGCCCGTATCGTGGACATGTATGCGCGTCGCCTGCAGATCCAGGAAGAGCTGACGCGCCAGATTGCCAGTGCTGTGCTCGATGCCACCGATGCCCGCGGTGTTGGCGTGATTGTCGAGGCGCGCCACATGTGCATGATGATGCGCGGCGTTCAAAAGCAGAACTCGAGCATGAAAAGCTCCGTCATGCTGGGAGATTTCCGTGACAACCTGTCGACACGTCAGGAGTTCCTGACCCTCGTCCATAACTGATCTCCATTACGTTGCCTCGGTTGCCACATGGCCGCAGGCAACGGTTCTCCTGTCGGTTGGCATGTCCTATGCTTGGGCCTATCCCGAGTGCTTCAGGGACTTCATGCTGACAGGAGAACGACATGGATACGTTGAACGACAAGCATCTTTTCAGGCCCTTTGCCTACATTGACGGTAGCTGGGTGGCGGCCGACAGTGGCGAGCAGATCGAGGTCGATAACCCGGCCACAGGCGAGATCATTGCCCGGGTTCCCCGGCTCGGCGCTGCCGAAGCCAATCGAGCCATCGAAGCGGCACATGCCGCCTTCCCGGACTGGCGGGGCCGGACGGCCATTGAGCGAGCCGATATCCTGTATCGCTGGTATGAGCTGATGATCGAACACAAGCGCGATCTTGGCCGTATCATGACGCTTGAGCAGGGCAAGCCCGTCGCCGAAGCCGAAGGTGAAATCGTTTATGCTGCAAGCTTCATGCGATGGTTCGCTGAAGAAGCGCGGCGTGTCTACGGTGACACCATTCCGGGCGCAAAACCCAATCAGCGCATTATGGTGCTCAAGCAGCCGGTCGGTGTTGTCGGCGCCATCACGCCCTGGAACTTTCCTTCATCGATGATCACCCGCAAGGCCGCCGCCGCGCTGGCTGCGGGCTGTCCGATCGTGATCAAGCCGGCAGGTCAGACCCCGCTTTCTGCCACGGCGCTGGCGGTGCTGGCCGAGCGTGCCGGCGTACCGCGTGGGGTGTTTAACGTCCTGCCGGGCAGCGCCAGCGAGATTGGCAAGGCCATGACCGATTCACCTCTGGTGCGCAAGATTACCTTTACCGGATCGACGGAGGTAGGGCGAAAGCTGATGTCACAGGCTTCGACCCATATTCAGAAAATATCGCTGGAGCTGGGTGGCAACGCGCCCTTTATCGTCTTTGATGACGCTGACCTGGATGCTGCGGTGGCTGGCGCCATGGCGTCAAAATTTCGTAACGCAGGGCAGACCTGCATCTGTACCAATCGATTCCTGGTGCAGTCGGGGGTCGTTAATGCCTTCTGTGAAAAACTGGCGGCAGCAATGAATGGGGATCTGGTCGTCGGTAATGGCATGGATGAGGGGGTCAATATCGGCCCCATGATCGATGAAGCCGCGGTCAGCAAGGTGCACGAACATGTACAGGATGCCATCGACAAGGGCGGCGAGCTCATGATCGGTGGTCATCAGCATACGCTGGGCGGTCGTTTTTATCAGCCGACGCTGATCAACGGTGCTGATGCCTCAATGAAAGTGGCATCCGAGGAGACCTTTGGGCCACTGGCGGCGGTCTTCCCCTTTGACGATGAAGCACAGGCCATCAATATGGCCAATGATACCGAATTTGGTCTGGCCGCCTACTTCTATACGCGCGATGCGGGGCGGATCTGGCGTGTAGGGGAGGCACTGGAATACGGCATTGTGGGCATTAACGAGGGGTTGGTGTCCAACGCCGCGGCGCCGTTTGGCGGCATGAAGGAATCCGGACTGGGTCGAGAAGGTTCACACTATGGTCTGGACGAATATATGGAAACGAAGTACCTGTGCATGACCATTGATTGACAGGGTCGGCATTGGAAAATTCTTTAAACCATGAAAAAACCCCGCCATGGCGGGGTTTTTACGTAACCGGGTAGCCCATCATTTCCGGGCTGCCAGTCAGGCATGCTGCTTAGGAGCACATACCGGTGCTGGCTTCAGCTGCAGGTGTGAACGACCAGTTTTCTACCTTGGAATAATGGTAGGTACCGGCAGTGGTCACTGCAGTAACTGCGACAACGATGGTGAGTTTTTTCAGCGTCCATCCCTTGATGGCCAATGACTTCCACATTTGAAGTTCTCCGGAGTTTTTTTAATTTTTGCCGTCGCAGAGTAATAGAGAGCCAGTCCTGATCGGGCAATGCATTGTGCTTGTATCCGGGTTTCAAAAGTATGCCGTTTGGATTAAGTTAGGTTTCAGTATGGAAGTTTTTTGCAAGCAAGGGTGTCACGGAAAGCGGGACATTAAAAAGGCCATGCCCGGGAAGGTATGGCCTTTGGGGTTTGCAGATAAGCGTTAGTGCCTGAAGTGGCGCATACCGGTAAAGACCATGGCGATCCCGGCCTCATCGGCGGCCTTGATGACTTCTTCATCACGCATGGAACCACCGGGCTGAATCACGGCCGTAATGCCTGCTGATGCTGCATTATCGATGCCATCGCGAAACGGAAAAAAGGCGTCCGAGGCCATGACGCTGCCTTTGACCTCAAGGCCGGCATGCTCTGCCTTGATGGCAGCGATGCGCGCAGAGTTGACGCGACTCATCTGGCCGGCACCTACGCCAACGGTCTGACCCTCGCGGGCATAAACAATGGCATTTGATTTGACGAACTTGGCGACCTTCCAGGCGAACAGCAGGTCATCAAGTTCCGTGGGGGAAGGCGCGCGCTGTGTGACAGTGCGGAGTTCTTCTTCGGTGACCATGCCGTCATCGCGGGACTGGACCAGAAGCCCACCGGTCACACGCTTGTAGTCAAAGCTTTCGGACGCATGTTCAGGCCATGCACCGCACTCCAGCAGGCGAACGTTTTTCTTGTCGGCAACGATCTGACGTGCGGCATCGTTAATGGATGGGGCGATGATGACTTCAACAAACTGACGCTCGACGATGGCAGCCGCCGTGTCGCCGTCGAGTTCACGGTTAAAGGCAATGATGCCGCCAAAGGCTGACTCGCTGTCGGTGGCAAAGGCAAGCTCATAGGCGCTTTTAAGCTGGCCATCGCGACTGATCCCGACGCCGCAAGGGTTGGCATGCTTGACAATGACACAGGCGGGGGCATCAAAACTCTTGACGCATTCAAGGGCTGCGTCAGTGTCCGCCACGTTGTTGTAGGACAGTTCCTTGCCCTGTAGCTGAGCGGCGCTGGCGATGCTGCCAGGTGCCGGCTCACGTTCGGTATAAAAGGCCGCCTGCTGGTGCGGATTTTCGCCGTAGCGCATCTGCTGACGCTTGTGGAACTGGGTCGACCAGGTGCGAGGCAGGGCAGTGGTCTCGCCGTCACCGGCTTCAACGATACTGCCCAGATAGCGGGCGATGGCGGCGTCATACCCGGCCGTATGCTCGAATGCCTTGACGGCCAGATCGAAACGCAGGGCCTGATCGGTCCCCTGATCTGCTCCCTCCAGCGCTTGAAGTACTCGAGTGTAATCGACTGGATCCACCACGATGGTGGTGTAGGCATGATTCTTGGCGCAGGCGCGTACCATGGTCGGGCCGCCAATGTCGATGTTTTCGATGGCGCGCTCCAGCGTACACGTGGGATCTGCCACGGTTTCCTCGAAAGGATAGAGATTGACCACCACCATATCGATCGGGGGGATATCGTGGTCGGCCATGACCGCGTCATCCTGACCGCGACGACCCAAAATGCCGCCATGGATACGTGGATGCAGTGTCTTGACCCGGCCATCCATGATTTCCGGAAAGCCGGTGTGCTCGGATACTTCAGTGACGGCAATGCCCTGATCGGAAAGAAGGCGCCATGTGCCACCGGTCGAAAGAAGTTCCACGCCAAGCTCGGAAAGGCGGCGAGCGAACTCCACAATGCCTTTCTTGTTGGAGACACTGATCAGTGCACGGCGAATCGGCAGGCAGGCGTTGGACATTGCAGTCTCGTCTTGATGAGTCATGAGGTTTCCGTGGCAGGCAGTAAGCATGTCATGCGCGAGCGGTGCATCAGGCTCAGATCAGATCGTACTGTTTGAGCTTCTTGCGCAGTGTTCCGCGGTTAAGGCCCAGCATCTGTGAGGCCTGGGTCTGGTTGCCGCGGGTGTGGGTCATGACCGAGCGCAGAAGCGGGGCTTCCACCTCGGCCATGACCATGTTGTACAGGTCGGTTACGTTTTCACCATCAAGATGGGAAAAATAAAGCGACATGGCCTGATCAACGGCTTCACGCAGCGTGCGTGACTGCGAGGGGTGCTGGTGAAGCTGAATGGGGGTTTCACCCGGTTGATCAGACAATGGATGACTAGTCATGCGGCACGCGTTCCATCTATATGGGCGAACGGAGAATTTTCGGCAAAAAGCGCTTTCAGGTAGTGCTGCTGTTCATCGCAATGCTCAAGGGTGTTGAATTCACGACGCCATTGTTCGCCATCCTCGGCGCAGGCGAGATACCACCCGATATGCTTGCGTGCAATGCGCACGCCCATGTGCTCACCGTACAGTGCATAAAGGGCTTCAAGGTGGTCGGTCATGACGTCGGCACGCTCGACGGCAGTGGGCGGACTTAAAAGGCTGCCGCTTTCAAGGTAGTGCTCGATCTCGCGAAAGATCCACGGGTTGCCCTGTGCAGCACGGCCCACCATGACGGCATCGGCGCCTGTATAGTCGAGTACGTGTCGGGCCTTTTCGGGCCCATCGATGTCGCCATTGGCAAATACCGGTATGGCAAGCTCGGACTTGATTCGTGCGATGGTGTCGTACTCGGCCAGACCCTGGTAGCGTTGCTCGCGAGTGCGTCCATGGACGCTCAGTGCGGCGATACCGGCAGATTCTGCCATGCGTGCGATGGTCAGTGCATTGCGGCTCTGATCACACCAGCCGGTGCGAATCTTGAGTGTGACCGGGATGTCGACGGCGTTGACGACCCGTTCGAGTATTTCGGCCACCAGTGCTTCATCACGCATCAGAGCAGAGCCTGCGGCCTTGTTGCAGACCTTCTTGGCTGGACACCCCATGTTGATGTCGATGATTTCGGCGCCGTTATCGGCATTAACGCGAGCAGCATCTGCCAGCATGGCGGCATCACCACCTGCAATCTGCACCGAGCGGGGGCCGGGCTCGCCGGTATGATCCAGCCGCAGACGTGATTTTGGCGTGTGCCATAGACGTTTGTCGGCCGTCACCATTTCGGAAACCACCAGTCCGGCACCCAGCTTTCTACAGAGCTGGCGAAAGGGGCGATCGGTGATTCCCGCCATGGGCGCAAGAATAACGCGCCCGGCCAGCCGGTGAGGGCCGATACAGGGCAGTCCGCTAACCATTGAAAGCTTTATCCGAAAAAGGGAGAGACATGATAGCGACCTGAGCGCCGATCTTGAAGGGCCAGGTCGCGTTGCTACGCCGAAAGAACGGGCCTTAGATGGTCTCGGCCGGGCGATAGCCTTCGACACAAACCCAGCCCTCGCGCTCGCGCGGCTCGTTCATGTGAAGTCCCTGATCGCGATAGGCATCAAGAATATCATTGGCCTGGTGCGACAGAATGCCCGAGAGTGCCAGACGTCCACCCGGAGCGACATGTCCGGCAATCATGGGCGCCAGTTCGACAAGCGGCCCGGCCAGGATATTGGCCACCACCACGTCAAAGCGATCGTTGGGTGCCTGTTCAGGCAAATAAAGATCGAAATCCTGCTCGGCGATGTCATTGCGACCGGCATTGTCGCGACTGGCCAGCAGAGCCTGCGGGTCGATATCGGTGCCCACGGCATGAGCCATACCAAGCTTGAGTGCCGCGATGGCCAGAATGCCCGAGCCGCAACCAATGTCGATCAGGCGCTTTTGCTCCAGCTCACCAGCTACGGCCAGCTCATCCAGCCACTGCAGGCAAAGGGCAGTGGTTGGGTGCGTGCCGGTACCGAAGGCCAGGCCCGGGTCAAGCATCAGATTGACGGCATCCGTTTCCGGCGGGTCGAACCAGCTGGGTACGATCCACAGCCTTTGGCCCATTTTCATGGGTTCAAAGCCGTCCATCCACTCGCGACTCCAGTCCCGGTCCTCGAGCACTTCATACTCGATCTCGGGGCAGGGTTCGTCACCGGCCACACTGGCCCAGTGCTCACGCACGCGGGCAATCATGTCGCTGACGCCTTCCAGATCGTCATAGAGACCGGTCAGAACGGTTTGATTCCACAAGGGGGTCGTGCCGCGCTCGGGCTCAAAGACCGGATCATCAACAGCGTCTTCAAGCGTAATGGCTTGAGCGCCCTCATCGGTCAGAAGCTCTTCGAGCAGTTCGGCGTGTTCCGGCGCAATGTGCGCCTTGAGTTGAAGCCAGGCCATAAGGCCTCCCGCAAGCAGGGTTAAAGGCAGTCACGACTGCCCTGAAAGCATCGGGGGGCGATATGATCGCCCCCCGATGGGTCAGGAATATACCGCTATCCGATGGGCGTTATTGCAGACCCAGTTTCTTTTCCAGATAGTGGATATTGACGCCACCGCGCTGGAATTCGCTATCGCGGACCAGATCCTTTTGCAGATCGATGTTGGTCTTGATGCCTTCCACCAGCAGCTCATCCAGCGCATTTTGCATGCGAGTCAAAGCACTTTCACGGTTCTCGCCCCAGGTGATCAGCTTGCCGATCAGGGAGTCATAGTTGGGCGGCACCGTATAGCCGGTATAGAGGTGCGAATCCATGCGAACACCCAGTCCGCCCGGCGCGTGATAGAACGTGATCTTGCCGGGCGAGGGCATGAAGGTGCGCGAATCCTCGGCGTTGATACGACATTCGAAGGCATGCCCATTGGCGACCACATCTTCCTGTCGAATCGACAGGGGGATGCCGGAGGCAATCTTGAGCTGTTCCTTGACGATGTCGACACCGGTGACCATTTCCGTGACCGGATGCTCGACCTGAACGCGTGTGTTCATCTCGATAAAGAAGAACTCACCGTTTTCATACAGGAACTCAAAGGTGCCCGCGCCGCGGTAACCGATTTCAATACAGGCATCGACGCAGGCCTTGAGCACCTTTGCACGTGCCGTTTCATCGATATGCGGTGCCGGGGCTTCCTCGAGTACCTTCTGATGACGACGCTGCAGCGAGCAGTCACGGTCGAACAGGTGAATGGCATTGCCCTGGCCGTCTGCAAGTACCTGTACCTCGACGTGACGAGGACGTTCCAGATACTTCTCCATGTAGACGACATCGCTGCCAAAGGCAGCATTGGCCTCTGATTTCGTCACCGCTACGGCCGAGACCAGCTGGGACTCTTCACGAACCACCCGCATGCCGCGACCACCGCCGCCGGCCGCGGCCTTGATCATGACGGGGAAACCGATACGGCGACCGATCTCCAGAATTTCGGCATCGTTGTCGGGCAGCGGACCGTCAGAACCCGGCACGGTAGGAACACCGGCCTTCTTCATGGACTCGATGGCCGAGACCTTGTCCCCCATCATGCGGATAACATCGGCCGTCGGGCCGACGAAGACAAATCCTGAACGCTCGACCTGTTCGGCGAAATTGGCATTCTCCGAAAGAAAGCCATAGCCCGGATGGATGGCGGTAGCATCCGTAACCTCGGCGGCTGAAATCAGCGCCGGGATATTGAGATAGGAGGCCGGGGAGGGCGCAGGCCCAATGCAGACGGCTTCATCGGCAAGACGAACGTGGATCAGGTCGCGATCTGCCTTTGAATGGACCGCCACCGTCTTGATACCGAGTTCCTTGCAGGCGCGCAGTATACGTAGTGCGATTTCGCCGCGATTGGCGATCAGTACCTTTTCCAGCATGCTGAAAATCCTGTCAGGCAATGATGATCATGGGCTGGTCGAATTCGACCGGCTCGCCATCTTCAACAAGAATGGCATCGATCACACCGTCCTTGTCCGCTTCGATCTGGTTCATCATCTTCATGGCTTCAACGATGCAGATGGTGTCACCCTTTCTGACGGTCTGGCCGACTTCGACGAACGACTTGGCACCGGGTGCTGGCGCGCGATAGAAGGTGCCGACCATCGGAGAGAGCACCTGATGGCCGCTCGGCACGGCCGGTGCGGATTCTTCGGCCGCGGCCGGTGCACTGCCGGTGCTCTGCGGCGGCTGTGCCTGTGTCTGCGGGTAGTAGCCCATCGGTGCCTGCGGCATCATGACCTGTCCCTGCTGGCCGGGCAGATTGCGGCTGATGCGGACGGACTCCTCGCCTTCCTGAATCTCGATTTCGCTGATGTTGGATTCTTCCAGCAGCTCGATGAGCTTCTTGACCTTGCGAATGTCCATGGCAATACCTGTTGATCGATCGGGCCTCGTCTGGCGCAGGGCCCGGGAAATAAACTTTGTTGTCGGGCAGCAGATGTGCCCTCGAACGCCTCATGGTTAACCTGAAGGTCAACCGGCAAGATAGCGACATGATCTCAGACGATCACGTCGCCGCAAATGTGTTGGGGGAGTTTGCCGAAAAAAGCGAACGGTGTCCAGAAAGTCGCCGAATGATACGCGCTAAATTCGATCAGGTATTTTTTTCAACCTGCTTGAGCAAATTGTGCATTTGAGCGAGCCCGATTTCACCCTGAGTACGCTGCTCGGTCATTTCCTGTCCATCACTGAAAAACAGCAGTGCCGGTGGTCCGAAAAGACCATAGCGTTTGAGTAGCGAGCGTACTTCCGGGCCGTTGTCGGTCACATCCAGGCGGATCAGGTCAAAGCCCTGAAGCTCTCGGCGTATATCGCTGTCTCCCAGGACATCTCGCTCAAAGCGACGACAGCTGATACACCAGTCAGCATAGACGTCGACCATGACCGGTCCATCGGCACGCCGGATGATATCGTCAAGGGCCTGACGGGTTGTCACGGTGGTCATGTCAAAGGATGCGGTGTCGCTGGTGTTCGTAGCGACACGCTCGCCTGCCAGCGGCATCCATGGATCATCATGTCCCATGGCAGCACCGATCAGACACAGCACACCCCAGAGCAGAACCAGCAGGGCCAGGGCCTGACGAACACGTGACCAGAGTGCCTGCTCGCTTGCTGACAGGGCGCCCATGCCGACACCGGTCAGTATCGCAAGGCTACCCCAAAGCGCCAGCGACAGGGTCGGTGGAATCAGGCGGTCAATCAGCCAAAGGGCAACGCCTGCCAGCGCCACGGCAAAAAGCTGACGTACACCTTCCATCCAGGGGCCGCTACGCGGCAGCCAGCCGGCACCGAGCGTGGCGATCAGTATCAGGGGAAGGCCCATGCCTGCTCCGAGCGCCAGCAGGGCCAGCATGCCGATCAGCGGATCAGCCCCGGCGGAGAGATACACCAGCACGCCGGCCAGCGGGGCCGAAATGCAGGGTGAGACGATCAGGGTCGACAGGGCACCGGCAAGTGCGGCACCGGGCATGCCGGCATGGCGTAGCCGATCCTGCCAGGCATTGATACGTTGTTGAAGAGGGCCGCCGGTCGGAAGCTGCCAGGCGCCCAGAAGCCACAGGGCCAATACGATAAAAAGGCCAGCAAAGGGGATCAGTACCCAGGGCGATTGCAAACGCGCCTGCAGGTTGAGACTGGCGCCGAAAAGGCCCATTAGCGTTCCCAGGGCGGCATAGGTCAGCGCCATGCCGGTGACATAGGCCGATGACAGGGCCAGTGCCCGACGCTTGCCGGTATTCTGGCCGACCACCAGAGTGGTCACGATAGGCAGCATGGGCAGCACGCAAGGGGTGAAGGCAAGCCCAAGACCTGCCAGAACGAAAATTCCCATCATGACCAGTACACTGGACTGGCCGGGCAGGGCCGCTGCCCCGGTGCCCTCATCAGATGATGAGCGTGTGGCAGTATCGGGTTCAGGCGATGATTCATCCGGCATTCGAGCGCCAATGAAGCGCTCGGGCGTGGCACCTGGTGCTGCCTGAAGATGACGTGTTTCGGGCGAGTAGCAAAGGCCGGCTTCTGCGCAGCCCTGAAAATGAATGCGAAGGGGTACCGCTGCATCATCGGGAAGCGGCGTTTTCAGCGTCGCCGTCATGATCAGCGGCTGATGAAAAACCTCCACATCGCCCAGAAATTCATCGTGAATGGCTTTTCCACGTGGAATGTTGGGCGCGCTCAGGGTGATGTCGGCACGGTCACTTTCAAGGCCGAAGCGATGACGGTAGAGGTAGTAGGCTTCGGCGCTTGCAAATCCCACCTTGATCGTATTGCCTTCGCGCCATGCTTTATAGGTAAATGCCTGATCCACCGGCAGGAAGTCGGCGTCGTCTGAAGCATTTCCCGAGGTTGCCTGCCATGGAGAGTTCGAGGTTGCGCTATCGACACGGCTGGCACCCTCAACGACCACATCGTCGCTGGCACTGGAAAAGATATCGCTTGCAGGGGCTGCGCCTGACAGCACCGCGCCCAGCAGGGTAACGATTAACAAAAAGAGGGCGCGCGACATCATGAACTCCGCAGCGCTGGCATATCACAATGCCGAAAGTGAAAAAGAGGTGGTGCCGGAATAAAACATGTCGCGGCGCCGTGGCGCCGCGACATGTGGTTAGAAAGACACTTTGTCAGCAAATAGGTTCGCTGACGAATCTTTCAAGAATCACCCGATCATGACGTGACGATCAGTGACTTTCCTTCTGGAAGGCATCAATGGATTTTTCGATGGCCTTGATGGCGGCTGCCTTGTCGCCCCAGGTATCTATCTTGACCCACTTGCCCTTTTCGAGATCCTTGTAGTTTTCGAAGAAATGGGCGATCTGCTGACGCAGCAGCTCGGGCAGGTCGGTGACTTCCTCGACATCGTCGTAGGCTGCAGAAAGCTTCTGGTGCGGTACGCAGATCAGCTTGGCATCTTCGCCGGCTTCATCGGTCATGTGCAGGATGCCTACCGGGCGAGCGCGGATGACACAGCCGGGCTGTACCGGATAGGGCGTGACGACCAGCGCGTCCAGCGGATCCCCGTCATCAGCCAGCGTATTGGGAATGAACCCATAGTTGGCCGGGTAGAACATCGGGGTCGGCATGAAACGATCGACCAGCAGCGCGTCGAGATCCTTGTCGATTTCATACTTGATTGGCGTATGGTTGGCAGGAATTTCAATCGCCACGAACAGGTCGTGGGGAACATCCTTGCCGGCGGGGATCTTGTCGAAACTCATCGATCGAGTCCTTGCGTTTGCGGGTTGAAAATTCGAGAGTGAAAATCGTGGAAAATTATACGAACCAGGCAGGACGATTACCAATCCGGTCGATCGGCAGCTCCCGATCCGCACAATACGATAAAACCTTTGCCTCGTAAAAAAGGATGCCAGTGACGTGCAAAATGGCCTGTCTTTAAGTTTCGGACATGCGTTCGTGGCGCCTGATCAACGCCGTCACCGCTCATCCATGTCGGTCCAGATCCCCGACAACCCGCGTCAGCTTGAAGCCAAGGGCGCCTGTGCCATCATCGCGGACTCGACCTGGCGCAATGCCATCGCCCGTCAGGCGGGCGATATCTCCGTGCGTGGTTTTCTGGCCGACTACTATTCCACCCCCGATCACTGGGACATCAAGACCTCGGCGACGAGAGTCCTGCGAGCGCTTAACGGCTGGTGCTATAGCCAGAGCCGCTATGTTCAGGGGGGCAGCTATATCAGTTCCCTGTCCGCCATTATCTTTCGTGGCCGGGAAAGTTTTCTGTTTCACATGGGCGATACGCTTGTCTTTCGCCTGAGAGGCGCCGAATTCGAGCAGATTTCGCGTGATCATGTCACGGATCTGGGAGGATATCGCTATCCTTCTCGTGCGCTGGGCATGGACAATAACATCGATATCGATCACATGACCCTGCCGCTCAAGGCTGGCGATGTGTTCCTTTTTACCTCGCAGGCCGTGCGCGGAACGCTGACGCCCACGGACTATGTCCACGCTATTCGCCAGCAGGATAACGATCTTGATGCTGCCTGTGAGCGCCTGGCCGGCATGGCGCGAGAGCGCGCCGGGGCGCGCGGCTATGGTGCCGAAGCCTTCTGTTTTCAGCTGGTCAGGATTGAGGGAATACCCAGTGAAGAGGCCGGCCCAGCCTCCCAGCTGCCCGGGCAAATGCCGATTCCGGCCGAGCTGGAAGCAGGAGATCGCATCGATGGCTTTCTCATTGAAACAATTATTTCGAAAACGGCGCACGCGCATGTGTACGGCGTTCGGGATGAGACCTCGCTGCGCCGGATGATCATGAAGGTTCCAAGCCCGGAGATGTCGTCCAGAAATCCGTATCTGGAGCATTTTCTGCTACAGCAGTGGATCGGCGAGCGAGTGCGCTCGCCCTTTGTGGTGCGCATCGTGACGCCGCCCCGACCACGGCGTCATCTTTACTATCTGATGCGACCGGTCGAAGGTCAGCCGCTTGATCAATGGCTGGAGCAGCATCCCGAAGCCGGTATCGAGCAGCGGCTGGATATCGCACGCCAGCTCGCCCGTGCCGTGCACGCCCTGCATCGTCGGGACATTCTTCATCAGGCCATTCGTCCTGAAAACATCATGATCGATGAACATGATCAGGTTGTGCTGATCGATTTTGGTGCCTGTGCCCGTCGGCTTGACGATGACAACAATGCTGCGCTGGCACTGGCACGCGAAGGCCGGCTGGGTATGCATAGTGCGCCAGAGTATGCCCTTGGGCTTGGGGTCAGTCGCCGGAGCGATCAATATTCACTGGCTTCGACCACCTATTGGTTATTGACAGGCGCCATGCCCTATACCGTGGCCCCCAATACGTTGAAAGATGAGCAGGCATTGTCAACGCTGATCTATCGTCGCGCTCGTGATATCAATCCACAGGTGCCGGTGGCGCTGGACAATGCGCTGCAGCGTGCGCTCTCGCCGCGTCGGGCCCTGCGCTTCAGGCGTCTGTCCGAGCTGATTCAGGCGCTGCGTTATGCCACCACGTTTGTGGACGATGACGACGATGAGTCGCTTTCGCTCGTGTCAAAGCCTGCCTCTGAAACACTGCCTCCCCGGCAGAAATCCCTGCGGGTGTGGCAGGGCATTGCGGCGGCACTGCTGGTGCTTTTGCTCGCCGTCATGCTGATCAAATAGGTCAGGTGTTGAGCATGAAACATTAAAAACCCCCGGTCACACGGAGGTGACCGGGGGTGCTGCCATGATGGCAGTGCCTGTGCTCAAGGGCTGGCTTTAAAGGTGATATTCCGGCAGCTTTTTGGTGATGCGCTCTAGACGCAGGGAGGCGACCTTCGGCAGACCGTTTTCAAACGGAGGAAAGTCCTCACCCTGAATCAGCGGGCGCAGATAGCGACGTCCGGCGTCGTTGATGCCAAACCCATCTTCACGGATATATTCCGCCGGCATGAACTTTTCCTGATTTGCGACCTGCTCGAGTGGGGCATCGATGATCGACCAGCTATAGGGCTCGTCGCTGTCACGCTGAATGGCCGGCATGACGGCGTTTTTGCCTTCAAGGGCGCATTCAACGGCACGCTGACCCACGGCGTAGGCCTGCTCGACATCAACGGCAGACGCCAGATGGCGCGCGGCACGCTGAAGATAGTCGGCCACGGCCCAGTGGTACTTGTAGCCCAGATCCTGTTTGACCATGCCGGCAAGTGTCGGAGCCACGCCGCCCAGCTGGCGATGACCGAAGGCATCGGTATTGCCGGCATCGGCCAGGAAAGTGCCGTCTTCATAGCGAGCACCTTCAGAAACCACCACCACGCAGTAGCCGTGTTTCTTGACCGCTGCATCGATATGGTTCATGACGCGCTGGCGGTCGAAGGGCACTTCCGGCAGCAGAATCATGTGCGGGGGGCCATCATTGGTTTCGCTGGCCAGCGCACCGGCTGCAGCAATCCAGCCGGCATGGCGGCCCATCGATTCCAGGATGAACACCTTGGTGGAGGTGGAACACATCGAGGCGATGTCCAGTGCCGCCTCACGCGTCGATGTCGCAATATATTTGGCCACCGAGCCGAAGCCGGGAGAGTTGTCGGTAATCGGCAGGTCGTTATCGACGGTCTTGGCCACATGGATGGCCTGCAGCGGGTAGCCCATCTGCTCTGACAGACGTGAAATCTTCAGGCAGGTGTCGGCACTGTCGCCGCCGCCGTTATAAAAGAAATAGCGAATGTCGTGAGCCTTGAAGACTTCGATAAGCCGTTCGTACTGGCTGCGATGCGTCTCGATATCCTTGAGCTTGTAGCGACAGGAACCAAAGGCGCCGCCCGGGGTATGTCTTAGTGCTGCAATGGCCTCGTCACTTTCCAGGCTGGTATCAATCAGATCCTCGGTCAATGCACCGATAATGCCATTGTGTCCGGCATAGAGCTTGCCAATGCGATCGCTGTGTTTGCGGCATGTTTCGATAACACCGCAGGCACTGGCATTGATCACGGCCGTCACACCACCTGATTGTGCGTAAAAGGCGTTACTGGAGGTCATGAGCTTCCTGCTTCTTATGAATGAAGGTCGGCCAACGCCGTGGTTGCTGATCGAACTGTCTCTCGGCAACGTGGCGCGCCTCTTGTGGGCTGCGCTGCTGTTGGTCGATCAGCGGATCGATGGCCGGCATCGGGCATCGCCCGTGGGGGCGATCATATCCATTACCTGCAGGCATGATCCAGTCAGAGATGCATCAATTGCAGGTAAATCGGAGCCTGACGTTGATTTGCAGGCCATGCTAGGCTGATTCGGCTTTTGACGGAGAGCCCTATTTTTCATGCATATTCATATTCTCGGCATCTGTGGCACTTTCATGGGCAGCCTGGCGCTGCTGGCACGCGAGCTCGGGCATCAGGTGACGGGTTCGGACAAGGGCACCTATCCGCCCATGAGCACACAGCTTGCCGCACACGGCATTGATGTCGGCCACGGTTTTGACGCGGCCAATCTGCAGCCTGTCCCCGATCTGGTGATCATCGGCAATGCCCTTTCACGCGGGAATGTCGAAGTCGAGGCTGTCCTCAATCAGCGTATTCCCTACACCTCGGGGCCTCAGTGGCTGGCGGATAATGTGCTGCGTCATCGGCGCGTGCTGGCGGTGGCGGGAACCCATGGCAAGACGACCACGGCCAGCATGCTTGCGTGGATTCTTGAAAGTGCCGGTCTGGCACCGGGCTTTCTGATTGGAGGTATTCCACGCAATCTGGGAATTTCGGCGCGAGCCGGGTCGCATGACGGCGTCTTCGTGATCGAGGCCGATGAATACGATACGGCCTTTTTCGACAAGCGCTCCAAGTTTGTTCATTACCTGCCGGAAGTGGCCGTGCTCAATAATCTGGAATTTGATCACGCCGATATTTTTACTGATCTGGCTGCCATCGAGCGTCAGTTCCATCATCTGGTACGGCTGGTGCCGGGCAATGGTCAGCTGGTGGTGGCCGACAATGAGCCTGCACTGTCACGAGTGCTCGAGATGGGGGCCTGGTCGCCAATTGCCCATTTCGGCCGTATGGATCACTCGCAGTGGCGGCTCGAGGATGGTCCTGAAGACCAGCAGTTTGTTGTCAGATCGCCTGACGGTGAAGTGTTGGTGCGCTGGGGCATGAGCGGTGAGCACAATCGCTGCAATGCGCTGGCAGCGATGGCAGCGGCCAGCACCATGGGCGTGACCATTGAACAGTCTGCGGCAGCGCTTGCTACATTTGCATCACCACGACGGCGTCAGGAGCTGCGTGGCCGCGTCAATGACATTCAGGTCATCGATGATTTTGCTCATCATCCTACTGCGATTGAGATGACGCTGGCGGGGCTTCGGGCGGCGTCATCCCGTGGACGACTGATCGCCGTCATCGAGCCGCGCTCCAACACCATGAAGCTGGGCACCATGAAGGCTCGACTGCCGGCAAGCGTTGCCAGTGCCGATGAGGTTTACTGGTATCAGCCGGCGACGCTGGGGTGGTCCGTGCTTGAAGTGGCGAAGGCCTGCCCGATACCTGCTCATGCCATGACCACCACCGAGCAGTTGATCGATGCGCTGGTCGAAAAGGCCCGCCCGGGAGATCGTATCGTGATCATGAGCAACGGCGGTTTTGATAATGTGCACGAACGTTTGCTGGACGCTCTTGGCCAGTATTATGGACAGGAGGTGGATGTCGGGGCCTGAAAAATCGACCGGGGCCATATGTATATGGCCCCGGCATGAGCGTGGCGCTGGCAGGCAGGGCGCGTCAGAAGGCAGGTAGCCACACAATCCTTACGATCACCATCACAAGGGATGCCAGTGTCAGCAGGACAATCTGTCTGCGCTGGACGGCACCTGCAACGTAGCGGTGTGCAAAGAAGTGGTAGCTGATGCGGGTAGCGCTACAGATGATCAGCCCCAGCAGAGCACCGCCGACAATATCGCTGAGCCAGTGCACCCCAAAGGTCAACCGCGACAGGGCAACGACGCTGGCGGCCATGATGGCCACCCAGTAGGGCCACCGTCTGGCACGGCTCGAGAGCCCTTCGGCAATAAACGCAGCGCTCAATCCCCAGAACACCACGGCAGTTGAGGCGTGGGCGCTTGGATAGGAAAACGATCCAATCAGATGTTCAGGCGTCTCGGGGCGTGCACGACCCACCCAATGCTTGAGCAGCGTATTGCTAAAGGACAGCAGGACCAGTGCACCGCCCCAGTGGATCAGGGCGGCCAGGCGTTTTCGCCACAAAAGCCAGATGAGCCATGGCAAAAGCATGGCCATGATGCCGATGGCATCGCCGACTCGGTCCATTATTATTGAGGCGCGCATCAGAACGGCATTGTCCGGACGCGAAAAGAAGCTCTGGGCGGCAACATCCATCGCGAAAGGCTGCTTGAGCCCTGCGACCAGCCAGGTCCAGCCGATAAAGGCGAGGATGGCCGTCAGCAGCAGCGCAATGGACGCCAGCGGAATTTCACCCCGGATACGTTTCTGTCGAAGGCTTAGCCAGAGTCGTCGCGAGAGGCGGTAGCGCCGTGCTTTCATTAAAAGACCACGATAGACAAGACTGTCGCGATCGAGCCTGCGACGCAGCCAGGACAATGCAAAACCGAGCACGATAAGCGTGAGCATCATCACGGATAGCCACTGCTCGGTGCCGGAAGGCAGATGCACCAGCCGCTGCCAGCTGCGTCCCAGATAATAGCCGGGCAATAGATAGGCCGGCGCCCAGAAAAGGGCCGAAAGTACGTTGACGGTCAAAAAGCGCGTCGGCGGCATGTGCATCATGCCGGCTACCATCGGAATGATGGGGCGCACGGGGCCGACAAAACGACCAAATGCCACCGAAAGGGCGCCGTGACGAGTAAAAAACCGCTCGCCCTTGTCCACCCACTGTGGATAGCGATGAAAGGGCCACCAGCCTCGAAGACGGTCGCGCTGAGTACGGCCAAGCCAGTAGCTGGCACTGTCGCCGATCACGGCGCCAGCGAAGGCGCTGATCATCAAGAGCGTGATGGAGGTCTGGTCATGTCCTGCCAGTGACGCCGCCGCCGTGAGCATGACAACACCGGGTACCATCAGGCCTATCAGCGCCAGCGATTCAAGCAGAGCAACAATACCCACGATCAGAATCAGAACCGTCGGGTTATGTGCCCACTGATCAATCAGGGCAACGGGGTGCATTCGAAAGGACTCCACACAATGACTTGCCGTGCCAGGCGCGGTTTTTACTGCCGCTGACAACTGGCTTATAGTAGCGATTCATAAGTATCGGATAGGCAAACGTAAAATAGTTGGCCAGTATAGTCAGCCGCTGTGCACTCCGATAGCGTCAGGCAGGACGACTGACAAGCGCGGCCGCGCACTTGGCATACAGGAGAGCAGCACAGATGACGTCTGAGGGGCACAAGGAAAATATCGATATTGCCACGCATATGGCTCTGCTGGGTCAGCAGGCACGCAAGGCATCCGCCTGGCTTCGCAGCAGTACTACTGGGCAGCGCAACGCCGCCCTTGCCGCCATGGCCGATGAGCTGTCACAACAGCGCGATGCGCTGATGGAGGCCAACGCGCGCGACATGGCGCGTGGCAAGGCCAACGGGCTTTCAGAGGCGCTGATGGATCGTCTGCTGCTGACGCCGGCACGTATCGACGCCATGATCGCGGGACTTGAAACCGTTGCCGCCCTGCCGGACCCGATCGGCGGTATCGATGAGATGCGGACCCAGAACAACGGACTGCGTATCGGCCGCATGCGCACACCCCTGGGGGTCATCGGTATCATCTATGAGTCCCGACCCAATGTGACGGTGGACGCCGCGGCGCTATGTCTCAAGGCGGGGAACGCCGCCATTCTGCGCGGTGGTTCGGAAGCCTTTGATTCCAACTGCGCCATTGCTCGCTGTATTGCTTCAGGGCTTGAAAGGGCCGGGCTGCCGGGTCATTCCATTCAGTTGATTGAAACCACCAGTCGTGAGGCTGTCGGCGCGCTGATCACGGCCCGGGAATACGTGGATGTGATCATCCCGAGAGGTGGCAAGTCGCTGATCAAGCGAATCTCCGAGGAAGCCAGTATTCCGGTTATCAAGCATCTCGAAGGGCTTTGTCACGTTTTTGTGGACCGCCATGCGTCGCTGGATATGGCCTTTGATATTGCTTTCAACGCCAAATGTTTTCGCTATGGCATCTGTGGCGCCATGGAAACCCTTCTGGTGGATCAGGCCGTCGCCAAAGACTTTCTGCCCGGGATGATTGCGCGCTTTCAGGAAGCCGGTGTGACCGTGCGTGGATGCGACAGGGTGCAGGCGTTGGCCAACGTTGAGCCGGCCACCGAAGAGGACTGGTGGACCGAATACCTGGGGCCGTTGCTGTCCGTTCGGGTGGTCGACGATATTGAAGCGGCCATTGAGCACATCAATCATTATGGCTCCCACCACACCGATGCCATCGTCAGCGATCATTTCGGTCATACCCAGAGATTTCTGGCCGAGGTGGACTCCAGCTCCGTGATGGTCAATGCTCCGACCTGCTTTGCCGATGGCGCGCAGTATGGGCTTGGTGCCGAAATCGGTATTTCCACCGACAAGCTGCATGTCAGAGGGCCGGTAGGTCTGGAGGGTCTGACCACGCGTAAATATATCGTGCTGGGCGATGGTCATGTCAGAACGTAATGCCCGTGTCGCCATGTTTGGCGGCACCTTCAATCCGGTTCACATCGCGCACCTGCGTGCAGCGGTCGAGTTGCGAGAAGCGCTTTCGCTCGATGTCATTCACATGGTGCCGGCGCATCTGCCACCACATCGCAGCGCGCCGGGTGTCAGCTCCGAGGATCGTTTGAGCATGCTGAAACTGGCGCTTTCAGACACGCCCGGGCTGGTGGCCGATGACCGCGAAATTCACCGCGATGGACCTTCCTGGTCGCTTGATACACTCCGGTCACTGCGCGAGCAGTATGGCCAAAAGGCGCGCCTTCTCATGGTGCTGGGCCGTGATGCCTTTTTGAAACTCCATGAATGGCACAGGCCGGAAGCACTGTTCGATTATGCCCATATTCTGGTGATCGGCCGCCCCGAAAGCGATGAAGTCCAGTGCCAGGCGCTCGAAACTCTGGTCGAGGCGCGCCGGGTGGACAGTATCGATGCGCTCATGGCAACGCCCTGCGGCAGCGTGCTTGATTATGACAAGACCACGGCAATGGCCATCTCGGCGACTGCGATTCGACAGGCGCTGGCATCGGGGCACAGCGTGCGATATCTGATGCCGCCAGCCGTTGAAGCCTTTATTGACCAGCATGGGCTCTACCTTGATACGTCCGGGTAATCGCCCCGGCGTTCAAAAGCGTCAAATGTCTATGGTGCATCCGCTCGACAGCGGTACAATGCGCTCTAAATCATTTATATCCGAGGAGCTATGCAGACAGTACTTTCATCTCTGGTGGTTGACGCCCTGGAAGAGCTCAAGGGGCGTGATATCGCCGAGCTCGATGTTTCCAGACTGACCAGCGTGACCGATGTTATGGTGGTGGCCAGCGGTACTTCCAGTCGCCACGTCAAGGCACTGGCCGACAATGTGGTAGAGCGCGCCAAGAATGAAGGCGTCCGTCCACTGGGTGTCGAAGGTGAGGCCGGCAGTGATTGGGTGCTGGTGGATCTGGGAGATGTGGTGGTTCACGTCATGATGCCGGAGGCACGCAGGCTCTATGATCTGGAAAGGCTCTGGAGCGAGCTGCCCAACGATCTTGGGCGTCATGAAGCCGTTGGTGAGCATCAGTCTTGAAGTTGAAAATGCTTGCTGTCGGTACTCGAATGCCGGGCTGGGTGACACAGGGCGTTGAGGAGTATCGCAAGCGTCTACCGCGCGAGATGTCTCTTGAAGTGGTCGAGCTCTCGCCCGGTCCGCGTCAGAAAAGCGCTGATCCTGCAAAGGCCATACGCGTCGAGGGGGATCGTTTACTGTCCAGACTCAAGGACAGTGAACTCGTGGTGGCCCTGGATGTCGAAGGCAAGCCATGGTCGACTCACACGCTTTCCGAGCGAATGCAGGACTGGCAGATGGCAGGGAGTGATGTGTCCCTGCTGATTGGCGGTCCTGACGGTCTGGATCAGCGCTGTCTGTCTCGCGCCGATCTACGCTGGTCCCTGTCACCCCTGACGCTGCCTCATCCGCTGGTACGTATACTGCTGGCTGAACAGCTTTATCGGGGCTGGACGCTGATGACCGGCCATCCCTACCATCGCTAGCGGGGACTGAGCGTGCATCGTCTTGCGCCCATCGGGCGACTTATCCGTTCATCGTTTTCGGGCAATATTGTCAATGCGCCCACGTCGCGCCACGCTTAAGGATTCCGAACAGCAGGCCCGCATCTTTCGCCGTCGCAGCATCGTGGCGGCATTGTTTGTGCTTATCATGTTTTCCGGATTGATCGGTCGCATGGTATGGCTGCAGGTTGTTCAACACGACATCTTCATTACGCGCTCGGATAAAAACCGCATGCGCGTCGAGCCCCTGCCGCCCAACCGTGGTCTGATCTTTGATCGCAACCATGAGGTACTGGCCGAAAACCGCCCGACCTATAACCTGACGCTGGTGCGCGAGCAGGCCGGTGATGTCGGTCAGACCATTGACCGGCTGATCAACATTCTGGGGCTTCCCGAAGATCAGCATGAAGTGCTGACCCAGCGCTCTCGAGAGCGGCTGCGTTCCTATGAGCCGGCGCTGCTGCTCAGTGATCTTACCGAGGAGCAGATTGCCGAAATCGCGGTTAATCGGTATCGATTGCCCGGGGTCGAGGTGGAGGCTCAGCTCATCCGTTACTATCCCGACGGGGAGTGGATGTCCCACGTACTCGGCTATGTCGGGCGTATCAGTCAGGAAGACCAGCAGCGTATTGATACCAGTAACTATGCCGGAACACACTTCATAGGCAAGACCGGTATCGAGCGGTTCTACGAAGATGAGCTCCATGGCAAGGCCGGGGTCAAGCGGGTCGAAACCAATGCTCGTGGTCGAGTGTTGCGTGAAATCGACCGAACCCCCCCGCAGCCGGGCAAGAACCTGACGCTGACGCTGGATTCGAAACTGCAAAAGCTCGGACACGATCTGTTAAAGGGCAAGCGTGGTGCCATTGTCGCTATCGAGCCCGCGACAGGTGCCATTCTGGCCATGGTGTCAGAACCCGGTTTTGACAATAACAAGTTCGTGACCGGCATCGATACAAAATCCTACGCGGCCCTGCGCGATGATATTGATATCCCCCTGTATAACCGGGCAGCACGCGGGCAGTATCCACCGGCCTCGACGGTCAAGCCCTACATGGCGTCAGCGGGTCTGGAATATGGCTTGATCACGCCTTCCGATACGGTCTATGACCCGGGTTACTACCAGTTGCCCAACGACTCCAGACGCTATCGTAACTGGTTGCGCTGGGGGCATGGGCGAGTTGACATGAAGCGCGCCATTACGGTTTCCAACGATACCTATTTCTTTACGCTGGCCCACCGAATGGGGATCGATCGACTCTCCAGTTTCATGCACAAGTATGGGTTTGGCGAGGATCACAGCCTGGATGTCTGGGGCGCGGGCAGCGGCCTGATGCCCAGTCGTGACTGGAAGCGTGGTCGCTACAATCAGGTCTGGTACCCGGGAGAGACGCTGTCGGTTGGTATTGGCCAGGGCTACTGGCTGGCCACGCCCCTGCAAATGGCCACCGCCGTGGCCGTCATGGCCAACAAGGGCAAATGGGTTCGTCCTCACCTGGCCATGGAAGTAGGGGACAAAAAAATTGCACCTCCTTTCGAAAATACTCCTGATGACATCAAGCTGGACAATTCCCACTGGTGGGATCTGATCCACGATGCCATGGAGAACGTCATGACCGGCAGCGAGGGCTCGGGACGTGCTTCAGGTCGTAATCTTCAATATCGCATGGGAGGCAAGTCAGGCACGGCACAGGTCTTTACGCTGGGGCAAAAGGAGAAGTACAACGCCTCCGAGCTTGAGGAGCGTTTACATGATCATGCCCTGTTCACGGCCTTTGCTCCGGTAGATGACCCTAAAATCGCGGTGGCGGTCATCGTTGAAAACGGTGGCGGCGGCAGCAGGGTAGCCGCTCCCATTGCGCGAGAAATGCTGGATGCCTGGATATTGCCCACCATGAAATCCAGCGAGGAAGCGCAGCGTCATGCCCGGCAAAACGAAAACACCGCTCAGCGGATTGCAACGGGAGACTGACGATGATGATCGACTACTGGCAGCGGGTTTATCGCCGTAGCCGTCGGCACTACCAGCGTCTGAGCTGGCGTACCCTGCACCTTGACCCCTGGCTGTTGCTGGCATTGTTGACCATCGTGACAGGTGGTTTGATCGTGCTTTATAGCGCTGGTGGTGAATCTACCTATCTGGTGGAAGCCCAGGCGCTTCGATTCTGTGCCGCTTTTTTGGTCATGCTGCTGATCGCGCAGTTTTCACCACGCACCATGCAGCGCCTTGCCTGGTTTTTCTACATTGTGGTGACCCTGATGCTGGTCGCCGTTGACGTTATTGGCACCCATGCCATGGGAGCTCAGCGCTGGCTTACCATTCCCGGTGTCATTCGTTTTCAGCCCTCCGAGCTCATGAAGCTTGCCATGCCGATGACCATTGCCGCTTATCTATCGCGACGGGTCTTGCCGCCCGGGTGGCTGGATCTAATGGTCTGTCTGTTGTTGATGGGGCTGCCGGTTGGTTTGATTGCCAATCAGCCCGATCTGGGGACTTCCATGCTGGTCGCAGCCTCTGGCGTTTTCGTGGTCCTGCTGGCCGGGCTTTCCTGGCGCTTTATTGCCATGTGTGCAGCGTTTGGAATCGCTGCCATGCCGCTTTTGTGGTTCAACATGCATCAGTATCAGCGCCAGCGGGTGCTGACCCTGCTGAATCCGGAAAGCGACCCGCTGGGGGCTGGCTGGAACATCATTCAGTCAAAGACGGCCATCGGTTCCGGGGGAATCCATGGCAAGGGCTGGATGCAGGGGACGCAGTCGCAGCTTGAGTTTCTGCCTGAACGACATACCGATTTTATCGGGGCCGTATTGGGCGAAGAATTTGGGCTGATTGGCATGGTCGTGCTGATGAGCTGTTATTTACTGCTGATATGGCGAGGCCTTTACATGGCCAACCAGGCTCACGACACCTTTGGTCGATTGCTGGGGGGGAGTCTGGTTCTGACCTTTTTTGTGTATGTCTTCGTCAACGTTGGCATGGTCAGCGGCGTACTGCCGGTTGTAGGGGTGCCGTTGCCATTGATCAGTTATGGCGGGACAGCCAGCGTGACCCTGATGGCCGGCTTCGGTATGCTGATGGCCGTTTTTACACACCACAAGATCACGCCACGCTAAAGAGAATCGGTATGAAGCCGGATCGACGTCCTTCAGGTAAGAAATGGCGCTGGGCCATGGCAATGCTGCTGGCGGTCTCGCCTCTGGTCAATGCGGCGGGCGAATACGCCCCGAGTACCAACGATCAGGCGCGTGCCATGGTCGACAGGCTGGCAGCGTCAGGGCTTGACCGACGGGAGCTGACCGCTGCGCTTGATCAGGCCAGCCGTCAGCAGAAGATCATCGATGCCATTTCAAAACCGGCCGAGCGTCATCTGCGCTGGGATCAGTATCGAAACATCTTCATCAAGCCCGAGCGGGTGGCCGGCGGCGTTAAATTTATCCGTGACCATCGTGATGCCATGGTCCGCGCCGAGCAGGAATACGGCGTGCCTCGCGAGATCATTGCCGCCATCATCGGTGTGGAAACCTGGTATGGGGGCAATACCGGCAGCTATCGCGTCATCGATGCCCTGACCACGCTTGCCTTCGACTACCCGCCTCGTAGCGATTTCTTCAGCCGTGAACTGGCGTCCTTTCTGACCCTCACCAGTGAGCAGGGGCTCGACCCTCTGGAGCTCAAGGGCTCCTATGCCGGGGCCATGGGGCTTCCCCAGTTCATGCCCAGCAGTTATCAGGCCTACGCGGTCGATTTCAATCACGACGGCATCAAGGATCTCTGGAAGGAGCCGGTGGATGCCATCGGCAGCGTGGCTAATTACTTTGCGGAGCACGGCTGGCGTCCCGGGCGGCCGCTGACGGTAGCGGCGCATCTTGACGTCTCGGAAAAGCCCGGGAACATTGATTTCAATCAGGCCAGGGCGCCTTACATGCGCGTGGCGGATCTTCAGAAACAGGGGGTCGTTGCTGATATCGCGATTCCGGAAGACGAAGAGGTCATTCCACTGGCGCTGGACCATGCCGACGGCCACAACGACTATCTGTTTGGCCTGCACAATTTCTACGTCATTACCCGCTATAACCATAGCCATCTCTATGCCATGGCCGTCACGACGCTGGCCGAGCAGATTCAGGCCGCGCTACAGCGGGAGAGCTAGCGTGTTGTCCGCAAAGATTGCTCTGCCCGCGAAAGCCGGTTGTATGGCTGTTCTGATGATCGTGGTAACCCTTGTGGCCGGCTGTGCTGGCGGCGGGGGAGGGGGGCGATATGCCATGTCACGTGATGCCTATCCTGATCGCCAGGTGGACGTATCAAAAGTGCCTGACGCCGTCCCCCGCGTGGAGCCGTTATCGCGCGGCGGCAACCAGTCCACTTATCAGGTGCTGGGCAAACGCTATCACGTGCTTTCTTCGAGCAAGGGATACAGTCAGACGGGGCGCGCTTCCTTTTACGGCCAGAAGTTCCAGGGCTACGACACGGCCAATGGCGAGCAATATGATATGTATACGATGTCGGCGGCACACCGCACCCTGCCGCTGCCGACCTTCGCACGGGTAACCAGTCTGGCCAACAACCGCTCTGTCATCGTACGGGTCAATGATCGAGGGCCCTTTCATGACGACCGTCTGATTGATCTTTCCTATGCAGCAGCGTCTCGACTGGATATGCTCGACGACGGCACTGCCAGAGTGAGGGTCACTGCCATCGACCCTCACCAATGGCAGGCCCGACACAATAATGAACAGCAGGTGGCGGCGCGCACCGAGGATTCTCCGGGCGCTTCAAGGGTTCAGCCCGTCAGGCCTCAGGAGGCCGCTGTCTCCTCGACGCAGCAGCCCGCGCCCGTTGCCGGTCGCAATGATGCAAATAGCGTTGTCTATCTGCAGGTCGCTGCACTGGGATCCAGCGAGCACGCTCAGGTGCTCAGGGACAAGCTCGAAGCGCGCCTTTCAAGGCCGGTTCGAGTAACACGACATGCCGCCATGCATCGGGTACAGGTGGGCCCGCTCGATGATCCGATCATGGTGGAATCAGTCAGGTCCGAACTGCATGAAGCAGGCTATGACCAGCTACATCGGGTAACTGGCTCGGACTGAATACAAGCAAACAGAGAAAGGCAATATGACCCTTTTTGCAGTAAACGTACGCCGCTGGCGCCACCTTGTTGCGTTTTCCTCACTGGCGCTGACCTTGACGGCGGCGCCTGCCATGGCATCCGATGGCCCGTCACCTACCAGTTTTGTGCCTTCACCGCCCGGTCTTGCAGCGACATCATGGGTTCTGATGGATGCCAAGTCCGGTCGTGTGCTGGTTGAACATGATGCCGATGAGCGCGTACCGCCAGCCAGTCTGACCAAGATGATGACGGCCTATATTGCTGAAAGCGAAATCGAAAGCGGCAACATGTCGCCCAGTGATGAAGTTCGTATCAGCAAGGAAGCCTGGCAGACCGGTGGCTCACGCATGTTCGTCAAGGTGAACAGCAACGTGCCGGTCAAGGACCTGATGCAGGGCATCGTGGTGCAGTCAGGCAACGATGCCACGGTGGCCATGGCCGAGCATATTGCCGGAAGTCAGTCGTCATTTGCTGACCTCATGAACGCGCATGCCCGACAGATGGGGCTGCAAAACACGCATTTCATGAATCCGACCGGTCTGCCGGACCCCGAGCACTACTCATCGGCGCATGACATGGCCATCATTGCGCGTCACATCATCAATGATTTTCCCGATCATTATTCTTTGTATGCCGAAAAATATTTCACCTGGAACGGCATCAAGCAGCCCAATCGAAATCTGCTGCTGTGGCGCGACAAGTCGGTGGATGGCCTTAAAACCGGTCACACCGAGGAAGCAGGCTACTGTCTGGTGGCTTCTGCTCAGCAAAGCGATACTCGCCTGATCGCAGCGGTCATGGGCACCAACTCGGAAGAAGCTCGATCCCAGGAAACCCAGAAGCTTCTAAGCTATGGCTTCCGGTATTTCGAGACCCAGAAGGTTTATGATGCCGGTCAGGAGCTTACAAAAGCACGCGTCTGGGGCGGCACCCAGGATGAAGGCTCCTTTGGCGTGGCCAAAGATGTCTACCTGACGGCTTCCAAGCAAAACGAGGCAGGGCTTTCCAACCGCATCAATATCAACGGTGATCTGCAGGCACCCATTGAAGCCGGCCAGCAGTATGGCACCGTCCAGATCGTTCAAAACGACGAGGTTATTGACGAGCAGCCGCTGGTGGCGCTGGAAAGCATCGAGCAGGGTGGTTTGTTCAAGCGTCTCTGGGATGGCCTGCTGAAGTTTGTTCAGGGCCTGTTCTAGGATCTGAACATCGGGCTGGTTCGTGACCAAAAAGGGGGGATTCGGCTGACGAATCCCCCCTTTTTCAGTAAAATGGCAGGCAATCGGGCGAATCTTAGCCTGCAATGATCAAGAGGTTTATCATGTCCAGGCCTTCATCTCAAAAGCCTGCTGCTATCCTGTCTTCCCCCGGCGATGACAACAAAAGCCAGGAGGCGCCGAAAATCGAGTTTCCCTGTGATTATGCCATCAAGATCGTGGGAAACAACGACGTTGAATTTGATCGCGATATGCTGGATATCGTGGAGCGTTTCTCGCCGGAGCTCGATCGCTCAAAAGTGACGCATCGCGACAGCCGCAACGGCAAGTACCGCTCCCTGCATGTCACCATCTATGCCACTGGCGAAGAGCAGCTCAACGATCTGTTCGTGGCGCTCAAGGCGACCGGTCGAGTTCAGATGGTGCTTTGATTGTTATCGCTGACAAGCGCTTTTGCCGGCACTCTCCGAGGTAGTTCTGATGAGTGATACAAGCCTGGATGATCAGCCCATTGGCGTATATCGTCTAGGGATGTGTGATTACACAACAGTCTGGGAAGCGATGCGTCGTTTTACCGATGAGCGCACCGCCACGACGCAGGACCAGATCTGGCTGGTGGAGCATTTTCCCGTCTTCACCCAGGGGCGTGCCGGCAAGCCTGAGCATCTATTGCGTTCAAGCGATATTCCGCTGGTCCAGAGTGACCGCGGTGGTCAGGTCACTTATCATGGGCCCGGTCAGTTGATCATGTATCCACTGATTGACGTCAAACGGCGTCGTATCGGGGTGCGTGCCATGGTAGATGCCCTTGAAAATGCCGTTATTCACGTGCTGGGAGAACACGGCATCGATGCCTGTTCGAGATCGGATGCGCCGGGCGTTTATGTGAATGGGGCCAAGATTGCCTCGCTCGGTCTTCGTATTCGACGCGGCAGCAGCTTTCACGGCATTGCCTTTAATATCGATATGGATCTTTCGCCCTTTGACCATATCAATCCCTGCGGCTATGCAGGGCTCAAAATGACACAGCTTCGTGATCTTTTGTCCCGGCCACCGGACATGGCACGCGAGGCACAAGGATTGCTCGGAGCCTTTGCCGCTGAACTCGGCAACCCCGAGCTTCAGGAAATGGTGAATGCACCCGGGGTGCTGACCCACATTTCTCGAGTAACAGGATCAAACTGATGACCGAGACGACTGCTACCACCCCCAAACAACGGGCCGAAAAAGGCGTCAAGCTGCGTGGCGCCGACAAGGTTTCCCGTATTCCGGTCAAGGTCATTCCGACCGAGACCCTGCCGACCAAGCCGAGCTGGCTCAAGGTGCGCATGCCCATCTCGAAAGAGGTGACCCGCATCAAGGAAACCCTGCGACGACACAAGCTCGTGACGGTATGCGAAGAAGCCTCCTGCCCCAACCTGGGCGAGTGTTTCAATGGCGGTACTGCCACTTTCATGATCATGGGTGACATCTGCACGCGCCGTTGTCCCTTCTGTGATGTGGCGCACGGACGCCCCAATGCGCTCAATGAAGATGAGCCGCGCGAGCTGGCCGAAGCCATTGCTGAGATGCGCTTGAAATATGTCGTGATTACCTCCGTGGATCGTGATGATCTTCGCGACGGTGGGGCGCAGCATTTCAACAATTGCATTGAAGAGATCCGAAAGCGCAATCCTGATCTCGAAATCGAAGTGCTGGTACCCGACTTTCGTGGTCGCATGGACAAGGCAATCGATATCATGCGCCAGGAGCCGCCGGATGTGTTTAACCACAACCTTGAGACGGTACCGTCGCTTTATCGACGCGTTCGCCCTGGCGCGGACTATCAGTGGTCGCTGGACCTGCTCAGGCGCTACAAGGAAGTCCGCCCCGAAGTGCTGACCAAGTCAGGGCTGATGCTGGGCGTTGGCGAAACCGATGAAGAAGTCATCGAGGTCATGCGTGACCTTCGTGCCCACAACGTCGACATGCTGACGCTGGGGCAGTATATGCAGCCGTCACGTAACCACTTGCCGGTTGACCGATGGGTGCATCCGGATACCTTTGCCTGGTTTGCCGAAAAGGGGCATGAGATGGGCTTCAAACATGTCGCGTCCGGCCCACTGGTCCGTTCCAGCTATCATGCCGATAAGCAGGCGCATGGCGAGAAGGTGTCCTGATCACTGTTTAAGCATCCTTTTGCATGGTCATGTTCTGTCTGTCACGCCCGGTCATGCCGGGCGTTGTCGTTTTCTGCCCTGATGCACGCTGTCGGGTGGATTGAAACTATTTCGCGATGTAACGGTCAGTAACCATAACGATCGTCAAGTGGAGGATGCCATGCTGATCAAAACACGAAAGCGTCACCAGATTGGTGAAAATGAAGTGACATCAGAGTCGGTCTATCATGCGCGCCGTCACTTCATGGCGGGCGTTGCAGGGCTTGGCATGGCCGCCGTGTTGCCACGTAGTGTCTGGGCGGCATCTGAATATGACAATGTCGAGCAGGGCAGCCGTCCGGACTGGTTTGCCTCACGACTCGACAATACGCACTGGAAGGCAGTCACGGCCGGGGAAAACGACAAGCTGACGCCGTTCAATGACGCCACGCACTATAATAATTTCTTTGAGTTCGGCACCAGCAAGGACGACCCCTACAAGCATGCGGGTGCAATGACGACCGAGCCGTGGACCATCGAGGTCGATGGCGAGGTGGGCAAACCCGGAACGCTGGACATGAACCAGCTGCTGGGTGAACAGCAGCTGGAGGAGCGTATCTACAGGTTGCGCTGCGTCGAGGCCTGGTCGATGGTCATTCCCTGGCTGGGGGTACCTCTGTCGGCCATTCTCAAACGTGCCGAGCCGACCAGCGATGCGAAGTACGTGCGCTTTCAGACCCTGATGCGACCCGAGGAAATGCCGGGGCAGCGTTCACGCTTTGGACTGATCGACTGGCCCTACCAGGAAGGGTTGCGAATGGATGAAGCCATGCATCCGCTCACCCTCCTGAGCGTTGGCATGTATGGACGCATCCTGCCCAACCAGAACGGCGCGCCCGTACGGCTGGTGGTGCCATGGAAATATGGGTTCAAGAGCATCAAGTCGATTGTGCGCATTTCCCTGGTCAAGGAGCAGCCTCCCACGGCCTGGCCTACCATCAATGCCAATGAATATGGCTTTTATTCCAACGTGAATCCGGATGTGGATCATCCGCGGTGGAGCCAGGCGCGGGAGAGACGTCTACCCAATAGTCTGTTCAGCCCCAACATGATCGACACGCAAATGTTCAACGGGTATGGAGACGAGGTCGCGTCTCTCTACAAGGGCATGGATCTGCGGAAATATTTCTGATGCGACTCTGGCGATGTAGTGTATTCGTGGCGGCGCTGCTGCCTTTTCTCTGGTGGGCCTGGCAGGTGGCGGCAGGTCGGGCGGGTCCCGAGCCCGGGCAGTATCTCCTGCTCAATTTTGGCCAGTGTGCGCTAATTTTGCTGCTGCTGACACTGAGTCTTACGCCGCTCATGAAACTGACCCGCTGGAAGGGCTTTGCGCTCATTCGACGTCAGTTGGGCCTTTGGACCTTTACCTACGGCGTGCTGCATCTGACCAGCTACCTGCTGTTTATACTGGGACTCGATTTTTCGACGCTGGGGGAAGATCTACAGCGCAGGCCCTATATCATTGTTGGTTTTGCAGCGCTTTTGATGCTGCTGGCGCTGGCGGTGACGTCCAATCGCTATTCAATGAAGCGACTGGGGAAACGCTGGAAGTTTCTGCACCGGCTGGTGTATATCGCCCTGGGACTGGTGCTTTTGCATTTTTTCTGGGTGGTGCGCGCCGATATGGCGCAGTGGAGTGGCTATGCCTTGGCCGGTGCCGTCCTGATGCTGCTTCGTATTCCTGCCATTTCTCGCGCATTGGGCAGGATCGTTCCTAGGCGAGGCGGTACTCGCCGAGCGTCCCGCGCTTCATAAAAAACGCCGGCACTGTGCCGGCGTTTTTTTACAAACACAGGAAGGCGTCATTCCATCGCTGTCAGTACCAGTTTGCCAATGGTATGGCCATCCTCCAGCATCTTGTGGGCGCGGGTCAGGTTTTCGACATTAAGCGGCCCGACAATTTCTCCCAGCGTGCTTCGCAGCCTGCCTTCATCAAGCAGGCGGGCCATGGTCGCCAGTGCCGCACCCTGCTGCTCGCGTTGCACGCCATGGAGAGGGCGGGCAAACATGAACTCCCAGTGAAAGCTGGCGGCCTTGCCCTGAAGGGCGTTGAGATCGACCTGCTGTTTTGTCTCGGCAATCGCCACGATCTCGCCGAGCGGCTTGATCAGGGAAACCATGTTTTCCCAGTGCACGCCAATATCATGACAGTTAAAGATATAGTCGACGTTGTCCAGATCAAGTCGTTTGAGTTCGTTGACCAGGTCGTGATGATCGACCACATCATGAGCACCCATTTCAAGGCACCACTGTCTGGACTGCTCGCGTGACGCCGTAGCAATCACCCGGATGCCGGTCAGCTGACGCGCCAGCTGAATAGCGATCGAGCCGACGCCACCGGCGCCGTTAATAATCAAAAGCGTCTGATCGCCATGGTCTCCGGTGTCCTGCGCCAGACGCAGCTTGTCAAACAGTGCCTCCCAGGCCGTCAGCGCCGTCAGCGGTATGGCGGCAATTTCTTCGATATCGAGTGTCTGTGGTGCACGGGCGACCAGACGAGAATCGATCAACTGATACTCGGCGTTGCAACCGGGGCGATTGACCTCTCCCGAGTAATAGATGCGTTCTCCGACGGTCAGTTCGCTGACACGCTCTCCAAGCGCCTCGACGATGCCCGTGGCGTCCCAGCCCAGGATTGTGGGCTCACCAAGTTCGCCTAGCGCGCCGGCACGAACCTTGGTATCCACCGGGTTGACCGAGATGGCCTCGATGCGGACCAGAACGTCCTCGCCTGTCGGCACCGGGCGTTCGATATCGATGGCTTCAAAGGCCCCGGGCGCGTTGATGTCACTGGCGCCGCGTGTGGCTATGGCTTTCATGGTCTCTCCCTTGATTAACGAACGCATGCAGATGCGTCATCCACTAGACTGTCAGCCATCAATCTGGACCATGACGACACCCAATGCCAGTCGCTTTGCTTGTGGTGATACGGGCATGATGGAAAGCAGGAGAGAAATGGCATGACACATGACTGGTTGGCTTTTGCAAAGGCACTCAGATCCATTGCCCAGACCGGGCAGACCTATACCGACAACAAGTATGAGCTGGAGCGCTACAAGCAGCTGGAGGTGCTGACCAATCAGATGTTTGCTGTGTTGGGTGACGTGCCCATCGAGAAAATTGAAAACCTGATCATTCCCGACCGAGGATATGCCACACCCAAGGTGGATGTACGCGGGGCGGTGTTTGATGAGCAGGGCCGAGTGTTGCTGGTTCGCGAAATCAAGGATGGCCTCTGGACGTTGCCCGGAGGCTGGGCTGACGTGAATGAAGGGCCCAGTGCCAATGTGCTCAAGGAGATTTTTGAGGAATCCGGTCATCGGGCGAGCCAGCCGCGGCTTGCCATGCTCAAGGATCGCAGTCTTCACCCCTACGCCCATTATTCACCGGATCATATCTACAAGCTCTTTTATGTCTGTACTCATGAAGGCGGAGAGTTTGTGCCCAACAATGAGACGGATGCTGCAAACTTTTTCGATCTCGATGACCTGCCGCCCCTGTCAGAGGGTCGAACGCTGCCCACGGATATTCACGAGTGCCGGGCCTTTGCGCTGTCTGGCGCCGCAGGGGTCTACAGCGACTGATGGCCATAACCGGCATTGATCGGCTGCTGCATGCCGACTGGAGTCTCTCGCCTTCAAAGTGCTGGTATGCGCAGGCTCGACGTTTCGACGGTCTATGGCGGGTCAGTGCGCCGGCTCGCATCGATAATGGTCGGGTCTGGCGCGAAAGTGTGCTGATGGCCCCTTCGCAGGGCGCCACGCTGGCCGGATTTGATTTTCCCATCGGGGTCCCAAAGCAGTGGGCCAGACAGGTCAACGTGACCGATTTCAGGCAGTGGCTGGAGATGCTGGGCACGCCGCGATGGCAGAACTTTTTCGACACTGCTGCCACCCATGATGAGATTTCGCTGACACGTCCCTTTTATCCTCAGCAGGGCAAAAAGGGGGTGCGGCAGTCGGATCTGACCCAGGCTCTGGGCGTTGAAAGTTTCGATGCGCTGCGTCGGCACTGTGAGCATGACATGCCCGGGCGAAAACCCTGTCCGCTTTTCTGGACGCTGGGAGCCAATCAGGTGGGCAAGGCCGCTCAGGCCGGCTGGCAGGACGTTGTTATCCCTGCCGTGCTGCAGGGCGCCGCACTCCGGCCCTTTGATGGCGAGCTGGCCTCACTGGCGGCGTCTGGTCGCTGTATCCTGTGCGAAACCTGGCCGACACTGGCAGCGCGCCTGATCGGTGCAGAGCTTTCCGGGCGCCAGAGCAAACGCCGCCAGTCGGATCGCCGTGAGGTCTGTCACCGTCTGCTAATGACCGGGTTACCGGTGACATATGAGGCGTCTGCAAGGGCTGTGCTTGAGACAGGGTTCGGCGAGCGAGCTGATGGGGAGGATGCGTTTGATGCCATGCTGGGGCTTTTGATGATGGTTGCAGTCGTGGAAGGGCAGTTGCCCGCCTCACCGGTTCTGTCGCCTATGGCAAGGCAGGTCGAAGGCTGGATACTGGGCCTTGATCAAGGTGATGGTTCAATCTCCGGAACGCTAACCAGCCACCTGAACTAAAAAAGGCCTTCATGTGAAGGCCTTTTTGTTGATGCAAGATTGTCTTCAAGCGCTGGATCAGCCGATGTGTTCGCCAGCCTGAACAATCTTCATGGCGTTGGTGCCGCCCTGGGCACTGACGTGATCGCCGCGGGTCAGAATGACGTAGTCGCCCGGGTTGGCCAGCCCCCGCTTTTCAAGCTCGGCTACGGCGCGCTGGTTTACCTCGGCATTGGGCATGTCATCGGTGTTGAACTCGATGGCAAAGACACCGCGGTAAAGCGCCATGCGACGCAGCGTGCGTGGATGCGACGACAGCGCCACGATCGGCAGACCGGAGCGAATGCGCGAGGCGATCAGCGGGGTATAGCCGGTCTCGGTCAGACAGGCGATAGCGGCCACGCCTTCCAGGTGGTTGGCCGCGTACATGGCAGACAGGGCCACGGTTTCATCGATACGATGAAACTCATCAGCCATGCGGTGCTTGGACTCCTGAGCGGCGCGTTCGCGCTCGGCGCCCATGCAGCAGCGATCCATGGCTTCAATGGTTTCAACCGGATAGCTGCCAGCGGCGGTTTCAGCCGAGAGCATGACAGCGTCAGTACCGTCGAGTACCGCATTGGCGACGTCAAAGACTTCGGCGCGCGTCGGCAGCGGCGACTCGATCATTGATTCCATCATCTGCGTGGCCGTGATGACCGCGCGGTTGAGCGTGCGAGCGCGGGCAATCATGCGCTTTTGAACCCCGATCAGCTGCGCATCGCCAATTTCCACGCCGAGATCGCCGCGGGCGACCATGACGGCATCAGAGGCAATGATGATCTCGTCAAGCGTAGCAGGATCGGCTACCGCTTCGGCACGTTCGACCTTGGCAACAAGGGCAATATTCTTGCCCGCTTCGCCCAGCAGATCGCGTGCCAGCTGCATGTCGGCACCGGAGCGCGGGAAGGAGACCGCCAGAAAATCGACTTCCAGGTCGATCGCGGTTTTCATGTCCTCGCGATCCTTGTCGGTCAGCGCCGCTGCCGATAGACCGCCGCCCTGCTTGTTGATGCCCTTGTTATTGGAGAGTTTACCCCCAACCTTGACGGTACATTCGATGCGGCCGCCTTCGACATGCTTGACTTCCAGCACGACGCGTCCGTCATCAAGCAGCAGCACATCGCCACTCTTGACGTCGTCGGCGAGCTCCTTGTAGTCACAGCCGACCTGGTGGTCGTTGCCTTCGTCGCGTCCCAGATTGACGTCGAGGGCGAAATCCTGGCCGTTTTCGAGTTCGACCGAGCCATTGGCAAAGCGGGCGACACGAATCTTTGGGCCCTGCAGATCGCCAAGGATGGCGACGTTGCGCTTTTGGTTCCTGGCAGCTTCGCGTACAGCGACGACGCGACGACGATGGTCTTCGGCGCTGCCATGGGAGAAGTTGATTCGAACGACATCAACGCCTGCGTGCACCATGGCGTCAAGAACGCCTTCCTTGTCACTGGCAGGACCTAGTGTGGCGACAATCTTGGTGCGGCGAATCGGGCCGGCAGTCGCTTTCGTCATGAAGCATTCTCCTGATGCGGTGTCTGAGTGTATTCACTATACCTTCTTCACCCCTTTGGGTGCGACGGCAATGCGCCAAAGTCTCCGGGAGACTCTGGAGAAAGCCTTGATGAGAATTGCTGCAGAGGCCTGATGAACGCTCTGGCATGGCTCTCTCAACGCCGGGGTAAAGTCTTGATGAGACCCCGGATAATGTCGAGGTGTTCAGTGCGCCATGAAACATTGAGGCGATACCAGTGACCGAGGCGTTATTGCGCGCCGTTTTTTAACCGGTGGCGCCATGGATAAGGCCAGGGTAGGGTAGTCGCATTTTCAGGGTGTCTGACACAGCCCGGTTTAACGGGCGCTCACGCACACTGCTTTTCTGACATGACAGCGCCGGCAGGACCGGCAAAAGAGACGGAGATCTATGGGCAAGTCACTGGTGATCGTCGAGTCGCCGGCCAAGGCCAAGACCATCAACAAGTACCTCGGCAACGATTTCATCGTGAAATCGAGCGTGGGTCATATCCGTGACCTGCCGACCAGTGGCAGTGGCAAGAATGCCACTGACCCCTCCGAGCGTGCGCGACAGGCGGCTGCCACGCGCAAGATGTCTGCCGAAGAGAAGGCAGTCTACAAAAAGCGCAAGAGCCATGATCAGCTGATTCGTCGCATGGGCGTTGATCCTGAAAATGACTGGCAGGCGAATTACGAGATACTGCCGGGCAAGGAAAAGGTGGTCGACGAGCTCAAAAAGCTCGCTGAAAAGGCAGATGCCGTTTATCTCGCAACGGACCTTGACCGTGAAGGTGAGGCCATTGCCTGGCATTTGCGTGAGACCATCGGTGGTGATGAGTCGCGCTATCGGCGAGTGGTGTTCAACGAGATCACCAAAAATGCCATTGCCCAGGCGTTTGAGACACCCGGTGAGCTCAAGCTTGACCGGGTGCATGCCCAGCAGGCTCGCCGGTTTCTGGATCGGGTCGTCGGTTTCATGGTGTCCCCGCTGCTGTGGAACAAGGTGGCGCGCGGGCTCTCTGCCGGTCGGGTTCAGTCCGTTGCGGTTAGATTGATCGTCGAGCGCGAGCGCGAAATTCGTGCCTTTACCCCTGAAGAATACTGGGACGTGCACGCTGATCTTGAAGCCGGCAGCGGTGATCAGGTGCGCTTTGAAGTGGCGCGCCACGGTGGCGAAACGTTCCGACCGGTCAGCGAGTCACAGACCACTTCGCTGATCGCGCCGTTGAAAACGGCTGATTACGTCATTACCGGTCGAGAGGATCGCCCGACTTCCAGCAAGCCGGGCGCTCCCTTTATTACCTCGACGCTACAGCAGGCTGCCAGTGGCCGCCTCGGGTTTTCGGTCAAAAAGACCATGACCCTGGCCCAGCGACTGTATGAAGCTGGTTACATCACCTATATGCGTACCGATTCGACCAATTTGTCCGCCGATGCCATTACGATGGCGCGAGACTATGTCGAATCTGAGATGGGCAGTGATTATCTGCCCGAAACGCCCAATGTTTATTCCAGCAAGGCCGGTGCCCAGGAAGCGCATGAAGCGATCAGGCCGACCGACGTTCACCGTCGAGCGGACGATCTTGGCAGCATGGAGCGTGATGCCGAGCGTCTCTATGAACTGATCTGGCGCCAGTTTCTGGCCTGTCAGATGGTGCCTGCCCAGTATCTGTCGACCACGCTGAGCATTGAGGTCGAGAATTTCGAGCTGCGTGCCAAGGGGCGGGTTCTGCGCTTTGATGGCTATACCCGTGTGCTCAAGCCCTCCTCCAGAAAGGAAGAAGACCAGCAGCTGCCGGATATTGGCAAGGGAGAGCGTCTTGAGCTCAAGACGCTTGATCCGAAGCAGCATTTTACCAAGCCGACCGCGCGTTACACCGAAGCCAGTCTGGTCAAGGAGCTTGAAAAGCGGGGGATCGGCCGGCCGTCGACCTATGCGGCCATCATCTCAACGATTCAGGAGCGGGGCTACGTCAAGCTGGACAGTCGTCGATTCTATGCCGAGAAACTCGGTGAAATTGTCACCGACAGATTGATCGAGTCCTTTCAAAACCTGCTGGATTACGGGTTTACGGCACGCATGGAAGATGAGCTGGACCATGTTGCTGACGGAGAGCGTGACTGGCGCGAGCTTTTGAACAGCTTCTACGGCGATTTTCGTGCCCGCCTTGAGCATGCCGAAGGCGATGAAGGCATGCGTCCCAATCAGCCGGTGGAAACTGACATCAAGTGCCCCACCTGTGGTCGACCGATGCAGATTCGTATTGCCTCGACCGGCGTGTTTCTGGGGTGTTCAGGCTATAATCTGCCGCCCAAGGAGCGCTGCAAGACCACCATCGATCTGCTGCCGGGTGATGAGGCGGTGCCGGCGGATGCCGATGACAATGCAGAGACCGATGCTCTTCGTGCCAAGCGCCGTAATCCCGATACAGGGACGGCGATGGACAGCTATCTCATCGATGAAACACGCAAGATCCACATCAGCAATGATGACGATGGCTATTACGAAATTGAGGAAGGCCACTTTCGCATCAAGGGCTATGAGGGCCCGACCATTGAGTGCGATAAATGTGGCTCGGAAATGCAGCTTCGTACCGGACGCTTTGGCAAATACTTCGCCTGCACCAATGATGACTGCAAAAATACCCGCAAGCTTTTGAAAAGTGGCGAACCAGCACCGCCCAAGATGGATCCGATTCCCATGCCGGAGCTGGCCTGTCAGAAGGTGGATGATCATTATGTGCTGCGTGACGGCGCCAGTGGTCTTTTTCTGGCGGCCAGTCAGTTTCCGAAAAATCGCGAAACCCGGCCGCCCCTGGTCAGCGAGATCAGGCCTCATGCCGATGCGCTGCCGGAGAAGTATCACTTTCTTCTGAAGGCACCGGATCATGACCCGGATGGTCACCCGGCGCAGATCCGCTTCTCGCGCAAGACCAAAAGTCAGTATGTGTTGAGCGAAGAAGAGGGCAAGGCGACTGGCTGGAAAGCGCTGTGGGATGGTAATCGCTGGCAGATCGAGGATAACCGGAAGGGAGCCAGTGCCAAAAAGGGCAGCAAGGCAGGGAAACAGGCTTCATGAGCCATCAGGGACGAACCAATCAGCTGCTCTATCAGGCCATGCTGTTGCTGGAACAACCGGCCGGGGATGACGAACACGCTGATGCCAGACGTCGGGCGCTCGAGGAAGGGGGGCTCTCGATGCTCGAGATGGCCCTTGAAAGCGTGATCAGGGAAATTGCCCATACCTGCCGTTGGCCATCAATGCACTGGCGTAGTGTATTGAATGAGCCGCCGGCACGCGTGGCAGAGATCGAGCTGTTGCGAGAACTCATGGGGCAACCTGAAAGCTGGCTGGCCAGGCTGCTGGTTCTGCTGGACCGTCTTCATGATGAAGGGGGTGCGGCCCAGCTTCGTCGCCATGACAACATGATCGTGTCCAGTCAGAGCGAGCCTCTTTCCCGGGAACTTGCAAGGTGTCTGGACGATTTTCGGACCCTGCTGCCCCGGCTTCGTGAAACCAGCTATGAATGGTAATGACTTGTTCTTGATAAACGTGACATCTTTCGCAGGTATTTTTCTAATTTTTTTCGCCGATCGGATCAACGGGGTAGCGCATGACTGAAGCGGCCGTATTTGAAATTGTCGAACTTGAAGACGGACAGTTTGTGCTGCGGGCCGCTGACAGTGATGACAGGAATGAACCTTTGGCCAGCATCCGCTTTTCATCGCAAACGCTGGAGCTGCTGCGTCATCATCGCTTTGATGTCGCCCGTGAGATGCTCGATCATCTGATTTCACGTTCTGTACTGGCTGATGACGATGATGCCATCGAGGCTCACGAGCCCGCCGCCATTCATTGATTCTATTATTTTGACCGGCTTGATACCTGTCCCTGGACAGGTATCGGCGTTTCAGGCCCTTGCGTCTGCAAAATGGAATGAATGACCTGGGTATGGCAGCCACGGCGCTTTTGGATATGGAAAAGTGCCGGCGTTGACCATTCACACGTCTGGTGGCGATGCGGGATCTAACGCGTCCTTTCGATAATGCCTGGCTGATGGAAAGCCGTAATGACGAGTGTCATCTGATGATGGGTATTTATCGGAGCGCCCGTGTTTCGCTGGGTAGACAGCGGCTCATGCAGCCACGGGTGGTACGTCAGGTGTGCCCGCAGGCACACCGTCACGAAAAAGAAGCAGGGGTTAAAGGCTATTGCCGTCGCCACCTCGAATGACCCCAACACCCACGCCCTCTATATCCAGGCTCTGACGGGTCAGATCAATCGTAATGGGCTCGAAGTCAGGATTTTCTGCAATCAGGCTGACGATGCTGCCCTGACGCTTGAAGCGCTTGACCGTCACATCATCTCCCAGTCGTGCCACGACTACCTGCCCATCGCGGGCATCATGCGTTCGATGCACGGCCAGCAGATCACCATCAAGAATACCGGCATCGCGCATGGAAAGGCCGCGAACACGCAACAGATAATCAGCCCCCGGATTGAAAAAATCGGCCGGCATCGGGCAATAACGTGAAATGTGCTCGGCAGCGAGGATCGGACTGCCGGCAGCGACTTCTCCGATCACGGGCAGACCGGCGTTGAGGCTTTCCGGTTCCTGTGCGACCTGTTCCTGAGCGGAAAGGCGAATGCCGCGCGAGGTGCCGGGGATCATCTCGATGACGCCCTTCTTGCGCAGCGCACGCAGATGCTCTTCGGCAGCATTGGGCGAACGAAAGCCCAATGCGCCGGCAATTTCGGCACGCGTGGGAGGGTAGCCGAGTTCACTGATGGTTCTGGCAATGAAATCGAATACGGCCTGTTGGCGTGCAGTCAACGGTCGTGTCATGGGCGATGGCCATTGTTGATGTATACAGTATGTGATTGTATCCAGTCATCAGATCAATGCAAGCGCTTCGATGCCGTCTCGAGTGGGGGTGAAAACGTGCATTGGTGATACCATCACGCTTTGGCCCGTACGTTTTATTTTCATGAAAGAGAACTGATATTTCCCATGGTGCCATCCGATACCGTGACCCGAATCCTCGATGCAGCCGAAGTCCTGTTTGCCGAGCATGGTTTTTCCGAAACATCGCTTCGTCGAATTACGGGTCGAGCCGAGGTCAACCTGGCTGCCGTCAATTACCATTTTGGCTCCAAGCAGGCGCTGATACAGGCAGTATTCTTTCGCTATCTCGACCCGTTCAGCGCTGATCTGCATCAGCGACTGGACAGGCTTGAAGCTGACGAGGCAGGAGCCTCTGATCTTGAGGGATTGCTTGATACGCTGTTTGCCAGCGTGCTGGAAATGCCCTCTGACAGCCATGATCTGAGAACCTTCATGAAGCTTCTGGGCCTGGCCTATTCACAGACGCAGCGCCATCTTCGTGACGAGCTTCGAGACCGGTATGGTGATATCTTCTCGCGCTTTTTAAAGCTCCTCAGGCAGGCCACCCCTGAGCTTGCCGACGATGAGCGCTTCTGGCGGCTGCATTTCATGCTGGGGTCGGTCATCTTTACGCTCTCCGGCCTCAATACGCTGCGCGATATCGCCGAACATGACTATCACCAGCGCATTACGATTCGGGAGCTGGCCCAGCGTTTAAAGCCGGTCGCATTACATGCGCTGCGTGCTCCGGTCATGAATGTTGCTTCAAATGCCACGACGACTCAGGATGCGGATCAGCTGACTTGCTACCCCAGAACAGGAACTCATTCATGACGGATCTCCAGGCCGAAGCGCCGATCGGCCCCCTGATGTGCGACATTCAGGGTACATGTCTAAACGATGACGAGAGAGGCTGGCTGGCTCACCACAGCGTGGGTGGCATTATCCTTTTTGCGCGCAACGTCGAGTCACCCGAGCAGATGCGAAAGCTGTGTGACGACATTCGGCGTGCTCGTCCCAATATCCTGATTGGCATCGATCAGGAGGGTGGGCGTGTTCAGCGTCTTCGCAACGGCGTGACCACGCTGCCCCCCATGGCCTTTCTGGGCCGGTACTATCTCGATGCACCCGCTGAAGCGCTTGAACTGGCGCGAGATACCGGCTGGCTGCTGGCGATGGAAATGGCCGCCTGCGGCGTCGATTTTTCCTTTGCGCCTGTGCTTGATCTTGATGATGCCCGCTGCCCGGCCATCGGCAATCGTGCCTTCTCGGATGATCCGCAGCACGTGACTGAATTGGCGGGCGCCTTTATCGAGGGGTTGTCTGATGCCGGTATGGCCAGCGTGGGCAAGCACTTCCCGGGGCATGGCGGTGTAACGCTCGATTCACACCTTGTCATGCCGGAAGACACACGCACGCTCGAGGCGCTCGAATCCCGTGACCTGATTCCCTTTCGAGCGCTGTCTGACCGGCTGAGCGGGATCATGCCTGCGCACGTGCGTTTTACCCGAATTGACGAACGGCCGGCCGGATTTTCGCGGCGCTGGCTGGAATATCTGCGTCATGACATCGGTTTTGAGGGGGTGATCGTTTCTGATGATCTTTCCATGGAGGGAGCGGCCATGGCCGGCGGCCCCGGAGAGCGGGTCATGGCGGCGCTGGAGGCCGGATGTGATCTGGCGCTTCTATGTAACGACCCGGTGGGAGCAGCAGAGGCCCGTCAGACGTTACATTCGTCCATGAAGAAGCCATTGACGCAGTGTCGTCTGGAACGACTACGCTTTGCCGGCGGCGTCGTTGATTTTGAAACACTGAAGGAGCAGCCGCGCTGGCACCGTACCAGGGAGCGGTTAGCGGATCTCCTTACCTGATAAGAGTGAATATAATGGCGCAGCAATCCGGCAGTGGTGCCTCATCATCAAGCGGCTCCCAACCCGACGGATCGGAAGCCACCCATTACTGGCAGCAGTTGCTTGACAGCACACAGGAATGGTCCAAGGGCTATTTTGGTCTGCCCGGCTGGGTACTGATGATTATTCTGGTCGTGCTGCTGGTGCTGCTGTTTGATCTGGTCTGCGCCTTTTTACTGGGTCGACTCGAGCGGCGCCTGAACAAGAGCCCGAGACGCTGGGATGACGCGCTGGTGCATGCGCTTCGCGGGCCGCTGCGGTTGTGGCTATGGCTTGGGGGGCTGTGCTCCATATTGACCCTGGGCGCTCAGGGGCTTGGTATCTCCGGCATTACCTTCTATGCCAGTCTCATTTTCGGGCTTTCGACGCTGGCCATCATATTCTGGGTTGAGGTGCGTCTGATGCAGCGCCTTGAACAGCGGCTGGTGTTTCCACCGGCTCATTCAAAGGCAAAACCGGTAGATCAGACCTCTGCTTCGGCCATTACCAAAATTACGGGGGCGCTGACGCTGATCCTGGTGCTGTTAATGGCCCTTCAGATGCTGGGTGTCTCGGTGTCGAGCCTTCTGGCAGTAGGTGGTGCAGGCGGTATTCTGATCGGTTTTGCTGCGCGCGATGTCATGGCCAACTTCTTTGGCGGCATGGTCGTTCATCTGGACAAGCCCTTTCAGGTCGGGCACTGGATTCGCTCTCCCGATCGCGAGATCGAAGGGATGGTTGAGGACATTGGCTGGCGTCTTACACGTATTCGTACCTTCAGTGGTCCGCCCATCTATGTGCCCAATGCAGTATTCAGCCGAATTATTGTCGAAACCCCTTCCCGCATGCATGTGCGACTGTTGTGGGAAACGATCGGCATACGTTATCAGGACGCGGACAAGGTCGAGGCCATTACCGGTGATATCGCCGAAATGCTGGAAAAAAATGAAGATGTCGAAAACGATGAATTCATTACCGTCAGTGTCAGCGGTTATGGCGAGTACAGCATCAATATCATGGTATATGCCCTGACCAAAGTCGTTGACTGGCAGCAGTACAATATCGCCAAGCAAAATATCCTGCTGTCGGTATGCGATATCGTTTATGACCATGGTGCCGAACTTGCGATTCCGGCGTCCCGTATCCATGTGCCCGATGAGATCAGGCTCGGACGACCCTCTTCACAAACACACGATGACGCCACGAATACAGAGGAGCCAGACACCGACGCCTCCCGGGAGGTTTCATGCGACGATGAAGGGTCTGCTGGCACACGTACTACTCGTCGGGACGATCGTGAGCTTGAGTCGCAAGAGAATAATCGGCAGGATGGCGAGCTTTCAAACTCGCGCCCCCGTCGCCTGAATAATGAAAAGCGCCGCAATTCGGACCGAAAGCGTCAGGGGCCTTTTGACAACGATGCAGACAGTGAGTCAGATGGCGATGCCTGAACAGCACGACGGTCACTTTGAGATGGCCCAGTATCATAACGACATGAAGGTCCTGATGGATGAGGCAGATTGCCTGATCGACCTTCCCGCAGTCGAAAGGGCTCTGGATGATATGGCCAGCCGACTGACCCAGTCGCTCTCCGACAGCATGCCGGTATTTTACTGCGTCATGAACGGTGGGCTGATCACTACCGGCCATTTGCTCACCCGATTGGGATTTCCTCTGGAAGTGGACTATCTCCATGCCACACGCTATCGCGGCGGTCTTCGCGGCGGTGAGCTGTTCTGGCGCGTTTCGCCCGAAATTCCAATGGCCGGTCGCCACGTGGTCATCGTGGATGACATCCTCGATGAGGGAGCAACACTTGCTGCCATCCTCGAATACTGCCACCAGGCGGGGGCAGCCAGTGTGTCCTCGGCAGTACTGGTCGAGAAGATACATGACCGCAAGGCCGTGCCCGACCTCAAGGCGGACTACTGTGGCCTTGAAGTTGAGGATCGCTATGTTTTCGGTTTTGGCATGGACTACAAGGGCTATTGGCGCAACGCGCCGGGTATCTTCGCCCCGCGCGGGCTCTGACCCCTCAGAGACTGTGTCTATCCATACAAAAAAGGGCCGGCCATTGAGGCCGGCCCTTTTTTCTTCTGCCCGTCGGGGAATGTCACCGACGGACACCCGCCATGAATTACGACTTCTGGTTGAAATGCTCGAGCAAGGCCTCGATGGCTGCAAAGCGTGATTCAGCCGTTTCCATGGGTTTTTCAAAGCGCAGGGTATCTGCGCCATCGAGTCGATACTGGTCAGGCGCTTTCTGCATCATGTTGACCAGCGTCATGGGTTCCACCGAGGTGTCGGCACCAAACTGTATGCGCCCCCGTCTGTCGCCAGCTTCCAGTCGGGTAATGCCCAGTCGCTCGGCCTTGAAACGCAGGGTGGCCTGACGGAAAAGGTGCTTGACCGGCTCTGGCAATAATCCGAAGCGATCAATCATCTCGACCTGCAGTTCGCGCAGCTCGCCATCGTTTTTGGCATTGCTGATGCGCTTGTACATGACCAGTCGCTGCTGGACGTCATGCATGTAGTCTTCAGGAATCAGCGCCGGCAGCCCGAGGCTGATGTCCACACCTTCGGACATGGGCGCTTCGATGTTGGGTGTCTTGCCGCTTCGAATGGCATTGACGGCACGATCCAGCATTTCCATGTACAGGCTGTAGCCAATGGTTTCGATCTGGCCGCTTTGCTCTTCACCCAGAAGCTCCCCAGCACCGCGAATCTCCAGGTCGTGGCTGGCCAGTGTAAAACCTGCCCCCAGATCCTCGGCCTGTGTAATCGCCTCCAGACGCTTGGTGGCATCCGAAGTGATTTGTTTGGGTGGGGGCGTGAGCAGGTAGGCGTAGGCCTGATGGTGCGAGCGGCCCACGCGACCACGCAACTGATGGAGCTGAGCCAGTCCAAACTTGTCGGCACGCTCGATGATGATGGTATTGGCGCTGGGAACATCGATGCCGGTTTCGATGATGGTTGAGCACACCAGCACGTTGAAGCGCTTGTGATAGAAGTCCGACATGGCCCGCTCCAGAGCGCGCTCGGCCATCTGGCCATGAGCGACCCCGACACGCGCGTCAGGCACCAGTTCGCGTACCTTTTCGGCCGTGGCCTCGATTGATTTGACCTCATTGTGCAGGTAGTAGACCTGGCCGCCTCTTAAAAGCTCACGTAGCACGGCTTCCTTGAGCACAGCCTGATTGCGCTGTTGCACGAAGGTCTTGACCGACAATCGGCGGGCCGGCGGGGTGGCAATGATGGAAAGATCACGCATGCCACTCATCGCCATCGACAGCGTCCGCGGGATCGGCGTGGCAGTCAGGGTCAGAATGTCAACTTCGGCGCGCAGGGCCTTGAGCTTTTCCTTCTGATGGACGCCAAAGCGGTGCTCCTCGTCGATGATGACCAGCCCCAGGTTGGCAAACTCAAGCTCCTTGCCCAGCAGCTTGTGCGTACCGATAACGATATCGATGCGACCATCATTAAGGCGCTCAAGCGTATGTGACTGTAGCTTGCCGCCCTGAAAGCGAGACAGGATATCGATGTTGATGGCGGAGTCAGCGAAGCGGTCGCGGAAGTTATCGAAATGCTGCTGTGCCAGCAAAGTGGTTGGTACCAGTACCGCCACCTGGCGTCCGG